>CP000781.1:0-600000 GCA_000017645.1 Xanthobacter autotrophicus Py2
TTTAGGGCTCACTTTCCGACTGCCTTGCGTTGCGTTCCGATCGTCGGGAGTGCTGGCCTCGAGTTCATCTGTGCCTCGCCCCCTCCTCGCGGCAAGGATCGCGCATGACTTTGCGCTGATGCCGTAACAGCGTCCTGCGGACGTACCTGAAAACACCGCTCTCAATTTGCAAAAGTGCGCGCAGCCCGAAGGGGCGCGGACGGCTTTTGCGTCACTAACCAGGGAACCGCGTCGAACGCGGTCGGGGCTCGATGCTCAAACCTCATGCGCCGGCCGCGCGTCGTGCCGGATCGAACACGTTTCAGCCTGCCCTTGCGGAGACCGCCGGAATGGAATGCGCGACGACCGCGACCACCCCTTGGGAGCGCGTCCGTCAGCGCCTGCGTGAAGAGATCGGCGAGGAGAAGTTCACCAGCTGGTTCGCCCGTATGGACCTCGACAAGCTGACCGCCGACGCGGTCCAGCTCTCCGTCCCCACGCGCTTCCTCAAGTCGTGGATCCAGGAGAATTATCTGCCCCGCATCGCCGACATCTGGGCCGAGGAGAGCGGCGCCAAGCGGCGCGTGGACCTTGCCGTGCGCAATGCGTTCGCCCGTCCCGTGGCGCTGAAGGCGAACACGGTGCGCGAGGTGGTGACCGAGCGCACCGACATGCATTCCGGCGATACCCGCCAGCAGTCGGCCCGGATCTCCGACGGGCGCTCCACCGATGCCCGCGGTGCCGATGGACGCGGCTCTGATGCGCGGGCTGTCGAGCCCCGTGCCGCGGCGGCCGCCCTGTCCGACGCGGTGGCAGGGGACGTAGCGTCCGGTTCCCCCCTCGACGCGCGCCTGACCTTCGAGACCTTCGTGGTGGGCAAGTCCAATTCGCTGGCTTTCGCCGCCGCCAAGCAGGTGGCCGAGAGCGCCCCCGGCTCGGCGCCGGTGTTCAACCCGCTCTATCTCCATGCGGCCGTGGGCCTCGGCAAGACGCACCTGTTGCAGGCCATCGCCCGCGCCGGCGCGGTGGGCGGCCGGCGCACCACTTACCTGACCGCCGAGCGCTTCATGTATGGCTTCGTGGCCGCCCTGAAGACCCATTCGGCCATTGCCTTCAAGGATGCCCTGCGCACCATCGACACGCTGGTGATCGACGACCTGCAGTTCCTGAAGGGCAACAATCTCCAGCAGGAATTCTGCCATACCCTCAACGCCCTGCTGGACGGCGGGCGGCAGGTGGTGGTGGCGGCGGACTGTCTGCCCGGCGAGCTGGAGCATCTCGACGAGCGGGTCCGCTCGCGCCTCGCCGGCGGCCTGGTGGTGGAACTGGCCGCGCTGGAGGAGGACCTGCGCCTCGAGATCCTCAAGGCCCGCTACCAGACCCTGACCGAGCAGCATCCGGGCTTCGCGGTGCCGGCGCCGGTGCTGGAGTTCCTGGCGCGCAGCGTCGGCCAGAGTGGGCGCGACCTCGATGGCGCGCTGAACAAGCTGCTGGCCTTCAACCAGCTCACCGGCGAGCCGGTGACGCTGGAGATGGCGGAAAACGCGGTCAAGGACCTCATCCGCCCCACCGATCCCAAGCGGGTGCGGGTGGACGACATCCTGCGCGTGGTGGCCAAGCATTATAATGTGTCGCGCGCGGACCTGCTGTCCCAGCGCCGCACCGCCACCGTGGTGAAGCCGCGCCAGATCGCCATGTATCTGGCCAAGACCCTCACGCTGCGCTCGCTGCCGGAAATCGGCCGCCGCTTTGGCGGTCGTGACCACACCACCGTGCTGCACGCGGTGCGTAAGATCGACGGCCTCGTCAACGCCGACCGGGCACTGGCCGAGGAAATCGAGGTGCTGAAGCGCCTCGCGCTGGAGGCCTGAGCGGGTCGTCATCGACGCTTCGGGCCCATGGTCCGCGAATCCGGCGCCTGACGGCGCCGTTTTCGTTTGTGCCGGCCGAGTGGAGCGGGGCGTTCCAGCGGCCGTTTCAGCCGCGCGGGTGCGGGCTGCGGTGGATCGCGGGGGCAGCGGCGGCGCCATGCGGTAAAAATAAGCCAGCCGCCCTTGCCTTGGCGCGCCTTGGGCGGCAATGTCTGCGGCCCGGCATCCGTCCTCCCGGCGGGTGCCTGCGCGACGCTTCCCGCGTTCCGCGCAATCGCCACTTGGCGCGCGATCCACCTTGCCCGTGACAGCGGGGGAGGGCGGAACGGGCGCCGTCCCCGAACGACGAGGCGGACCCACCGGCGGGACGTAGGCGCCCGTGGGAGGCCGGCTCCAGAGCGAAGAGTGAACGGGCCAGGACCATGAAGGTCACCGTCGAGCGCGCCGAGCTTCTCAAATCGCTCAGCCACGTCCACCGCGTCGTCGAGCGGCGCAACACCATTCCGATTCTCGCCAACGTGCTGATCAAGGCGGGCAAGAACGGGCTGGAACTGAAAGCCACCGACCTCGACCTGGAGGTGGTGGAGAGCGTTCCGGCCGAGACCGGCCAGGCCGGGGCCACCACCGTGCCCGCCCATGTGCTCTACGACATCGTGCGCAAACTGCCCGAGGGTGCGCAGGTGCAACTGGAGGCGGGCGGCGAGCGGGGCACCCTCACCGTCAAGGCGTCCCGCGCCCGGTTCTCGCTGCAGACCCTGCCCGAGGCCGACTTCCCGGACCTCGCGGCGGGCGAATTCTCCCATACCTTCAAGGTGAAGGGCGCGGACTTCCGGCGCCTGGTGGACAAGACCCAGTTCGCCATCTCCACCGAGGAGACGCGCTATTACCTGAACGGCATCTATCTCCACGTCACCGAGGGCGCCGGCGGCAAGTCCATGCTGCGGGCGGTGGCCACCGACGGCCACCGCCTCGCCCAGGCCGAGCTGGAGGCGCCGGCGGGCGCGGCCGGCCTGCCCGGCGTCATCGTGCCGCGCAAGACCGTGGCCGAGATCCAAAAGCTGCTGGAGGACAAGGAGGCGGAGGCTACCGTCTCGCTCTCCACCACCAAGATCCGGGTGCAGGTGGGCTCCATCGTGCTCACCTCCAAGCTCATCGACGGCACCTTCCCTGATTATGGAAGGGTTATTCCCCAGGGCAACGACAAGACCCTGATCGTGGACAAGGACGAGTTCGCCGCCGCGGTGGACCGCGTCTCCACAGTGTCCAGCGAGCGCGGGCGGGCGGTGAAGCTGTCGCTGGCCGAGGGCAAGATGACACTCTCCGTCACCAATCCCGATTCGGGCAGCGCCACCGAGGAACTGGAGGTGGACTACACCGCCGAGCCCCTCGATATCGGCTTCAACTCCCGCTACCTGCTGGACATCACCTCGCAGCTGGAAGGCGACACGGCTGAACTGAAGCTGGCCGACCCCGGCTCGCCCACCCTGGTGCGCGATTCCACCAAGACGGATGCGCTCTACGTCCTCATGCCCATGCGGGTGTGATCGCAAAGGCCGGTGAGCGCCGCTCGCGGGCCCTTGGTCCAGCCCGCGCGGCGGCCTGCTGGGCGATACTCTTCCGGCGCCGGTCGAAGACCGGGGCCGTTGGGGTGAGGCGGAAGCATATGTCGATCGCCGTCGCGTATCCTGCGGGAACGGCCGCATCTGATTGAAGACCGGCCCGCAGGTCCATGCCCCACGCCGCCATCCGCAAGCTCACCCTCACGGCCTTCCGATCCTATCCATCGGCGCAGGTGAGCGTTGAGGACGGGCCGGTGGTGCTCACCGGGCCGAACGGCGCGGGCAAGACCAATATTCTGGAAGCGCTCTCCTTCCTCTCTCCCGGCCGGGGGCTGCGGCGTGCCCAGCTCGGCGAGATCGGCCATCGCGCGCCGGGTGCCGCCGGCGAGCCACCCTGGGCGGTCTCGGCCCTCGTGGAGGGCGCTCTGGGCGAGGTCCGCCTTGGCACGGGCTACGATCCGGTGCAGGAAGGCGGGGTGCGGCGCTGCCGCATCGACGGCGAGCCTGCGCCTTCCGCCAACGCCTTCCTCGACCATCTGAAAGTGCTCTGGCTGACGCCGGAGATGGATGGCCTGTTCCTGGGGCCGCCCGGCGACCGGCGGCGCTATCTCGACCGCCTCGTGTTGGCGGTGGACGGCGCCCACGGCACAAGGGTCAACGGCCTGGAACGGGCGCTGCGCTCGCGCAACCGGCTTCTGGAGGAGAACGGCTCGGCGCGCTTCCTCGATGCGGTGGAGCACGAGGTGGCGGAACTCGCCGTGGCGGTGGCGGCGGCGCGGCTGGAGACGGTGGCCCGGCTCGGCGCCGAGATCGCCGCCCACCGCGACGATGCTTCCCTCTTTCCCTTCGCGGAGCTGGCCCTGGATGGGGCGGTGGAGCGGCTCATCGCCGTCCATCCCGCGCTGGAGGTGGAGGACCGTTACCGTGCCCTCCTGCGCGACAACCGCCCCCGCGACCGGGCGGCGGGCCGCACGCTGGAGGGGCCGCACCTCACCGATCTGTCGGTGAGCCATGGCGAGAAGCAACTGCCCGCCGCGCGCTGCTCCACGGGGGAGCAGAAATCCCTGCTCATCGGCCTCACCTTGTCCCATGCGCGGCTGGTGGCCTCCATGCAGGGCTTCTCGCCCATCCTGCTTTTGGACGACGTGGTGGCCTATCTCGACGCCGCGCGCCGCACCGGCCTGTTCGAGGCCCTGGCCCGCCTCGGCGCGCAGGCCTGGATGACCGGCGCCGACCCCACCGCCTTCTCCGCGCTGGACGGCGCCGAGCGCTTCGAGGTGGCGCCGGGGACGATCGGGCGGGCGTAAGGCGCGGGCTCCTCTTCTGAAAATGCACTGCGCTGTCGCTGCAGTGGGTCGGGGCACGATGTGAGGCCCCCGAACAACCTCGCTTGACTCCCTCCTCACTAAACATCATATATCATACATACTAATAAGACGACCCGTGGGAGGGATGATGATCCGGCAGATTCTGGGTGGCACACTGGTGCTCGCGGCGGCGGCCGCCATCGGTCTTGCACCGGCGAAGGCCGATCCGCAGGACGTGACGGTGGGCTTCGTGCTGCCGCTGTCCGGCGGTTCGGCCACCATCGGCAACCAGACAAAGCTCGGCGCCCAGGTGGCGGCCGAACAGATCAACGCGGCGGGCGGCATCGCCTCCCTCGGCGGGGCGAAGCTGAAGCTGATTTTCGCCGACAGCCAGTCCAAGCCCGATATCGGCGCCTCGGAGACCGAGCGGCTGATCCAGCGCGAGAACGTCGCCCTGCTGGTGGGCGCCTACAACAGCGCGGTCACCTTCCCGGCCTCGGAAGTGGCCGAGCGCTACAAAACGCCGTGGATCGTCACCGGCGCGGTGAAGGACGAGATCACCGAGCGCGGCTTCAAATACGTGTTCCGCCCCAACAACAAGGCCACCTACGACGCGCGCGAGCAGCTCGACGCCATCGATCTTCTGAAGAAGGAGACCGGCAAGGGTCCCTCAAGCATCGGCCTGTTCTACGAAGGCACCGACTGGGGCCGCTCGCACGCCGCGAACATCAAGAAGTTCGCCAAGGAGCGCGGCTACACCATCTCCCTCGACGAGAGCTTCCCGCCCAACCAGGTGGACTTCACCGCCCAGATGCTGAAGATCCGCGCGGCGAAGCCCGAGGCGCTCATCGTGGTGGCCTATACGCCGGACCACCTGCTGTTCACCCGCCAGTATTTCGAGAACAAGATCAACATTCCCTACGGCATCCACTCGGTGGGCGGCGGCTCTGAAGATCCGTCCTTCTACAAGGCGGTGCCGCAGAAGGCCGTGGACTATCTGTTCGTGCAGGAAGACTGGCAGATCGACCGCCTGAAGACCGACACCGACCCGCGCGTGGTGGATGCAAACACCCGCTTCAAGGCCCAGGCCGGCTACGATATCAATTCCTACGGCGCCCAGGGCATCTCCAACATCTATCTCATCAAGGACGTGCTGGAGCGGTCCGCCTCCGCCGACCGGGAGAAGATCCGCGACGCGCTCGCCGCCACCGACATCACCTCCGGCATGCCGCTGATCGTCGGCTACCAGCGCATCAAGTTCGATGAGCAGGGCCAGAACACCTTCGCCCATGGGGTGATTTCCGAGAACATCGGCGGCGAGCGCCGCACCATCTGGCCCTCCGCCAACCGCGCCCCCGACACCAAGCCGGTTTGGCCGGTGCCGGACTGGTCGGCCCGCTGAGGCGCGCGCAGCGCGCAGCACGCAGCACGCAGCACTCTGGCTGGCGCCGGGAAGCCGGCGCCCTTTTCACCTGCCATATCCCCGTCCCCGATCCCGGACGGCGCCGCGTGCCGCGCGCCGTCCCCACGGAGGTGACCCCATGGATCCCCTGACCCTTTCCTTTGCGGTCATCAACGGACTTCTGCTCGGCGGAATCTACGGTGGCGTCGCCCTCGGGCTGAGCCTCATCTTCGGTGTCATGCGCGTCATCAATTTTGCGCACGGCTCGTTCCTGATGCTGGCCATGTATTGCTCGTATCTTCTTTGGGCGAGCCTTGGGGTGCATCCCTATGTCAGCATCCTTGTCACCGTGCCGTTCCTGTTCGCCGTCGGCTATGTGGTGCAGAGCGTAGTCATCTCCCCGCTCATCCGGCGCGAGCGGGCGCTGGTGGTGGAACCCACGAGCGCCCTGCTGCTCACCGCCGGCGTCTATCTGGTGGTGGACAACAGCGTGCTCATGGCGTTCGGCCCGGACGTGCGCTCGGTGACCACCGACATCACCTATGAATCGATCTTCGTCGCCGGCCTGCCCATCAACATGGCCCGGCTCATCGGCTTTGCCGCCGCGATCCTCGTGGCCTTCGCCCTGTCGTTCTGGCTCAAGCATTCGGACATGGGCCGCGCCATCCGCGCCACGGCGCAGAACCGGGATGCGGCGGCCATGTCCGGCATCAACGTGCCGCTGATCTACAACGTCACCTTCGGCCTCGGCTGCGCCGTGCTCGGCCTGTTCGGGGCGCTGCTGGTGCCGTTCTTCTCCATCACCCCCACCATCGGCCTGTCGTTCGGCATCAAGTCGTTCCTGGTGGTGGTGCTGGGCGGCATCGGCTCCATCCCCGGTTCGATCCTCGGCGGGCTGCTGCTCGGCGTGTTCGAATCCGTGGCCGCCCAGTTCGTCACCGCCACCTCGGCGGCGATCTTCTCCTTCGGCCTGTTCATCGTGATCCTGCTCATGCGGCCTGCGGGCCTCATGGGCCGAGCTTGAGAAGGCACGGGTTCTCCATGCGCGCCTCCTTCACCCTCATCCTCGGCCTGCCGCTGTTCGTGGCGGCGCTGATCCTGCCGTTCGTGGTCGCCGACAGCTATGTGGTCCATTCGGCGGCCATGGTGCTCTATTTCGCCTACATGGCCTCGTCGTGGAACTTCGTCTGCGGCTATGTGGGGCAGGTCTCGCTGGGCCACGCCGCCTTCTCCGGCATCGCCGGCTATGCCAGCGTGCTGCTGTTCACCGGGCTCGGCCTGTCGCCCTGGATCGGCATGATCCTCGGCGGCCTGCTGGCGGCGGCCATCTCGGTGCCGGTGGGCTATGCCACCTTCCGGCTGAAGGGGCCCTACTTCACCCTCACCAGCATCGCCTTTGCCGAGATCATGCGCATCTGGCTGGAAAATACCGACGAGTTCCTCGGCATCCCGCTGAAGGGCGCGCAGGGGCTCACGGTTCCGCCGGTGGGAGGCACCAGCTTTCTCGCTTTCCAGTTCGACGGCAAGCTGCCCTATTACTTCATCATCCTCGCCATGCTGGTGGGGGTGATGGCGGCGACCCATGTCATGGAGCGCTCGCGGCTCGGCTTTTACCTCAAAGCCATCCGCGGCAACCGCGACGGCGCCGAGGCGCTGGGCATCGACCCCACCCGCTACTGCCTGACCGCGCTGGCGCTCTCCGCCTTCCTCACCGGCCTTGGCGGCGCCTATTACGCGCAGCTGTTCCGCTACATCAATCCGGAGCGGAACATGGGCATCGACCTGTCCATCGACATGGCGGTGATGACTATCGTGGGCGGGCAGGGCACCCTGCTCGGCCCGACGCTGGGCGCTTTGGTGCTGCATCCGGTGGGCGAGATGGTGCGCGCCATGCTGGGCGGCCATGTGCTGGGGCTGCACCTCATCATCTACGGCGTCGTGCTGATGCTGGCGGTGCTGTATTTCCCGAAAGGCATCATCGCCCCGCTCCAGCGCTGGCTGACCCCTGCACCTAAAACACCCGCCCCGAAAGCGCCGGCGCACATGGTGACGCCCAAGGAGGTCGAGGGACGATGAGCACCCGCATCCTCGAGGTGGACGGCATCTCCAAGCGCTTCGGCGGCCTGCAGGCGGTCTCGCCGCTCTCCTTCCACATGGAGCCGGGCGAGATCCTCGGCCTGCTCGGCCCCAACGGCGCGGGCAAGACCACCGCCTTCAACATGATCGCCGGGGCGCTGCGCACCGACACCGGCGCCATCCGCTTCAGCGGCCGCGACATCGTGGGCGAGAAGCCGTGGGACATCTGCCGCCTCGGCATCGCCCGCACCTTCCAGCTCTCGAAGCCGTTCGGCGGGCTCTCGGTGGTGGAGAACGTGATGGTGGGCGCCTTCGTGCGCACGTCCTCCGAGTCGGAAGCCCGCGCCGAGGCCGAGAAGGTGGTGGATTTTCTGGGCCTGTCCGCCAAAGCCTGCACGGATGCGGAGGACCTCACCGCCTTCGACCGGCGCAAGCTGGAACTTGGACGGGCGCTCGCCACCGGCCCGCGCCTGCTGCTGATGGACGAGGTGGTGGCCGGTGCCACGCCCACCGAGGCGCAGGAGATGGTGGCGCTGGTGCGCCGGGTGCGCGACCTCGGCGTCTCCATCCTCATCGTCGAGCACGTGATGAAGGTGATCATGGGCCTGTCGGACCGGGTCATCGTGCTCGACTACGGCAAGCTCATCGCCGACGGACCGCCGCAGCAGGTGGTGAACCAGCCCGACGTGCTGAAGGCCTATTTCGGAGAGCGCTATGTCCATGCCCGCGCTTGATAACCTTGCAGCTGGGGCGTCCGCGTCCAAGGCGTTCGCTCGGGATGTGCCTGCGCTCGAGGTGAAGGACCTGTGGTCGGGCTATGGCGAGCAGGATGTGCTGCGCGGCATCGACATTTCGCTCAAGCCCGGCTCCATCGTGGCGTTGATCGGCGCCAACGGGGCCGGCAAGTCCACGCTCCTGCGCACCATTTCCGGCCTCATCCGCCCGCGCCGGGGCGAGATCCGCCTCGGCGGCGAGGTGCTCTCCGGCCTTGCGCCCCACCGCATCGTGGAGCGCGGCTTCGTGCAGTCGCCGGAGGGCAAGCAATTGTTCCTCGACATGTCCATCCGCGAAAACCTGCTGGTGGGCGCCGCCAACCCGCGCGCCCGGGCGCGGCGGCAAGAGACGCTGGAGGAGGTGTTCGACCTCTTCCCGATCCTCAAGGAGCGGCAGGCCTACAACGCCTCCACCCTGTCCGGCGGGCAGCAGCAGATGGTGGCGGTGGGCCGCGCGCTCATGGCCCTGCCGCGGGTGCTGGCGCTGGACGAGCCGTCGCTGGGCCTTGCCCCCATCATGGTGGACCGCCTGTTCGAGAGCATCGCCCGCATCCGCGAACGCGACCTCACCATCCTCATCATCGAGCAGAACGTGTTCCAGGTGCTGGAGATGGCGGACTACGGCTACGTGCTGGAGAACGGCGCCGTGACCCTCTCCGGCACCGGGCCGGACCTGCTCGCGAACGATCATCTCAGGGCGAGCTATCTGGGGCTGTGAGCCCCGCCGCCCCATCGGGAGACATCCACATGACTGCTTTGGAGCGCGTCGCCGTCGTCACCGGCGGCGGCACGGGGATCGGCCGCGCGGTGGCCGAGCATCTGCTGGCGGACGGCTATAGGGTGGTGGTGGCCGGGCGCGACCGGGATGACGACCTGCCGGCGGCTATCGGTTTCGCCGAGCTGGATGTCACCGACGCCAAGGCGGTGGCGGCCTTCGCATCCGGCTTCCCGCGCCTGTCGGCGCTGGTGAACTGCGCCGGCATCATCCTGCACGAGGGCCGGGAACTGACGCCAGAGGGGTTCGCCAAGGTCATCGACGTGAACCTCAACGGCTCCAACATCACGACGCTGGCCTTCCGCGCGGCGCTGGGCGCGGCGGGCGGGGCGGTGGTGAACACCGCCTCCATGTGGAGCTATTTCGGCTCGGGGCGGAACCCGGCCTATGCGGCGAGCAAGGGCGCCGTCCTCCAGCTCACCCGCTCCCACGCGGTGGGGTTCGCGGCGGAGGGCATCCGGGTGAACGCGGTGGCGCCGGGCTGGATCGAGACCCGCCTGTCCGCCGGCGCGTTGCAGAACCCCGAGCGGGCCGGACCCATCATGGCGCGCATCCCCATGCAGCGCTGGGGCAAGCCTTCCGACGTGGCGCAGGTGGTGGGCTTCCTCCTGTCCCCGGCGGCGGCCTATGTGACGGGGGCCATCATCCCCGTGGATGGTGGCTTCGGCATCGCGTGAGGGGCGGGTGGGGAGGTGTTTTGCCCGCCGCCTCCCGCCGTCATGCCTTGGCTTGGCCGGGGCACCCATCGCGCCGCGTGCGGTTTGTGTGAAGGCGGCAGCGCGTCCCGGCCGCCCTATGGATCCTCCGGTCGAGCCGGAGGATGACGGTGGGTGCGAGACGGATGACGGTGGTTCCGGTTTGCGTCCTCACTCGGCGGTGAGGGAGGCGAGCTTGCGCTTGCCGGGCGGGGCCTTGGCCTGCTCGTCCAGCCAGTCGGCCATGACGAGGCCCCAGGCGATGTCCTGCTGGATGGCATGCTGCGCCCGCTCCGGATCGCGCGCCCGGAGCGCTTCCAGCACGTCATAGTGGCGGTGGTCCTCGCCGGCGATCTGGCGCGGCGGCAAGGTGGAGTGGAACACGCTGAGCAGCGGTCCCATCAGCGTCCACATATTCTCCACGATGGATTCGAGCAGCGGCAGCTCGGCGATCTCGATCAGCGCGAAGTGGAAGTCGCGGTTCTTCAGGCTCGCCTTCTTCGGGTTGGTGGCGGCGGCCTCGATGAACTCGTCCTGGATCTGCTCCAGCCGGCGGATCTGCTTGTCGGTGATGCGCTGGGCGGCGCGGGCGGAGGCGGCGCCCTCCAGCTCCATGCGGATGAGCTGGATCTCCTTCAGCCGGGCGCTGTCCAAGAGCGGCACATGAATGGCGGTGGCGGCCTTCATCTCCAGCGCCTGCTCGCTCACCAGGCGGAAGATGGCCTCGCGCACCGGGGTGATGGAGGTGCCCAGATCGGCCGCGAGCGCGGAGATGCGCAGCCGCTCGCCGGGCTCGAACTGCCCGTCGATCAGCGCCCGGCGGATGCGGCCGTAGACGCGGGCCGATAGATTTTCCTTCTCGATCTGCCGCAACTCGGCCATGGCATCCACGCTTCTGAAAGGACCCGGATACACCCTATATCACACGGCCAGCCCGGGTGCGGTGCTGGGGGATTTGCTCCCCTGCATTGCATCCTCCACAAGCGCGTCCGCGAACCGCCCCTCCTCGATGGCGAGGATGGCGCGCACCACCTCCGCCTCTTCCAGCACCCGGGGGAAATGCCGGGCGTGGGGCGCCGAGAGGGTGAGGCGGGCGATGGTGGCCGCTTCCTCGGGCGTGGGGGCCGCACCGGCGAGGGCGACAAGACTCGTGGGCAGGCCGATGGCGGCGTAGAAGCCGAGGAGATCGTCGAAGAAGTCCGCGTCACGGCCCTCCAGCACCAATTGCACCAGCACGCCGTAGGCGACCTCCAGCCCGTGCAGCGCGCGGGCATATTTCGGCACGGCGGAGAGGCCCCGCGTCATGGAATGGGCGATGGACAGGCCGCCGCTCTCGAAGCTGAGGCCGCTCATGAGCACGGTTGCTTCCACCACCAGGTCAAGGGCGTCGTCGGCCGCCTTGCGGTCCACGGCGGCGAGCGCCGCCGGGGCGTGGCGGCGCAGCACGTCGTAGCAGCCGCGGGCGAGGATCAGGGCGGAGAAGGCGGGATCGGCGCCGAACACGTTGCGGCCCTTCGCCGCCACGCAGCGCTCCACCTCGAACAGCTTCACCACCGCATCGCCGATGCCGGCGAGGAACAGAAGGCGCGGCGCCTCGGCGATCACCTGGGTATCCACCAGCACCAGGTCCGGATTGGCCGGCAGCTTCTCCACCGCGAGCAGGCGGTGGTCGTCGTCATAGAGCACGTAATTGTGGCTGGTGGGCGCGTCGGTGGAGGCAATGGTGGGGATGGTCGCCACCTTCGCGCCGATGCGGTTGGCGAGCGCCTTGCCCGCGTCGATGCACTTGCCGCCGCCCGCCGCCGCGACCAGCGGGGGCGGGGTGTCGCCCAGCGCTGCAAGCAGGCGGTCGATCTCCGCGGGTGAGCTTTCCCCGCCGAAGCGCAGGCGGGCAAGGCTCACCCCCGCCGCGTTGCACGAGGCCTGAAGGCGGGCGCCGAACAGATCGTCGATGAAGGGGTCTATGACCAGCGCAGCGGCGTCGGTGAGGCGCGCCAGCTCGGGACCCAGATGATCCAGCGCCCCCTTGCCCTGCACATAGCGCCGCGGCGCGCCGAACACCTTCATCTGGACCCTCCGAATTCCTGTCCTGCGTCTGGCGGGGCGCGCCCGTGGGCGTCGTTCCGAACATGATATATCGTGTATGATGATCAGAGATCAAGCATCTCGGCGGGATGCCGTTCCATTTCCGGCAGGCACACGACCGCCCTTTTCAGCGCCGGCCCTCCTGCCGTAAAAGCTGGGCATGCCGATCCGTCCCGCCACTCCCGCCGACATCCCCGCCATCGCCGCCATCTATGACGAGGCCGTGCGCACCGGCACCGCCTCGTTCGAGCTGGCGCCGCCCGGCGTCAGCGAGATGACGCGCCGCCACGCCGCATTGGTGGAGGCGGGCTTTCCGTATCTGGTGATGGACGAGGGCGGGGTGGTGCTGGGCTATGCCTATGTGGGCGCCTTCCGCCCGCGCATCGCCTATCGCCACACCGTGGAGAATTCCATCTATGTGGCACCGGCGGCGCAGGGGCGCGGGGTCGGCCGCGCGCTTTTGGAAGCGCTGATCGCGGCGTGCGAGGCTGCGGGCTTCCGCCAGATGGTGGCGGTGATCGGCGACAGCGCCAATGCCGGCTCCATCGGCCTGCACCGCGCCTGCGGCTTCGCCGACATCGGCATCCTGCCGGCCACCGGCCTGAAGTTCGGCCGGTGGATCGATACGGTGCTCATGCAACGCCCCCTCGGGCCCGGCTCTGACACCGTGCCCGAGGAAGCGGACCTCAGCTTCAGCGGGTGATCAGCGTGCCCGCGCCGTGGTCGGTGAGCAGTTCCAGCAGCACCGCGTGGGGCACCTTGCCGTCGAGGATGACGACGCCTTCCACGCCCGCCTCCAGGGCATAGATGCAGGTCTCCACCTTCGGGATCATGCCGCCGGAAATGGTGCCGTCGGCGATCAGCGCCCGCACCTCGGCGATGGTGAGCTTGGGCAGCAGCTGCTTGTTCTTGTCCAGCACGCCGGGCACGTCGGTGAGCAGCAGGAAACGCTTGGCCCCCAGCGCGCCGGCGATGGCGCCGGCGAAGGTGTCGGCATTCACATTGTAGGTGCCGCCGTCCACCGCAGCCGCCACCGGGGCGAGCACCGGGATCAGCTCACGGCCGAGGATCTGGTCGAGCACTGTGGTGTCCACCGTGTCCGGCTCGCCCACGAAGCCGAGGTCCACCACATGGTCGTTGTCCACCACCACGCGGTTGGCCTTGCGGGCGCGGACCATGTTGCCGTCCTTGCCGCACAGGCCGATGGCCTTGCCGCCGGCCTCGTTGATGAAGCCCACAATCTGCTTGTTGATGGAGCCGGCGAGCACCATCTCGACGATTTCCACCGTGGCCTTGTCGGTGATGCGCAGGCCGGCCGCGAATTCGGACTTGATGCCGAGCTTGGCCAGCATGGCGCCGATCTGCGGGCCGCCGCCATGCACCACCACCGGGTTCACACCCGATTGCTCCAGCAGCACGATGTCCTGCGCGAAGGTGCGCGCGCCCTCCTCGCCGCTGATGGCATGGCCGCCATACTTCACCACGACGATGGCGTCGTCGTAGCGCTGCATGTGGGGCAGCGCTTTGGCCAGGACCTCTGCCTGCAGCTGGGCTTCCGACACCTGCGTGGAAAGGGGCTCGTTCATGACGGGCTCGCTCATGATCCTTGGGGGGAGCCCGGCGGGTGCCGGGGCGGCGCCGTTCTAGCCGTTTCCCCGGCAGCGTGAAAGGGCAAGGCGGCGGGTGGCGCCTGGGCTCATGTTTTGTGCATATTCCCCAGCGGCAGTCTTCCACCGGTCGCGGAAAGGTGATCAGAAGCGGCCACCGGCCCAACACATTCGGCAGGTCAACAGCCCTCGGCGCGCCGGGTGCGGCCTGCCTTCAGGACGCTGCTGCCTCCCCCTCCAGCCATTCGCCAGAGATCGCACGGCCCAGATGACCACCCCCTCGTCCGCTTTCCCAGCGTTGCCATCGTCCGCCACGCAGGGCCATCCCGTCCTCGGCCACCCTGTACATCCCGCGCCGCCGCGGCTGCCGCATGATTTGCGCGGACGCTGGATCGCGCTGCTGTTCGTCGCCTGTTTCGCGCTGGTGGCGGTGCCGATCCTGACGCACCCCCTGCCGCCTTTGTCGGACTATGTGAACCACCTGGCCCGCATGCACGTCATCGCCGCGCTGCCGGACGACCCCGACATCGCGCGCTTCTACTATCTGAAGTGGTCCATCCTGCCGAACGTGATGATGGACCTGATCGTGCCGGTCATCGAGCGGGTCACCGACATCTATACCGCCGGCGAGATCTACACGCTGATGTGCTTCGCCCTCATCGCCGCCGGCACGCTGACGCTCAACCGGGCGCTGTTCGGCATGTGGTCGGCGTTGCCGCTGATTGCCTTTCCGCTGCTCTACAACGCCATCTTCCTGATCGGCGTGATGAATTATTACTTCGGCATGGGGCTGGCGCTGTTCGCGCTCGCGGCCTGGGCGTTCCTGCGGGAACGGCCGTGGCCGTGGCGGTTCGCCATCTCCACACTCTTCGTCGTGGTGCTGTTCTTCTGCCACCTGTTCGCGGCCGGGGTGTACGGCGTCGGCCTCCTCGCTTTCGAGCTGGACCGCCTGCGCCAGGGGCGCGGCCAGCCTTGGGGGCCGCGGCTCGCTACCTTCGTGGCGGCGGGCCTGCCCTTCCTGCCCATCCTCCCGCTGCTGATCGCCAGCCCCACCTGGGGCCTCAGCACCGAGAATGTGTGGGAGCCGCAGGGCAAGGTCGAAGGCATCGAAATGGTCGTGAACGTCTATTTCGACTATGTGGCCGTCCTGTTGACCGCGGTGGTGGTGGGGGCGGGCATCTGGGCCGCGCGGCACCGCCTGCTCCACGTCCATTCGCTGATGCTGCCGCTGCTCCTGGTGGCGGGCGCGGTCTATCTCGCCATGCCCCGCGTGGTGTTCGCCAGCTACATGGCGGACCAGCGCCTGCCGGTGGCCATCGCCTTCTTCGTGCTCGCCGCCATGCGCGCGGACCTGCGCCATCGCCTGGCCCGGCGCGGCTTCGCCGTGGTGCTGATCCTGCTGCTGGCGGTCCGTGTCGGCGAAGTGCAGGTGGTGTGGAACCGCCTGTCCCAATGGACAGGTGCGTTCCACCAGTCGGTGGAGCAGATCAAGCCCGGCTCCCGCATCCTGGTGGCCTATGCCGACATCAACGGCGGCAACGACCCGCGCGACCTCGGCCTCGTCCATGCCGCCTGCCTCGCCATGATCGAGAAGTCGTCGCTGGTCACCACCGCCTTCGCGGTGAAGGGCAAGCAGATCCTGCGCGTGCACCAGCCCTATCGCGACCATGTGGACACCGAGGACGGCACCCCGCCCCAGATCGAGCAGTTGCTCGTGACCGAGGAGGAGCCCTCCGTCGACGGCCCGCGCTACTGGGACCTGTGGCCGCAGAATTTCGACTATGTCTACGTGCTGTTCACCGAGCACGGCGCCCCCAACCCGGACAGCGACCGGCTGAAGCTCGTCTATGAGGGCGAGCGCTTCCAGCTCTACCAGGTGATCCCGCCCGGCGCTCCGCCGTCCTGAGCCCAAGGGGGCGTTCCGGGGGCGTTCCGGGGGCGTGCCGTCACCGCACCGTCACGGTCCGGTGCAAGGCATGCCCCTTTCCGGTACAGAGCCCCCATGGAAACCGTCTACACCAACGCCCGCCTGATCCTCGACGACGAGGTGATCGACGGCACCCTCACCGTCCGCGACGGCATCATCGTCGCCGTGGATGCGGGCCGCGCCCACGCGCCCTCGGCCACGGACTGCGCCGGCGACTTCATCTCCCCCGGCATCGTCGACCTGCACACCGACGCGCTGGAAGGCCATTTCGTGCCGCGCCCCAAGGTGTTCTGGCCGGATGCGCGGGCCGCCGCGCTGGCCCATGACGGCCAGACGGTGGCGAGCGGCATCACCACCGTGTTCGACGCCATCTGCGCCGGTGGCTTCGACCAGGCCAAGGTGGAGCGGCGCGACCTGTTCGAGCTGATGCTGGACGCGGTGGAGGACGGCGCCGGCCTGTTCCGCGCCCACCACCTCGTCCACCTGCGCTGCGAGATGACGGACCCCGACCTCATGGGATTGGTGGAGCCGGCGCTGGAGCGGTCGACCCTCGCCTTCGCCTCCCTCATGGATCACACCCCCGGCGCCCGGCAGTGGCGCAACGTGGATGTGCTGCGCGGCTTCCTCCTCGGCATCGGCAAGGATGCGGGGGAGGCCGAGCGGGAGATAGCCGAGCGCACCGCGCGGGGCCGCTCCAACGTGGAGCGCAATTTCGCGCCGCTGGTGGAGATGCTGGCCGCCACTGGCCTCGTGCGCGCCAGCCATGACGACACCACGGACGATCACGTGCGGCTCGCCCAGGAGGCCGGCTGCACGGTGAGCGAGTTTCCCACCACCCGGGAGGCCGCCGCCGCGGCGCGGGCGGCGGGGCTTGCCACCATCGGCGGCGCGCCCAACGTGGTGCGCGGCGGCTCCCATTCCGGCGGCGTCGCCATGGGCGTGCTGGCCGGGGAGGGGCTGGTGGACGCCCTCGCCTCCGACTACGTACCGGCAAGCCTGCTGCAGGCGGCGACGCGGCTGCATCTGGCCGATGGCCTGCCGCTGCCGCGGGCCATGGCCCTGGTCACCCGCAACCCGGCCCAGATGGCCGGGCTTGCCGATCGCGGCCGGCTCGAAGCGGGGCTGCGGGCTGACCTGCTGCGCTTCCGCATCGTGGACACGACGCCCGTGGTGCGTCAGGTGTTGGTGGACGGCGAGCGGGTGTTCTGAGCCGCCGGAGGATTCAGAACAGGGGCGGCACGATACCCACCGGGAAGCCGGCGAGCTTGAGCGTGCCGGTATCGAAGCTGAGCGCGAAGGTGGTGCCCTTGCGCCCCTCCACGTCGCCCTGCTTGCCGACCATGGCGAGGGCGCTGACGATGGGCGACACCTCGCGCGGGATCACGCCGGCCCGGTCGAGCCCCTTCACCAGATCGTTGAGGCCGGCAAAGCCCAGGTCGAGCTTGCCGTTCAGCCGACCCTGCTGGTCCAGCGAGACGGCGCCGGTGGAGGTCATGGCGAGCTTGGGCGAGGTCACCGCGAAGCGCTCCAGCGTTGCCGTGCCGCCGGCCGCCGCCCAGGCCTTGAGCCGCTGCGCGATCGGCATGGGACGCAGGTCCGCCGAGGCGGAGACGGTGCCCTGGAGCGTCATGTCCACCGGCCCGTTGACCCCCAGCGCATTGAGCAGCGCACTCTCCCCGCCGAGCATGCCGGACGCGTAGTCCACCCCATCGGGCTTGCCGTCGGTGCCGGGGGCGAGGCGGGCGTGAAACTCGAACAGGCGGGCCGTGGCGAGGGGCGAGGCGGGGGTCCCGGCCGCCCCCGGCTGCTCGAGGCGCATGTCGTGGGCCTGCAGGGAGAAGCGCTGCGGCCGCCCGGACAGGTCGCCGACGCCGCTCATCTGCAGCAGCGACCAGTTGGCGCCATAGGCGGAGCCGGTGTTGAGGTCCTCGACCCGTGCCGGGCCGGCGAACTCGGCGACGATGTGGCTCGGCGCCCACACCTGCGCCACCGCATGGGCCGAGACCGCGGTGAAGCGCATGGCGTCGCCGCCCCGCGTCTCCAGCGTCGGGCTCTGGCAGCGCAGCTCGAAGCGGAACGGGAAGCCGCCGAGGCTACGGTCGGCACAGCCCCAGATGCGGCCGAGCCGGGCTTCCCGGCCGATCCAGGCATCGATCTCGCGCTGGGCGCGGTTGGCCGCATAGAACCACAGGCCGCTCCAGATCACCGCCAGGATCACGATGAGCGTGACCGGAACGATGACGAGCCAAGGCTTGCGGCGGGGAGGAAGGGCGTCGGTTGCGGTCATGAACGTCCCTGGGATGGCGGCCGCGAGGCCCTGCCGCGCGGGTCAGCGCCGCGCGAAGAGGCCCCGACGTATCGGGCAGTATGGGTTTTGTCGCGCAAGTGTGCGTCAGTCTCGCCGAGGGGCTGACCAGGCGCATGCTTGCGGCGGCAAGTGCCGGCTGTTAGGCGACGGTCTGGCGTTTCTGTCAACGCCCGAGCGCGTCGTGGCGCGGGCGGGCGCGAGATGAAGGCGCGTTGACCCGAAGCTGGAGCTACGGTCGCATCCATGGTGGACGAGCAGTCGGCGGACAAGGGCGGCGGACCGGCGGGCGGAATGCCGCCCCATGGGGGCGATGTCTGGGTGTTCGCCTATGGCTCGCTCATGTGGAATCCCGGCTTTGCCTTCGCCGAGCGGTGCGAGGCGCGGCTCACCGGCGCACACCGCACGCTGTGCGTCTATTCGTTCCACCATCGCGGCACGCCGGAGCAGCCGGGCCTTGTGCTTGGGCTTGATCTGGGCGGCTCCTGCCGGGGCATCGCCTATCGCGTCGCCGCAGCGGACTGGCCGCAGACCCACGCCTATCTCACCGAGCGAGAGCAGATTTCCGGGGTTTATCGCGAGGTGACGCGCCGCATCAGCCTGCTGGATGGCACCGGCCGCGAGGCGCCGGCGGTGGCCTATCTGGTGAACCGCGCCCATCCCCAATATGCCCGCGGCCTGACGCTGCAGGACCAACTCCACTTGGTGCGGCGTTCCCACGGCAAGTCGGGGCCGAACACGGATTATGTGGTGGCCACCGTGAAGGCGCTGGAGGGCCTGGGCATCCGTGACGCGGCGCTCGCCTTCATCGTCCACCATCTGGCCGGTGGCCATGGCGCACCGGCCGACCTGCCGCAGGCGGACGAAGAGGACACGCTGCCCTGAGGGCGGGTTTCATCGGAGGGATGAAGCGGCGCCGGGTTCAGCCTCCAGCCCGACGAAACATTGTCGCCCCCTCTCCCGCTTGCGGGGGAGGGTTCAGGCTTGACGATCGGGAAAGATGCGAGATCGCCTCTCGCGCCCTCAGGCGGCGTGGCGGCGGTCGTGGCGGCAGCGCGGCAGGCCGGTGGAACGGGGGGCGGAGAGGACGGTGCCGCGGTCCATCAGGCGGCGCAGCGTAGGCGCGCCCTCCTCGCCGAAGACGTGGATGTGGATTTCATCTCCCCGTGTGCGCAGCGCGGCGTTGCGCGCGGCCTCTCCCGCGGGGCCGGCCCACATGGCGATGGCGCCGGCGGGCGTGCGCCGGGTGACCACCGCGAGGGCGTCGGGATAGTCGGGTGCGGCGTCGGCAGGGTAGACGGAGAACACATGACGCACGCCGTTCTCGTCGCGCCAAAAGCGGTAGCGCGAGCCGAGGCCGTGCTTCAAGCCGTTGAGGTTGCCGGCATCCACAAGGGGGACGAGGAGCGAATCAGTTGCGTTCATGAGAACGAAACTAGAACGATATCGGCCCCTCGATCAAGAGTTTTCCACAGGCGGTGGAAAACGGGGATCGGGACCGGTTTCCGGGGGCCTCCGCACGTCCTCCGGAGCTGCCGTACCCAGGTCATCCAGCCCCTCGGCGAGCAGGCGGTTGCTGGCGGTTTCGATGTCCCGTTCGAGGCGCGCCATGAAGGCGGTGCGGCCAAGGCCCGGGGGGATCGGCTCCAGCACCTCCACCAGGATGGTGCCCGGCCGCCGGATGAAGGCCCGGCGCGGCCAGTACAGCCCGGAATTGAGGGCGACGGGCAGGCACGGCACGTTCAGGGTGGCATAGAGGTAGGCGACGCCGAACTTGTAGTCCGGCGGGGCGCCGGGCGGCCGCCGTGTGCCCTCCGGGAAGATCAGGATCTGCCGGCCCTCGGCCATGTCGGCCTGGGCGCGGCGCGTCATGGTCTTCAGCGCGGCCGAGCCGCCCTTGCGGTCGATGGGGATCATGCGCACCTTCGCCGCGATCCAGCCGAAGATGGGGATGCGCATCAGCTCCTGCTTCAGGATGAAGGCGGGATCGGAGAACAGGGGCAAGAGCGCGAAGGTCTCCCACGCCGACTGGTGCTTGGCGGCGATCAGCAGCGGCCCCTTCGGGATGTGCTCCAGCCCCCGGAACTCGGCCTTCGTGCCGGTGATGACGCGCAGCAGCAGCCGGTTGGTGGCGACCCACAGCAGGACGCCGTACTTCCACATGAGCCAGCGCGGGAGCAGGGGTATCAGGGGCAGGAGGACGATCAGATAGAAGGTCGTCATCCCGTAGAACGCGACCTGGAAGAGCAGCGAGCGGAGGGCCGTGAGGACACCGGTCACGAAGGTCTCCAGTCGCTTGGGTCCGTTTCATCTGAGCCTGCGTCCGGTCGGGCGGCGGATGTCCGGCGACGGATCTTGCAGGGCACGGCCACCTGATCGGCGATCCCGCGGCCAAACTCAAGAGAGGAACGCCGCAATCAGGGCGAAAGCCGCGCCTCCGCCGGGCGGAAGCCGGCGCTGGCGGCAGGAATGGGCGTGGGCGTGACGCGGAGCGTGGCGGGGGCGATGGGAGCAGGCTGCGCAGGGCGAGGGGATTCGCCGGCACCTGCCACCGCTTGCGCCGGGCGGATCTTCACCGTGGCCATGATGAACTTCAGGTACTCCTTCACCAGCAGCTTCAGGGTGCCAGGATCGCTCCACCAGCTTTCCGGCTGGGTGCGGGTGGTGACGACGGGGTAGGACACCAGCTCCACGTCCGGCAGAGCCCGGCCCAGCTCCATCATGGCCCGGGGCATGTGCCAGGAGGAGGTGACCACCACGAGCGAGCGGAAGCGCTTCTCCCGTGCCCATTCCGCCGCCTCCAGCGCGTTGCCGCGGGTGTTCAGCGCCTTGTGTCCGAGATCGATGCAGCAGCCCAGCAGATGCTCGCCATCCGGCAGGGCGCGGCGCATCTCGTCCATGGAGGTGGTGGGGTTGACGCCGGTGATCAGCAGGCGCCGGCCCCGCCCGTCGGCCAGAAGGCCCACCGCATCAACGATGCGCGATGGTCCGCCGGTGAGTACCACGATGGCGTCCGCCGGCTTCACCGCCGCCGGCTCGCGGGCGGCGATCTGCGCGGTGAAGGCCAAAAATCCCGCCGCAACCGCGACGCCGGCCACGCCCGTCAACAGCACCAGGCTCACGACGAGGCGGCGCAGAAGGCTGCGCGGGCGGGCCGGGGTTTGAGCCCGTGCGCCCGTCCTGCCTGTCGCGGACTGCTTCTGCCGCACCGCTCTGCGCCCGGTGTTGGACATGGTCATGAAACGGAGAATGCCCGTGGAATGCGGCGGAGGCGAGGAAGACCGCAGCCGGTCAGCCCGCCCCGCTTCCGCCGGGCACATTTCATTGGATCGTCCTCAACGTCCGGTAAACGGTGACGCGGGAGGTCAGGGCGGTTGCGAGCGCCACCACTGCCACCGCCACCGCGATGCCCAGGAAGCCCCACAGGCCGGGATTCAGCCAGCTCACCACCGTGGGCAATTCCGGATCGCCGCCGAGGCCGAGCTGGGGCAAAGCGGCGATGGTGCCGAATACCGCCGCGGCGCCAAGGCCGCCGATGAGCCCGCCCTGGGTGCCGATCTTCAGGAAATGGCGCTGGAATTGGGCGGCGATGAAGCCGTCCCGCGCGCCGACGAAATGCAGCACTTCCACCACCGCCCGGTTGGTGGCCACCGCCGCGCGGGTGGCGAACACCACCGAGAGCACGGTGGCGAGCCCCACCAGCGCCAGCATCACCACGCCGATGAGCATCACCGCGTCGGTCACCGCCACGAGGCGCCGGGACCAGCCGCGATGATCGTCCAGGGAGGCGGTGGGGATCTTGTCGGTGAGGGTGCGCTTCAGCCGGGCGAGATCGGCGGTGCCCGCGCCGTCGAGGCGCAGCACCACTACCCGGGGCACCGGCAGGTCGTTGAGGTCGAGGCCGGAGCCCAGCCACGGTTCCAGCAGGCGCGAGGTTTCCTCGCCGGTGAGGATGTGGGCGTCGGCGATGCCGGGGGTCTTGCGGGCGATGTCGGCGGCGGCCTGCACCTGGGCGTCGGTCGAGGCCTTGTCGCCGGCGCGGATCTGGATGGTGACTTCCCGCGTCACGTCCGAGCGCCACTGGCTCGCGGTGCTGCGCACCGCCACCGCCGAGCCGATGGTGATGGCGGCGAGGAATGTCATGATGGCCACCACCGCCACCAGCGCCCGCCCGGCAATGGTGGCGGAGGGCACGATGGAGGTGGGCTGGCGCGCCTTTTCCGGCCGGGGCTTGGCGGGGGCGGATTTGGCGGCCCGCGCCGGATCGCCAGGCACGGCGGCGACCGGCGGCTTGCCGGCGGGGGCGGTGTCATTCGTAGACATAGAGGCGCCCGTCGGCGATCACGAGGCGGCGGGCGTCGTACTGGTCCATGAGCGCGATGTCATGGGTGGCCAGCAGCACCGACGTGCCGGACTTGTTGAGTTCGATGAAGAGGCGCAGCAGCCGGCGGGCCAGCGTCGGGTCCACATTGCCCGTGGGCTCGTCGGCGAGCAGGAATTCCGGTCGGCCGATGAGGGCGCGGGCGATGGCAGCCCGCTGCTTCTCGCCGCCCGAGAGGATGGGCGGCAGCACATGCATGCGGTCGCCGAGGCCGACCCAGCCCAGAAGCTCGGTCACCTCGGCGCGGTAGCTCGCCTCCTCCTTGCCCAGCACGCGCAGGGGCAGCGAGACGTTCTCATAGGTGGTGAGGTGGTCCAGCAGGCGGAAATCCTGGAACACGATGCCGATGCGCCGGCGCAATACCGCCACCTCGTCCGGATCGAGGGAGGAGACATCCCGCCCGAACAGGGTGATGAGCCCGCGCGTGGGCTTCAGCGACAGGAACAGCAGGCGCATGAGGGTGGTCTTGCCGGCGCCCGAGGGGCCGGTGAGAAACTGGAACGAATTGGGCTGGATGCCGAAGGACACGTCCTTCAGCACTTCCTGTCCCATCCCGTATCTCAGGCCGACATTCTCGAACCGGACCAACGCCCCTTCCTTCCCGCGAATCGCCAGTGATGCATAAGGCCCCAACATAAACGAAGCGCGCCGGCCCGCCACCGGCCGGGACTGTGGGTGTCGGGGAGACGGACGGTGATCCCGGCGTCGCCTCGCACCCGCGCGCGGAGGAGGGTGGATGAGGGCTGCCAGTGCTTTCCGGTGTCGGCCGGCATACATCCGCGACGGCCCTCCCCGGGGTGCCCGGCCATCGTCCGGGTGGACGCCCCGTCCCATAAGGCCCATGCTCGCGCATCTTGCGATGAGGAACCATGACCCTGCCCAACGTCACCGTTCTCTACGACGAGAACCGCATCGCCGCCCGCAACCACTCCCTCGCGGTCGAGATCGCCGCCACCAATCCGGAGCGCCTGCTCGCCGTCGCGGTGCTGAAGGGCTCCTTCATGTTCGCCGCCGACCTGCTGCGCGCGCTGCACGGCTCCGGCCTTGAGCCCGAGGTGGAGTTCATGCACGTGTCCTCCTATCGCGAGGCCACGGTTTCCTCCGGCCAGGTGGAGATCCTGCGCGACGTGCAGAGCGACGTGCGCGACCGCGACGTGCTGCTCATCGACGACATCCTCGAATCGGGCCGCACCCTGGCCTTCGCCAAGGACCTCCTGATGGCGCGCGGGGCGCGGCGGGTACTGGTGTGCGTGCTGCTGGAGAAGCCCGGCAAGCGGGCGGTGCACATCGACCCCGACTTCGTGGGCTTCACCTGCCCCGACGTGTTCGTAGTCGGCTACGGCATGGACGTGGCCCACGCCTTCCGCCAGTTGCCCTTCATCGGGCACATCAAGGGGCTGGGCTAAAGCCCGCGCGGCGCTTGAGCGGGGGCCAGTTTTCAGCCCGCGCGGCGCTTGAGCGAAGGGACCGCCTCACCCGCCCTTCATGCGCGCGGCGATGCGCTGGCCGATCTCGTAGGCCCGCTGCTCCAGCAGCACCGGCATCTCGCACACATAGGTGAGGGAGCGCGCCCGCTCGTCGAAGATGCGGGCGTCCCACGTCAGCTGCTCGTCCAGGGTCTTGGTCTCCGCGCTCTCGGCGGGGACGTTGGTCATGACGGCGGTGGCCTTCGCCTGGCTTAGTTTCTCGCCCTCCTCGCGGATGCGGTCGGCGAGGCGCTGCTGGCCGCGGGCATAGCGCTCGATGCCGTGCATGATGCGGCTGCGCTCGGTGTTGATGATCTCGTAGGTTCCAGCCATCACCCGCAGCAGCCTTGTGTTGGCCTCGGGGCCGGCCTCGCGCGCGAAGAGCTGGAGCACCACGTCGACCTCGTCCATGGGGGTGCGGCGGGAGGAGATCCTCTGGGCGACGGTGGCCGCCTCCTGGTCGTCGGTCCATTTGCCGGCGGTGGCGGGGTCCGGCCCGTTCCACACCTGGGCGAGATCGATCTCCGGCGCCTTGCGCTGCATGCATGGCCAGTCCGGGTCGGCCTTGGGCTGGGCCAGCGCCGGCAGGGATGCCGCCAGGAGCAGGCCGGCGGCGATGAGGGGGAGCGAAACGGAGCGTATCACGCGGCTTCTCCTTTGGGACCGCCACGCCGCCCCATGATGCCGCGCCCGGGATCATAGGCGACGACGGCGAGGGCGAAGAAGACGATGGTGGTGCCGAGCACGACGGCGAAGGAGGTGGGCTCGAACACGCCGTAGAGCGCGTTGCGCACCAGCTCCACCGCATGGGTGAAGGGATTGACCATACAGACGATGTAGAGCGTCTCGCTCGCGTCGCGCACCCGCCACAGGGGGTAGAGGGCGGAGGAGGCGAAGAACATGGGGAAGATGACGAAGTTCATCACGCTGGCGAAATTCTCCAGCTGCCGGATCAGCGAGGAGATGACCAGCCCGATGGAGCCCAGCATCAGCCCGGTGAGGATGAAGGCGGGCAGCGCCGCGAGGTAGCCGATGGGCGGCATCTCCACCTCCCACAGCCGGGCGATGGCGAGGAACACATAGACCTGCGCCAGCGACACCACCACGCCCGCCACCAGCTTCGACAAGAGCAGGAACCAGCGCGGGAACGGGCTGGTGAGCAGCACCCGCATGGAGCCGACCTCCCGGTCGTAGACCATGGAGAGGGAGGACTGCATGCCGTTGAACAGCTGGATCATCACCGCGAGGCCGGGCGTCACATAGACCTCGTACAGCACATAGGTGTCGTAGGGCGGGATGATGGACACGCCCAAAACGCTGCGGAAGCCGGCTGCGAAGATGAACAGCCACACCAGCGGCCGCACCAGAGCGGAGAGGAAGCGCTCCTTCTGCTGCACGAAGCGCAGCAGCTCGCGGTTCACGATGCCGCCAAGGCATACCGCATGGCCGGCCAGGCCCAGCGGGCGGGCGACGGGCGGGGCGAGGACGTGGGGCGGCAGCACGGTGTCGGTCATGCTGGTGTCCTCATGCCGCATCCCCGGCGCGGGCCGCCGTCATGGCGCGGAAGGCGGCTTCCAGCGCGGCCGTGCCGCCCTCGGGGACAGGTTCCGCCTCGGGGCGGGCGGGGGCGAGATGGCCGCCGGCCACCTCGCCGGCGGTGCCGTGGGCGATGATGCGGCCCTTGTCGAGCACGTAGATGTCGTCCTCCGGATGTACCTCGTCGAAGATGTGGGTGGCCCACAGCACCGCGAGGCCATCCTCGGCCACCAGCCGGCGCACGATGTCCACGATGGCGGCGCGGGAAGAAAGGTCGAGGCCCACGGTGGCCTCGTCCAGCAGCAGCAGGCGCGGGCGATGGATGAGGGCGCGGGCGATCTCCACCCGCCGCGCCTGCCCGCCAGAAAGGGTGCGCACCTTCTCGTGCAGCCGGTCGGCGAGGCCCACCAGATGCAGCAGCGCCGAGATGCGCGCCTTCAGCGGCCGGCCGGAAAGGCCGTGCAGGGCGCCGTGGTAGGCGAGATTCTGGTTGACGGTGAGGTCGAGGTCCAGCGTCCGGTTCTGGAACACCACCCCCAGCTCCGCCAGCGCCGCCGATGGTGCGGAGGCGAGGTCGCGGCCGAAGATGCGCACCGCGCCTTCGCGCGTGCTGTAGAGCCGCGTCGCCAGCGAGAACAGGGTGGTCTTGCCCGCGCCATTGGGCCCGAGCAGCGCCACGAAGCGCCCCGCCGGGACGGTCAGCGACACGTCGTCGAGGGCGCGCCGGGCGCCGAAGGCGTGGCTGACCGCGCGGATTTCCAGCGCCGGCGCTTCCTGATCGTTCATGCCGCCTCTCCGGGGCAGTGCGAAGACATGACCGCCTGAACGTCGGCCGGCGTCCGCGTCCCCAATCCGGCCGTCATGCCCGGCCTTGTGCCGGGCATCCACGCCGTGCCGCCAGTACTGCGCTTCGGGAGGTCGCACCCGGCCGATCCGCGTGGATAGCCGGCACAGGGCCGGCCATGACGTTGGCTTTGAATCGTTTGTCTGGTGACCATTCGGTTGGCCGCGTCCATGCTGAGGCCGTCGTGAAAGACTGCCACCTATTGGGGCGAGACCACAACGCCCCACGGGGCACCGCCGACCTTGATGGATTTCACCACCTTCAGCTCCGGCACGTCGATGACGGACACGTCGTTGGAATTGCCGTTGGTGGTGAACAGCAGCTTCTCGTCGGGGGTGAAGGCGAGCTGCCATACCCGCTGGCCCACGAGGAGATATTTCTCCACCTCGAAAGTCTCGGCATTCACCACAGCCACCCGGTTGGCGGGACCGAGCGCCACGAAGGCGCGCTTGCCATCCCTAGTGATGCGCACGCCCACGGGCTGGATGGATTCCTTGGACACGCCGGGGATCTTGAAATCGATCTTCCTGATGATCTGGCGGGTCTGCGGGTCGATCACCGAGACCGTGCCGCCCACTTCCGCCGACACCCACAGGCGCTTGCCGTCGGCGGAGAATTCGGCGAAGCGCGGGCGCGCGTCCACCAGCACGTTGCCGATGATCTTGTTGGTCTTGGTGTCGATGAAATGGGCCATGTTGGTGGTTTCGGAGGTGGCCACCAGCGTGTTCCCGTCCGGGCTCACGGCCATGCCCTCCGGCTCGGTGCCCACCGGCACCTGGGCGATCACCTTGTTGGCCTCCACGTCGAGCACGGTGACCTGGTTGTCGTCCTCGTTGGCGATGTAGAGCGGGTTGCCGGTGGGATGCAGCGCGAACAGCTCCGGATCGGGACCGGACTTCAGCTTCCGCAGGATCTTGAGGGTCGCGGGATCGATCACCTGCACCGCGTGGTCGTCGCTGGCGCAGACATAGACCGCCTTGCCGTCCGGGCTGATGGTGATGCCGCGTGGGCGCCGGCCCACCTTCACCGTCTGCTTCACCTCCAGCGTGGTGGAATCGATCACGCTGATGGTGTTGCCCTTCTCGTTGGACACATAGACCGTATAGGCGGACGCGGCGTCGGCGGCGAGCAGCGCGGCGGCGCCGGCCAGCAGCGCGGCAAGCCGGCGGGGACGAAGAAGGGTCATGAAGTGTCCTCCCGGACGGTGGCGCTTTTCGCGCGCTGTCATTTCAGGCCGCGTCATTTCAGGCGGCATCGGGATTCGCCCTCGTCGGTGCCGAGGGTGTCGAGGGGGGTGCGCTGGTGCAGGAAGCCGTCTTCCGGCGCCACCGAGACGATGTCGAGGGGTTGCGCGATGAGCAGCGGCTGGCGCAATTGCTGGTCCCACGGCCGGATGCTCACCGGCACGCCCTTGAAGGCCGCGAGGCTGAAATCCGGCGTGCGCAGGAATGCGGCAAGGGTGGCGGGGTCGGCGCTTTTGGTGCGTGTGGTCGCCTCGCCGATCATGCGCGCGGCGACCCAGGCCTGGTAGTCCGCCGGCCGCATGGTGCGGGAGGCCGAGCGCAGGAAGCGGCTCTGCAATTGCGCCGAGCCCCAGGCATCCTGCGCCGGGTGCCAGGTGGAGGCGGTGAGGCCCTGCGTGCCCACCACGAGGCGCGGCTCGTAGGTGCGGAAGGGAATGTAATTGCCGAAATCGTTGGCCTCGTCCGCCACCACGATCACGTCCGCGTCCACGCCCCGGCTGAACACCAAAGCATCGGAACGGGTGATGCTGTCGGAGCGCTCGCGCCCCAGCGGGCCGAAGGTCCAGGGCTTGTCGGCCACGATCTTCAGCCCGAACTTCTTCGCCGAGCGGCGCAGCGCCTCGGCATAGAGGGCGTCCGCCGGCTGCGGGCCGGTGATGAGGAACAGCTTGGTCCAGCGCTTGGTGGCGAGGAACTGCACCAGCGCGTCGGTGAGCATGGCGCGGCTCGGCGCCACGTGGAACACGTTGGCCCGGCAGTCCTCGGCGCGCAGGGCATCGTCGGTGGCGCCCACGTTGAACAGGACGGCGCCCTTGTCCTTCACCGCATCGGCCACCTTGAGCAACTCGGCACCGGGCAGGTTGACGATGAGGAGGCGGGTGCCGTTCGCCACCAGGGCGCGGGCGGCCTCCGCGGGGTCGTCGTCCTCGGCCAGCGTGGTGGTCTCAAGGGCGAAGCTCTGGCCGGTGAAGAGGCCGGTGGTGGTGTTGTCCTTCAGGGCCAGTTCCGCGCCAGCCACGGCCTCGTCTTCCGGCACCGCCAGGAGGTCGTAGAGCGGGGGCGGCGGCACGGCACGGGTGATGAGTCCGATGCGGATCTCCAGCGGCTTCGCCTCGGCGTCGGGCTTGGCCGCGGCTGGCGCCGTGGCATCCGCTTGCGGCTGCTGCGCCTGCGCCAGACCGAGGCCAGCCACCGGGCACAAAGCCGCCACCGCGAGCAGCACGGTCGGTAGCAGCGGGCGAACAACGCGGATCAGCATGGGGCCAAAATCAGCATCGCTTGAGCAGGGTCCGTGGCGTCCACGTCCGAAGAGGCGAAGATCTAGACACCATCGTCTGAGGGGTGCAACCGAATAGATCTAAGAAAACAATAAGATGTTCCCGGCTTGCCACGCCCGGTGCGGCTGTGACACCCTCACCCCGAAAAGGTTGGCGCCATGTGGTGTGCTTACAAGGGTCTTCAAACCGCCCGGCGTGTCGGCGCGGGCCTTGCCGTAGCGTTGGCGATCTCTTGCGCCTTCGCGGGGGTGCTCGCCTGCGGGCCGGCGGCGGCTGCGGGCGTGCCCACCGCCGTGTTCGGCTTTGAATTCTTCGATGATACCCTCGACACCCGGCCCGACGTGCTGGCCGAGCAGGCGGCGCGCCTGAAGCTGGTGAATGCGGAGCTGGCCCGGCTCATCGCCGAATCCGGCGAGATGGCGCCGGTGGACCTTCAGGGCGAGGCCGCCCGCATCGCCGAGCTCGGGCCCTTCTACAAGTGCAACGGCTGCGAGGCGGAGATTGCCGGCGCCGCCGGCGCCCAGCTCGAGGTGCTCGGCATGGTGCGCAAGCTTTCCAATCTCATCCTCACGTTCACGATCCGGGTAAAGGAGGTGGGCGGGACAGAAAGGCTGGTACGCGGCGGACAGGTGGACATCCGCGGCAACACTGACGAATCCTGGCTGCGCGGGGTGCGCTACCTGATGAAGAATCGCATCCTTGCGCCGGACCGGCCGCCGCTCGACCCCAGATAGGACCGCCGCTCGCCGTCGGCGCATTTGCACAAGACTACGGCCCGGGGAACGGGCCGCACCATCGGAGGAACGTGTTTCATGAAGCTGTTGCTTGCCGCCGCCGCGGCGTTTTCCATTGCGCTCCTGCCCGTCGCTGCCGACGCGCACGGCCCCACCCGCAAGAAGGTGACGGAGACCGTCGAGATCAACGCCCCCGCCGAGAAGGTGTGGGCCGCCATCGGCAATTTCCAGGACATGAGCTGGCATCCGGCTGTGACCGCAAACACCGGACAGGGCGGCAATGCCATCGACGCGACCCGCAAGCTCACGCTGCAGGGCGGCGGCACCATCGACGAGGTGCTTTACAAGTTCGAGCCTGAGCAGAAGAGCTATTCCTACCGCATCGCGGAAGTGGACGTGAAAGTCCTGCCGGTGACCAATTATTCCTCCACCATCACCGTCACGCCCATCGACGCTACCCATTCCAAGGTGGAGTGGCGCGGCGCCTTCTATCGCGGCTACCCCAACAACGATCCGCCGCCGGAGCTGAGTGACGAGGCCGCTATCGCCGCGGTGACCGGCGTCTATCGCGGCGGCCTCGACGCCCTGAAGGCCAAGCTGGAAAAGGGCTCCTGATGGGGCTGAAGGCGAGGGGGGCTGTCGCCGCCCTCGCGCTCTTGCTGGGTGCTGCCGCTTCTGTCGCTTCCGCTGCGGCGGAGGAAGCCTTCGTCACCGACCAGCCCGGCAACGAGGTGGCGGTGGTGGATCTGCGCGGCACGGACGGGGCGCCCGCGCGTCTCGTCGCCCGCATTCCCGTGCCCGGCCAGCCGGCGGGCGTGGCGGTCTCGCAGGACGGCCGGCGCGCCTTCATCACCAGTCCCGAGGGCAAGGCCCTCAGCGTCATCGATACGGCGGCGCGCAAGGTCATCGCCCGCATCCCTCTCACCGGCGGTCCCCTCGGCGTGGCGGTAGCCCCGGCCGGACGTCCGGTCTATGTGGCCGACTGGTACGGCGCGCGCCTGCTGGTGGTGGATCCCGACAAGCCCGATGAGATCCGCACCGCGCCTGCCGGCGCCTCCCCCTCCGGCCTCGCGGTGACGCCGGACGGTGCCTTCGTGCTGTCGGCCGACCGCGACGACGACACCGTCTCCGTCATCGACGCTGCGCGGCTGGAGCGGGTGGCGGTAATCCATGTGGGCAAGCGTCCGTTCGGCATCACCCTCTCGGCGGATGGAACGCGCGCCTATACGGCCAATGTGGGCTCGGACGACGTGAGTGTCATCGATGTGGCCGCCCGCGCGGTGGTGGCCACGGTGAAGGTGGGATCGCGGCCCTATGCGGTGGCGCTGACCGGACGCCTTGCCTTCGTCACCAACCAGTATGCCGGCACCGTGAGCGTGTTCGACGTGGCGACGCTGGAGCCGCGGGGCCTCGTCCATGTGGGCGAATATCCCGAAGGTATCGCAGCCGGCGCCGATGGCCGGCAGGTCTATGTGGCCAACTGGTTCGACAACACGCTCTCCACCATCGACGTGCAGACCCTGAAGGTGGTGGCGACGGTGGAGGTGGGTGAGGGCCCCCGCGCGTTCGGCGCCTTCATCCGGCGCGACGCGAAACCTTGATATCGTCGGCCCCGGTCATTGACCGATGCCGAGCGGTTCCGCTCACAGGCCATCGGTCAAGCCGTGCCCAAAAAGAAACGACCGGCGGGGATGCCACCGGTCGCTTCAGACTTACTTGTTGAAAAATAGGGCGGCCAACCGCTGAAGCAGACCCTTCGGCATCGCCGGAAGGTCGCCGCTCTGCCCAGGGTGGTTTCCGCTCTAGGCCGCCGCGAAGGGGTGCTTCACCAGATCGCGCTGCTCGGTCGCTTCCTTGGCGGAGGGGTAACCCGCCACGGCGCGCTCGATGGAGAGCTTGGTCGCCTCGTAGTTGTACTGCTGGATCTTGGCGTCATCCGCCGCTTCCCAGTGGATGAACACGCCGACGGAGATGTAGAGGTCGTCGGCCTCGTCCACGGGGATGGTGCCTTCGGCCACCGCGTCCTGCACCGCCTTGGCGACGCCGCGCTGCGCGGGTCCGAACATCTGCACCGCCTGCCGCGCATCCTTGATGGTCACCTTGTTGAACAACAGGGTGTTGGGCTTGCAGGGCATGTTGGGGGCGAGCACCGCGAGAAGCGAGGTGAAGCCGTCCTTGTTGTTGGTGAGGCTGTTGCAGAACGCCGTCTCGGCGGCGCTGCCGCGCGGCCCGATGATGAGATCGATGTGAGCCACCTCGTTGCCGTCGCCGACAAGCGCTTCACCGATCAGAACCTTGTTAATCTTAGCCACCTTATGCCCTCCCTCGTAGATCGAACAGGGATGACCGCCCCGAAGGCATTCCGGGAAGCGGTCATATGCCGCCTACCCTTGTTGTCAGCGCCCGGCAGGAGTGCCGAACCGGTTCACCAGATAGCGGCGGGACACTAGCCGAGCCCGCCTTCGCCAGCAAGCCGGCCGCAAGGGGAAACCATGCGGCACTGCAGCGAGAGCGTTGTTGCCCTCGAAACGCGCAAATCCGCAGATTTTGCTGCGGTCATGATCGGTTAGAAGACGTTATTGGGGCTTCCCCCCGCTTTCATGGCAAGATTGGCTGGATAAACGTGCCGACCCTGAGCGTGGCTTGAAGCCGCAGCCGAGGTCGTTCGCCACGCCCGGTGAGAAGATCCGGGTTCCAAGAGAGTCTGGCTGCAAAGCAGCTGTCCTTGGCACCGTATTTGCTTTGCAGTGAATGCTGAGAAGTTCATAAGAAGACCGGCGGTAGATCACGATAATACCGCGAGCCAGAGGTAAACTGCCGGTGCGAGGCAGTGGGACGGAAAACGGAAGGGCGGCAGACCCAGCACAGCCAAATGGGGAAGTCACCGTCATGTTCGTCGTGCTTTATGCGTGCCTGATCACCGCGCCGGCCACCTGCCGGGAAGAGCGGATCAATGTTTCGGTGGAGGTGGCCGCGCCCACCGCCTGCATGATGTCGTCGCAGTTCACCATCGCCCAGTGGAGCGAGGAGCATCCCCAGTGGCAGGTGGGCCGCTGGAAGTGCGTGCCCGCGAGCCGCCTTTCCCGCGACATCTGAGCCCGCGCCCGGCCGGCGCGTCCCGCGGGGCGGTCCAGGACGGCTCCCGCGAAATCCGGGCGTCCGACCTCTCTATCGGACCTCCCCTTGCGTCGGTGTGGCCGCCCTCCCATCCTTTAGGTCGAGGCGCGGCTCACGCGTCGGGAGGACGGGATGAATCACCTGAAGACGGCGATCCTGCTTGCCGGCCTCACCGCCCTGTTCATGGCGGTGGGCTTCGCCATCGGTGGGCGGGGCGGCATGATGATCGCGTTCGTGGTGGCGTCGGCCACCAACCTGTTCAGCTACTGGAATTCCGACAAGATGGTGCTGCGCATGTACGGCGCGCGCGAGGTGGACGAGACCACCGCGCCGGACTTCGTGCGCATGGTGCATGAGCTGGCGCGCCGGGCCGACTTGCCACCGCCGCGCGTGTTCATCATGGACAATCCGCAGCCCAACGCCTTCGCCACCGGCCGCAACCCGCAGAATGCCGCAGTGGCGGCCACCACCGGCCTGCTCCAGTCCCTCAGCCCCGAGGAGGTGGCGGGGGTGATGGCGCACGAATTGGCGCACATCAAGCACTACGACACCCTCACCATGACCATGACCGCCACCATCGCCGGCGCCATCTCCATGCTGGCGAACTTCGGCCTGCTGTTCGGCGGCGGCAACCGCAACAATAACAACCCGTTCGGCGCCATCGGTACCATCCTGATGGTGATCCTGGCTCCGCTCGCCGCCATGCTGGTGCAGATGGCCATCTCCCGTTCGCGGGAATATGAGGCCGACCGGGGCGGTGCCGAGATCCTGGGCCGGCCCATGGCGCTGGCCTCGGCACTGGCCAAGATCTCCGGTGCGGCCCACGAAGTGCCCAATTATGAGGCGGAATCAAACCCCGCCACGGCCCATATGTTCATCATCAATCCCCTGTCGGGGGCGCGGATGGACAATCTCTTCTCCACCCATCCGGCGGTGGAGAACCGCATCGCCGCCCTGCGCGCCCTGTCGCAGCAGATGGGTGGCGGCGGCTTTGCGCCCGGCCCGGCTCCCGCGGTGCGGCCGCCGGGCGGCAACCCGTGGGGTGTCGACCCCGGGGGTGGCCAGCGCCGCGGGCCTTGGGGGTGAGGCGAGGCCCGCGCCGTCCGGTCCTTTAGCACCCGCGTTCGGATCGAAGCCGGACGTTTCCGCCCGCGGCCCTGTGCGGCGCCATCCCCGCATTTCCTGTCGATGTCGGGCGCGCGTGCGCTGACAGGGCGCGGACCGCTCGATACCGTGCGCTCATGAGCTCAGACCGCGCCCGGACCGCCACCCCAGACCTTCCGCAGGACTCCCCCGAGCCCGCCAGCGTCGCTCCCGCCCCCGCGCGGGCGGAGGAGGCGCGTGTCACGCCCATGATGGCGCAGTATCTGGAGATCAAGGCGGCCAATCCGGACAGCCTGCTATTTTACCGCATGGGCGATTTCTACGAGCTGTTCTTCGCCGACGCGGAAGCCGCCTCGCAGGCGCTCGGCATCGTGCTGACCAAGCGCGGCAAGCACCTGGGCGAGGACATTCCCATGTGCGGCGTGCCCATCGACCGCGCCGAGGAATATCTGCACAAGCTCATCGCTCTGGGCTTCCGCGTGTCGGTGTGCGAGCAGCTGGAGGACCCGGCGGAGGCGAAGAAGCGCGGACCGAAATCCGTGGTGCGGCGGGACGTGACCCGCCTCGTCACCCCCGGCACGATCACCGAGGACGCGCTGCTGGATGCCCGGCGCGAGAACGTGCTGGCGGCGCTCGCCCGCGTGCGGGCCGGATCGGGGCCGGAGGATTTCGCCTACGCGCTGGCCTATACCGATATGTCCACCGGCAGCTTCCGGGTCACCGCCACCGCGCGTGACGACCTCTCCGGCGACCTCGCCCGCCTCGATCCGGCGGAGATCCTGGTCTCCGACGCGGTGCTGGACGACGGCGAACTGCGCGCGCTGCTGCGGGCCTTTCCGGCGGTGACGCCCCTGCCGCGCCAGTCCTTCGACGGAGCGGGGGCGGAAAAGCGCCTCGCCGATTTCTTCGGCGTGGCGGCGCTCGACGCCTTCGGCACCTTCGCCCGCGCCGAGCTGATCGCGGCGGCGGCCATCGTCGCCTATGTGGATCGCACCCAGCTGGGCGCCAAGCCGCTGCTCTCCCGTCCGGTGAAGGAAGCGGAAGGCGGCATCATGGCCATCGATGCCGGCACGCGGGCCAATCTGGAGCTGGTGCGCACCACCTCCGGCGAGCGGCGCGGCTCCCTGCTCGCCGCCGTGGATCGCACGGTGACGGCGGCCGGCGCGCGCCTCATCGCCCGCCGCATCGCCGAGCCGCTTACGGACCTTGCCGCCATCCGTGCCCGGCACGACGGCGTCGCCCATCTGGTGGAGGAGGGGGAATTGCGGCGCGAGCTGCGCGCCCGGCTCTCCCGCGCCCCCGACATGGCCCGAGCAGTCACCCGCCTCGCCCTCCAGCGCGGCGGCCCGCGCGACCTTGCTGCCGTGCGCGATGCGCTGGACGGTGCCCTCGCCATCGCCGGCCTGTTCGCCGCCGCGCCACCGGCGGACCTTGCCCGCTCAGCGGCGGCGCTGGCGCGGGTGCCCCATGCCCTGGTGCTCGACCTCGCCTCGGCGCTCGCCGAGAGCCTGCCGCCCCTCCGTCGCGACGGCGGCTTCATCCGCGAAGGCTGCGACGCCGAGCTGGATGCGACGCGTGCCCTGCGCGACGAGAGCCGGCGCGTGGTGGCGGCGCTGGAGCGGCGCTACGTGGACGAGACCGGCGTGCGCGCCCTGAAGATCCGGCACAATGCGGTGCTCGGCTATTTCGTCGAGGTCTCCGCCCAGAACGCCGACCGCCTGCGCGAGGCGCCACACGACGCCGTTTTCGTCCACCGCCAGACCATGGCGGGGGCGGTGCGCTTCTCGTCCGTCGAGCTGGGCGATCTTGAGAGCCGTATCGCCAGCGCCGGCGAGCGGGCGCTGGGGCTGGAGCAGGCCATCTTCGACCGGCTGGCTGCCGCCGTGGTGGCCGAGACCGAGACCATCCGCGCCGCCGCGGAGGCGCTGGCGGAACTCGATGTGGCTGCGGGCTTTGCAGAGCTTGCGGCGGTGGAGAACCATGTGCGCCCGCACATGGAGCCGGGGGTCGCCTTCGCCATCGCCGGCGGGCGCCATCCGGTGGTGGAGCAGGCCCTCGCCAAAGAGGGCGGGCCGTTCGTGCCCAACGATTGCGACCTCTCCCCGCCGGAGGGGTTCGAGGACGGGCGCATCGTGCTGGTCACCGGGCCGAACATGGCCGGCAAGTCCACCTTCCTGCGCCAGAACGCGCTCATCTGCGTGCTGGCGCAGGCCGGCGCCTTCGTGCCCGCCCGGTCCGCGCGCATTGGCGTGGTGGACCGCCTGTTCTCCCGCGTGGGCGCGGCGGATGACCTCGCCCGCGGGCGTTCCACCTTCATGGTGGAGATGGTGGAGACCGCTGCCATCCTGAACCAGGCCACCGCCCGCTCCCTGGTCATCCTCGACGAGATCGGGCGCGGCACCGCCACCTTCGACGGCATGTCCATCGCCTGGGCGAGCCTTGAGCACCTGCACGAGGTGAACCGCTGCCGGGCGCTGTTCGCCACACATTTCCACGAACTGACCGCCCTGTCCCAGCGCTGCAAGCGGCTCTCCAACGCCACGGTGAAGGTCACCGAATGGCATGGCGACGTGATCTTCCTGCATGAGGTGGTGCCGGGGGCGGCGGATCGTTCCTACGGCATCCAGGTGGCCAAGCTCGCCGGCCTGCCGGAGGCGGTGATCACCCGCGCCAAGGCGGTGCTGGCGGAGCTGGAAGCGGCCGAGCGCGCCTCTCCGGCCCAGAAGCTCATCGATGATCTGCCCCTGTTCGCGGTGCGCCCGAAGCCTGCGGCCGCCGCATCAGCGGACCCGAAGGCCGAGGCGACGCTCTCCGCCCTCGACGGCATCGACCCCGACAGCCTGAGCCCGCGCGAGGCGCTGGATGCGCTCTATCGGCTGAAGGGCCTCCGGCGCGAGGGGTGAAGGCACAGCCCGGATTGTCTTTTCCGCCACTGCCCGCCCATTCCCACCACCGTCGCCCTCCGGCTTGACCGGCGGGCCCAACTCACCACGTGAACCGGTGGTGGCGTGCCGGAAGTGTTATTCCAGTGGCAGTCCCGGACGTCCGGCCGAGCCGGGCTGCGATGGCGCGCGATCGCCCGTCGATGGCGGGCGTTTCAGCCCGTCAGCCGCCGTTCTGGGTCGCCGGCGCGGCCGGCTGGGCCGGCGGGCGCTGGAGCAGTTCGCCCCAGGCGGAGAAGGCATCGTTGAAGGCCTGCTCGCCGGCGGGGCCCTTCTCGAAGGCCAGGACCGCCTTCTTGTTGTTGGTGTAGGTGATGAGCGTATCCAGCCACGGATAGGCCTGCAGCAGCGTCACGTTGCGCTGGCGGTCCGCAGGCTTCTCGGACAGGCCGACCAGGAACAGGGTGGGGTTCACCCGCACCGCGAGGCCCGCCAGCGGTGTGCCGAGGGCCTGCTGGTTCGGCTTCATGCGCACCGCATCCACATTGGAGACGCCGCCGAAGGGGAAGTCGTCGGGCAGCTTGAAGCCGATCTCGATGGTGTGGGAGGCCGGCAGGGTCTGGTCGGTGTTGCGGCGGAGCACGAAGCTCATGTTGATCTTGCGCTCGGGGATAACCACGTCACCGCGCAGGCCGATGTCAGGGGGAAGGCCGGGGCCGGCGTTGACGGTCTCGGTCTTCCAGACCACGGTGCCCTCGAACACCTGCGGCTGGGCACCGCCGGGGGTCTCCTCCAGCAGCACGGCGCGGGCGGGACCGCCGCCGGCCCGGGGCGCGGCGGCCGGGGCGCGCCGGGCGGCATCGCCGGAGGCGCGCACCACCCGGTCGGAAATCTTGGGCTGGTCGCTGGAGCCGGAAGCGGCCGGTGCGGCGGCGCGCTGCTCGGAGGAGCCGCCCAGGAACATGTCACGATTCACCACCGCGAAGGCGATGCCGCCCAGCACCAGCAACGCGAGCGCCAGCCACAGGGCGAATTTCTTCCAGGAGGGGCCGCCCTCCCCATTGGTGGAGTGGCGGGCGCCGTTGGCGGCGGCGACCCGGCTGCGCACCTCGCCGCGACCGCGCACTGGCGGGCGGCTGTCGGCCTCGGCGTCGTCCTCTTCCTCCTCGCTGCGCTGGCGGGGCGGCAGGCGGCGCTCGGCACGGCCATTGGATTCGGGCGCGGGAGCGTGCGGTTCGGCCGGCGCGGCCGGCGGCGGGCGCAGCAGATCCCTGGCGGTGGGCGGAGCGGCAGGCGCATGGGCGGGAGGCTCAGGCGCGGCAGTCGGCTCCGCCTCCTCCCGGTCCTCGGGGGCGGCTTCGGCCTCGTCCTCGACGGTGTCGGCTGAATTGTCCTGCTGGGCGTAGTCGGCCTCGACCCGGCGGATGGCCTCCTCGAGGCTCATGCGCTCGCGGGTGATCTCGCCCTCGGGCAAAGGCGGGTCCACCCCGCGCAGCTGGCGCATGAGGGCCGTGCGGGCCCGGTCATAGACCGCGCGCCGACCCTCCCCGGTCTTCTGGGGCAGGCTCGAAATCGCGCGGACCAGCAACGGGTAGTAGTCAGCCATGAGAGACGTGCGCTTCGCCTTGAGCCGTTAGGGCAGCTTGCCATGACACAAGGTCACGAAAGACGCCCTATCGCATTTATATGCTGCATTTCCTGGACGCGAACCGCAGTTCGCGCCGCGTGAAATGCTCCGGATCCGCGTCACGCCCGAAGATCAGGCCTGAAACGGATTGTGGACCAGAATGGTATCATCGCGCTCCGGGCTGGTGGAGAGCACGGCCACCGGACAGCCGATGAGCTCCTCCACCCGTCGCACATACTTTACCGCCTCCGCCGGCAGATCCGCCCACGAGCGGGCGCCAGCGGTGGAATCCTGCCAGCCTTCCATGGTCTCGTAGATGGGCTCGGCGCGCGCCTGCGCCCCGCTCTCCGCCGGCAGGTAATCGATTTCCTTACCGTCAACCCTGTAGCCGACGCATACCTTCAGTTCGGTAAACCCGTCCAGCACGTCGAGCTTGGTGAGGGCGATGCCGTGGATGCCACAGGTGCGCACCGTCTGGCGCACCAGTACCGCGTCGAACCAGCCGCAGCGGCGGGCACGGCCGGTGACCACGCCGAACTCGCGGCCCTTGCTGCCCAGGGTCTGGCCCACTTCGTCGGTCAGCTCGGTGGGGAAGGGGCCTTCGCCCACGCGGGTGGTGTAGGCCTTGGTGATGCCGAGCACATAATCCAGAGCGCCCGGGCCGATGCCGGTGCCGCTCGCCGCCGATCCCGCCACCGTGTTGGACGAGGTGACGTAAGGATAGGTGCCGTGGTCGATGTCGAGCAGCGCGCCCTGCGCGCCCTCGAACAGGATCTTCTTGCCGTCGCGCCGCGCCTTGTCGAGCAGCTCCCACACCCGGTCCATGAAGGGCAGGACCTTGGGGGCGATGGCGAGCAGCTCGGCCACCAGGGCGTCGCGGTTCACCTCTTCCATGCCGAGGCCGCGGCGGATGAGGTTGTGGTGGGTCAGCAGCCGATCCACCTTGGCCGGCAGGGTGGACGGGTCGGAGAGGTCCACGAGGCGGATGGCGCGACGGCCTACCTTGTCCTCATAGGCCGGGCCGATGCCGCGCTTGGTGGTGCCGATACGCGCACCCTCGGCGGTGGCGCTCTCGCGCAGGGCGTCCAGCTCGCGGTGCAGCGGCAGGATGAGCGGAACGGTTTCGGCGATGCGCAGCCGGTCGGGACCGATCTCGACCCCCTGGGCGGCGAGGCGGGCGAGTTCGTCCACCAGCGCCTGCGGGTCCAGCACCACGCCATTGCCGATCACGGAGAGCTTGCCGCCGCGCACCACGCCCGAAGGCAAAAGGGAGAGCTTGTAGGTGACGCCGCCGACGACCAGCGTATGGCCCGCATTGTGGCCGCCCTGGAAGCGGACCACCACGTCCGCCTGCTCCGACAGCCAATCGACGATCTTGCCCTTGCCTTCGTCGCCCCATTGGGAGCCGACTACCACCACGTTGGCCACCTTAAGGCGCCTCCCGGTCCGGCGCGGGTGCATCGCAACGCACGCGCGCACAAAGGAAAGCCCCGGCTCAGGTCCGGGGCGTTACGAATGCGTCTTACGGGATCGGCGCTGGCGAGGCAAGGTAAACGAGGCGCAGCGCGCGTGCGGAAGGCGCCGCGTGGCAAAGCCGTTGGCGCGGGCACATGGTTCGTGCTCTACCTTGCGCGATGAAACCGCCTTCTCGCGCCCACAAGCCCGCCCGCCGCCCCGGTTCAGGATCCGCCCCGGCTCCTGGCAGACCTACTGCTGGCAAACCTGCCGCCGCGACGCCCGGCCTTGCCGCCCGCATCCTCGCCGTGGACGGCCTTGAGCAGGTGCTGCGCCACGGTGCCGCGCTTGAGGATGCCCTCGATGCCGATGTCGCCCTCGACCCGCGCGACCGGGCACTCGCCTACCGCATCCTCGCCACCAGCCTGCGCCGCATCGGGACCCTGCGCGCCCTGATCGCCAAGCTGATGGAGCGCGGCCTGCCGAAATCCGCGCCGCGGCTGGAATCCGTGCTGCTGGCCGGGGCGACGCAGATCCTGTTCATGGACGTGCCCAACCACGCCGCCGTGGGCCTGTGCGTGGACGTGGCCCGCGCCGACCGCAACACCGCCGGGTTCGCCGGCCTCGTGAATGCCGTGCTGCGCCGCCTCACCCGCGAGGCGGATGCGCTGATGGTGGGCATCAGCCCCGATTTCGCCGATACGCCGGAATGGATGGGCCAGCGCTGGATCAAGGCGTACGGCCTTGAGACCACCCGCGCCATCGCCGCCATGCACAAGGTGGAGCCGCCCCTCGACATCACCGTGAAGGCGGACCCTGCGCTGTGGGCGGAGCGCCTGTCGGGCGAGGTGTTGCCCACCGGCTCGGTGCGCATCCTGCAGGCTGGGCCGGTGCGCGCCCTGCCGGGCTTCGCCGAGGGCGACTGGTGGGTGCAGGATGCCGCCGCCGCATTGCCGGCCCGGCTGCTGGGCGACGTGAAGGGCCTGAAGGTTGCGGATCTGTGCGCCGCCCCGGGCGGCAAGACGGCGCAGCTTGCGGCGGCGGGTGCCATCGTCACCGCCGTGGACCGTTCGTCGTCCCGCCTCACCCGGCTGAAGGAAAACCTGGAGCGCCTGAAGCTTTCCGCCCAGGTGGTGGCGGGGGATGCGGCCGACTTTTCCGGCGGCCCGTTCGATGCCGTGCTGCTGGACGCACCGTGCTCGGCCACCGGCACCCTGCGCCGGCATCCGGACATCGCCGTCAACAAGCGGCCGGGGGACCTCGTCACCCTTGCCGGCCTTCAGGCCCGGCTGATCGCCCATGCGGCGGACCTGCTCAAGCCCGGCGGCACCCTGGTCTATTCCACCTGCTCGCTGGAGCCGGAGGAGGGGGAACAGCAGGTTGAACGGCTGCTGGCCGCCCGCAGTGATATAATCCGCGCACCAATCGTGCCCGGAGAGGTGGAAGGCATCGATCCGTTCATAACTCCTCAAGGGGATGTGCGCACTCTTCCCAGTCACTGGATGCGGGGGGAAGCGGAGCGGTCGGGTCTCGACGGCTTCTTCGCCGCCCGGCTGAAGCGCCGGGCCTGAGGTCTCAGGCCTGGTTGGCCCGGTCGGCCCTCCCATCCGTTGCGAATCAGTCGGTGAAGACGAGCGCATGCGGATTTGGAATGGAGCGGCGGGGCCTCTTCAGGTCGTGGCCAAGGGCGTTTTCGCCAGAGGCGTCCTGGCCAAGGGTCTCGCCCCGTCAGCGGGGAGAGCCGTGAGCCGGAGCGGCCTGAGAGAGCGCACGCGCCTGATGGCCCTCCTCGCGGAGCTGTGGTCGCAGCAGGTGCTTGCGCGCCTCGGCGGCCGTACCATGGCACTCGGCTACGTGCCGGTGCCGGTGCCCGAGCGACTGCTCATCGCCCCCCAGGACCTGCGTACCGGCGACGCGACGCTGGCCAGCGAGATCTATTCCGGCCGCTTCGCCTTCGCCGGCAAGGTGATGCTGCTGGACGGGCGCACCCCGTTCGAGCTGGTGCCACCTTCCGTGGAATGGGCCGAGGCGCTGCACGGCTTCGGCTGGCTCAGGCACCTGAAGGCCGCCGGCACCACCATCGCCCGCGCCAACGCCCGCTCGCTGGTGGGCGACTTCATGCGCGATCCCGGCAAGGCGCGGGCGGTGGCGGCGCGGCCGGACGTGGCGGCGCGGCGCATCATCTCCTGGCTGACCCAGGCGACCTTCTTGCTGCAGGACGCCGACCACGATTTCTACCGCCGCTTCATGCGCTCGCTGGCCCGGCAGGTGCGCCAGCTGCGGCGCATGGCCAACGACGCGCCGGACGGCCAGCCGCGCATGCTGGCGGTGACCGCCCTCGTCTTCGCTGGCCTGTGCATGTCGGACCAGGGCCGGCTGCTGAAGGCGGCGGACAAGCGCCTGTCTGAGGAGCTGGACCGCCAGATCCTGCCCGATGGCGGCCCGCTCACCCGCAATCCCGGCATGCTCATCGAATTGCTGCTGGATCTTCTGCCGCTGCGCCAGGCCTTCACCGCGCGCAACCAGCCGGCACCCCCCGCGCTCATGAATGCGGTGGACCGGATGATGCCCATGCTGCGCTTCTTCCGGCATGGCGACGGGGCGTTCGCCCATTTCCACGGCATGGGGCACACGGCGGCGGACCAACTCGCCACCATCCTCGCCTTCGACGACGCCCGCGGCGCGCCGGTGGCGAACGCGCCCTATTCCGGCTACCAGCGGCTCGATGCCCGCGCCCTCATGGTGATCGCCGACACCGGCCCCCCGCCCCCCGCCATGGCGAGCTGGGAGGCCCATGCCAGCTGCCTCGCCTTTGAATTCTCCTCCGGCCGGCACCGCATCGTGATCAATTGCGGCGTGCCGGAGGTGCATCGGGAGATGTGGCGGCAGGTGGCGCGCTCCACCGCGGCCCATTCCACCGCCGTCATCGCCGACACCTCGTCCTGCCGCTTCCTGCAGGGCGGCTCCATGACGCGCATTTTCGGCGCGCCCATCGTCTCCGGACCCAAGCACGTGGATGTGCAGCGCGGTACCCGCAACAATGCGCTGCTGCTGCGCGCCAGCCACGATGGCTATGCGGAGCCGTTCGGCCTCATCCACCAGCGCTCGTTCCGCCTCGCCATGGAAGGCAACCGGCTGGACGGCGAGGATGTGTTCAAGGCGGCCGAGGAGGGCGCCAAGCTGCCTGCGGAGACCTTCGCCATCCGCTTCCACCTGCATCCGTCCGTGACGGTGGAACGGCTGGACGATCCCCACACCGCCTTGCTCAGCCTGCCCAACGGTGAGGCCTGGGCCTTCGCCGCGCCGCACGTGCCGCTGGGGGTGGAGGAAAGCGTTGATCTTGCCGCCGCCGGTGGCCCGCGCCGCACCGCGCAACTGGTGCTGTCGGGCGAGGTGGTGCGCACGCCGCGCGTCATCTGGACCTTCGTGCGCACCCGCGAAGCCCAGAGCGTGCCGCCGGGCCGCCCGCCGGCACGGGGATAGGCGGGGGCTCAGAGCTGCCGCGTGATGTTTGCTGCGAAGGAGAGGATGTGCGCCCGCGTCGCCTCTTCGGCGCCGTCGCCGTCGCGGGCGGCGAGGGCGGAGACGATGGCGGCGTGCTCGTCCACCACGCGGGCATGATGGCCGGCATCGCGGAGCGACACGAACCATACCCGCTGCGCCCGCTCGTGCAGATTCTTCAGGATGTCGCCCAGCACCGGGTTGCCGGCGGCCGCCGAAATGGTGGTGTGGAAGGCGCGATCGAGCGCCATGGCCGTTGCAACATCACGCTCCGCCGCCGCCGCGCCGCCGCGCCGCACATTGTCGGCCAAAGCGGCGAGGGTGGCACTGTCGGCGCGCTCGGCGGCAAGGCGGGCGCAGAAGCCTTCGTTCAGCAGCCGCACCTCCACCATGTGGCGCACTTCGTCGGCGCTGATGGGACGCACGATGATGCCCTTGCGCGGCAGCACCTCCACGAGGCCGTCGCGCATGAGCCGGTCGAACGCCTGGCGCACCGGGGTGCGGCCGAGGCCGAGGCTGGACGCCACCTGCGCCTCGCTCAGGGCCTCTCCGGGGCGGAACACGCACATGATGATGCGTTGCTTGAGCACCTCATAGGCGGTGTCGCGCAGCGAGCGGCCCGGAGCGGTGCCGGTCTCCGCCGTCGCCTCCCCCAGCTCTGCTTCGATCTGCATGGGCGCCCTCCGGACGTGTCTTCTTTTCGAGTTTAGCCGGCGATCGGCAGGATGTTCACATCATAGCCGTGGCGGATGGTGTGTTTCAGCACCGGGTCCTCCAGCTCGAACTCGAAGCGCGCCGCGGGACGGATGCCGCCCTTGGCCGCGAGGGTGCCGCAAAACATGGCGGTGCCCTCGGAAAGGCCCGGCCCGTAGCCAGCGATGATCTCGCCCGGGGGCAGCATGGCCGAGACCGGGCCCTCCTGGTATAGCACCCGTTCCCCGTCGATGGTGGCGAACGAGCGGATGATCAGGCTGTCCCAATGGGGCAGCACGTCGTCCAGCACCCACAGCTCGGGGGCGACGGGCTTGTCGCACATCTGCTTGGAGACGGTGATGCCGTAGGTCTCCACCGTGCGGTCAGTGTGGTCCGAGCCGACGCCGAGGAACCGGCGCCCGCCACTCTCAAGCACCATGAACTCCACCTCGCCGGATGAGTCCGGCCCGGTGCATTCGATGGCGTCGGCGGTGGTGAAGCGGGCGGCCGCCACCCGGTAATAGATGGGGGTGGAGGCGGGGCGCGGCACGCCCAGCTCTTCCAGCTCCACGATGTGCTTTTCCAGCGCCGCCTTGTCGCGGCCGGTCCAGCCGGCGATCACAGCGTGGCGGATCTCCACCGCAAGGCGCTTGGCGGCGCCGTCGGCATGGAGGGTGAAGTCAAGTGTCGTGCCCGGCATGGATGTGTCTTTCGAGGGAATGGAAGAAGAGCCGGCGCCTTCCGGTCAGGGGCAGGAGGAAGGCGCCGGCCGTACGCGGAGTGTGCCGAGGTCAGTTCGGCATCCGCGTATCCAGAAGGGTCCACTTCCCGCCCTTCACCTCAAGGATGTAGACGGGCTTCACGGCGTCGCCGTCGGCGAAGGAGATGGCGCCTTCGAGCGCCGGCACGTCCTTCAGCTTGGCCACCTGGTCGCGGACCGCGCTGCGCTCGGCGGCGAGCTTGGCCTTGTCGCCGGTGGTGCCGGCCCGCTTCATGGCCTCGGCGTAGAGGTAGACGATGTCGTAGACCGAGGCGTCCATCTGGTTGGGGTCGGTGCGGTTGAGGCCTGCGGCCTTGGTGCGCTTGGCGAATTCCGCCGCGAAGGCGCGGGTCTTGTCGTTCACCTCGGGGAAGAAGGTGGTGCCGATGGTGAGCGTCTCGCCGGCGCCATCCATGCGCTTGGGCAGCTCGGGATCGGCGATGGTGGTGCCGCCGATGAGGCGGGTGGAGACGCCCTGGCGCTTCAATTCCTTGGCGATGGTGATGGCGCCTTCCGGCGGCGAGCCGAGGCCGACCACGTCGGGCGCCATCTGCTTCAACTGCGCCACCTGGGGCGACAGGTCGAAGGCGGCGAGCTGGAAGTCCACGGCGCCCTTGGAGGGGATCGAATACTTCTCGAACATCTTGGGCACCACGCCGGTGCCGATGGATTTGGAGACCACGTCGTCGGTGGCATAGGCCGCCGCGCCCGAGGCCATGGGCAGCTTCTTGTCCTTGATGGACGCCAGCACCTGGTCGATCACCTTGCCTTCGTCGGTGGTGTTGCGGAAGCCGTAGGTGAAGCCCTTGGTGAGGCCCGGCGCCGAGGAGGCCATGGACATCTGCGAGATGCCCTCGCGCTCGCCCACCGGGAAGGTGGTGCGCACTTCCGAGGAGGAGAACGGCCCGATGATGGCCAGCGCCCCGGCATCCTGCGCGAACGCGCGCACGGCGGTGGTGGCCTGCTTGGGATCGCCGGCGGTGTCGAACTTCACCACCTTGATCTTCTTGCCGTTGATGCCGCCCTTGGCGTTGATTTCCTCGACCGCCATGTCCACCGCCACCTCATTGGTGTTGGCAAGGCTCACATAGGGGCCGCTCTTGGCCATCATGTAGCCGAGGACGAGCTCTTCCTCCGCCCGCGCGGTGCCGGCGGTGACCAGCGCGGCCAGGAGGCCGGCGCCAAGAAGCAGACTTTTCTTCATGTCCAATTCTCCTCTGGATTGCTCTGGTTTTTCTGTGTGTCGCGCGTGTTTTCGTCACGCGAACCGGTCTTCACTTCACTTGAAAAGATCAGTGGGCATTCGCCCCGCCGAGATAGGCGTCCTGGAGCCTTGGATCGGCGGCGAGCGCCTTGGGGTCGCCGTCCATGGTCACGCGGCCGAGTTCCAGCACGGTGGCGGCATGGGCGACCTTCAGCGCCTTGCCGGTGTTCTGCTCCACCAGCAGCACCGAGAGGCCGTCGCGGTTCAGTTCGCAGATGAGGTCGAACAGCTTCTCCACGAACAGCGGCGAGAGGCCGAGGGAGGGTTCGTCCAGCATCATCAGGCGAGGCTTCGCCATCATGGCGCGGCCGATGGCCAGCATCTGCTGCTCGCCGCCGGAGAGGCAGGAGGCCAGCATGTGCCGGCGCTCGGTGAGGTTGGAGAAGCGGCCATAGATGGCGTCCATCTCGCGGCGGATGGCGACGGTGTCGCGCCGCATGTGGGCGCCCAGCAGCAGGTTCTCTTCCACCGTCAGGGAGATGAGGATGCGCCGGCCTTCCGGCACCAGCACCAGCCCCTGCGCCATGCGCCTGTGGGGCGCCGCGCGGGTGAGGTCGGAATCTGCGAAGGTGATGCCGCCGCCCTTCGCCGGGACCGCGCCGAGGATGGCCTTCAGCAAGGTGGACTTGCCGGCCCCGTTGGCTCCGAGCACGGTGACGATCTCTCCCTCGCGGACGCTGAGCGAGACATCGGTGAGCGCGGCCACGCGGCCATAGGAGACGGAAAGGGCGGAGACTTCGAGCAGCGCCATGTCAGGCCTCCCCGTCCGAGCCGATATAGGCCTCGCGCACCCTGGGATCCTGCCGCACGCGGGAGAGGGGACCCTCGGCGATCTTCTCGCCGAAATTCAGCACCACCACGTTCTGGCAGATGGACTCCACGAAGTGCATGTCGTGCTCCACCACCAGCAGGGTGGTGCCCTTGGCCATCAGTGCCTTGAGGTGATCCCTCAAGGCGTTGGTCTCGGAGGGATTGAGGCCGGCGGCGGGCTCGTCCAGCATCAGCAGGCTGGCGCCGGCGAGCGTGGCACGCACCAGGTCGATGCGCTTGCGCACGCCGTAGGGCAGGGCGGAGACGGTCTCGTCCGCCCAGCGGCCGAGGCCGCTTTCCTCCAGCGCGGCGCGGGCCTCGCGCTTCCAGCGGTGGTTGGGGATGAGACGGTAGGGGGTGAGCAGCGCGGCCAGTGAGGAGGCACGCACATGCTGGCCCACCAGCAGGTTTTCCAGCACCGACAGATGCGGCATCAGCCGGACGTTCTGGAACGAGCGGGCGACGCCGGTGCCGATGCGGCGGCGGGAGGGCATGCCGGTCACGTCCACGCCGTTCACCGTGATGCGGCCGGCATCCACGCCATAGACGCCGCTGACCATGTTGAACACCGTGGTCTTGCCGGCCCCGTTGGGGCCGATGAGCGCCGTGGAGACGCCCTTCGGCACGGTGAAGGACAAGTCGCGGATGGCCTGTACGCCCGCGAACGACTTGGACAGGGCGGAGATTTCCAGCGCCGTGCTCATGAGGAGGCCTCCGGCGCGCGGCGACGGAACAGGCGGAACAGGGCGGCCGTCACCAGCCCCTGAGGGCGCAGCGCCATGAAGACGATGATGAAGACTGCGAACACGGCGTAGCGCCACTGGTCGGAGGCGCGCAGCAGCTCCGGGACCAAAGTGAAGAAGACGGCGCCCACCAGCGGACCCCACACGGTCTGGGTGCCGCCGAACAGCACGTAAAGGACGGTGAAGACCGACAGCAGCACGTTGAAATGCTGGGCCTCCACGAAATTGTAATGGTGCGCATAGAGGGCGCCGCCGAAGCCGGCCACCATGGCGCCCAGGGCGAAGGCCGCCACCTTCATGCCGCGCACCGGGACGCCGAGCAGGTCCGCCACCGTGGCGTCGCTTTTCACCGCCGTCAGCTCGAGGGCGAAGCGGGTGCGGGAGATGTAGAGCATCAGCACCACCACGCCCGCCGCCGCCGCGAACACCACGTTGGGGCCGGCATAGTCGGTGACGGGATAGCCCGCCGCGCCGCCTACCACTTCGAGATTGAGGAACAGCGCGGAGATCACCTGCCCAAGTGCGAAGGTGGCCATGGCGAAATAGATGCCGTGGGTGCGCAGCACCGGCAGGCCGATGAGGAGGCCGGTGAGCCCCGCCGCCAGCGCGCCCGCCGGGATGGCGGCCCACATGGGCCACATATATTCGTTGGTCAGGAAGGCCGAGCCATAGGCGCCGATGGCCATGAAGCCGGCGATGCCGAGATTGAGCTGCCCGGCGGCCAGCGGCAGGTAGACCGCATAGGCCGCCATGACATTGAAGGCGAGGACGACGAGGACGCCGGTCAGATAGCCGCTCATTACAGCTTCTCCCGGCTGGGGGCGCGGCCCATGAGGCCCTGCGGCCGGACGATGAGGATGAGGAGCAGCAGGCCGTAGACGGTGATGTTCACCACGTCCGCGCCGATGAAGGAGATGGAGACCACCTCGGCAAGGCCGATGAGCAGGCCGCCCAGCACCGCGCCCCAGATGGAGCCCATGCCGCCCACGATCATGGCGGCGACGCCCTTGAAGCCGACGCCCTCGCCCATGAAGGGCGACACCTGCTGGTAGTTCACCGCGAACAGGATGCCGGCCAGCGCCGCCAGCGCCGCCGAGGCGACGAAGAGCTGCGGCACCAGGCGGGCGATGTCGATGCCCATGAGCAGCGCCGTCTCGCGGCTTTCCGCCACGGTGCGGATGCGCCGTCCGGCGGCGGTCTTCGCCAGCACGAAGGACAGAGCGGCCACGATGCCCAGCGACAGCACCAGAGAGGCGAGCTGGGCATAGCCGATGACGAGGCCGCCGAGGCGCAAATTGAGGTCCGGCAGCAGCGCCGGGAACGCCTGCTGGTCCGATCCGAACTGAACCAGCATGAGGTTTTCCAAAAGCACCAGGAAGCCGAGGGAGGACACCAGCGGCACCTCCGGATCGCCGCCCTGCATGGGCCGGTAGGCGAAGCGCTCCACCAGCAGGGAGATGAAGGCGGCGGCGGCCAGCGCCCCGGCGGCGGCGAGCAGGAAGGGCCAGCCGGCCTTCATCAGCCCGAAGGCCAGCATGCCGCCGGCCATGAACAGGCCGGGGAGGGAGAAATTGAGGAAGTTCAACACCCCGATGGCGAGGGTGAAGGCCACCGCCACGAGCATGTAGATGGCCCCGAGCATGAGGCCGTTGACGATCTGCTGCGCGACCATGGCGATGGGGCAACCTCGCTGGAACGCCGGGATGGAGCACCCGCCAGCCGCAGTCGCGACGGGCGAATTAGCTAATATACAAAGCTATCTTGCTTTCCCATGCAAGCTGAAATTTCAGGCGGATTTCAGATTTCAGTCGGCCAGCCAGAGTCATTGCGACGTTGCGGATTAGTGACTTTATTCCAAGGGGTTATAGTGAACGAAAAGAGGGTTCCGGCGCCCGGCGCTGACGCCGGGGTGAGCTGCGCGGTGCCCAACGGTGCGGCAGGTCGGCTTCGGTGATCCGGCGTCCGCAGGTGGGTCGGCCGATGCCAGCGAGGGGTCGGGCTGATCTTGCCGGCCTCGATCTTGCTATGGCCGTTTCAACCCATCGTCCGATGCCAGGGGTTGTCACAGCCCGACGATTTTTGTCGGAACCCGGACATTGGTCGTCACCGTGAGGTGGTCATGAAGCTCATCGTCGAACGTCTGGTCGTCGAATCCCTGGTCGAGGCCTTTCCCGATCAGGCCCATCTTCTGGCCCAGCCGCGCCTGTCCACCCGCATGGAGCTGGGGCTCGACACGCTGAAGCCCGACGAGCTGGCCCACCTCCACGACCTGGTGCTGAAGAATGGCGGCACCGCCGTGCGCGGGCAGGAAGAGCAGCTCGCCAACCTCGTCGGCGTGTTCAAGGACGAAGGCCGGCGCTTCGCCCCGGAAGAGCTGGAAGACCTCGCCGGCGAGCTGGCCCTCTACTTCGTGAACTCATCCATCCGCGGCTGGCTGTTCCGCATGAATGCGGGCGGCAAGCCCGAGCCCTACCTCATCACCCGGCTCGACTACACGCCCCCCGGCGAGGAGGAGGCCGGCCGCGTCATCATCGAGCTGAAGGCCAACAATCGCGGCAAGATCCATGTGGAGAACCTGCTGATCCGCTCCAAGGATCTGCGCGGCCTTACCATTCCCGGCACGCTGGCGGCCAAGGGCTGGCTGATGGAGGACGCGGGCCTGCTCGCCTCCTTCGACGACCAGATGGTGCGCTATTTCGAGTGGCGGGCGCGCTACGGCCACCAGTTCTCCGGCAAGGGCACCGGCATCTTCGCCGAGGATCCCACCGCCAACCGCCGCGACACCGACTGGGCGCGCAAGTCGATCATCGTGCTGTCCTCCTCGGGCTCCGAGGCGCGCCTGGTGAATGACGAGGAACTGCTCGGCGAGCGCACGCTGGGCAACGAAACCTCGGGCTTCTTCCTCGACAAGATCGTGAAGAAGGCGGACAAGCAGAACCTCTTCCACATGGCGGTGGACGAGGCGCTGAAGGCGGCGCAGGCGAACGTGCGCAAGGGCTCGTTCACCGACATGCCGGTGCACCCCCTCATCCTCATGTTCCATCTGGAACTGCACCACCACGTGTGGGTGCATGTGGACGACATCCGTCCTTACGAATACCACCCCGAGCTGAAGCACAAGCTGGTGCTGCCGCCCGAGCAGACCGACCTCATCGACATCCTCACCGCCGAGATGAACACGCTCATGGACGACGTGGTGGCGGGCAAGTCCGGCGGCACCACCGTGCTGTGCGCCGGCCCGCCCGGCGTCGGCAAGACCCTTACCGCCGAGGTCTATTCGGAGATCATCCAGCGCCCGCTCTACCGGGTGCATTCCGGCCAGCTCGGCCTCGATGTGGCCCACATGGAGCAGGCCCTGAAGGATGCCCTCACCCGCGCCCAGCGCTGGGGCGCGGTGATGCTGATCGACGAGGCGGATGTCTACATCAAGCGCCGGCAGGACAACCTCACCATGAACGCGGTGGTGGGTGTGTTCCTGCGCGTGCTCGAATACTTCAACGGCCTGCTGTTCCTCACCACCAACCGGGTGGACGATATTGACGAGGCCATCATTTCCCGCTGCATCGCGCTCATCAAATACCATTCGCCGGGGCCGGATGACCGCCGCAAGATCTGGCGGGTGATGGCGGATCAGTTCGGCCTGCCGCTGTCGGACGAGCTGATCGGCAAGCTGGTGGTGATGTTCCCGGAGACCTCCGGACGCGATATCAAGGGCCTCGCCAAGCTGGTGGCGAAATATTGCTCGCAGAAGAACGAGCCGCCCAACATCGACGCCTTCCGCCGCTGCGCCATTTTCCGCGCTCTCGACGTGCCACCGGTGGAGGCGGCCTGACCGCAGACACCTGTCCCCCAGAGGACCTTGCGCCCGCCCGGTTTACGGGCGGGCGTTTCTTTTCGGCCCGGGGGCCGGTTCAGCAGCAATTGTAATGGACCGTCCCGAAGCCGGACACGTCATAGCCGCCGAGATCGGCGGCGCGGGCCTCGAAGGCGGGCGCGCGGCAGAATGCCACCAGCTTCTGGAACGGCGGATCGAAATAGGCCTTGCGCCAGACCAGGAGGTCGAAGCGCTCCTCCAGCAGCGGCAGGAAGCGCAGATTGTGAAGGCGCGCCGCCGCGGCGATGCCGAGCCCCACGTCCGCCCGCCCGGCGGCGATGGCCAGCGCCAGGTCGGTCTCGGTCCGCTCGACGGCGTCCACTACCCGGAGGTCGGCGCGCACCATCTTCTCGGCGGACAACAGCCGGTCCAGCACCAGCTCGCTGCCGGCTTCCGGCTGCCGCGCCTGGAAGCGCAGGCCCCGGACATCTTTCAGGCTTTTGGGAGGACGGGCGATATCGGGCCGGTAGAGGAGGCCGCGCACCCGCCGGGCCCATTCGATCAGCACCCATGGCTCGCGGCAGAAGCGGCCTTCCACCGTACCCACGTTCCAGCCCTGTGGATCGGGCACGTGCAGGCCCACGGCGATGCATTCGCCTCGCTCGGCGCGGGCGAGCCCATCGAGCGCGCCGTCGAGGAAGGCGGCGATGCCGGAGCGCGATTCGCGCAGCGCCCAGTCGAGCAGGGGGTCGTGCCCGCCGGCGAGAACGAGCGGGAAGGGTGCACGCTCGCCCGGCGCCTGGGTCTCCCCGGCCTCGCGCGGTTCAGTGGCGCCTCCCAGCCAGCTCTCGATTTCCTTGCGCGGAAACAGCAGTTTGCCCGTCACCCGCCGGACCGGGAGACTGCCCGTCGCCACCAGATCGTAGACCTTGCGCTCCTTCACGCGCAGCAGCGCCGCCAGCTCGCGGGTGGTCAGGAAATCCGACATGCTCCGATGCACCGTCACGGCAGGAACCCGAAAAAAACGACACGTTTCACCTATATTCACATGAATACGGTTTCACGCGAAATTCAACCTCTATCGCTGCGGTATGGCGGCGCGCCCGGGTGACGCTGAGATGGACACGGGGAAATGGACACGGGCTTGCATTTCGGCCCCGGTCGCGCCAGCACAGGCGGACCGCCTTGGAGCCGGGCCCGATCGGGTTGAACCCGCCTGATCGGCGCATCCGTCTCCCGCCCTCGAGATCGGGGACGCGCAGCCAGCGCGTGCTCTGGACCAACCGGATCGCTCCCATGTCGCCAGCCCGCATCGGCATCGTCACCATTTCGGACCGCGCCAGCTCCGGCGGCTATGCCGACCTCTCGGGGCCGGCCATCGAGGCATGGCTGCGGCAGGCCATCACCAGCCCCTGGAGCGTCGACTATCGGGTCATTCCGGACGGTTTCGAGAGTGTGCGCGATACCCTGATCGACATGTGCGACCATGCCGGCCTCGACCTCATCTGCACCACCGGCGGCACCGGCCCGGCCCCGCGCGACCTGACCCCTGAGGCCATGGCGGCGGTGATCGAGAAGCCGCTGCCCGGCTTCGGCGAGCAGATGCGCCGCATCAGCCTGAACGAGGTGCCCACCGCCATCCTGTCGCGGCAGGAGGCGGGGGTGCGCGGCAAGACCCTGATCGTGAACCTGCCGGGCAAGCCGGCCTCCATCGCGGTGTGCCTCGGGGCGGTGTTCCCGGCCATTCCCTATTGCCTCGACCTCATCGGCGCGGGGCGCATCGAGACCGACCCGCAGGTGTGCGTCGCCTTCCGCCCCAAGGGAGCGTGAGGCCTTGGAGCGTGAGGCCTTGGGAGCGCGATTAAAGCACCACCACGCCGCGGTGCTTGGCCTCGCCTTCCGGCTCCACGTGGATGGTGATGATGGCGTCGTCCATGTCCTGCTCGAAGGCGCTCTCGATGCGGTCGCAGATCTCGTGAGCGGCCGCTACCGTCATGGCGCCCGGCACCACCAGGTGAAACTCCACGAAGGTGATGCGCCCGGCATGGCGGGTGCGCAGGTCGTGGGCCTCGATGGCGCCGGCGGCGTGGATTGAGACCAGCTCCTTGATGCGCGCCACCACGTCCGGCGGCGGGGCGGCGTCCATCAGGCCGCCCACGGATTCCTTCATCATGCCCCAGCCGGTCCACAGCACGTTGAGGGCGACGAGCCCGGCCAGCAGCGGGTCCAGCTGCGGCCATCCGGTGACCGGAACCAGCACGAAGCCCGCCAGCACGGCTGCGGAGGTGACCACGTCCGACATCAGGTGCTTGGCGTCAGCGATCAGGGCCGGCGAGCGATAGGCCCGGCCGACGCGCATCAGGATGACGTACCACACCACGTTGACGACGGTCGCTGCGCCGTTCAGCAGCATGCCCTTCACCGGCTGGTCGGGCAGGGTGGGGTTCTGGAAGCCGTTATAGGCCTCGCGCATGATGGTGAGCGCGGCGATCACCACCAGCACCCCCTCGATCACCGCCGAGATGTATTCCGCCTTGTGGTGGCCGAACTGGTGGTTGTCGTCGGCGGGCCGCGAGGACACCTGCAGGGCGATCAGCGCCGCGCCGGAGGCGGCCACGTTGATGATGCTCTCCAGCGCATCGGACAACAGCGCCACGGAGCCCGTCACCCACCACGCCAGCGCCTTGAGGCCGAGCACGATGATGCCGACGAGCACGCTCGCCGCCGCCACCCACAGCGTCTTGCGGCTCATGTCCGCCTCCTGTCCTGTCAAAGGCGAGCGCGGCCGGTTCGGCCCGCGCATGTCCGTCCGCACTGCTCGCGGCCCTCGGGGGCCTGCGCCGCCGCTGCGGACAAGGTGCCTGTGGAGCAGCTTCCCACCGGAGCGGATCGCTCCGCTGATTGGAAGTTGGCTCAAATTCAATGGGTTGGGCGATATGCCCGGCCCGGAACGATCCGGACGCGCTATGCTCTAGCCGCTGGGCCGGTGCAGCGCAACGCCCCATGATGCCGCCCGTCCGCCCATCCCCGCTGCCGGCCGGCGGGACGGTTACTTCACCATGTGCTGCAACGCCTTCAGCATGGCGTCGGACGGTATTATTATAATTCCGTCAAAGGGCGTGCTCATCTCCAGGATCAGGAAGATCGCTCCGCCCAGGGAGAGGGCACACAGGAGAAAAATCGACACCGACACCGAGTTGACCGGCGAAAACAACCCGAAGCTCATGAAGATGAAGGTGAGCCAGACGATCAGCACGACGGTGAAGATGGGCGGCACCTGCACTGCGCTTTCCTCAATCAGCACCCAGCGCAAGGCCGCCAACGACTTGTAGCGGTCGATCGCCTCCGCCTTGAGTTCCACCTGGTCCGGCGTCTTCGGCTCAAGCGCGCGCACCATCTGGCCCACATGCGAGAGGGTCTGCTCGGACACCTCGCTGTTGACGAGGGTCTTCGTGGTGTCCGCCGGCCAGGTCTCGTCGAGGGCGTGCTCGGTATAGCCGCGCAGCGCGGCGCGGGCCGGATCGGCGTCCGGACCATAGTGCCGGAGCGACAGGTCGAGGGTGATGAGATAGGTGGCGTATTGCTGCACGTCGCGGTTGGTGGTGTCGAAATTCCCCTTCACCGACGCGGTCATGAGGCCGAGGATCAACGAGGCCATGGCCGCCACCATACCCACCGCGAGCTTCACCGCCTCCTGCGTTTCCTTGGAGAGGTGCTGTTCCTTCAGCTTGCGGGAGGCCGCCATGCCGGCGATGGCACCGCCGAACAGACACACGAAGACGATCCCGGCGACCACCAGTGCGTCCATGCCTTCACCCACCCCCAGATGCAGCGGTTCTGTCTGTGATGGTCAGAACAGCCCGCGCCGATAGGTAGCGCTCCGGCGCGGGAGGTAAAGAGGCAATCGCGCCCGCCGCTGCGTCAGGTCGGGTCGATCACCGGCGCAGGCCCGGGGCGCTGCTGCTATTCCGCAGCCTTCACCGGCGCGTCGGCCGCAAGCTTCGCCTCGGCGTCTTCCTGCTGCTTGAGCACGTCGGGATGCGGCATGGACATGATGTTGTAGCCGGAATCCACGAAATGGATCTCGCCCGTCACGCCACCCGACAGCTCGGACAGCAGGTAGAGGGCGGAGCCGCCCACTTCCTCGATGGAGACGGTGCGGCGCAGGGGGGCGTGGCGCTTCTGGTAGTTGAACATCAGGCGGGCATCAGCGATGCCGGCGCCGGCGAGCGTGCGTACGGGCCCCGCCGAAATGGCGTTCACGCGGATGCCGGCCGGCCCGTAATCGGCGGCGAGGTAGCGCACCGAAGCTTCCAGCGCCGCCTTGGCCACGCCCATCACGTTGTAATTGGGCATGACGCGGGTGGAGCCGCCATAGGTCAGGGTGACGAGCGACCCGCCATTGGGCATCAGCGCGGCGGCGCGCTTGGCGATCTCCGTGAAGGAGAAGCAGGAGATGACCATGGTGCGGGAGAAATTCTCTCGGCTGGTATCAGCGTAGCGGCCCTTCAGCTCCGACTTGTCGGAGAAGGCCACCGCATGCACCAGGAAATCGATGGTGCCCCAGCGCTCCTTCAGCGCCGCGAACACGGCATCCACGCTGGCGAGGTCTTCCACGTCGCACGGCAGGAGGATGGAGGAGCCGAGGCTCTCGGCCAGCGGCTTCACGCGCTTGGCCACGGAATCGCCCTGGTAGGTGAAGGCGATCTCGGCGCCCTGGCCGGCCAAGGCTTTGGCGATGCCCCAGGCGATGGAATGGTCGTTCGCGACCCCCATCACCAAGCCACGCTTGCCCTTCATCAGGTCCTGCATCACCCACCCTCTCGCGCCTGAAACGCCGATAGCAGACCGCGCGGGCCGGCACCACGGCACGGCCCTTCACCTTTCATGACCGACCCTGACGCATGCCTCTGGGGGAGGTCGTAGAACCCTTGCCCCGGATGGCCCTGCCTCAAGCCGGTATTGCCCCCGCTGGCCTGGCCTGCAGGGGCTGCACGGCGGACATCCGCCCGGCGGGGCTCAGGCCTCCGTCGTGCAATCACGCATCCACGTGCTTGAAGACCAGCGACGCATTGGTGCCGCCGAAGCCGAACGAATTGGACAGCACCGCGCCGAGCTTCACATTGTCCTGCCGCGCGCGGACGATGGGCATGTCGGCGAACACCGGGTCCAGCTCCTCGATGTTGGCGCTCTCGCAGATGAAGCCGTTCTGCATCATGAGGAGGCAGTAGATGGCTTCCTGCACTCCGGTGGCGCCCAGCGAGTGGCCGGTCAGCGACTTGGTCGCCGAGATGGGCGGGCACTTCTCGCCGACGCCAAACACCTTGCGGATGGCCTCGATTTCCGGCGGATCGCCGGCCGGGGTCGAGGTGGCGTGCGGGTTGATGTAGTCGATGGGCAGGTTCACGGTGGACAGGGCCATGCGCATGCAGCGCTCGGCGCCCTCGCCCGAGGGGGCGACCATGTCGTAGCCGTCGGAGGTGGCGCCGTAGCCGGCGACCTCACCATAGATCTTGGCGCCGCGGGCCTTGGCGTGCTCCAGCTCTTCCAGCACCAGCACGCCCGCGCCGCCGGCGATGACGAAGCCGTCGCGGTTCACATCATAGGCGCGGGAGGCCTTGTGGGGCGTGGCGTTGAATTTGGAGGACATGGCGCCCATGGCGTCGAACAGGCTGGAGAGGGTCCAGTCCAGCTCCTCGCAGCCGCCGGCGAAGACCACGTCCTGCTTGCCGTACTGGATCTGCTCGTAGGCGTTGCCGATGCAGTGGTTCGACGTGGCGCAGGCCGACGAGATGGAATAGTTGACGCCCTTGATCTTGAACCAGGTGGCGAGCGTCGCCGACGCGGTCGAGCTCATGGCCTTGGGCACGGCGAACGGGCCGATGCGCTTGGGGCCCTTGGTGCGGGCGATGTCCGCCGCTTCCACGATGGTGCGGGTGGACGGGCCGCCGGAGCCCATGACGATGCCGGTGCGCGGGTTGGAAACCTCGGACGGCTCCAGCCCCGAATCGCGGATGGCCTGGTCCATGGCGACATGGTTCCAGGCGGTGCCGCCGCCGTGGAAGCGCATGGCGCGGCGATCCACCACCTCTTCGGCGTTCAGCGTCGGCGCGCCCTGCACCTGGCAGCGGAAGCCGAGCTTGGCCTGGTCCTCCGCGAAGGAGATGCCGCTCTTGGCCTCGCGCAGGCTGGCGAGCACCTCTTGCGTGGAGTTGCCGATAGACGAGACGATGCCCATCCCGGTGACGACGACGCGCCGCATGTCAAATCCCCATTGGAAAGCAGCAGTATGGCCGCGGATCGTGGCGGCGCCTTGTCAGGCGCTCGCCGCTCCCGCGGCGGGTGCCGCATCGGCCTGGAACAGGCCCACCTTCAGATCCTTCGCGCGATAGATGACGGCATCGTCCGCCGACAGCCAGCCATCGGCGATGCCCAGCACCAGCTTGGAGCGCATCACCCGCTTGAACTCGATGCCGTAGACCACCTTCTTCACGCCCGGCAGAACCTGGCCTGAAAACTTGAGTTCGCCGAGGCCCAGCGCCCGGCCGCGGCCGGGCGAGCCCAGCCAGCCGAGATAGAAGCCGACCAACTGCCACATGGCGTCGAGGCCCAGGCAGCCGGGCATAACCGGGTCGCCCTTGAAGTGGCAGGCGAAGAACCACAGGTCCGGGTTCACGTCGAGCTCGGCGCGGATGAAGCCCTTGCCGAATTCGCCGCCGGTCTCGGAAATCTCGACGATGCGGTCGAACATCAGCATGGGCGGCAGCGGCAATTGCGCGTTTCCGGCGCCGAACAGCTCGCCACGTCCGCAGGCGAGGAGATCTTCATATGCGAAGCTGGTTTGCCGGTCCGCCATTCTCAAGCGTGTCGCCATTCTGCCCGGAAGGGGTTGATCCGCGAGGGGACCCCTGGGGGTGTTGCCGAAAGAGCCCTAAGGCCCGCCCCCGTCATCGGCGGCGGGCACTCCCTAACATAGGGACGGGCGCACTCAAAGTCATGAAAGCGTCACGCCGTACGCAACGGTGCCGCAACGGAGCGATCCGTTTGGCGAGAGGCGATCGCGGGTGGGGGCAAAGGGAAATTCGGTCCAGGCGTGAACCCAGCCGACCCCGGCCGCGTTGCTCGCCTGTCGCTTGCAGTGCGCCTTGGCCCAGCGTTAAGGACGTTTCGTAAGGATTTTGGTCAAGGGTGCCATCTCGACGGCTCGGGAGACGGACATGCCGGTGTTGAAGGAGTTCAGGGAATTCGCGGTCAAGGGCAATGTGATGGATCTCGCCATCGGCGTGATCATCGGCGCAGCCTTCGGCAACATCGTGACCTCGCTCGTGGGCGACATCTTCATGCCGGTCATCGGCGCCATCACCGGCGGTCTCGATTTCTCGAACCACTTCATCCCCCTGTCGTCGGCTGTGACGGCCGACAACCTGGTGGACGCCAAAAAGCAGGGAGCGGTACTGGCGTATGGCTCCTTCATTACCATCGCCATTAATTTCCTGATCGTGGCGGCGGTGCTGTTCCTGGTGGTGCGGACCATCAACACCCTGCGCCGGGCCGAGGAGAACAAGCCGGCGCCGGCGCCGACCCGCTCCGAGGTGCTGCTCACCGAGATCCGCGACATGCTCGCCAAACGCCCGAGCTGACACGCCCGACCTTAGGCGCCTCAGCGCACGTCCACGCCCACCGCATCGGCAATGGAGGCGAAGCCGTCCGCCTTCAGGCGGGCGGCGAGATCCGTCTTGATCCGGGTCACGAGGCCGGGGCCATGGAACACCAGGGCGGAATAGATCTGCACCAGGCTCGCCCCGGCGCGGACCTTGGCATAGGCGTCCGCTCCGGAAGCAATGCCGCCCACGCCGATGATGGGCAGCCGGCCGCCCACAAGCCGATAAAGCGCCCCGAGGCGCTCGGTGGACAGGGCCAGCAGGGGCTTGCCGGAGAGGCCGCCGGTCTCGTCCTTGAACTTGCTTTGCAGGCTCGCCGGGCGCGACAGGGTGGTGTTTCCCATGATGATGCCGTCCACGCCGGTGGCGAGGGAGGCCTCCGCCACGTCGGCCAGGGCCGCGTCGTCGAGGTCCGGCGCCACCTTTACCAGCAGGGGGGTGCGCGCGGCGGGATCGGGCATGGAGGCATTGCGCACGCTAATGACGTGGGCGAGCAGGGTTTCCATCTCCGCCCGCGCCTGCAGCGCCCGAAGGCCCGGCGTGTTGGGCGAGGAGATGTTGCACACCAGATAGTCGGCGAGGCGGCAGGTGGCCGAGACGCCGGCGCCGTAATCCTCCAGCGCGTCCTCGCTCTCCTTGTTCTTCCCCACATTGGCGCCGACGATGCCGTGCTTGCCGCTGGCCCGGCGCTGCCCAAGGCGGAAGACGAAGGGGGCGAGGCCCTCGCTGTTGAAGCCGAAGCGGTTGATGACCGCCTCGTCCTCATCCAGCCGGAACAGGCGGGGCAGGGGATTGCCCGGCTGCGGGCGCGGCGTCACCGTGCCGGCCTCCACAAAGCCGAAGCCGAACCTGAACAGGGCGTCCGCCACCTCGCAATGCTTGTCGAAGCCGGCGGCAAGGCCCACCGGATTGGGGAAATCGAGCCCCCACACCCGCGTCGCCAGCACCGGATCGTCGGGTCCCCCCGACAGGTCCGGCACCAGGCCGCTCTTCAACACGCGGATGGACAGGTGATGCGCCTGCTCCGGCGTCATGAACCGGAACAGGGGCTTGAGGACGCCGTAGAGGTCCATCCGCGCGGTCACTCGCCGGTGACGGCGGTGCCGCCGTGGGCCTTCGACCAGGAGTGGGGATCGTGGAGGAAGGACTCGATCTCGGCGATCTGGGCGGATTCGAACCGGTTCATGGTCTTCACCGCCGCCAGCACGTCCCACCAGGTGGCGAGGCGGTGCAGGCTGAGCCCGGCCTGGTCGAAGATGCCCGAGGCCTCGGCGAAGATGTCGTAATAGAAGAACACGAAACAGTGCGAGCACTCCGCCCCGGCCTCGCGCAGGGCGTTGACGAAGGTCACCTTGCTCTTGCCGTCGGTGGTGAGGTCCTCCACCAGCAGCACCCGCTGGCCGGGGGCCAGGTGTCCCTCGATCTGTGCGTTGCGCCCGAAGCCCTTGGGCTTCTTGCGCACATACTGCATGGGCAACATCAGCCGGTCCGCCACCCAGGCTGCGAAGGGGATGCCCGCCGTCTCGCCGCCGGCTACGGTATCGAACTGCTCGTAGCCGATCTCGCGGAAGATGGTGGAGATGCCGAAGTCCACCAGCGTCTGGCGCACGCGGGGGAAGGAGATGAGGCGCCGGCAGTCGATATAGACCGGGCTGGCCCAGCCGGAGGTGAAGATGAACGGCTCGCCGGAGGAAAAGCGCACGGCCTCCACCTCCAGCAGCATCCGCGCGGTCTGCTCGGCGATGGTGGCCTTGTCCGGAAAAGCAGTGACATTCGCCATGGGAAGGGCCTCGGTGCCTCGATTATGTGACGCGCATATATCAGAGCCGTGGCCTAATGCGACAGCCCAGGCGCCGCAGGCACGCAAATGAGCCGCAGGCCGGGGGATGTGCCGTGGGGAGGGCCGCGCGCCTCAGGTGTCCGGAACGGGCGTCAGCACCGGGCGACTGCCGAAATGTACCTTGAGAATCTTGATGACCGACCGACGGTGGCTTTCACGCCTTCAGGCGAATGGGCGGTCCGGGACCAGCGTGATGACGGCCGGGGACCCGATGCGGTGACGCCCCGGCCTGCGCTTCAGCCCTCGCCGCGACGGCCGGGCTTGCCGATGCCGCTCACGTCAAACTCCAGTCCGTCGGCGGTATAGCGCGGGTCCGGCCCGGTGCCGGCCGCTTTCGCGCCACCCTTTGCCCGCAGCGGTAAGCCCAGGGAAAGACTGAGACGCCGCTTGCGAGCGGCGATTTCTTTCCGTAGCGGGAAGACGGGGACGTTAATCGTGATCGTCATAGCCACGCTCCAAAAGTATATCGCGCGTTCAAGTCAGCATGGATCAGTTACAAACTTTAACAGAATAGTAACATTTCCATGCCCCGAGGGCGTGCTTCTATGGCACGGCCACATAACGCTGGCTGAAGGCGGCGTTTATTGGGCGTTCATGCGGATGAACGAGGGCTTAACCCGGATGCTCCGAGCCTGTTGCAAAATGGCTGCGCGCGACCTGCGCAAACAGGCTATTCCGCCGCCGAGCGGGCGAGGCGCCAGTGGGCGAGGAGGGCGCGCAGCGCCGCCGGCTTCAATGGCTTGCTGAGGATTTCCATGTCCGCCGCGCGGGCCGCATCGCGCACCTTCTTGCTGCGGTCCGCGGTGATGAGAACGGCCGGCAGTTTCCCCAGTTTCCACCTCAGCGACATGACCGCGTCGATGCCGTGGCCGTCGTCGAGGTGATAGTCCACCAGGGCCACGTCCGGCATCTTGCGCGTCAGCCGCACCGCCTCCAGGGCGCCGGCGGCGCTCGACGCGGTGATGACCTCGCAGCCCCAGCCCTTCAGCAGCAGTTCCATGCCTTCGAGGATGGCCGGCTCGTTGTCGATGGCGAGGACGGTGAGCCCGTCCAGCTGTGCGCCGCGGCGGGTCGGCGCGGGGACGGCCTGCGGCTCCTCCGGCATGGAGACGGCCACCGGCAGGTCGACGCTGAAGGTGGAGCCCTTGGACGGCTGGGAGGTGACGTCCACCTTGTGCTCCAGCACCCGGGCGATGCGTTCCACGATGGAGAGGCCGAGTCCGAGCCCGCGCGCCACCTTGGCGCCCTGGTCGAGCCGCTGGAACTCCTGGAACACCACCTTGTACTTGGAGCGCGGGATGCCCACCCCGGTGTCGTGCACCTCCACCCGCAGCCGGCCCGCGTGGCGGCGGCAGCCCACCAGCACGCGCCCGTGGGGGGTATATTTCACGGCGTTGGAGATCAGGTTCTGCAGGAGCCGGCGCAGCAGCCGCCGGTCCGAGCGCACGGCGAGCGAGCACGGCACGAAGGTGAGTTGGAGATTCTTCTCCCGCGCCAGCGGGGCGAATTCCATCTCCAGCGGCTTCAGGATGTCGGCGATGCGGAACGGCGCGATCTCCGGCCGCATCACGCCCGAGTCGAGGCGGGAGATGTCGAGCAGGGCGGAGAGGATCTCCTCCACCGATTCCAGCGAGGCATCCACGTTGCCGGCGAGGCGCTCCTCCTCCGGTCCCCGCGCCCGCTCCACCATGGTGGTCACGTAGAGCCGGGCGGCGTTGAGCGGCTGGAGGATGTCGTGGCTCGCGGCGGCGAGGAAGCGCGTCTTGGAGAGGTTGGCTTCCTCCGCCTCGGCCTTGGCCTTCTCCAGCGCTCCGTTGAGGCGCTCCAGCTCCTCGGTGCGCTCGCGGACGCGGCGTTCCAGATTCTCGTTGGCCCGCTCCAGGGCCAGGGCGGCTTCCACGGAAGCGGTGATGTCGGTGAAGGTGACGGCGATGCCGCTGTCGGGCATGGCATCGGACCGCGCCTCGATCACCGCGCCGCGCTGGTGCAGGCGCTCGGAGAAGTCGGGGCTGGGATGGGCGTAGCGGGCGATGCGCGCGCCCACCCCCGCAGCGCTCCCCTTGGCCTCGTCGTCGGCGGGGGCGGAGGCGAGGATGTCGGTCAGCGGCACGCCCACCGCGTAGCATTCGGCCGGCAGGTCCAGCATCTGGCCGAACTGGCGATTCCAGCACACGAGGCGCAGGTCGCGGTCGAACACGGCGATGCCCTGGCGCACATGGTCGATGGCGCTCTGCAACAGCTCGCGATTGTACTGGATGGCGGCGGAGGCATCGTCGAGCAGCTTCAAGGCCGCCTTGGTGGAGACGGTGCGCTTGCGCAGCAGCAGTGACAGCACGATGCGCGAGGAGGCCGCCCCCACCGCCGAGGCCAGCAGGTGCTCGGCATAGCGCACCATGCCGGCGTCCGCCTCCCGGTGCGGATCGAGGATGAAGCCGTGCTGGCGGGCGTAATTCTCGAAGGCGGCGCGGGCCCGCTCGGCGCCGAGATAGCGTTCCACCGTCGCCATGACCTCGCCCAGCGTGACCGAGGAGCGCCAGCGCAGGAAGGCCGGGCGCATCTGCCCGCGGTCGCCGCCACCGGCGAACAGGCGGGCCTGCACCCGCTCGATCTGGCTCGGCTGGGTGAGGAGGGACACCACCACCAGCACCAGCGTGTTGATGCCGAGGCTCCAGGCCACGCCATGGGCCAGCGGCGTGGCGGAAAGGCCGAGCAGCGCCGTGGGCTTCAGCAGCCATAGCCCGAACGGGCCATTCTGCACCACGGTGGAGGAGATGAGGCCGGCCTCGGCAAGGCTCGGCAGCAGCAGCGTATAGGCCCACAGCGCGCTGCCGGTGAGGATGGCGGCGATGGCGCCGTTGGCGGTCGCGCGCTGCCACAGGATGCCGGCGGCAAAGGCCGGTCCCACCTGGGCGATGGCGGCGAACGACAGGAGGCCGATCTGGGCCAGCTGCGCGTCGCCGGTGATGCGGTGGTAGAGATAGGCGGCCAGCACGATGACGAAGATGGCCACCCGCCGTACCATCAGCAGCACGCTGGTCATGTCGTCGGGCGGGCCGCCGTCGGCCTTGGCGGCGCGGCGGCGCAGCAGCAGGGGCATCACCAGGTCGTTGGAGACCATGATGGCGATGGCCACCGATTCCACGATCACCATGGCGGTGGCCGCCGAGAGCCCGCCGACGAAGGCGAGCAGCGCGATGGTGTCGAAGCCGGCGGCCAGCGGCACCGCCAGCACATAGACATCGCTGTCCACCATCTGCAGCGGGAACAGGGTCATGCCGGCGAGGGCGAGCGGCACCACGAACAGGTTGATGAGCACCAGATAGAGCGGGAACAGCCAGCGCGCCCGGTGGATCTCCTCCTCGCCCTTGTTCTCCACAACCGCCACGTGGAACTGGCGTGGCAGCAGCATGAAGGCGCCACCGGAGAGCACCATCATGGTCAGCCAGTTGCCGAGCGGGAAGCCGTGCTCGAACGGGGCGGTGACGCCGGCTTCGCGCGCCGCGTACCACAGCTCCACGGGGCCGTCGAAGATGAGGAAGGTGACGACGATGCCGACGGCAAGGAAGGCCGCGAGCTTCACCAGGGATTCGGTGGCGATGGCGAGCATCAGGCCGTCCTGGTGCTCGGTGGCGTCGGTGTGGCGGGTGCCGAACAGGATGGCGAAGGCGGCCATGGCGCAGGCCACGAACAGCGCAAGGTCGCCCACCACCGTGCCGCGCCCGTGCTCCCCGGCGAAATGGCCGAGCATGGCCACGAGGGAGGCCGAGACCGCCTTGAGCTGCAGCGAGATGTAGGGAATGGCGCCGACGATGGCCACCAGCGCCACCAGCGCCGCGATGCCCTGGTTCTTGCCGTAGCGCGCCGCGATGAAGTCGGCGATGGAGGTGATGTTGTTGGCCTTGGCGAGGCGCACCACCCGCATGAAGACGGGGGCGCCCACAGTCATCAGGATGATGGGGCCAAGATAGATGGTGAGGAAGTCAAAGCCCTGGGTGGTGGCAAGCCCCACAGAGCCGAAGAATGTCCACGAAGTACAGTATACCGCTAGCGACAGCGAATAGATCATGGGTCGCGGCGCGCGCCGCGCCGCCTTCGGCCGCAGCCGGTCGCCATAGCTCGCGATGGCGAACAGGAAGCCGATGTAGGCCAGCGCTGCGAAGATGACGACCGAGGCCCGAAGCATGTCTCCCGTCCGGCGGCCCGATCAAAGGCCTGCCCGTTCGCTTGTTGTCATTGAAGCCAACTCATCACTCGCGGGCGGCCTTGTCCAGCGCCGGATTCCCGGAGGGTGCGGATGCAGCCAAAGGTCGTAATCGCGGCGCCAAGGCATTGTGCGACTGCGATAAAATACCCGCGCGATGAGGGTTTTTAGGGGGCACTGCAGAAAAATCTACAATCTCAGGTTTTATGCCATGAGCTATCATGATATTCTGGACAAGTTCCACTCGGAAAAATCGGTATTGGCTCTGTCAGGGGGGTTCCAATGCATGACCGTGTTTCGCTGTCTAAGTTTGTCGCTGATCGCTTGAGAGTCGAGTTCGACAGAATTAAAAGACAATACGAATCCAGTAGTCCAATCCGAAATTTTGTGGTGGACGATGTTCTGCCTCCGGATGTCGCTCTTGCGATTTATGGAAAATTCCCGTCCGGAAACAATATGCGGCTCAACAAATCCTTGCGTGAGCTCAAGTTTATCTCCGCACAGATGAATGAACATGACCGGTTGCTGGAGGAGGCGATCTATGCCTTCCAAGAGCCGGAGATCGTTGAAATCATCAGCGATGTCGTCGGCAAGCACGATATGGTTCCGGACGACAATCTCTATGCGGGCGGTATCTCGTTAATGGCGCCGGGGCACTTCCTCAATCCCCATCTCGACAATTCACACGACAAGGATCGCCGGTTGTGGCGCAATCTCAACCTGCTGTATTATGTATCGCCGGACTGGCCCGAGGATAAGGGCGGCAATCTCGAGCTTTGGCCTGAAGGGCCGAAGAAAAAACAGATCACAATCCACTCGAAGTTCAATCGGCTCGCGGTGATGGAAACCCATCACGAGACGTGGCACTCCGTCAGCCCCATCACCAACACGGCCAGCCGTTGCTGCGTCTCGAATTATTACTTCGGCCCCACGCCGATGCATCCGGAACAGGAGTTCCACGTCACCTCGTTCCGTGGTCGTCCGGAGCAGCCTGTGCGGGATATCGTGCTGCAGGCCGACATCGCCGCGCGGTCGGCCGTTCGCGCGCTGTTTCCGCAGGGCGTGGTCGAGAACAAGCACAAATATATCAAGTAGGAGGGCGCCGGCGTCTGCGCCTGCGATCCGGTAGACGGGGTTGGCCCCCTGGTGCCGTCCGTTGCGGGCCGGGAGCGCGTGCGTCCGCGCGCGCTCCCGCGGCTGCGGCGTCCGCTATGGCGACAGGAAGAAATCCACCGCCAGCGCCACCACCGGCGGTTGCCAGGCATGGGGGCCGTTATATTCCATGAAGGTCACATCGTAGCCGGCGTCCTTGAGCAGGGCCGCGTGCACCCGCGCGCTGCGCGCGATGGGGATCTGCTCGTCGTGGACCCCGTGGGAGATGAAAACGCGCGGCGCGCCCTGTTGCCGGTGCACCGACATGAAGCCGGCGGACGAGGCGATGACGTGAGTCACGAAATGCCCGTTGGTGAGGCCGAGGGACAGGGCATAGCTGCCGCCATCGGAATGGCCAGCGAAGGCGACGCGGCCGGGATCGACGGCAAAGCGCGCGGCCACCGCTGCAAGGGCAATCTCGAGCCGCTCACGATCCGGCCCGTTGCCGGCGATCACGATGTCCCAGGTGGGGAAGGTCGATTGCGGCACCAGCAGCAGGAAGCCATGGCGCTGCGCGTGGGCCTCCATCATGGGCAGGATCTTGGTGGCACTGCCCCCGCCGCCATGGAACAGCACCATCAGCGGCACCGGCGCGTCCGGCGCCAGACCCTCCGGCACCACCAGCAGCGCATCGCGCTCGGCGGCGATGCCCAGATCATGCCGGCCGGGCGGCAGCGGCGGCAGGACCGGCGGCGTGGGGGTGAAGGCGATATGTCCGACGAGAGTGGAATCGAGCATGACCAGGCCCTGATGAGCTTCTTATATCTGGTCTACCGTATGCCAGTAGCTGGATGAAGCCCCATCTTCTGGGAATGGTGTGGCGCGGCGGCTCAGAGCTTGCCGGCGGCGGCCTTCTCCAGGGCATCTCGCAGGGCGGTGACTTCCCTTTGGAGCCTTACCGCGTCGTCGAGATCGAGGCCGGTGGCCTTGAGGATACACTCGGGGATGGTCCGCGCCTGCGCCCGCAACGCTTCGCCCTGGGCGGAGATGCGCACCCGCACCACCCGCTCGTCTGCGGGATCGCGGCTGCGGGTGACAAGCCCGAGGGCCTCCAACCGCTTCAGCAACGGTGTCAGGGTGCTGGATTCCAGTCCCAGCTTCTCGCCGATGCCGCCCACCGTCTGGTCGTCCTTCTCCCACAGCGCCACCATGACCAGATATTGCGGATAGGTCAGGCCGATGGCGTCGAGCAGCGGCTTGTACACGCGGGTGAAGGCGTGGCTTGCCGCATAGAAGGAAAAGCACAACAGGTCGTCCACGGGCATCAGCGCGGGTGCCGGCACGTTGGCCGGGCCTGGAGTCAAGGGCGGCGTGGCGGTGGTGTGGGGGGTGTCTTCACGGGGCATGGCAACGACCTTAGGTCTCTGGCCTCAATATAATTCGTACGCGATATAATCGCAACCGCTTGACAGCGAGGGGTGGTCTGGCTAGAAACATCGTACACGAATTAATCGTGTCGACTAAATATCGCCACGCCATCCGAGAAGGAGCAGTCCCATGCCCGTGAACGTTCTTTACAGCACCTCCGCCCGCGCCACCGGTGGCCGCGACGGCCATTCCGCCACCCTCGACGGGGCGGTGGACGTGAAACTCTCCACCCCCAAGGAACTGGGCGGCGCCGGCGGCGACGGGGTCAATCCCGAGCAGCTGTTCGCCACCGGCTATGCGGCGTGCTTCCTCGGCGCCATGAAGTTCGTGGCTTCCCAGGGCGGCAGCGCGAAGGTGCCGGCGGACGCCAGCGTCACCTCCACCGTGGGCATCGGCCCGCGTTCGGAAGGCGGCTTCGGACTGGAGATCGCGCTTGAGGTGTCCCTGCCAGGCGTCGATCGCGCGGCTGGCGAAGAGCTGATCGCCAAGGCGCATCAGGTTTGCCCGTATTCCAACGCCACCCGCAACAATATCGACGTGAAGCTCACCCTCGCGTGAGCCATACCGGCCCGCGCCGCATTTTACCGCGCGGGCCGGATACATTGATATTCAACCTTTGCGGGTAAATCTTATTTCAAGAGATGTGGCACTTCGATCGACCGAGCTTTGCGACCCAAACGACAGCGTGAATAGACATAATATTTTCAGTAAGCGGCGGAAAATTGCGCTGTGGACCTACCGTAGATATGCGTCATATTAGGTTGTGCAACCTAAGATGGTTTCTATGGGGGGTAACATGCCGATTGAGCTGGCCAGGATCGACGGTGTCCATGTGGTCCAGGACGACGATGGGCGCGTGCATTGGGAATCGGGCGGCGCCATCGACGCCGACGGGGCCAACGGGCAGAACGGTGCCAAGTTTGCCTATCGGGAGGACGACAAGGGCCTCGACGCTCTCCAGAACGCCGGCTATCCGAACGGCGGCTGGCGCAATGTGCTCGTCGAACGGGGCGACGGGGAACCCCTCAGCGACGCGGACGGCAACATCTATTCCAAGACCACCTATGCCTGGAAAGGTCGCCCCATCCCCAAGCGCTATGTGGATGCGGCGACGATCCCCTATGTGGTCGTCAACCCTCTGGTGCGCCGGCACGCAGTGGGCGTGGTGATCGGGTGCCGGGCGCTCATCACCTATCAGCAGAGGAGCGTCGTTGCGGTGGTGGCCGACGTGAGCGGAGCCACGCGCATTGGGGAATTGTCCATCGCCGCGGCCAAAGCTCTTGGCTTCCGCAGGTCGTCGCCGCGCAACGGTGGTGTCGATTCTGGCGTCCGGTTCGAGATGTGGCCCGGCAGTGCCGCCATCATTAACGGGGAGATCTACGAACTCCAGCCCGCGTGAGGGCTGCCGCGCGTTGGAGCGGCGCCTATCGACGGACTCTGCATGGGCCGGCTGGGGCCTCTTGGTCTCAGCTGGCCTCGCTGCGCAGGGCCATCTTCTCGCGGCGGCGCTGGACCGAGGAGGGAATGTTCATGCCTTCCCGATACTTCGCCACCGTGCGGCGGGCGATGTCGATGCCCTCGTCCTTCAGCTTCTGCACCAGGGTGTCGTCGGAGAGCACGTCCTCCGCGCTCTCGGCCTCGATGAGCAGCTTGATGCGGTGGCGTACGGCCTCGGCCGAATGGGCCTCGCCGCCGCCCGAGGCGGAAATGGCCGACGAGAAGAAGAACTTCATTTCCACCACGCCGCGCGGGGTGGAGATGTATTTGTTGGAGGTGACTCGCGAGACGGTGGATTCGTGCATGCCGATGGCGTCGGCCACCGTGCGCAGGTTCAGGGGCCGCAGATAGCGCACACCGTGCAGCAGGAAGGCGTCCTGCTGGCGCACGATCTCGCTCGCCACCTTCAGGATGGTGCGGGCCCGCTGGTCGAGGGAGCGCGTCAGCCAGCTGGCGCTCTGGAGGCATTCGGCCAGGAAGCTCTTGTCCTCGGCCGAGCGCGCTACCTTGGCCACGGTGGCATGATAGGTCTGGTTCACCAGCACCCGTGGCAGGGTCTCGGAATTCAGCTCCACCAGCCACTCGCCGTCCTTGCCCGCCCGCACATAGACATCCGGCACCAGCGGATGCACCACGCCGGAGCCGAAGGCGAGGCCGGGTTTGGGATCGAGCCGGCGAATCTCGCCGATCATGTCGGCAAGGTCCTCGTTGTCCACGGCGCAGACCCGCTTGAGGGCGTTGCGGTCGTGCCGGGCCAAAAGCTCCAGGTTCGCCACCAGCGCCTGCATGGCGGGGTCGAAGCGGTCCCGCTCCCTGAGCTGGATGGCGAGGCATTCGGCGAGGTTGCGCGCGCCCACGCCAGACGGCTCGAAGGTCTGGATGAGCTTCAGCATGGCTTCCACCTCGGCGCGCGCCACGCCGAGTTGCTCCGCCAGCTGGTCGAGGTCGCCGGTGAAATAGCCGGTCTCGTCGATGAGGCCGATGACGTTGACGCCGATCAGCCGTCGCGCCGGATCGCTCATCGCCACCGCAAGCTGGGCTTCCAGGTGGTCGGCCAGGGTCATTTCGGCGGTGAGGAAGGCTTCGGGATTGTAGTCCTCGCCGCGCTCGCCGCCGCCCCATTCGCCGGTGGAGGGGCTCTGGCCGGTGGAGCCGCCGCCGGCGGCACCGCGGTCGGCGGGGGCGTCGTCCGGGAAGACGTTGCCGAGATCGGTGTCGAGACGGGTTTCCATGGCCGCCCGGCTGGGCTCCATGTCGCCGGGCATCCAGTCGCCGGAAACAGCGGCCTCGGGCTCGGGGGCGGGGGCGTCGTCCCGCTGGGCGGTCTCGGAGGGGGTCTCGCCGCCGGCGCTGTCGGCCGGGCCGTCGCCTTCGGTGATACGCTCCAGGAGCGGATTGCGCTCCAGCTCCGCCTCCACGTAGGCCACCAGCTCCATGTTGGAGAGCTGCAGCAGCTTGATGGCCTGCATCAGCTGCGGGGTCATCACCAGGGACTGGCTCTGGCGGAATTCCAGCTTGGGGCTCAACACCATGGCGGAAGCCTCCGCTGGCGTGTCACGGGTCGGGCGAGCGGAAGGCGGGGAGAGGCGGCGCTCATAGCCGGAACTCCTCGCCGAGATACAGCCGCCGCACCTCGGGGCTGGAGACGATGGATTCGGGATCGCCCTCCATCAGCACCGATCCGGAATGGATGATGTAGGCGCGGTCGATGAGGCCAAGCGTCTCGCGCACATTGTGGTCGGTGATGAGCACGCCGATGCCGCGGGAGGTGAGGTGGCGTACCAGGGCCTGGATGTCGCCCACCGCGATGGGGTCGATACCGGCGAAGGGCTCGTCCAGCAGCATGAAGGAGGGCTGGCTTGCCAGCGCACGGGCGATCTCAAGGCGCCGCCGCTCGCCGCCCGACAGCGCGATGGAGGGCGACTTGCGCACGTGGGTGATCTTGAATTCCTCGAGGAGGGCTTCGGTCTCCTCCCGGCGGCGGGCGCGGTTGGGCTCGGTGACCTCGAGCACGCCCATGATGTTGTCCTCCACCGAGAGGCCCCGGAAGATGGAGGCCTCCTGCGGCAGGTAGCCGACGCCGAGGCGGGCGCGGCGATACATGGGCATGGGGGTGATGTCGTGGCCGTCCAGCTCGATGCGGCCGCGATCGGCCTTCACCAGCCCGGTCACCATGTAGAAGCAGGTGGTCTTGCCAGCGCCGTTGGGGCCGAGCAGGCCCACCGCCTCGCCGCGGCGGACGTTGAGGCTCACGTCGCGCACTACCTGCCGGCCGCCATAGGACTTGGCGATGCCAAAGGCCGCCAGCGCGCTGGTGGAATCGAAGGGCTGGGCGTCGCGACCGTCGCCGCGGCCATCAAGGGCGGCGTAGCGGGTATCGTCCCAGCCGCCGTCGTCATAGTCGGCGGCGTTGTGCGGGTCGTCCTCGTCCCACTCGCGCGTGTCGCGCGGCGTGTCACTTTCGCTCCGGCGGGTGATGCCGCTGGACCTTGCCTTAGACTTGCCGAACATGGACAGGACGTTCAACGCGACCTCCGCACCCCCGGCCCCCGGATTGGAAGGTTTAGAACGTCCTTGCCGGGGATGCAATGTTTCCATGCAAAATGTGGGCCGCATGGCACTGTGATCCGGCGCACGGCTGGGACAGTCGCGGTGTATCTAGGATAAATTATTGATTTGAAAGCGATATTGTGCAAATGGTCATGGCTGTACCTGCAGCCCCGGCTACCGCCGGAAGCGCATTTCAACCGCTGCGCGCGTTCGCTTTCGTCAGCGGCGGGGGGCTTGTCCGCCCTGGTCGGCGGGCTTGGGCAGGGTGTCCTGCTTCAGGCTGCCGGGGACGATCAGGCTTTCCACCCGCCCGCCCTCGAACTTGGACACGCCGGAGACGAGGTCAACCACCAGCTTCTGGCCACGGATCACGTTGGGGCCCTGGGTGAGGACCACCGGCTTGCCCACGAGGGTGACCGTGTTGGTCTTCATCTCGAACACGCCGCTGTCGCCGGTGGCGGTCTGTTCCTTGGTCTTCACCACCACGCCGCCCACGGCCTCCAGCTTGCGGATCTGGCCCTTCTGGGACGGGTCGACGCCGTTTGCCTGCTCCCCGGCGGGCTGGCCGCCGGCCTGCTGGGCCACGGAGCCCTCGTAATAGACCATGAGGTCCTTGGAGCGCAGCGTGGTGTCGCCCTGGGTCACCAGCACGTTGCCGGAAAACACCGCGACCTTGTCCTTGTCGCGCACCTCAAGGGAATCCGCATTGATGCGCACCGGCTGGTCGCGGTTCTTGGCAAAGCCCTGAAGAGCGTTGGGCACGTTGGAAGTCTGCGCCACAGCGCTGCTTGACGTTGCAACACCCACAAGGGCGGTGCCGGGCGCCGCGACGAGCATCGCCGCCGCTGCGGCCTGAGCGAGGCGCCGGGCGCGGAAGGCGAGGCCGGTTCGGTCCTGGGACTGGCGGATCATGGGTTGGACACCGGACGTCGCGGGGGAAGGGGAGTGGGCTGGGCGGCGGGCGTGGCGGGCACAGATCCCACCGCGTCGCCATGGAGTTTGGCGGGTGTTCCGGCAGGCGCGCCTGCCGGCGGGGTGGCCTCGCCAGACTTCTGGCCGGGCAGGTTGGACATGCGGAAATCCAGCTGCACGTTGCCCTCGAACAGGGCGCGGGTGCCGCGGTCGCCCACGTGCAGGCGGTCGGCCACCAGCCTGCCGTCCAGATAGGTGAACACCACCGGGTTCTCGGTGGCGATGGTGCCGGCCTTCACGTCCACCTCGGCATCCTGCAGGCGGCCGCCGTAGCCGCCGTTCATGGCGAGGTCCACGCCGTCGCCCAAGGTGATGAACTGCTTCTTCGTATCGAAGGTGCCCACCTTGGCGGCGACCTTGGCCCAACCCTTGTCGGTCATCTCCAGCCGGGCCTCGATGTCGGTGAGGTCGATGAGGTCCGGGTGGGTCAGATCCTGGGTGGCGGTGCGCGCGGTGACGCGGTAGCCGCGATTGTCGTCGGTGAAGCCGGAGAGCTTCGGCAGCTCCATGGTGAGGCGCGAGCCGGACAGGGTGAGGTGCCCGATCTCGAACGGAAGCTCGATGGAAAGCTTCAGTCGCGACAGGATGGAAACCGCGCCGATGGCCACCACCGCGACGACGATGGAGAGCGGCAGCAGGCGCTTGATCCAGCGCACACGCTTGCTGTGGCGCCGGGCGCTGGAAAAGTCCGGGCTCGCGCGCTGATCGAGGGCGGCTTCCTCGTCGGTGTAGTCCCGGAAGGTGGGAGACGCTTCCAGGCGCGCATCAGGGCGCGCGTCGAGCCGCGCGTCTTGGAGCGCGGCCGCTGGCACGGTCCCTTGCCGGTCGAGATCGTCTGGCGACACGTGTCGGTTCATGGCCCTGTTCCGGCGGCGGGCCAATCCCGCGTGCGCCTGTCATGGTTGGCAGAGAGACCGTTCGCCGATCAGGTCGCGATACGAGCTGGTCGGCGCGGGCTCTCACTGGCCTCAAGCCACAGGGCCGGCCGGCGCGTCGCCCCACGCACCCGGCCAAATTGTCCGAAATGGCGAGCCGGTGCAAGGCCCGGCCGGAAGACCTTGCCAGCGTTTGATTTTTATAAAGGTTGCCGGCTCAGGAGTGGGCGAAGATGTCCTCTTCCGCCCAGCCCGAGAGGTCGAGGGCCGCCCGCGCCGGCAGGAAGGCGAAGCAGGCGGCGGCGAGCCCGGTGCGGTTCTCCCGCGCCAGCATCTCCTCCAGCTTGGCCTTCACCGCATGCAGGTGCAGCACGTCGGAAGCGGCATAGGCGAGCTGGGCGTCGGAGAGGTCCTTGGCGCCCCAATCGGAGCTCTGCTGCTGCTTGGAGATGTCCACGTTGATGGTCTCGCGCAGCAGGTCCTTCAGCCCGTGGCGGTCGGTGTAGGTGCGCACCAGCCGCGAGGCGATCTTGGTGCACCACACCGGCTGCGGCATCACATGGAAGGTGTGCTGGAGCACCGCGATATCGAACCGTCCGAAATGGAACAGCTTGGTGATGGCGGGATCGGCCAAAAGGCGCGTGAGGTTCGGCGCGGTGGTGGCGTCGGCGCCCTGCGGGATCTGCACCAGGTCGGCGCTTCCGTCGCCGTTGGACAGCTGGACCAGGCAAAGCCGGTCGCGGAAGGGGTTGAGCCCCATGGTCTCGGTGTCGATCGCCACCACGGGCGCGGCGACGAAGTCCGCGGGCAGGTCGCCGCGATGCAGGCGGATGGTCATCGGTGCGTCTTTATCTTTCTGGATCGCCACGGCTTTTAGCGAAGCACGGCGCCCCTGTCGATGGCCGTGCGGCGGCGGCTCCCATGCGGGACACGACGGCTGTTCGTCTCCTGATTCGCCGTGATAGAAGGGCGCGCCTTTCCACAGGGGGGAATCATGAAGCGAAATGTCGTCGTCGCCGGCCTGTTCGGCCTGCTGCTGGCGCTGGGCTGGCTGGTCTCGGCCGGCGAAGCCATGGCCCAGCCGGTACCGGGGGGCAGCTATCTCAACAGCTGCAACAACGTGCAGGTGCGTCGCGGCCGCGACCTCACCGCCTTCTGCGCCACCCGTCGCGGCAATTGGGTGCAGACCCGGCTCAACGACTTCCCGAGCTGCCGGGGTGACATTTCCAACCAGGACGGCCAGTTGTGGTGTGTCCGTGGCCGGCCCCTGCCGCCGCCCCCCGCGCCGGGTCCCCAGCCGCTGCCGCCCGGCTCCTACCAGCGCAGCTGCCGCAATGCCTTCGTGGGCCCGGACAACGTCCTGCGGGCGCAGTGCCGTGCCGGAGGACATGTGTGGATCCCGGCAGCGGTCAACCTGCGCTATTGCTGGGGCGCGCGGGATATCGCCAATTTCAACGGTCAGCTGACCTGCACCCGTTGATCGGCACACGCTGATCCGAACCACCTGTACCAAACAAAAAGGGGCGCCGCGGCGCCCCTTTCCTTTTGCCGGATCCAGTCTTGATCAGCGCCGCAGGCGGCTCACGTCGCGCACCGCACCGCGGGCGGCGGAGGTGGTGAGCGCTGCATAGGCCTGCAGCGCCTGGGAGACCACGCGCTTGCGGTCCGCGGGCTTCCACGCGGCGTCGCCCTTCGCCTCCATGGCGGCGCGGCGCTGGCTGAGCACCTCGTCGGACACCGCCACGCGGATGATGCGGTTCGGGATGTCGATCTCGATGGTGTCGCCTTCCTCCACCAGCCCGATGGCCCCGCCCTCCGCCGCTTCCGGCGAGACATGGCCGATGGACAGGCCCGAGGAGCCGCCCGAGAAGCGCCCGTCGGTGACCAGCGCGCACGCCTTCCCGAGGCCCTTCGACTTCAGGTAGGACGTGGGATAGAGCATCTCCTGCATGCCCGGCCCGCCGCGCGGACCCTCGTAGCGGATCAGCACCACGTCGCCCGCCTGGATGCGCCCGGTGGAGAGGATGGCTTCCACCGCCGCGTCCTGGCTCTCGAAGATGCGCGCCTTGCCGGTGAACTTCAGGATCGATGCGTCCACGCCCGCCGTCTTCACGATGCAGCCGTCCAGCGCGATGTTGCCGTACAGCACGGCGAGGCCGCCGTCCTTGGAATAGGCATGGGCCACGTCGCGGATGACGCCGGTCTCGCGGTCGAGATCGAGGTCGTCCCAGCGGCGGGACTGGCTGAACGCCACCTGTGTGGGCACCCCGCCCGGCGCGGCGCGGAAGAAGGTGGCGACGCTCTCGCTCTTGGTGCGCTTCACGTCCCAGCGGTCCAGCGCGTCGGCCATGGTAGCGGCGTGCACGGTGGGCAGGTCGGTATGGATGAGGCCGCCGCGATCCAGCTCGCCGAGGATGGCCATGATGCCGCCGGCGCGGTGCACGTCCTCCATGTGGATGTTGGCCACCGCGGGCGCCACCTTGCACAGCACCGGCACCCGGCGCGACAGCCGGTCGATGTCGGCCATGGTGAAGGGCACCTCGCCCTCGTTGGCGGCGGCGAGCAGGTGCAGCACCGTGTTGGTGGAGCCGCCCATGGAGATGTCCAGGGTCATGGCGTTCTCGAACGCCTTGAACGAGGCCACGGAGCGCGGCAGGACGCTGGCATCGTCCTGCTCGTAATAACGGCGGGCGAGGTCGACGATGAGGTGGCCGGCCTCCACGAACAGCCGCTCGCGGTCGGCGTGGGTGGCGAGCGTGGAGCCATTGCCGGGCAGAGCCAGGCCCAGCGCCTCGGTGAGGCAGTTCATGGAATTGGCGGTGAACATGCCGGAGCACGAGCCGCAGGTGGGGCAGGCGGAGCGCTCCATCACCTGCACGTCGGCGTCGGTGACCTTGTCGTCGGCCGCCGCGATCATGGCGTCGATGAGGTCCACCTTCTTCTCGCCGGTGGAGAGCAGCACCTTGCCGGCCTCCATGGGGCCGCCGGAGACGAACACCGCCGGGATGTTGAGCCGCATGGCGGCCATCAGCATGCCGGGGGTGATCTTGTCGCAGTTGGAGATGCACACCATGGCGTCGGCGCAGTGCGCGTTGACCATGTACTCCACGCTGTCGGCGATGATCTCGCGGGACGGCAGGGAATAGAGCATGCCGTCATGGCCCATGGCGATGCCGTCATCCACCGCGATGGTGTTGAATTCCTTGGCGACGCCGCCGGCCTTCTCGATCTCGCGGGCCACCAACTGGCCGAGATCCTTCAGGTGCACGTGGCCGGGCACGAACTGGGTGAAGGAGTTCACCACGGCGATGATGGGCTTGCCGAAATCCCCGTCCTTCATGCCGGTGGCGCGCCACAGGCCGCGGGCGCCGGCCATGTTGCGACCGTGAGTGGAGGTGCGGGAGCGGTACTGGGGCATGTCCTCTCTTGCCTCTTATGTGTTGTGGTGCGCGATGGCTCTCGGCCCGGCGCGCAATGCTGCCGGCCGTCTTAGAACCATGTGGGCCTGCGTGAAAGGCCTTTGATGCGACACTCTATCACGCCTGCGGGCGTGCCCGTGATCACGAGGGTGGGCACCGGACTGCGGCGGGACGCCGGTTTTCCAGCACGGCTGAAGTCGGCTATGTCCCGGCCAAACATCGAAAGATAAGGATAACACATGGACGGGGAGGCGTTCCGCCACTGGGCGCACAAGGCGGCGGACTGGGCGGCGGACTATCGCGCCGGCCTGCGCGACCGGCCGGTGCGCGCCGGCACCACGCCGGGGGAGATCGTGGCCCAGCTGCCGGCTTCCGCTCCGGAAGAGGCCGAGCCCATGGCCGACATCTTCGCGGATTTCGAGCGTATCCTGGTGCCGGGCATGACCCATTGGCAGCATCCGCGCTTCTTCGCCTACTTCCCGGCCAATGCCAGCCCCGCGAGCGTGATCGGCGAGTTCCTGTCCTCCGCCATGGGCGCCCAGTGCCTGCTGTGGCAGACCTCCCCTGCCGCCACGGAGCTGGAGATTGTCGCCCTCGACTGGCTGCGCCAGGCGGTGGGCCTGCCGGAAGGGTTTTCCGGCGTGATCCAGGATTCGGCGTCCTCGGCGACCTTGTGCGCCTTCCTCACCATGCGCGAGCGGGCGCTGGGCTTCACCGGCAACCGAACCGGGCTTGCGGGCCGGCCGCAGCTGCGGGTCTACACCTCCAGCGAGGTGCATACCTCCATCGACCGGGCGGCGTGGTTCTGCGGCATCGGCGACGACAATCTGGTGCGCATCCCCACCCAGGGCCCGCTCAGGAGCATGGTGCCGCAGGCGCTGGAGGCGGCCATTCAGGCCGACAAGGCGGCCGGGTTCGTGCCGGCGGGCGTCGTCGCCTGCGTGGGTGGCACCAGCACCGGCGCCATGGATGACGTGGCGGCCGTGGTGGAGGTGGCGCACCGGCATGGCCTGTTCGTCCATGTGGACGCGGCCTGGGCGGGCTCAGCCATGGTGTGCCCGGAATTCCGGTCCCTGTGGGCGGGGGTGGAACAGGCCGACTCCATCGTGCTGAACCCGCACAAGTGGCTCGGGGTTCAGTTCGACTGCTCCGCCCATTTCCTCAGGAGCGCCGACGACCATCTGGCGACGCTCGCCATCCAGCCGGAATATCTGAGGACCCACGCCCATGAGGGCGGGGATACCGGCATCGTCAATTTCAGCGAATGGACCATCCAGCTCGGCCGCCGCTTCCGCGCGCTGAAACTGTGGTTCGTGCTGCGCGCCCATGGCCTGGAAGGCCTCAGGCAGATGATCCGCAACCATGTGGCCTGGTCGCAGGCGCTGGCCGCGCGCATCGCCTGCGAGCCGGGCTTCTCGCTGGCCTCGACGCCTGTGCTGTCCCTGTTCTCCTTCCGCCACGATCCCGGCGACGGCCGCGACGGCGATGCCCACATGCTGGCCCTGCTGCAGGCCATCAATGACGGGGGGCAGCTCTATCTCACCCCGACCCGGGTGGACGGCCGCCTCGCCATCCGCTTCCAGGCCGGGTCCATGGACGCCACCGCGGACGACGTGGACGCCGCTTTCCACATCATCCGCGACACCGCTCACGCCTTGTCCTGAGGCTCTCACCCCTGCGCGGGCGTCTCCGGTGCGGCGTGCCAGCTGCGCACCGGGGCGCGGGCGCGGCCCTGGGTCGATCCGCTGAGGCCGTAATGGACGGCGAGCCGGTCGAGTGCGAGGCCCAGCACCACCTTGGCGGTGCGTGCCGGCCACAACCGCTCGCGCTCCACCGCCTCCAGCCCCTTCAGGAAGCAGCACACGTCCAGCAGCACGCCGGACAGTTCCGGTCCCACCGCCGTCATGGCGCGGGCGACGCGCAGCTTGGCGGCCAGCACCATGTCGGTGAAGGCCTCCGGCGTGCCGGCGCCGGACACCTCGCTCCAGCGGCTGGTGATGCGCGGGGTGAGCTGGGCGCGGGTGAAGTCCGCCCGCAGCCGCTCGCCGGCGATAAGCTGGGTCGGGTCCACCAGGGCGCGGCCATCCTTGCCGGTGCGCCGGGCCAGCCAGGCGAGGGGGCTTTCCGCGAGGTTCATCTGCGGCGCGGCGGCATCCGCCGGGGCGGCGCGGCGGGGCTGGACCTTGGGGGAGGACGTCTTGCGGGGCGCCATGGTCAGCGCTCCGTGGCCCAGCGCAGGCAGGCCTCCATCTGGGCCACCCGGTGGTCGAAGGCGGGATCGTCCCGCAGGTCCTCGATGCGCCGGCAGGCATAGGCGACGGTGGAGCGGTCGCGCCGGAACGCCTGCGCCACCCCCGCCTGCGACAGGCCGAGGCCCACATGGGCGAGGTACATGGCGATCTGCCGCGCTGTCGCCACCGGCGCGGTGGATCGGCGCAGGTCCACCAGGGCATCCACATTGAGCCCGGCCATGGCGGCGACGATGGCCGTCGCCAGCCGGCAGGAAGTGGGCCCGGTCGTTCCAGACAAGGCAGGGGTCGCGGCGACCGATGGGCGGGACGGGGCCTGTGCGCAGGCGGCGTGGGGCTCGACCGGCTGGTAAGACATTACACCCTCTCGTTGTGGGGAAAAAATTCCTACAACGATCTTCTTGCGTTTCAAGGGGGTGTGGAGAGATCTTGCAACTTATGTTTGTGGCAAACTGGCACCAAAACCTGTTGTATCAATTGGTTGTATGCGGGATTCAGTGTGCGTCTGACGTTCCGATCCTAGGAATTTATCCCCCTACCTCCCCGCCGGGCGACCATTCCACCTCACAAGGGAGAATGGATCATGCGGGCAGCAGCCGGGGTGGGATCGGGGCGGGTTTACGCCTTCACTTGCGAAGATCCGGAAGCGCGGGTCCGGCGTCACATGGCGGGGCTGGCCGTTGCCTATGGCGCGCCGGCGGCCCTGGCGCGGGCGCTGCGCCTGGCGCGCAAGGCGGCATTCAGGGGCGGGATCGGCTACGATCCGGCGCGCCACGCAGCGCTGGTCCGGCTGGCACGGCGCCAGCCGGGTTGCTTCCGCGACGGGGCGTGGGAGGACAAGGCCTTATAACAGTTGCGCCCCGGCCGGGGCCGGGGCGCAGGAACGCGAGACTATTTTCAGCCGCAAGGGCGCTCTCAGAGGCCTTCGAACAGGGCCGTCGAGAGATAGCGCTCGGCGAAGGACGGCACGATCACCACGATGGACTTGCCGGCCATGTCGTCGCGCACCGCGATCTCCAGCGCCGCCGCCACGGCCGCGCCGGAGGAGATCCCGCCGGGGATGCCCTCGTAGCGGGCCAGCGCCCGCGCGGTGTCGAACGCGGTCTGGTTGCCCACCGTCACCACCTCGTCGATGATGGAGCGGTCGAGCACGTCCGGCACGAAGCCGGCGCCGATGCCCTGGATCTTGTGGGGGCCGGGGGAGCCGCCGGACAGCACCGGGGAATCCTCGGGCTCCACCGCGATCATCTTGAGCGAGGCCTTGCGCGGCTTCAGCACCTGGCCGATGCCGGTGATGGTGCCGCCGGTGCCGACACCGGCCACCACCGCGTCCACCTTGCCGTCGGTGTCGTTCCAAATCTCCTCGGCCGTGGTGCGGCGGTGGATGTCCGGGTTGGCCTTGTTCTTGAACTGCTGGGGCATGGCCGCCTTGGGCAACTCGGCGATGAGCTGCTCGGCGCGGGCGACGGCGCCCTTCATGCCCAGGTTCGCCGGGGTCAGCACCAGCTCGGCGCCGAGAATGGCGAGCATCTTGCGGCGCTCCACCGACATGCTCTCGGGCATCACCAGGATCAGCCGGTAGCCGCGGGCCGCTGCCACGAAGGCCAGCGCGATGCCGGTATTGCCGGAAGTGGGCTCCACCAGAACCGTGTCCTGGTCCAGCACGCCGGCCGCCTCCATCGCCTCGATCATGGCGACGCCGATGCGGTCCTTGACGCTGGAGATGGGATTGAAGAATTCGAGCTTGGCCAGAATCTCGGCTTTGGCCCCGCGCAGCTCGGCGAGGCGCTTCAGCCGCACCAGCGGCGTGTTGCCTATGGTCTCGGTGATGGAATCATAGACGCGGCCGCGCCCCGGACGAGGCTGGGCGGCGGGCACGATCTTGGCGGCAGGTCCTGCCATGGGCGATCTCCTTGGGAAATTGGTCGCCGGCACGCGGGGGGCGTACCTCTCAAATGGCGAAATCGATCCTCTCGTGCTCCGAACCGTGGCCCTTGCCATCGGCGCTGCGGCAGAGGTCCTCGAGCGTCACCGCGTCGAGCGCAGTGTCGAACGTATCCTCGGCCGCCGCAACGGCAGGCTGGACCACCTCGGTCACCAGCGGGGGCAGGATGATTTCCTTCTCCTCCTCGGCCCCCTCGACGACCCGGACGATCTCGGCGACGGAGACGCGCCGGCGCTCGCGCGCCAGCTCGTAGCCGCCGCGGGGACCGCGCACCCCCTTCAGCACGCCGGCATGGACCAGCGCCTGGAGCACGGGCTCAAGCCGGCGGGGCGGAAGGCCGTGCCGGGCTGCGAGTGCCTTGGCAGCCACCGGAGCGCCGCGCGCGTGCACGGCCACATCCACGACGGCTGCAATGGCGAGGAGGCTTTTGTCGGATAAACGCGGCATCAGGCTGTAGCTACTTCTTCAAAAACGTAGCTCCGAAGCCGGTTGAACCAAAACCACCGGAGCCGCGTGCAGTTTCACTCAGATCTCCGGATTCTTCCAGCATTATTTGGGTGACCGGGGCAACCACCATCTGGGCGATGCGCATGCCCCGCGTCACGGTGAACGGCTCGGGCCCGTGATTGATGAGCAGGACCATCAGCTCGCCGCGATAATCCCAGTCGATGGTGCCGGGCGTATTGAGCACGCTCACCCCGTGCTTGCGGGCAAGGCCCGAGCGGGGACGCACCTGGGCCTCGAAGCCCTCCGGCAAGGCGATGGCGAAGCCGGTGGGAACGGCGGCGAACGCCCCGGGCAGGAGGATGAGGGGGGTCTCCTCCGGCAGGGCGCTGGAGAGGTCGAGGCCGGCCGCGCCCTCGGTGGCATAGGCGGGCAGGGGCAGGCCTTCGCCATGGGGCAGGCGCTGGATGCGGACCGAAGGGCGGCTCATCGGGCTTCTCCCGCAAGTTCGGCGGCCATGCGCGCCACCAGATGGCGGGCGACTTCGGCCTTGGAGGCGGAGGGCCAGTCCTCCACCCCGGCAGCGGTCACAAGATGCACGGTGTTCACATCGCCTCCCATGATGCCGGTTTCCGGCGACACGTCGTTGGCGACGATCCAGTCGCAGCCCTTGCGCAGGCGCTTGTCGCGGGCATGGGCCACCACCTCCTGGGTCTCGGCCGCGAACCCCACCACGAGGCGCGGCCGCAGGGTGCCATGGCGGGCGATGGTGGCGAGGATGTCGGGATTCTCCACCAGGGTCAGGGTCGGGGCGCCGCCGGCGGTCTTCTTGATCTTCTGGTCGGACGCGTCGGCCACGCGCCAGTCGGCCACCGCTGCGGCGAACACGGCGGCATCCACCGGCAGGCTTTCCTCCACGGCGGCCAGCATCTGTTGCGCCGTCTCAGCATGGATCACCTTGACCCCCTTGGGGTCGGCGACCTCGGCGGGGCCGGACACCAGAATCACCTCCGCCCCCGCCGCCCGGGCCGCCGCGGCGATGGCGTGGCCCTGCTTGCCGGAGGAACGGTTGGCGATGTAGCGCACCGGGTCGATGGGCTCGTGCGTCGGACCGGAGGTCACGAGGATGCGCCGCCCCTTGAGCAGGGGGGCCTCGGCGATCCCGAAATGGGCCTCGATGGCGGCGAGGATCTCCATGGGCTCGGCCATGCGGCCTTCCCCGAACTCGTCGCGTTCTGCCATGGCGCCAGCGTTGGGCCCCACCATGGCGATGCCGTCGGCACGCAGCTGCGCCACGTTGCGCCGCGTGGCGGGGTGCGCCCACATGCGCGGGTTCATGGCGGGGGCCACCAGCACCGGCTTGTCGGTGGCGAGCAGCGCGGTGGTGGCAAGATCGTCGGCGATGCCGTGTGCCATCTTGGCCAGCAGGTCCGCCGTGGCGGGCGCGACCACGACAAGATCCGCCTCCCGCGAAAGGCGGATGTGTCCGATGTCGTGTTCGGCGGTGAGGTCGAACAGGTCGGTGAAGACGCGCTCGCCGGTGATCGCGCCCACGGACAGGGGGGTGACGAACTGCCCGGCCGCCCGGGTCATGACCGCCCGCACTTTCGCGCCGCGTTCCTTCAGGCGGCGGACCAGCTCCAGGCACTTGTAGGCGGCGATTCCGCCACCGATCAGGAGGAGGATGCGTTTATCGTTAAGCATCGGCGGCTCCCGCTCGGCCTGCGGTCCGGCGGTGGCGCCGGGCGCCGCTGCCGACCTTGGATCGTCATGAACGCCATATAGACCGCGCCGCCGCGCGAGGCGAGACGGCGCGCGATGGCGTGGTTGCACATTTGCGCAACCCAGCCGAGCAGTTTGGGCCGATTGCGAAAACGGCTGGCAGGATTGTGGCGAAAGCGTTTCCAGCGCTCTAGGATCATCTCCATGAGGGGCACTTCTCGCCAGAACGGACGGTCTGAGCCGAGCGCGAGCGCGAACGATCTGCGACTGACCGCCATCGGCGGTGAGTTCGCCGATCCGGCGCTGGAGGCGGTATTCCGCGCAAGCCGCCTCGGCGAGGCGCTCCGGCAGGCGCGCGTCCTGTTTGCCGCCTCGGTGATCCTCAACGCGCTGTTTCTCCTCAGCGACTGGCGCTTTGCGGGAACCGCGCATTTCGCCGTGGCGGTGTCGGCGCGATTCGTGGTGATCCTGGTGTCGCTGCTTTGCCTCGGCGCGATCTACCTGGCGAACACCCCCCGGCGGGCCGACCTGATCTACGCGTTCTGGCAATGGGGTACGGCGAGCGCGGTGGCGGTGCTGGTGACCTCGCAAAGCCAGCTGGCGCTGCTGGTGGTCATGATGCTGCCCACCATCTTCTATCTGGCGGTGCCCATCTCCTTCTCCTGGCTGCTGGCCGGCGGCATCGGCAGCAGTCTCCTGCTGTTCTACGGCTATGCCGACATGTCCATCGGCTGGCAGGTGGGGCTGGGACTGGCGCTTGCCGTGGCCTCCCTGAACATCGCGCTGATGATCGTGGTGTCGCGCACCAACCGCATGGAGCGGCAGTTCTGGGCCACGGCGGGCGAGGCCCAGAGCGCGAACGAGCGGCTGCGCATCAGCGAGGACACGCTGGAGAAGACGTTCCAGGCGGTGCCGCTGCCCCTCGTGGTGGCGCGGCTCGACGATGGGCGGCACGTCAAGTCCAACGCGGCGGCCCGGCGCTTCTATGGCGGCTCGCTGGACGCGCTGACCGGCGGCCTTTGCGGTGGCTGCCTTGAGCCGGAGGCCGCCAGCGTTTTCATGGGCCGCCTGCGCTCCGAGGGCGGGGTGACCGGTTTCGAGACCACGGTCTCGGTGAGCGGAGGCGAGGAACGGCGCGTGGTGCTGGCGGCCGCCGCCATCCCCATGGAGCCGGCGCCGCACCTGGTGGCGGCGCTGGTGGACGTGACCGAGCGGCGCGTCGCCGAGGAGCAGGTGCTCTACGCGGCGACCCACGACGGGCTCACCGGCCTGCCCAATCGCGCCGCCTTCCAGGACCGTCTCGGCGCGGCGCTCGCAGCGCGCCGGCCGGGGCAGGGGGTTTGCCTGCTGCTGATCGATCTGGACGGTCTGAACCCACATTTCCCAAGTAAGGCGCTGATTTCGCTGTCCTGACCATTATATTTCCTATATAAAACATGGTGTTGAAGGCTACGAGGGGCGCGTTTCATGGATCACCCAGAGGGTGCGGGCTTGCAACGGGCAGATCGGGTGGATTTCGACCCTCGCGTGCGGCTGGAATTTCGCGGCACGCAGCTCAGTTCCGACGGCGGCCTTCTGGTGATGCGCGAGCTTGATGACGCGCTCGGGTTGTCCGATTTGGCGTCAGCGGCGCTGCGCGATACTCGCTCTGGCAAGAACACGGTCCATCGGCTCGACGGCCTGTTCCGGCAATCAGTCTTTGGGCGGCTGGCCGGATACGAGGATGTCAACGACGCCAACCGTCTCGCCTGCGATCCGGTCATGCGCCAAGTTGTCGGCGGCAGAGCGGTCGATGCACAAGCGGCCTCGGCATCGCAGATGGGACGGTTCGAGACCGAGACGCTGGCTCTGGCCGGGAACCGTGCCGCGCTGGCCGACCTGAACGGGCAATGGATCGACCGGTTCCATGACCGTAACGGGCTGAAGTACATCGTTCTGGACATGGACAGCTCGGTCAGCCCGACCCATGGCGACCAGGAAGGGTCCGCCTGGAGTGGCCATTTCGACTGTAGCTGCTATCACCCCAACTTTCTGTTCAACCAGTTCGGGATGCTGGAACGCTGCGCCCTGCGCCATGGCAACGTCCACAGCGCCGATGGCTGGCGTGATGTTCTCGACCCCGTCATTGCGCGCTACGCGGAGCGCGACCTTGGTGGCAGGTTCTTCCGGGCCGATGCTGCCTACGCGATCCCGGCGATCTATGAGCGATTGGAAGAAGCGCGGTTCTTCTACGCCATCCGGCTGCCCGCAAACGCGGTCCTCAAGGACAAGATCGCGCATCGGCTAACGCGCCCTGTCGGGCGGCCGTCACTGACCAAGGTCAAGCGGTTCTTCGAGGAATTCGAGTATCAGGCGGCGTCCTGGGACAAGGAACGCCGGGTGATCGCCAAGATCGAATGGCATCCGGGCGAACTGTTCCCGCGTGTCGGCTTCATCGTCACCAACCTGCCGATGGAGCCGGACTGGGTGGTGCGGTTCTACAACCAGCGCGGCACCGCCGAGCAGCACATCAAAGAGGGCAAATACGCCTTTCGCTGGACGCGGCTGTCGTGCCGGAAGTTCCGCGACAATGAGGTGCGGCTGCAACTGCACGCCCTGGCGTACAACCTGGCCACCTTCTTGCGCTGCATCGAGCTGCCCGAGGCCATGGCCGACTGGTCGTTGACCAGCCTGCAACTGAAGCTGATCAAGATCGGGGCACGTGTGGTCCGTCACGCCCGCACCATCACCTTCCAGCTGGCCGAGGTCGCTGTCACCGGCACGATGGTACGCGCCATCCTCGCCGCTATCCGCCGATTGCGAGCGCCACCGCTATGCGCATGATCGCGATCCACGCTCAAACTGAACGAAAGCGGCTGGACAGATCTGTCCGCTGCGCTGAAAAACGCCGCCCCTGGGCAAGGAAACAGCGGCTTCGCGGTCTGATCCGTCCAGATCCAGCAGTCTGCGCGACCGCAGGTGCCGCTTGCGGCAGAAAATCCTTGTCTAGCGCTCGGATACAGGCGCTCTTCACCTCAAACGACACGCCACTTGGGGAATGCAGGCTGAAGGACGTCAACGACACCCTCGGCCACGATGCCGGCGACGCGGCGCTGATGGAGACCGCCCACCGGCTGGATGCCCTGCTGGAGCCGGACGGCCTGCTGGCCCGGCTCGGCGGGGACGAGTTCGTGGCGGTGGTGAAGGGGGCGGCGCCGGTCGCCGCCGGCCAGCGGCTGGCCCACGCCATTCTCGCCGAACTACGCCGGCCGGTGCTGCACGCCGGACGCCATTTCACCACCCGGGCCAGCATCGGGCTCGCCGCCTGCCCGGACCACGATTGCTCCTATGGCGAACTGATGAAGGACGCCGACCTCGCCCTTTATGCCGCCAAGCAGCAGGGCCGCAACCGCGCGGTGGTCTACGCCCCGGCCATGCGGCAGGCGGTGCTGGAGCGGGTGGCGCTCAACCGCGCCATGCGGGCTGCGCTGGCGGAGGACGAGATCATTCCCTATTACCAGCCCAAGGTGTCGCTCGTGACTGGGCGCATCGAGGGGCTGGAAGCTCTGGTGCGCTGGCGCCGCTCGCCGCACAGCGTGCTGTCGCCGGGATCGTTCGAGGCCGCGCTGACCGATCCGGAGCTGGCCGTCCTCATTGGTGAGCGCATGGTGCGGCGGGTGTCGACAGACGTGCGCGGCTGGATCGAGGCGGGCCATCCGTGCGGGCGAATCGCCATCAACCTGGCGCCTGCCCAGTTCGCGGGTGGCGACCTCGCGGCGACGCTGCTGCGCCAGTTCCACGCCGCGGGGGTGGAGCCGACCCATTTCGACGTGGAGATCACCGAGACCGTCTTCCTCGGCCGCAGCTCCGACCACGTGGCGCCTATCCTTGATGAGCTCTACCGGGCGGGGGTGCGCATCGCGCTCGACGATTTCGGCACCGGCTACGCCGGCCTCATCCACCTGAAGCAGCTGCCCATCGACACCATCAAGATCGACCAGAGCTTCGTGAAGGATATCGAGCGCGACGCCTTCGACACCGCCATCGTCTGCGCCGTGATCGATCTTGGCCGCAACCTCGGCATGCGGGTGGTGGCCGAGGGGCTGGAAACCGCCGGGCAGGCCCGCTTTCTCAAGGACAAGCGCTGCGAGCTGGCGCAGGGCTTCTTCTTCTTCCGTCCCCTCGACGGGGCGGAGATGACCGAGCTGCTGCGCAAAGAGGGCGATGAGGCCGCCGCCGCCCGTCTCGCAACGTTTGAGACGAACTGACTGCGATCGCGTCGGACATCGGACGGGTGATGCGACCCGGCGAAAGCATAACCCCCGGGATTGCTTTGGTGCGCTGCAGCGCCGCAGGGTGAGGAAAGTTGCGGCAAATGCGACGCGACGCCTTTCGCAGTGCGAAATCTTTTTGCCGACACATGCGCTTAATCGTCAATTTTCGAACAATTGTCAGCTCGGGACGGGCCGGATGATGGCATCACTTGGCGCGAAAACGGACACTGATCAAAATGTGCTCAAAACGGCGGCAACTTTTGCCCTTACCTTGGGCACGACATGAGAATGAAACTAAATCAAAGTGTCGCTAATCATACAAAAAATTGGGATGGGAGCCTGAGGTGACGGAGACAGCACCATGGTTCATAACGAAGCGTTGCAAGTCGAGCGCGAGCAGCCCCGGGCTCATGTTCCCCTCGTATCCCTGAGCGATGTGGCGCTCACCGGGATCTACGAGATCTCGAAGATTTTGACGGCGCCGAACCGGCTTGAAACCACGCTGTCGAGCGTGGTCAGCCTGCTTTCGTCCTTCATGCAGATGCGCCATGGCGTTATTTCGCTGCTGGAAGACGACGGAATTCCCAACATCACAGTGGGCGCCGGCTGGAACGAGGGCACCGATGCGCGCTACCGCGCACGCCTTCCGGAGAAGGCGATCGGCCAGGTGATCGCCACCGCCGTGCCGCTGATCGCGGAGAACGTTGCTTCCCATCCCGCTTTCGCCCCGGCCGATGTGGCCGCGCTGGGCGCCAGCGAGGAGACCCGCGTCTCCTGGATCGGTGTTCCGCTGCGCGTCGGCGCGCGCGTTATCGGCACCCTCACCATCGACCGGGTGTGGGACGGGCGCTCCGTGTTCCGCCTCGATTCCGACGTGCGCTTCCTGACCATGGTGGCGAACCTGATTGGCCAGACCGTGCAGCTGCATCGCGTTGTCTCCCGCGATCGCGAGCGCCTGATGGCCGAGAGCGGGCGCCTGCAGAAGGAATTGTCCGAGCTGAAGCCCCATACGGGCAGCCGCGAGCGCAAGCGCGTCTTTGTGGACGGCATCATCGGCGAGAGCCGGGAGATCCGCGCGCTGCTCGACAAGATCATGATTGTCGCCAAGTCCCATTCGCCCGTGCTGCTGCGCGGCGAGAGCGGCACCGGCAAGGAGTTGATCGCCAAGGCGATCCACGAGATGTCGCCGCGGGCCAAGGGCCCCTTCATCAAGCTGAACTGCGCCGCGCTGCCGGAATCCGTTCTCGAATCCGAACTGTTCGGTCACGAGAAGGGTGCCTTCACCGGCGCCGTGGGGGCCCGCAAGGGTCGCTTCGAACTGGCGGACAAGGGCACGCTCTTCCTCGACGAGATCGGCGAGATCTCGCCCTCGTTCCAGGCCAAGCTGCTGCGCGTGCTGCAGGAACAGGAGTTCGAGCGGGTCGGTGGTTCCCACACGCTGAAGGTGAACGTGCGTGTCGTCGCCGCCACCAACCGCAATCTTGAGGAAGCGGTGGCGAAGAACGAGTTCCGCGCCGATCTCTACTACCGCATCAGCGTCATCCCGGTGATCGTGCCGTCGCTGCGCGATCGCCGCGTGGATATCCCGCTGCTCGCCAACGAGTTCCTCGATCGCTTCAACCGTGAGAACGGTCGCGATCTGGCGTTCAATCCCGACGCCATGGAAGTCCTTATGGGCTGCGGTTTCCCCGGCAATGTGCGTGAGCTTGAAAACTGCGTGCAGCGCACCGCCACCCTTGCCCAGGGCGGCGCCATCGTCAGCGACGACTTCGCCTGCAAGCACAACGAGTGTCTGTCGGCGCTGCTGTGGCGCAGCCCGGCCGAAGCGGCGACGCGCCGGCCCGTGGAAATCCCCTTGCCGGTGATGCCGTCGGTGGTCGCTCCCATTGGCGGCGAGCCGGCCAATTCCAATACCGTGACCAAGCTCCCGCTGCCCTTGGTCGCGCCGCAGCCCCTCTTGCCGGCCGCCGCTCCGGCGGTGGCGCCAGCCCGGCCGACCGCGCTGGACGAGGACTTGTCTGAGCGTGAGCGGCTGGTGGACGCCATGGAGCGGGCCGGCTGGGTGCAGGCGAAGGCCGCGCGGCTGCTGGGCCTGACCCCGCGCCAGATTGGCTACGCGCTGAAGAAGCACGACATCGAGATCAAGCGCTTCTGACGTCTTCCACTCTCGTCCGGATCCGGCCGAGCCTTCGGGTGTTCGGCCTTGAACCCGAAGTCGGCTGCGGCCGCCTTCGGGTTCCGGCGTTATGGGGTCCGTTCGTCGCGCCTCCGCACCCGTCAGGACCGCTTGGCAATCCCTGTCCCGCGGGCGGGGACAGGGCGTCGGAAAATGGTGCGACCACGGGCCTTCAGGCCGGGTGCGCCATCGCGCTGTGAGGCTTCGGATACCGACAGGCGGGCTGTCGCACTTGCGACACGTTGTAGGGGGAACGACAGCACGATGTTCTTTTGCTCAAAAGATTATTTATAATAATTCAATGGGTTAGCCGATGGCACGGTGCTTGAAAGAGAGCCATGCCTGCCAATCTGCACAGCGCGGAGCTAGCCCATGGCCTACAAGATTATTACGTCTCAGTGCACCGTCTGCGGCGCTTGCGAGTTCGAGTGCCCGAATGCCGCGATCAGCCTGAAGAACGACACCTACGTCATCAACCCCAAGAAGTGCACCGAGTGCGAGGGCAGCTTCGAGACCCCGCAGTGCGCGGTGGTGTGCCCGGTGGAAAACACCTGCGTCCCGGCCTGACGGACTGGGCGGCGGGTGGCCCGCAAGGCGCCCTCGGGCGTGTCTGCGGGCCGGTCCCCGCGCAGTCGGTTCAGCGGGAAGTGTTCACTGGGACGCGTTCGGTAATCGCATTCCAGTGGTGAGTGAAGTGAAGGCGGGCGGTGGATCCCAGATCGCCATCCGCAGGGTGCCGAGGCCCGGCGCATCCTGAATGGATGCGGGGCCGGCCGGTTTCCGGGCGAAAGCGTTTCAGGCGAAGTCTTTTCAAGGCCCCTGGCGGGCTTCATGTGCGGTGTGCTGCGCCCGGTAACGTGAGCGCGCCGCCGCTGGCAAGTTGGACGGAGGGACATATGGCGGCCGTACAGGACACAGTCGAACAGGTTCGCTCCATCGACGTCGACCAGTACAAATACGGGTTCGAGACACTGATCGAATCCGAGAAGGCGCCGAAAGGCCTTTCGGAGGAGGTGATTCGCTACATCTCCGCCAAGAAGGAAGAGCCGGAATGGATGCTGCAGTGGCGCCTTGATGCCTATGCGCGCTGGCTGACCATGCCGGAGCCGGAGTGGGCGCGGGTCGACTATCCGACCATCGATTACCAGGATCTCTATTATTATTCCCAGCCCAAGCAGTTCAAGGCGCCCAAGTCGCTGGACGAGGTGGATCCGGAGATCCTGAAGACTTACGCCAAGCTCGGCATCCCGCTGCGCGAGCAGGAGATCCTGGCCGGCGTCGAGATCCCCGAGGGCGAGCGGCCGAAGATCGCCGTGGACGCGGTGTTCGACAGCGTCTCGGTCGCCACCACCTTCAAAGAAGAGCTGAAGGCCGCCGGCGTCATCTTCATGCCGATCTCCGAGGCGCTGCGCGAGCACCCCGATATGGTGAAGCAGTATCTCGGCTCCGTGGTGCCGCCCACCGACAATTATTTTGCGACGCTGAACCAGGCGGTGTTTTCCGACGGCTCGTTCGTCTACATCCCGCCCGGCGTGCGTTGCCCCATGGAGCTGTCCACCTACTTCCGCATCAACGAGAAGAACACCGGCCAGTTCGAGCGCACCCTGATCATCGCCGACAAGGGCTCCTACGTGTCGTACCTGGAGGGCTGCACCGCCCCCATGCGCGACGAGAACCAGCTCCATGCCGCGGTGGTGGAACTGGTGGTGCTCGACGATGCCGAGATCAAGTATTCGACGGTGCAGAACTGGTATCCCGGCGATGCCGACGGCAAGGGTGGCATCTATAATTTTGTGACCAAGCGCGGCGACTGCCGGGGCAAGAATTCCAAGATTTCCTGGACCCAGGTGGAGACCGGCTCGGCCATCACCTGGAAGTATCCGAGCTGCGTGCTGCGCGGGGAAGGTTCCTCCGGCGAGTTCTACTCCATCGCCATCTCCAATGGCCGCCAGCAGGTGGACAGTGGCACCAAGATGATCCATCTGGGCAAGAACACCACCAGCCGGATCATCTCCAAGGGCATCTCGGCGGGCCGCTCCAACAACACCTATCGCGGCCTCGTCTCGGCCCATCGCAAGGCCGCAGGCGCGCGCAATTTCACCAACTGCGATTCGCTGCTCATCGGCGACAATTGCGGGGCGCACACCGTGCCCTACATCGAGGCGAAGAACCCCACCGCCCAGTTTGAGCACGAGGCCACCACCTCGAAGATCTCCGAGGACATGCTGTTCTACTGCATGCAGCGCGGCCTGACCCAGGAAGACGCGGTCGCCCTCGTGGTCAACGGCTTCGTGCGCGACGTGCTCCAGCAGCTGCCCATGGAGTTCGCCGTGGAAGCGCAGAAGCTTATTTCCATCAGCCTCGAAGGCAGCGTCGGCTGACGCCAAGTCTTCGATCGTCCAAATCGCCCGGCCCCACACATCAAAGGATCTTCACCATGGCTCCCCTTCTGGAAATCAAGGACCTCCATGCCGAGATCTCGGGGGGGCGCAAGATCATCGACGGCATGAACCTCACCATCAATCCCGGTGAGGTGCATGCCATCATGGGGCCGAACGGCGCCGGCAAGTCCACCCTGTCCTATGTGCTCTCGGGCAAGCCGGGCTATGACATCACCGCCGGCGAGGTGATCTTCCGCGGTGTGAACCTGCTGGAACTGTCGCCCGACGAGCGCGCGGCCCAGGGCCTGTTCCTGTGCTTCCAGTATCCGCTGGAAATCCCCGGCGTCTCCAACATGGCGTTCCTGCACACGGCGGTGAACAGCCAGCGCCGCAAGCGCGGCGAGACCGAGCTGACCTCGCCGGAGCTGGTGCGCAAGGTACGCGAGCTGGGCCAGACGCTCGGCATCAACGCCGAGATGCTGAAGCGCCCGGTGAACGTGGGTTTCTCCGGCGGCGAGAAGAAGCGCAACGAGACGCTGCAGATGGCGTTGCTGGAGCCCTATCTGTGTGTGCTCGACGAGGCGGATTCGGGCCTCGACATCGACGCGCTGAAGGTGGTGTCCAACGGCGTGAACGCGCTGCGCTCGCCCGAGCGCTCCATGCTGGTGATCACCCACTACCAGCGCCTGCTCGATTATATCGTGCCGGACGTGGTCCACGTCTTCGCCGCCGGTCGCATCGTGCACACGGGCGGCAAGGAACTGGCGCTGGAGCTGGAAGCCACCGGCTACGCCCAGTACCAGAACGAGGCGGCGTGATCCCATGGCCGCCGCGACCTCTGCCCAGATCCGACCCATGAAGACCAGTGCCGAGCTGGCGCTGGCCGAGACCTTCGCTGCCGCGCGCACCGCCCTTCCCGGCGGCGCGGACGTGGCGGCCCAGCGCGCCGCCGCCTTCGACACCTTCGCCGATGTGGGCCTGCCCCATCGCCGCGTGGAGGCCTGGCGCTATACCGACCTGCGCGCCTTGATGCGCGAGGCCCGTCCGCTCGCGGCCCCGCCTGATGCGGAGGCCAAGGCCGCTGCTGCCACGGCCGGCGCCATGCTGGCAGGCCTCGGCTTCCGCCGCCTGGTTGTCGTCAATGGCGCCTTCGTGCCCGAGCTGTCGGACCTCGCAGGCCTTGAAGCCGGCCTGTCCATCCGCTCCATGGCGGACGCGCTGACCAATGGCGATGCGCTTACGGGCCAACTGGGGCAGACGGTGGCGTCGTCGGACGCAGTGCTGGCGCTGAACACCGCGCTCATGGGCGACGGCGTGGTGCTGCACGTGGCTGCCGGCGCGGTCATCGAGCGTCCGGTCGAGCTGGTCTTCGTGACCACGCAGACGACCCCCGTCTCCATGTTCACCCGCTCCCTCGTGGTGGTGGAGGAGGGGGCATCCCTCACCCTCATCGAGAGCCATGAGGGCCCCGCGGGCGTCGCCTACCAGGTCAACACCGCGCTGGAACTGGTGGTGGGCGCCGGCGCCAATGTGGAGCGGGTCAAGATCACGGCGGAAGGCTCGGATGCGGTGCATCTCGCCACGCTCCTTGCCAAGGTCGACGCCAACGCCACCTTCGCCAACACCTTCTTCACCACCGGCGGCCTGGTGGTGCGCAACCAGCTTCTCGGACACCTCGCCGGCGAAGCGATCCACGCCCGCATGAATGGCGTGAGCCTGCTGTCAGGCAAGCAGCATGCGGACACCCTGTTGTCGGTGGACCATGCGGCGCCGGCCGGTGAGAGCCGGGAATCCTTCCGCGCCGTTCTCGATGGCGCGTCGCAGGACATCTTCCAGGGCAAGATCGCCGTGCGCCAGGCGGCGCAGAAGACCGATGCCCGCATGCTCAGCCGTGCCCTGCTTTTGACCGAGACGGCGGAGGCCTGCGCCAAGCCGGAGCTGGAGATCTTCGCTGACGACGTGCAGTGCGGCCACGGCTGCACCACCGGCACGCTGGACCAGCAGCTGAAATTCTACCTCATGTCCCGCGGCATCGCCGCGAAGGAGGCGGAAGCGTTGCTCATCCAGGCCTTTGTGGGCGAGGTGCTCGACGCCATCGGCAACGAGGGCGTGCGCGCGGCGCTGACGGATGCGACCCAGGCCTGGCTCCTGGGTCGGGAGTGAATGATGCTTCCTCTCCCCGCTCCGCACCCTGCCGTTTCCAACGGCAGCTATGACGTCCTGCGCGTACGCGAGGACTTTCCCATCCTCGACCTGAAGGTCAACGGCAAGCCGCTGGTCTATCTGGATAATGGCGCCTCGGCCCAAAAGCCGCGGCAGGTGCTGGACCGCATCCAGCAGGTTTACACCTCCGAATATGCCAACGTGCATCGCGGCCTGCACTACCTCGCCAATGCGGCCACCGAGGCCTATGAGGGCGGGCGCGCCCGCGTCCAGCGCTTCCTCAATGCGGCGCGGCCGGAAGAGATCGTCTTCACCCGCAGTGCGACGGAGGCGATCAACCTCGTCGCTGCCACCTTCGGGAAAGCCCGCATCAAGCCCGGCGATGAGATCGTGCTCTCCATCATGGAGCATCACGCCAATATCGTGCCCTGGCACTTCCTGCGGGAAAGCCTTGGTGCGGTGATCAAGTGGGCGCCGGTGGACGAGGAAGGCAACTTCCTCATGGACGAGTTCGAGGCCCTGCTCACCGAGCGGACCAAGATGGTGGCCATCACCCAGATGTCCAACGTGCTTGGCACCACCGTTCCGGTGAAGGAGGTGGTGAAGATCGCCCACGCCCGCGGCATTCCGGTGCTGGTGGACGGATCCCAGGGCGCGGTCCATCTCGACGTGGACGTGCAGGATCTCGACTGCGACTTCTACATCATCACCGGCCACAAGCTGTATGGGCCCACCGGCATCGGTGCGCTCTACGGCAAGTATGAGCACCTGGAGGCCATGCCGCCCTTCAACGGCGGCGGCGAGATGATCCGCGAAGTGCGGCAGGACACCGTCACCTATGGCGATCCGCCCCACCGGTTCGAGGCGGGCACGCCGGCCATCGTGCAGGCGGCGGGCCTCGGTGCCGCGCTGGACTATATCGAATCCATCGGCAAGGCCCGCATCCGCGCCCATGAAGCGGAACTCACCCGCTATGCGCAGGAGCGGCTCGGGGAGCTGAACTCGGTGCGCATCATCGGCACGGCCAAGGACAAGGGCGCCATCATCTCGTTCGAGATCAAGGGCGCGCACGCCCACGATTTCGCGACGTTGATCGACAATGACGGCATCGCCGTGCGCGCCGGCACCCATTGCGCCATGCCGCTGCTGGAGCGCTTCGGCGTTTCCGCCACCTGCCGCGCCTCTTTCGGCCTCTACAACACACGCGAGGAAGTGGACCGCTTCGTCGCCGCCCTCTCGAAGGCGCAGGAGCTGATCGGCTGAAGCTTCAGCGCACAACGTCTTGTCCCGGACCGGGCGGTCTTTTCCGCCCGGTCACGCGCTTCCCACCTATGATTTTACGCCTCCCATTTTCAGATCGGGTCCCGCCGCGTCCCTTCTTCGGCACGCGTCACATTGCGGCCAGCCCGGCCGGCGCTTCGCGCGACATGCGCTGTTGGGCCCGAACCGATCCCATCCAATTCGATCCCAGGCGTCCGTCTCCCGACAGGGGCGGAGCAGGTCCGGTCGCCCGCCCGCCGGCCGCAACGACCGCGGTGGCGTAGCCGCGTCGAACTTGCGACACGGTCCCCTGTCCTTCGCCCGTGTCGGCTTCCGCCCATGCCGGCAGAGCCTCCCGGCAGTGTCCTGTTTCAAACAGCCCTAAACTGGCGTGTCGGCCGAAATCTTCGTGTGTCGGGTTCTGAACACGGGCGCAAGTGCCGATGGCCATTCAATAAACATCTGTTTTCAAACGCCTTTTTGCAGTGCGATCTGCTGGCACGCTGGTTGCTAGCTTCTATTGCGGGCGACAGGTTGCTGGCTTTGTGGGCCCCTACAAAGGCCACGTCCGCATCCGCGCCGGAGTGCAACGTCCCGGGGTGTGAACGCCAGCCGGCGCACACCGTACAGACCGGGCAGGACCGAATGTCGGCTAAAGGTTCGAAGGAGAGACAGATGTCTTCGCTGCGACAGATCGCGTTTTACGGGAAGGGTGGCATCGGCAAGTCCACCACGTCTCAGAATACCCTGGCTGCGCTTGCGCAGATGGGTCACAAGATCCTCATCGTGGGTTGCGACCCCAAGGCCGACTCGACCCGCCTGATCCTGCACGCCAAGGCCCAGGACACCATCCTGTCGCTTGCGGCGAACGCCGGCTCGGTGGAAGACCTCGAGCTCGAGGACGTGATGAAGATCGGCTACCAGGACATCCGCTGCGTGGAGTCCGGTGGTCCTGAGCCGGGCGTCGGCTGCGCCGGCCGCGGCGTGATCACCTCGATCAACTTCCTGGAAGAGAACGGCGCCTACGAGGACATCGACTACGTGTCCTACGACGTGCTCGGCGACGTGGTGTGCGGCGGCTTCGCCATGCCCATCCGCGAGAACAAGGCCCAGGAAATCTACATCGTCATGTCCGGCGAGATGATGGCCATGTATGCGGCCAACAACATCTCCAAGGGCATTCTGAAGTATGCCAACTCCGGCGGCGTGCGCCTGGGCGGGCTGGTGTGCAACGAGCGCCAGACCGACAAGGAGCTGGAGCTGGCCGAGAACCTGGCCAAGAAGCTCGGCACCGAGCTGATCTACTTCGTGCCGCGCGACAACATCGTGCAGCACGCCGAGCTGCGCCGCATGACCGTGATCGAGTATGCGCCCGATTCGGAACAGGCCCAGCACTACCGGAACCTTGCCACCAAGGTTCACGCCAACAAGGGCAACGGCATCATCCCGACCCCCATCACGATGGACGAGCTCGAGGACATGCTGATGGAGCACGGCATCATGAAGGCCGTCGACGAGAGCCAGGTCGGCAAGACCGCCGCCGAGCTCACCGCCTGAGGCTGACGCAGCGAGGCCGGCCCCAATTGCGGGGTCGGCCTTCATCTGGCACCCAAAACGAGAGCGAGATTGCGAAATGAGCTTGGCCCAACCGCAAAGCGTTGCTGAAATCAAGGCGCGTAACAAAGAACTCATCGCGGAAGTTCTCAAGGTTTATCCCGAGAAGACCGCGAAGCGCCGCGCGAAGCACCTCAACGTCCACGAGTCCGGCAAGTCCGATTGCGGCGTGAAGTCGAACATCAAGTCCATCCCGGGCGTGATGACGATCCGCGGCTGCGCGTATGCCGGTTCCAAGGGCGTGGTGTGGGGTCCCATCAAGGACATGATCCACATCTCCCACGGCCCGGTGGGCTGCGGCCAGTACAGCTGGGCCGCCCGCCGCAACTACTACATCGGCACGACGGGCATCGACACCTTCGTGACCATGCAGTTCACCTCGGACTTCCAGGAAAAGGACATCGTCTTCGGCGGCGACAAGAAGCTCGCCAAGATCATGGACGAAATCCAGGACCTGTTCCCGCTGAACAACGGCATCACCGTCCAGTCCGAGTGCCCGATCGGCCTCATCGGCGACGACATCGAGGCCGTGTCCAAGGCGAAGTCCAAGGAATACGACAACAAGACCATCGTGCCGGTCCGCTGCGAGGGCTTCCGCGGCGTGTCCCAGTCGCTCGGCCATCACATCGCCAACGATGCGATCCGGGACTGGGTGTTCGACAAGATGGACCCGAATGCGGCCCCCCGCTTCGAGCCGTCCCCGTATGACGTCGCCATCATCGGCGACTACAACATCGGTGGCGACGCCTGGTCTTCGCGCATCCTGCTCGAGGAAATGGGCCTGCGCGTGATCGCACAGTGGTCCGGCGACGGCTCGCTTGCCGAGCTCGAGGCGACTCCGAAGGCGAAGCTGAACGTCCTGCACTGCTACCGGTCCATGAACTACATCTCCCGCCACATGGAAGAGAAGTTCGGTATCCCGTGGTGCGAGTACAACTTCTTCGGCCCGTCCAAGATCGCCGAGTCGCTGCGTAAGATCGCCGCTTACTTCGACGACAAGATCAAGGAAGGCGCCGAGCGCGTCATCGCCAAGTACCAGCCCCTCATGGACGCGGTCATTGCCAAGTACCGTCCGCGGCTCGAGGGCAAGACCGTCATGCTGTACGTGGGCGGCCTGCGTCCCCGTCACGTGATCGGCGCCTACGAAGACCTCGGCATGGAAGTGGTCGGCACCGGCTACGAGTTCGGCCACAACGACGACTATCAGCGCACCGCCCAGCACTACGTCAAGGATGGCACGATCATCTATGACGACGTGACCGGCTATGAGTTCGAGAAGTTCGTCGAGAAGGTCCAGCCCGATCTCGTCGGCTCGGGCATCAAGGAAAAGTACGTGTTCCAGAAGATGGGTGTGCCGTTCCGGCAGATGCACTCCTGGGACTATTCCGGCCCGTATCACGGCTATGACGGCTTCGCCATCTTCGCCCGCGACATGGACATGGCCATCAACTCCCCCGTCTGGAAGATGACCAAGGCTCCGTGGAAGCAGGCTCCCGCGCAGCCGGGCCTGCTCGCGGCCGAGTGACCGCCTGAGCCCGAAACGCCCCTCCCCTTTTTGGGGAGGGGCACCTGGCGGGCTTGATCCGTTTTGACCCACCCATAGGGGTTCGAGATGCCACAGAATGCAGATAACGTGCTCGATCACTTCGAGCTGTTCCGCGGTCCCGAGTACCAGCAGATGCTGGCCAACAAGAAGAAGCTGTTCGAGAACCCCCGCGACCCCGCCGAAGTCGAGCGCGTCCGCGAGTGGGCCAAGACTCCCGAGTACAAGGAAAAGAACTTCGCCCGCGAAGCTCTGACCGTGAACCCGGCCAAGGCCTGCCAGCCGCTCGGCGCCGTCTTCGCCGCCGTGGGCTTCGAGCAGACCATCCCCTTCGTGCACGGCTCGCAGGGTTGCGTCGCTTACTATCGGTCGCACTTCTCGCGTCACTTCAAGGAGCCCAGCTCCTGCGTGTCCTCTTCCATGACGGAAGACGCGGCGGTGTTCGGCGGCCTGAACAACATGATCGACGGCCTCGCCAACACCTACTCCATGTACAAGCCGAAGATGATTTCGGTCTCCACCACCTGCATGGCGGAAGTCATCGGTGACGACCTGAACGCCTTCATCAAGACCGCCAAGGAAAAGGGCTCGGTTCCCCAGGAATACGACGTTCCCTTCGCCCACACCCCGGCGTTCGTCGGCAGCCACATCACCGGCTACGACAACGTGCTGAAGGGCATCTTCGAGCACTTCTGGGACGGCAAGGCCGGCACCGCGCCGAAGCTCGAGCGCGTCCCGAACGAGAAGATCAACTTCATCGGCGGCTTCGACGGCTACACCGTCGGCAACCTGCGTGAAATCAAGCGCCTGTTCGGCCTGATGGGCGTGGAATACACCATCCTCGCCGACAATTCCGAAGTGTGGGACACCCCCACCGACGGCGAATTCCGCATGTATGACGGCGGCACGACCCTGGAAGAGGCGGCCGACGCGCTGCACGCCAAGGCCACCATCTCCATGCAGGAGTTCTGCACCGAGAAGACCCTGCCGCTGATCGCGAACCACGGCCAGGAAGTGGTTGCCTTCAACCACCCGGTGGGCGTGAAGGGCACCGACGAGTTCCTGATGGCGATCTCCCGCATCTCCGGCAAGGAGATTCCGGAAGCCCTCGCCAAGGAGCGCGGTCGTCTGGTTGACGCCATCGCCGACTCCAACGCCCACATCCACGGCAAGAAGTTCGCCATCTACGGCGATCCCGACCTCTGCATGGGCCTGGCGGCCTTCCTGCTCGAGCTCGGTGCCGAGCCGACCCACGTGCTTGCCACCAACGGCAACAAGAAGTGGGCCGACAAGATGCAGGAGCTGTTCGACTCTTCGCCGTTCGGCCAGAATTGCCAAGTCTATCCCGGCCGTGACCTGTGGCACATGCGTTCGCTGCTCTTCACCGAGCCGGTGGACTTCCTGATCGGCAACACCTACGGCAAGTATCTCGAGCGCGACACGGGCACCCCGCTGATCCGCATCGGCTTCCCGGTGTTCGACCGTCACCACCATCACCGCCGTCCGGTGTGGGGTTATCAGGGCGGCATGAACGTGCTGATCACCATCCTCGACAAGATCTTCGACACCATCGATCAGAACACGATCGTCCCGGCGAAGACCGACTACTCGTTCGACATCATCCGTTGATCGCAGAAGTTTGACGATAATCGATCCGGCCCGGGGCCCCGCCCGGGCCGGATCGAACAGGAGCCTGCCCTTTTCGGAAGTTCTGATCTTTACACAGCCCGCTTCTCGAAGGAGAGATCCATGAGCTCGGTTTCCGCTACGATCCAGGAAGTCTTCAACGAGCCAAGCTGCGCGAAGAACCAGAACAAATCGGAAGCGGAAAAGAAGAAGGGGTGCACCAAGCAGCTCCAGCCCGGCGGTGCCGCCGGCGGCTGCGCCTTCGACGGCGCCAAGATCGCCCTCCAGCCCCTGACCGACGTCGCCCATCTCGTGCACGGCCCGATCGCCTGCGAGGGCAACAGCTGGGACAATCGCGGCGCGAAGTCGTCCGGCTCGCAGATCTGGCGGACGGGCTTCACCACGGACATCAACGAGACCGACGTGGTGTTCGGCGGTGAGAAGCGCCTGTTCAAGTCGATCAAGGAAATCATCGAGAAGTACAATCCCCCCGCCGTCTTCGTCTACCAGACCTGCGTGCCCGCCATGATCGGCGACGACATCGACGCGGTCTGCAAGGCGGCAAAGGAGAAGTTCGGCACGCCGGTGATCCCGGTGAACTCGCCCGGCTTCGTGGGTCCGAAGAACCTCGGCAACAAGCTCGCGGGCGAAGCTATCCTCCAGCACGTCATCGGCACCGAGGAGCCGGAATACACCACGCCCTACGACCTGAATATCATCGGCGAATACAATCTGTCCGGTGAATTGTGGCAGGTGAAGCCGTTGCTCGACGAGCTCGGCATCCGCATCATGGCCTGCATCTCCGGCGACGGGCGCTACAAGGATGTGGCCTCCTCGCACCGCGCCAAGGCGGCGATGATGGTGTGTTCCAAGGCCATGATCAACGTGGCCCGCAAGATGGAGGAGCGCTACGACATCCCCTTCTTCGAGGGCTCCTTTTACGGCATCCAGGACTCGTCCGACTCGCTCCGCGAGATTGCCCGCATGCTCATCGAGCGCGGCGCCGATCCCGAGCTGATGGACCGCACCGAGGCCCTCATCGAGCGCGAGGAGGCGAACGCCTGGGCCGCCATCGCCAAGTACAAGCCCCGCTTCAAGGACAAGAAGGTGCTGCTGATCACCGGCGGCGTGAAGTCCTGGTCGGTGGTGGCGGCGTTGCAGGAAGCCGGCCTCGAGCTGGTGGGCACTTCCGTTAAGAAGTCCACCCGCGAGGACAAGGAGCGCATCAAGGAGCTCATGGGGCAGGACGCCCACATGATCGACGACATGACGCCCCGTGAAATGTACAAGATGCTGAAGGACGCGAAGGCCGACATCATGCTCTCGGGCGGCCGCTCGCAGTTCATCGCACTCAAGGCCGCCATGCCGTGGCTCGACATCAACCAGGAGCGCCACCACGCCTACATGGGCTATGTGGGCATGGTGAAGCTGGTCGAGGAGATCGACAAGGCGCTCTACAATCCCATCTGGGAGCAGGTGCGCAAACCCGCCCCGTGGGACAATCCGGCCAACAACTGGCAGAACCGCGCCATCGCCGAGATGGAGGCGGAAGCCGCCGCGCTCGCCGCCGATCCGGTGGCCGCCGAGAAGGCGCGCCGGGCCAAGAAGATCTGCAACTGCAAGAGTGTCGACCTCGGTACCATCGAGGACGCCATCGCCGCCCACGGCCTCACCACCGTGGAAGGCGTGAAGACCCACACCAATGCCTCCGGCGGCTGCGGCGCATGCGCCGGTCGCATCGAGGAGATCTTCGAGGCCCGTGGCCTGGTGCCGGCGGAAGAGCCGGAGCTTGATCCGGTCGCGGCGGAGGCCAAGCGGCGCGCCAAGAAGGTGTGCAATTGCATGAGCGTGGATGTAGGCACCATCGAGGATGCCATCCACGCCGGCGCTGCCAACCTCGCCGACGTGAAGGCGCAGACCAAGGCCACCGGCGGCTGCGGCGGCTGCGCCGAGCGCATCGAGGAGATGCTGGACGCGGCTGTTGCGGATGCCGACGTGCCGGTCACCCTCGTGGCAGCGGAATAGGAGGCCGGCATGGCGAAATTCGTCACGGGCAAGAAGGCCTGCGCGGTCAATCCGCTGAAGATGAGCCAGCCCATCGGCGGCGCGCTCGCCTTCATGGGGCTGCGCGGTGCCATGCCACTGCTGCACGGCTCGCAGGGCTGCACGTCGTTCGGCCTGGTGCTGTTCGTGCGCCACTTCAAGGAGGCGATCCCGCTCCAGACCACTGCCATGAGTGAGGTCGCGACCGTGCTCGGCGGCCTCGACAATGTGGAGCAGGCGGTTCTCAACATCTACAACCGGACCAAGCCGGAGATCATCGGCATCTGCTCCACCGGCGTCACCGAGACCAAGGGCGACGACGTGGACGGCTATATCAAGCTGATCCGTGCCAAGTATCCGCAGCTTGCCGACTTCCCGATGGTCTATGTCTCCACGCCCGACTTCAAGGACGCCTTCCAGGACGGCTGGGAGAAGACGGTCGCGAAGATGGTCGAGGTGCTGGTGAAGACGCCGGAGCCGGAGACCAAGCGCGATCCCAAGCGCATCAATGTGCTGCCGGGTTGCCACCTGCAGCCCGGCGACCTCGACGAACTGCGCACCATCTTCGAGGATTTCGGCCTGGAGCCATCCTTCCTGCCGGATCTCGCCGGCTCGCTGGACGGGCACATTCCGGACGACTTTACCCCCACCACCATTGGCGGGATCGGGGTGGAGGAAATCGCCACCATGGGCGATGCCTCCTGGACCATCGCCATCGGCGCGCAGATGCGCCGGGCGGCCGAGGCCATGGAGAAGAAGACCGGTGTGCCCTATCGGCTGTTCGAGCGGCTGTGCGGGCTCGGTCCGAACGATGAATTCTTCATGTTCCTGAGCGAGATCTCGGGACGCGAGGTGCCCAAGAAGTATCGCCGGCAGCGGGGCCAGCTGGTGGATGCCATGCTGGACGCCCACTTCCATCTGGGCGGCCGCAAGCTCGCCATTGGTGCCGAGCCGGACCTCCTGTTCGACGTGGCGTCCATGCTCCACGAGATGGGCACCCATATCACCACAGCGGTCACCACCACCCAGTCGCCGGTGTTCGAGCAGCTGGAGGCGGATGAGGTGCTGCTCGGCGATCTCGAGGACCTGGAGACGCTGGCGAAGGAACGCGGTTGCGACCTGCTGCTGACCCATTCCCATGGCCGGCAGGCGGCGGAGCGGCTGAACATTCCGTTCCACCGCATCGGCATTCCCATGTTTGACCGCATCGGCGCCGGCCACCGCATGATCGTGGGCTATCGCGGCACGCGCGAGCTGATCTTCACGCTGGCGAACCTGTGCATCGCTGATCACGAGGCGAACCACGACGTAACGCCTGACACCTGGAAAAATCCGTGGGACGGGGATGGTCACGGCCACGCCCATGCCCCAGCGGTGACGCCCACCCACGGCACCGCCGTGAGCACGTCCCACCACTAAGAACGAGCAGAGGCGCACCCTCCCATGAAAGTCGCATTTGCAACCCAGGACCTCAAACGGGTCGATGCCCATTTCGGGTGGGCCAAGAACATCGCCATCTACGAGGTGGGTCCGGAAAGCCATCATTTCGTGGAAGCCATCGAGTTCGACGGCGACCTGAAGGAAGACGGCAACGAGGACAAGCTCGCCCCGAAGATCGAGGCGATCAAGGATTGCGCGATCCTCTACGTGGCTGCCATTGGCGGTTCGGGCGCGGCGCGGGTGGTGGCCAACAACATCCACCCCATGAAGGTGAACCAGCCCGAGGAGATCGAAGACCTCATCGAGAAGCTGGCCACGGTGCTGCGCGGCACGCCTCCGCCCTGGCTGCGCAAGGTGATGTCGAAGGGCCAGGAACGTACTTTCGATTTTGATGAATGAGGATTGACATGTCCGAAGCAGCGCAAGTGATCGAGCCGGTATCGGCCGAAGACAATCCCTTCATCAAGCAACTCATCAAGGTCTGGCGTGCCCAGGACACCCATGGTGCTTGGGAAGGCAAGGCGGACCTGGATCTCATCGCCGACTATATCGTCGACAAGGAGGCGCGGCGCGCCCTGCCCATCATCGGTGATCCCGATCCCGAGACCATCTGGCGCATGGAGCTGTTCTTCAACGCCGTATGCCTGCTGATCGAGCGGGAGACCAAGGTGATGATCACCCCCATGCTGAAGATGAGCCACGAGGGCTTCGGCCGCATGGTGCTTATCGGCGGTCGGCTGATCGTGGTCAACAAGCAGCTGCGCGACGTTCACCGCTATGGTTTCGACAATCTCGGCAAGCTTGCCGAGGAGGGGACGAAGTTCGTGTCCTCGGGTGTCGAGATGATCCGGAAGTTTCCGGAAGTGGCCAACTACTGAAAATCGGGTGCACCCATGAGCGACGTGGAAGAACTCAAGGCCGAAATCAAGAAGCTGTCCGCCAAGGCGACGCAGGCAAAAATGGACCTCCACGATCTGTCCGAGGAACTCCCCATCAGCTGGGAGACGATCATGGATGTCGCCAAGAGGGCGCACAGCGCCTTCGCCGAGCTGGAAAAGAAGCGCGCGGACCTGAAGGCACTTGAGGCCGCCTAACCTGAAGGCTTTTTCGAAATGTCCAACGAAACCCGAGATGGTCGAGCCTGGCAGCCAGACTATTTGCTCGATATCGATGCTGACAAGTGCATCGGTTGCGGGCGCTGCTTCAAGGTCTGCGGCCGGGACGTGATGACGCTGAAGGGCATCAACGAGGACGGCGAAGTCGTCTCCCTCGACGATGACGAGGACGACGAGGTCGAGAAGAAGGTGATGGTCATGAACGACACGGGCGCCTGCATCGGTTGCGGTGCATGCGCGCGCGTTTGCCCGGCCAACTGCCAGGTTCATGGTCACGAGCAGGCCGCGGCCTGATTGCTCCCGCCGATAGCGGATTGGTTTTGAAGCGGAAGGGCGATGGGCTTTGCTCATCGGCCTTTCGCGGACCGCACGGCGCTTGAGGCAAATCCATTCGGCACCGATCTCAGGCCGGTGTCGTTGGTTGAAGGAGTGGGTCCATGGCCGCCGAAGAGGTCTATGACTGGTTGATTGCTTCATCGACCGCTTCGGCCGGCGATCCTTCGGACGTGCATGTGGCGGCCTCCATCGCCGCCGTCGCCTTTGCCGAGGCGGAAGAGGACGGGCGCCATTGCCTCGAGGCTCTGGGCCTGGAGAAGGGCGCCTTCCTCGATCTAGCCCGCATCCTGTTTCCCGACGCGGTTGAGGCGCTGGATCGGCGTATCGAGGGGCGTTCGATCTCGGTCGAGGCGGAAGAGCAGTCGATCCGTGACATTCTGGGCATCTATTCTTCCGATGCCGGGCGGCTGCAGACCCATTTCATCGCCATGATCGCGCGGCGCTGCCAGTCCCCTCACCACCTGTGGCAGGACCTGGGGCTCAGGGACCGGGCGGAGCTGCGGGAACTCATGACGCGCCGCTTCGCGCCGCTGGCGCAGAAGAACCGGCAGGACATGAAGTGGAAGAAGTTCCTCTACCGCATGGTCTGCGGGTCGGAGGGCTTCACTTTGTGCGCGGCGCCGGTGTGCTCGGACTGCGACGAATTCCACGTCTGCTTCGGCGCCGAGGACGGGGAATCGCGCCTCGCCCGGAACCGCAATGCCGCCGCCAATGCCAACGTGCCGCTCGGCCAGTTGGGCGTCGATGCATTGCCGGACGCTGCCGAATAGGGCGGCTGCCGCGCGCGTCTGATCAAGCCCGGCATGCCATCGGGCTGCGGATCTTGTTCCCCTGCAATCTAAGCTCGGCCGGCCAGGGGGGCGCATGCTGGCCGAGCTGGCGCCAGCGCCTCAGCGAACCCCATCGCGTCCAGGAACGGCGGGCCGTCCTCGCCCGTGAAAAAGCCCGGCGCCGAGGATCGGGCCGGGCTGTTCTCGGGGCTCGGGAAAGCGAACGGCGTCGCAATCCGTCACTCGATGCCTTCGCTGCGGGCGCGCCACATCATCGCGATGCGGAAGCGCTCGTTGATGGCGGCAGGGCTGGCGAGGATCTCGGCCTCAGCCTCCTTGAAGGCCTTTTCCACCAGCGCGGCTTCTTCCTTGGTCAGAGTCACGCGGCCGGCAAGGTGGGTTGCCTCCGGGTGGACCGACCAGATCTTGCGGCAATTGGGATGCAGCTTGATCTCGGTGAGGTCAAAGGATTCAAGTTGTCCGTCGAGGAGAATGGCGAGGCCCGAAACTTCGAGCTTGCGCCCGTCCGAAGTGGTCTTGATGAGCGTGGTAGCCATTTGCGTCACCCGTCCTGAGCTGCGAGCCAACTGTAACCGCCCTGGTCCCAGAGCTGCGCCAGTAATTGATCCGAACTCCAGTCCGGAAATTGAGACTTCACGGTTTCATAGTCACCGCGAAAGCGCTCCGCGTCCTCTCCGGAAAGATCCGCAGTGAGGCCGTCCGGCTTGAAGCGGAGCACGAAATGGGTGTTGTCGTCCGAGGCGAGAAGGGTGAACTCCTCGCCGTCGCTGATGAGGGGCAGAAGATCGGCCATCGGTTGCTCCCGTCAGGCCGCGGCGGCCGCCGGAGTGTCTTCGGCAAGGCCCCATTCGGCCCACGAGCCGTCGTAGAGCGCCGCCGTCTTGTTGCCGAGGATGAACAGCGCGAGCAGCACCACAGCCGAAATGGTGCCGGAAGCGCAGGTCGCCACAACCGGCTTGGCGATGTCGATGCCGGCGGCGGAGAAACGAGCCGCCAGCGCGTCGGGCTGGATCAGCTCGCCGCTTTCTTCGACGATCAGGTCGCCCCAGGGCAGGTTGACCGAGCCGGGGATGTGGCCCTTTTTCTTCACCGGGAACACGTCGTCCTGGGTGCCGGCAAACTTGGCAGGCCCGCGCGCGTCGACGACCTGGTCGGCCTTGCTGGCGACATTGGCCACCATCTCGCCGAGGTTGCGCACGAGTGCCGGATTGAAGGTCGCTGTGAAGGTCTTGGGCTCCGGCCGCACGGGCGACATGTCGGAGGGCTTCTTCTCCTTCACCCATTTGCCGTAGCCGCCGTCCAGCACGGCCACGTCGTCGTAGCCGAAGCTGCGGAACATCCACCACACCCGGGCCGCGGCCGCACCGCCGCACAGGCGATCATAGACCACGATCTTGTCGCCGTCGGCGATGCCAAGAAGGCCGACCTTCTTGGCGAACTCCGCGGCGGGCGGAAGCATGTGGGGGAGGGGATTGGTCTTGTCGGCCACATGATCGATGTCGAAATGCACCGAGCCGGGAAGATGACGCCCGCGATACTGGGTCTTCCCGTCCATATTGCTGCTTTCATGCAGCCAGGTGCAGTCCAGGATCTTCACGTCCGGCGCTTCGAGATGCTCGGCCAGCCATTCGGTGCTTACCAACGGTCCGGGAAGAACGGTGGACATGACGCGGGTCTCTCCCTGTCGAGGTTCGGACATCGGGTGCTTGTCAGGCCCGCCGGGCGTGTAGCCCGGCAGACAATCTTGAAATGGCGGCCCGCTTTGGCCGCTCCACAAGGCTTGTTCAGCGCACCTTGGGCAGGCTGTAGCCGGGGCGCGGGTGGGCGTCGTAGTAGTCGACGCGCTCGGGCCAGCCGCCTTCGGGGTTGAACTTGAACTTCACCACCTTCACCGGCGCGTTGGCGGAGAAGGAGACTTCCGAGAACTTGATCTCGCGGTCGCCGGGGCCGGCGGAGAAGTCAGCCACCACCTTGCCGTCGGCGGTCACCGCGCGGGCAAAGCCCGGGGTGCCCACGTCGCTGGCGTTCACCGTCTCGGCGACGAAGCTCGCCACTTCGGAGCCGTCCTCGGACGGGGTGCCGAAGGCCGGCGTGGCGAACGTGAAGGCGACGAGCTTGCCGCTGCGGTCCACCGCATGGTCGGCGGTCACGGGGCGGGCCACGGAATAGACGGTGAGGGTGCCGCCCGCCAGCAGCTCCTTGATCTCCTCGAGGGAGCGGCTTGCGAATTCCGACGCGACGATCATGGCAATCTCCACTAGACAATCAGGTGTGACGAACGGTCCCCCTGGTGGATCAATTTTCGTGCCAGTCGCGACCGTGCCCCCGGACGCCCTTCCTCGCGTACCGACCAGATGCCGCAAACCCTTGTCCGCAAGCGCTTCCCAGCCGGCATGTCGGGGCCGGGCCGCCGTGTCGGAGGTCGTCGGCGGCTTGTCGGAAATGCGTCGCACATCGCGGGAAATGCGACGCGGACCCTGCCGGGGGCGCCATAAACCGCCCCAATCCAGCTGTGCGCGAATCTTGCAAGGGCTCCAAAAACGCGACACGCAGGGGATGTAATCCATGCTGGACACGGCGATCATCGGCGGCGGGCTATGCGGCCTCGCCCTGGCGCGGAGCCTCAAGAAGGCCGGCCGCAGCCCGACCCTGTTCGAGGCGCGCGCCCGTCTCGGCGGACGCATCCTCTCCGCGGTGCCGGCCACCACCGGCGAGGCGCTGGATCTCGGGCCCACCTGGTTCTGGCCCGATACCCAGCCGCTCATTTCCGCCTTCGTGTCGGAACTGGGCCTGTCCAGCTTCGCCCAGCACGACGAGGGGGCGGTGCTCCACCTCACCGAGGCCGACAAGGGCCCCCAGGGCTTCGAGCAGCAGGTGCATGGCGGCGCGCGGCGCGTGGCCGGCGGCATGGCGCGGCTGGTGGCCACCCTCGCCGATGGCCTAGGGGAAGAGGACATCCGCCTCGGCCACGTGCTCCACAAGGTGGAGGACAAGGGTGACCATGTGGTGCTCACCTTCCGCGTGGACGACGCCTTCCTCACCATCGAGGCCCGGCATGCGGTGATCGCGCTGCCGCCGCGCCTGGTGGCGGAAACCGTGCGCTTTGCGCCGGACCTCGACATGGCCACCCGCGACGCCATGGGCGCGGCCCCCACCTGGATGGCCGCCCAGGCCAAGGTGGTGATGGCTTATTCCTCCCCCTTCTGGCGGGAGGCCGGCCAGTCCGGCAACGCCTTCGTCACTCATGAGCAGGCGGTGGTGGGCGAGATCTTCGACGCCTGCGACGCCACCGGCACCAAGGCGGCGCTGGGCGGCTTCCTCAGCTTTCCGCCGGACTTGCGGGAGGCCTTCCTGGTTGGCCTGCCGATGCTCATGGACAGCCAGCTGGTGCAGGTGTTCGGGAGCGCCGCCGAGGGCGGCGAGCAGCTGTACCAGGACTGGGCGTTGGAGCCTTTCACCTGCTCCGCCCGCGACCGGGCCGAGCCGCAGGGCGAGCACGTGGCCTTTTCCAATCCCCTGCTGCGCCGCCCGCTGTGGGACGGACGACTCTATCTCGGCGGCTCCGAGACCGCGACCCAGGGCGCCGGCTATCTGGAGGGCGCGCTCGAGGCGGCCCGGCGCATCGAACGGGCGCTGGCCCGCGCGCGCGCCGAGGAGGATGAGGTGGTCCTGCCGGAAGGTCTTCCGGTGAATGCGGCGAGCCTCGCACGCTTCGCGACCTGGGTGGCGACGCTGAACGATGCGGCCTTCGAGGCCTATCGGGTGCGGCTCAACCGGGCACTGGCCGCCCAGCAGCGCGAGCAGCTGACCCAGCGCGCCATGCTCGGCGCCATCGAGGACATCTACGAGCGCGCTGCGGACATGCTCGACACGCTGCCCTTCGACATGGCGGGCGTGCCGGTGGAGAAGGGCCGCTCGGCGCTGATGAGCGACGTGCAGGCGCCGTTCCGCGACTTCATTCAGACCCTGCTCGACGACATCATCGCCTTCAACCGCACCTCCTGCGCCCTTTCCAATTTCCCCGGCGAGCACCATTTGTCGAAGGACTATGTGCAGACCATCCTGCGCGACGTGGCGGCCGCCTGGCGCGACTTCTGCCTTGCCGCCAACCGCCGCCTGCTGGCCAAGGCCGAACGGGCGGCGGCGGGCAATGCCCTTCCCCCCGGCGCGGGTCCCCGCAAGGGCCCGATCCTGACGAGTGCATCGTGAACGAGGACAAGATGGAACCCAGCATCGCCGAAGAAAACGGGCCTGAAGGCGTCGTCGCCTACGTCGTCTGCTCCATGAGCGACATTCCGAGCCAGCGCGCGCGGGGGTTCGAGCTGATGAAGGTGGAGGACGGTGTCGAGAAGCCGTTCAACCTCATTGTCGTGCGTTGGGGCCGGCAGGTGTTCGGCTATGTCAACCTGTGCCCCCATGACGGCGTGAAGCTGGACTGGGAGCGCAACCAGTTCCTGGATCCCAACGGCATCCGCCTGATGTGCGGCAAGCACGGCGCCCTGTTCGAGCTGGGCACCGGCGTGTGCATCGAGGGGCCGTGCAAGGGCCGCAGCCTCACGCCGGTGGCGCTGAGCATCATCGACAACGACATCTGCGTGACCGGGGTGACGCTGGCCGAGGAAGAAGAAGACGAGGATGATGAGGAGATCACCTCGTGCTCCGACGAGGGCGGCGGCGTCTGAAAGCGTTATCCGGCGGCGGCTTCATTGAGGCCGCCGCATCACCAGCGGAGCGGCTGCCCTGCTGAGGGGCTGCAAGGAGCCTTTGCGCCCGGAAGGGCGCGTCTTCGGCGAGCACGGGCAGGGGACGGGATATCAAAATCCGGCTGCGGTCCTGCGGGACATTGAACGGCATTCGGACGACACGCCGAACGGCACCAAGCCAAGGCATATGGTGTTGAAACCGCTTGTGGCGCTCGAACCTCGATCGCACCCAAATGTATCTTTTCGGGCGTCATAGCCCCAAACGTCACGGGCCCTCGCGGCATTGCCGGCGAGGGCCCGGTTCTGGCTCTTTAGTCAGATGGGCTGGATCAGACCGGACGGTTCTCGTTGCGGTTCTTCACCGGCTCCATGAGCGAGACGCCCTTTTCATAGGTGATGGTCTCGTAGTCCTCGTGCCAGCCGAGGGCGGCGTCGAGCACCTTGTCGGTCTTGCCACCGGTGTCCAGCTTCTTGATGTCGTTCTTGTCGATGCTCAGGAGCTCGGTCATCTCCTTCCACACCGTGGATTCATCGCAAGGCAGGACGTAGAAGGTCTTGTTGCCGTAGGTGACGCGATACTTCGCGAGCAGGTCGATGTTGTTGCAGAACAGGAAATACTTGCCGTCGGGGGCAAGCGCATCGCCGAGCACGTCCGCGACATCGGAGAGGTAGGCGAAGTTCTGCAGGTAGCCGGCCAGCACGGGGATGGTGGGCTTGCCATCCTCGGCGAAGGTGATGACCTGCTCCATGGTGTATTCCGGCGGACGCTTCTCGTCGGCCACCTGCTGCTGGAACTTCAGGGCGATGTCGCCGCGGAAGTCAAAACGGCCAGGCTTGGTCGGCTGCTTAAGCACGGCATTCAGGAGGCGCCCCTCTTTATCCAGCCGGCCCAGGGGGGTGTTCTCGATCGCAGTCATCAAAAAAGTCTCCGGTTCAGCACACAACTCTCAGACGGTCTCAGACGGGCGCGAGCAGGGGCGCACCTTCGTGGGCTCGAAGGCGCCGCTCTCCGCCGAACCCCGTTCGGCGTGCCGCCCGCGCAAGGGGGCAGGCGCGTCCACCATGCAAGCCCTTTGCCGCGCCGCGGCGCGGCGGCCGCAGCGGGGGCGAAGCGCGACAATCAGCCATCCCCGAGGTGGCCGGGAGCCGGCCCGATGGCGCAAGCAATGGCGCCAAATCAGGGTCCGCAGGGGCATCCGGATGGGGGCGGCGATGGTCCGGACCCGCCGCTCCCGAGCGCGCAGGAAGCCGCCGCCGACCATGTCCGGAATCGGACACGCGTCGCAAAGACAACAGCTGAATTCCGGAAAAATCAGGCAAATCAGTCCGTTGCTATCTGGCACGGCGCTTGCTGGATGGAGGGCCGAAGCAACCTCTCAAGCGAAGGTCGAGCGATGATCAATTTGACCGACAGCGCCTTGCATGCGGTCCGGGACGCGATCCTGGGCGCCGATCAGCCGGTCAGCGGGCTGCGCATCATGGTCGAGACGGGCGGCTGCGCCGGCTACCAGTACAAGATGGGCCTCGTCAGCGACGCCGAGCCCGACGATACGGTGGTTGAGCGCGAAGGCGTGAAGGTGTTCGTGGACAACCAGAGCCACGAGCTGCTTGCCGGCACCGTCATCGACTTCGTCGTGGCCCTGGAGGGCTCCGGCTTCACCTTCGAAAATCCGAACGCCACCTCGAGCTGCTCCTGCGGCAAGTCCTTCGGCTGAAGTCCTTCAGCCGAAGCTGGAACTGACCGTACGGGTTGAACTCAATTCAGATAGAGGACGCAGCGATGTTGGCCGAGACCGAAGAGTGCGCGCCGCTCACCCAGCAAGCCAAGCGTGAGGCGATCATCCGCGAGGTGATCGAAGAGATCCGTCCCAATCTCAAGCGGGATGGCGGCGACTGCGAGCTCGTCGAAATCGACGGCAACAAGGTCATGGTGAAGATGACCGGCGCTTGCGTCTTCTGCAAGCTGGCGAGCGAGACCATCGAGGGCATCCAGACCAAAATCGTGGAGCGCCTGGGCGAGCTGATCCGGCTCATCCCGGTGGCCGGCGCGCAGAACAAGCCGCTGGTGAGCCTGAAGAGCATCGCGCCGGCTCCGACCGCCGCGCCGGTGGCTCCGGCCCCCGCCGTCCCCTCGCCGACGCGCTGAGGGACGAGCCAAGGTCTAGACGATCGAAGGGGTGATGCCGTGCGGCCCGTCTATCTCGACAACAACGCGACGACACGGACCGACCCCGCTGTGGTCGAGGCCATGCTGCCGTTCTTCAGCGAGCATTTCGGCAACGCCTCCTCCACCCACGCCTTCGGTGAGCACGTGGGCGAGGCGCTGAAGAAGGCGCGCAAGCAGCTCCAGGCGCTGCTTGGCGCCGCCTTTGACCACGAGATCATCTACACCTCCGGCGGAACGGAAGCCGACAATGCGGCCATTCTTTCCGCGCTGGAGACGCAGGAAGGCCGGGACGAGATCGTCACCACCACGGTGGAGCATCCGGCGATCCTGACCCTGGTCGCGCATCTGGAAAAGACGCGCGGCATCAAAGTGCATCTCATCGGTGTGGACCGCCATGGGCGGCTCGATCTCGATGCCTACGCCAAGGCATTGTCGCCGAAGACCGCTCTCGTCTCGGTGATGTGGGCCAACAACGAGACAGGAACCCTCTTCCCCGTGGCTGAGCTGGCAGAGCAGGCGAAGGCCGTCGGCGCCCTGTTCCATACCGACGCGGTGCAGGCGGTGGGTAAGGTGGCCATCGACCTGAAATCCACAGCCATCGACATGCTGTCCCTGTCCGGCCACAAGCTGCACGGGCCCAAGGGCATCGGCGCGCTCTATGTGAAGAAGGGGGTGAAGTTCCGCCCCCTCATCCGCGGCGGCCATCAGGAGCGCGGGCGGCGTGGCGGAACCGAGAATGTGCCCGGTATCATCGGACTCGGCGCTGCTGCGGACCTCGCGCTCCAGCACATGGAGGAGGAGCGCACCCGCGTGAAGGCGCTGCGCGACCGGCTCGAGCAGGGCATCCTCCAGCGGGTGAGCAACACCCTGCTCAATGGCGATGGCGACAACCGCCTCCCCAACACCGCAAATATCGCGTTCGAATATCTCGACGGCGAGGCGGTGCTGCACAATCTCAACAAGGCCGGAGTTGCCGCCTCCACCGGCTCGGCCTGCACCTCAGGCTCCACCGAGCCGTCCCATGTGCTGCGGGCCATGAACCTGCCGGCCACTGCGCTCCATGGCGCCCTGCGCCTGTCGCTTTCCCGCGAGAACACGGGGGAGGACGTGGACCGGGTGCTGGAAGCGCTGCCGGAGATCGTCACCCGCCTGCGCGCCATGTCGCCGGCCTGGCTGGCGCGGGAGGGTGCGGACGGCGCGGCGGTGGCCAGTCATGTCTAGCTTTCATCCGGGGCGCGAGTGCGGCGGACGCACGCCCACCGGCGTCGCCTTCGCGATGGCAAGCGCGTGCCCGATGCCGGCCGACGTGGCGGCCGCCGGGTCCATCAGAAACGTCCCCGACCGGCATCGCAAGGATGTCGGCGCGGGTCACAGCGGCGAGTCCAGGCCGATCGAGGAGCCAGTTGTATGAAGATTATGATTCGCCGTTCTCCGGAGATGGGCCTGTCCATCTACGTTCCCAAAAAGGACCTTGAGGAGCCGATCGTCGAGACCGAGCACGAGACCCTGTGGGGCGGCTGGATCAAGATCGCCAACGGCTGGGTGCTTGATCTGCCGGAGATGGCCGAGGGCACGACCCTCCCCATCACCGTGAACGCGAAGAAGCGCGGCGAGGAGGAGTGAGCTGACATGAATATTTCCGTCGCCAATATCGAGACGCTGAAGCTCGCCGACGCCGAAGCCGTCCTGAAGGACGTGGCGGCGGAGCTGGTCGCCGGCAAGGCCGCGCCCTATCTGGGGCCCGGCCTGCTGGAGCTGTCGTCGCCCGCCATTCCGGTAACGCCGGAGGGCCTTGCGGCCTTTTTCGGCACCAAGGTGGCACTGCCCAAGCGCGCCAAGGGCAACGCCTGGGCCTCCGCCCAGCACATCGAGAGCATGAAGCACCGCTCCACCGTGTCGGCCCTCATGGCCGAGGCGTTCGCCCCGCCTGTGCCGCCGCTGCCGTTCCACACCTTCCTCGCCGGCCTGAACCTGCCGCTGATCGTGGACACCTGGTACGACGGCGCCATGCGTTCGGCGCTGGAGGGCCGGGAGGGCTGGGGCGAAGCGCAGGGCATCACCCGGGCTGGCATCGGCGAGGATCGCTGGTATCGCTTCTATGATGCTGCCGGCAACGAGACCGACCGGGCGGCGGCCGAGACCTGGACGACCGTGCTCTACAAGCCCCACGGCAGCGTCGCGCCGGCCAAGAACTGGCTGATCTCCGACGCCGACTATGTCGAGGTTCTCACCGAGATCGACATCCAGACGCCGATCCCCGACGTGGTGAAGAACCGCCGCACCGAGCGCAGCTTCCTGTTCCTCGGCTGTCGCTTCCACGACCAGATGCTGCGGACCTATGCGCGCCAGGTGACAAAGCGTTCGCGTCTGCCCCACTTCGCCATCGTGGACGAAGCGGTGCTGACCAAGAACGAGCTGCGCTTTCTGCTGACGCACGCCATCACGCCCATCGCCATGCCACTGCCCAAGGCGCTGGACATCATCATGTCGGTCGCCGCCTGATCCTTCCGGCGATCCAAGCACTTCAGAGAGCATGTCCCCGTGGGGACATGCTCTCTTTGCTTTTTAGACGTCCTTTCCAAGGCTTCGCGCGCGCATTGATGCAGATCAACATTGCGGACGAAACCCAACGCGAGAGCATGTAACTTTCCCAACATGTCGTTCTCCATGTGACGCGTGTTGTTAAGCCGACAGCTGGGCGACAATTTATAACTGTTTGAAAATCATTACGTATTTTTCCGTAGCCCTAGTGGCACGCCAGTTGCTCATCCCTGTCCAAGGATTTTTTTGGATCCTGCTGGAAGCGAGGAGCAGTTTCATGCACGCGTCGACACAGCACGAGACGACCGAAGTCGGTGTGGCCGACAAGCTGGCCGAAGTCATGCAGGCGAAGGCCGAACACCAGGGTTGCGGCACGTCCGGCGGCTCGGGCAAGGCCAGCTGCGGTTCGTCCGCCGGTCAGGGCGACCTGCCCACCGAGATCTGGGAGAAGGTGAAGAACCATCCCTGCTATTCTGAAGAAGCCCACCACCACTATGCGCGTATGCATGTTGCCGTTGCCCCGGCGTGCAACATCCAGTGCAACTACTGCAATCGCAAGTATGATTGCGCCAACGAATCCCGCCCCGGCGTGGTGTCCGAGAAGCTGACGCCCCAGCAGGCGGCGAAGAAGGTGCTCGCGGTCGCCTCCACCATCCCGCAGATGACCGTGCTGGGCATCGCCGGCCCCGGCGACCCGCTCGCCAATCCGGAGAAGACCTTCCAGACCTTCGAGCTGATCAACCGGACCGCCCCGGACATCAAGCTCTGCCTGTCCACCAACGGCCTGGCGCTGCCCGACCACGTGGACACCATCGCCGGCTTCAACGTCGACCACGTGACCATCACCATCAACATGGTGGACCCGGAAGTCGGCGCGAAGATCTATCCGTGGGTGTTCTGGAAGCACAAGCGCTACACTGGCTATGAGGCCGCCAAGCTCCTCACCGACCGGCAGATGCTGGGCCTCGAGATGCTCACCGAGCGTGGCATCCTCTGCAAGGTCAACTCGGTGATGATCCCCGGCATCAACGACAAGCACCTTGTCGAAGTGAACCGGGCGGTGAAGTCCCGCGGCGCGTTCCTGCATAACATCATGCCGCTCATCTCGGCGCCCGAGCACGGCACCGTGTTCGGCCTCAACGGCCAGCGCGGCCCGACGGCCCAGGAGCTCAAGGCGCTCCAGGATTCGTGCGAAGGCGAGATGAACATGATGCGGCATTGCCGCCAGTGCCGCGCCGACGCCGTGGGCCTCCTCGGCGAGGATCGGTCCGCCGAGTTCACCACCGACAAGATCATGGCCATGGAGGTCAACTACGACCTCGACAGCCGCAAGGCATACCAGGCCCTGGTCGAGGAAGAGCGCGTGGCGAAGGTCGCCGCGAAGCAGGAAGAGATGGAGGCCCTCGCCGGCGAGCAGAGCGACATCAAGCTCCTCGTGGCCGTGGCCACCAAGGGCTCGGGCCTCATCAACGAGCACTTCGGCCACGCCAAGGAGTTCCAGGTGTGGGAGCTCTCCACCGCGGGCGCCAAGTTCGTCGGCCATCGCCGCGTCGACCTGTATTGCCAGGGCGGCTACGGCGAGGAGGACAGCCTCGAGACCATCATCCGCGCCATCAACGACTGCCATGCGGTGTTCGTGGCCAAGATCGGCGGTTGCCCGAAGGCTGACCTCGTCAAGGCCGGCATCGAGCCGGTGGACGGCTTCGCCCACGAGTTCATCGAGAAATCGGCCATCACCTGGTTCAAGGACTACCTCAACAAGGTGAAGACCGGTGAGATCGTCCATGCGGAGCGCGGCGACGCCGAGATCCGTCAGGGCGCCCTCATCAACGCGGCCTGATCCTGCCCGCACCAACCAGATCCGCCCAGGCCGCAATGGCCTGGGCGGATCTCCCTGAAGTCCACGCCAACAGACCGTCCGGCCGACCTGATCGCGCGCTCGGCATCCAAGGAGCATCCCATGACGTTGAAAATCGTGGCGTCGCAGTGCACGAGCTGCTCGGCCTGTGAACCGGAATGTCCCAACGTGGCCATTTCCGAGAAGAACGGGACGTTCGTGATCGACCCCAAGAAGTGCACCGAGTGCATCGGCCACTTCGACGTGCCCCAGTGCGCCGCGGTCTGCCCGGTCGACGATACCTGCGTCATCGACAACGCCTATCCGCGCTATCAGCCCACCGCGTGAGGAGAGACGCGATGAACTTCACGATGACCCGTTCGGCCCAGCGCTTCATCCGCATGATGATCATGGCCGACGGCGGTCCCAGCGCCGGCTTCCGGATGCATGTGACCCCCGGTGGATGCTCCGGGCTCAATGCCGAGATCGCCGTGCTGCAGGAGCCCTCGCCGGGCGACGCGGTGGTGGAGAAGGACGGCCTGAAGCTGTTCCTGCCGGCGGAAAGTCGCCTGCTGCTCGATGGCGTCACCATCGACTTCACCGACACGGCCGCCAAGACGGGCCTGGTGTTCCAGGACCCCAAGGCGACGACCTGCAGCTCGCACGCGCACTGATCTGGAACGATCCGGAGCGGCGCGTCCGCTCCGGATTTTGCTCGCTTTCAGGTGCCGTCCGTGAGGATGGCCGCGGGCGGAACGGGAAACGAGGGGACGGGAATGGAAGGCTCGCAGGTTTCAGGCGAACCGGATTTCCTCACCCCCGAGGCGCTCCTGGCGAGCGCCGTCATGGGGGGAGGGCTGCCGGAAGACGCACAGCATCATCTGTGGGAAGCCGGCCTCTCCTACCAGCAGGATGAAGTTGCGGAAGCCCATCTGCGGCAGGCCGAGGCACTGGCGCCAGGGCATGCCGCAGTGCTGATCGGTCTCTACCGCTTCTATTTCTACAAGGGCCGTCTTCGGGAATGCCTGGAGGTGGCCCGGGTGTGCCTGGCCAAGGCGCAGCGGGAGACCAATCTGCCGGCCGACTGGCGGGAGGTGCGCGCGCAGGATGCCGAATTTTCGCGCTACGACCGCCTGATGCCGCGCTTCTTCCTGTTTACGCTGAAGGGCTACGCCTACCTCAACATGCGCCTCGGCGACCTGGAGGAGGGGCGGGCCGCGGCGATGAAGCTGCTCGAGCTCGATCCCACCGACAAGATCGGTGCCAAGCTCTTGCTCGACGTGCTGAACAGAGCGGGGCAGGACGATGAAGACTGAAGACGACATCGACGAGGCCAAGACCTGGCTCGGGGAAGACGTCGATTGCTCCTCGTGCGCCCACCAGGATCTCCTGGCGGAGGGAAAGTGCCATCTGGGGCGGGCCTGCGTGAACGATCGCTACGCCCGGCGCATCGACCGCTTCTTCAACTGGAACCCGTCGCTCGCCAATTCCTATGTGCGGCACGACCATTTCGAGGTGCGGGCCATCGCGGCCAAGCACGCCGACGTGTTCGTCCTGCCGCCGCTTCTCAACGACCCGGAGGAGACGGTGCGCTGGAACGCGGCGCGGCGTTTGCCCAAGACCAAGATCCTGCCGCTGCGCTACGATCCCCACCGGGAGGTGCGCATCCGCATCGTGTCGCTGCTGGAGGACGCCGACCTCTCTCCCATGATGGCGGACGAGGATTACTACGTGCGCCTGGTGGTGGCACGGCGCATCGCGCCGCCGTTGCTTTCGCGCATGGTGGACGATCCCGAGGCCGAGGTGCGCCGCGTGGTGGCCCAGCGCCTGCCGTCGGAATGGCTGTTGTGCATGGTCAACGACCGCAGCCCGCAGGTCCGCCTGGAGGTGGCCCAGCGCCTGGCGCCCGATCTTCTCTCCGCGCTCGTCGCCGATCCGGACTGGCGGGTGCGCTACGAGGTGGCGAGCCGCATTGCTCCCACCCAGGTGTCGCAGTTGATCGATGACGACGACGACTTCGTGCGCGAGGTCGCCCGGTCCCGCGCGCAGGCGGGCGGGGAGCTTTTGAGGGAGATGCCGCTATGAGCAACATTGTCCGTGACAGTGATGTGGTCGAAGTCTCAGAGCCGCCCTACTTCAATTTCGGCGAGAAGGTGAAGGCCAAGCGCGTCATTCGGAACGACGGCACCTATGCCGGAAAGGAAATCGGCGAGATCCTCGCGAAGAAGGGCGAGATCGGTTACGTCGTTTCCATCGGAACCTTCCTGCAGCAGTTCTATATCTACGGCGTCGAGTTCACGGAAAGCGGTAATCGCGTGGGCATGAAGCGCAAGGAACTGGAAAGCGCGATTCCGCGCGACGAAGAAGACATTCCCCTGCCCCCTATGCCCGGAGCACCCAGAGCATGATCCTCGAGCCGCGCAACCCCAAGTATCAGTGGGGCCAGAAGGTCAAGACGCTGATCGACCTTTACAATGACGGCTCCTATCCGGATTTCCCGGACGAGGCGCTGCTGGTCGGCCTCGGCACCACCGGCGAGATCGTGCAGGTGGGCACCCACACCGACACCAACACGCCGATCTATCTGATCGAGTTCACGGAACGCCTGGTGGTGGGGTGCCTCGAGGAAGAGATCTCCCCGCTCGAGTGAACAGCACGCGAAGCCCGCAGGGCTTGGATCTGGAAAGAGACGAGACGATGAGGCTGCCCGCTCATCCGAACGATCTCGACAAGAAGCGCATCGAGCGCGCCATCAAGGCACGCAAGCGCTATCGCTATGTCACGCCCCGGGTGCTGGCCACCGAGGGCGGCTATCGCATCGAGAGCGCGTGCTGCTCGCGCAACGTCGATCCGGAGGGGGGCGTGGTCGACATCGCCCTCCTGCTGTTCGACGCGGAAGAGAGCGCCTGGCAGCTGTTCCGCAAGAACCATGGCACGCGGCTGTGGGAACTCGACAGCACCCATGACCGGTTGAAGGAGGTCCTGGATCTCCTCAACGACGATAGCGAACGCAAATTTTGGCAATGATCTAATTTGGCAATGATCCTGCATGGGGCTGTGGGACTGCGACAGACGACGCGGACGTGTCTCATCTTCGGCAAGGGAGAGTTAGGTTATGGCCCTCAGCGACAGCGACCTCACCGAGATCGAGCAGCTCCTCACGGGCGAGGCCGCGTCCGGCCCGGTCTTTGCCGAGCTGCGCCGCCGGTTTCCGGCCCTGTCCTGGACCCAGTGCGACGCCTCCGATGTCACGGAAGAGCCATTCCGCACCTATTCGACATACGACATCCACCTGCTCGACACCGCCGATCACTGCGCCCACATCACGCTCGATCCCGCGAGCGCGACCGGTGTCATCCTTGCCCGGCGGAGCGTGTGATGAGTGACATGGATCTCTTCGACGACGCCGACCTGCCCGCCGACGACGCGGGCGAGGAGGGGACTTCGATCCTGTTGTCGGATCCCGACATCACCATGATCGAGCTTCAGGCCGTGGCCGAGGCCCTGCAGGCGCCGCGCCTGTCCAGCGGCCCGACCGCCGAGGCATTCGAGGCGGCGTTCGCCGATTACCTCGGCCGTAAATATGCGGTGGCCGTGCCGAGTGGCACCATGGGCCTGCTCTACACCCTCAGGGCCTATGGCATCGGTCCGGGCGACGAGGTGATCTGCTCGCCCCATTCCTTCCGGGAGACGGTCCACGCCGTGAGCCTGTCGGGCGCGCGGCCGGTGTTCGCGGACATCGATTACTGGGCAGGAACGCTGGTTCCTGAAAAGGCCGCGGCCAAGATCACCGAGAAGACCAAGGCCATCGTTGCCGGCAATGCCAACGGCCATCCGGCGCCCTGGACCGCCTTCCAGGAGCTGGCGCGCGCGCACAAGCTCGTCCTCATCGAGGATTCCACCGAGGCCATCGGCTCACGCTACAAGGATGCGCTGGTTGGGTCGTTCGGCGACACATCCGTGTTCGATTTCTCACAGCCCTTCCCGCTGGTGTGTGGCGAGGGCGGCATGGTGGTGACCGACGACATCGACGTGGCGGTGGGGCTGCGGCGCTTCCGAGCCCACCGGCTCGATGAGCGTTCGTCGGTGGTGGTCTCCATGAGCGCGCCCTACCAAGGTGCCATGAGCGACGTGACCGCGGCGCTCGGCCTCGCCCAGCTGGGGCGGCTTGAGGAAATTCTCGAGCAGCGGCACACGGTGGAGCATCTTTACCAGAAGTACGTCCAGTCGTTCGAGGGCATCAAGGATCCCTTCATCGGCCCGGACGTGACGGAGGTGAACTGGTTTCTCTACGTGGTGCACCTGGGCACCCGCTTCTCCAAGTCGAGCCGCGATGCCATCGTGGACGACCTGAAGGTGGAAAAGGTGGAGTCGGCCGCCTACAGCGCGCCGCTTCATCTGCAGCGTCATTACTTCGACCTCGGCTATCGCAAGGGCGACTTCCTCGTGACCGAGAAGGTGGCGGACCGGGCAATCGCCCTGCCGTTCCACACGCACCTGTCCGAGGACGAAATCGAGTTCATCGTCGCAACGATGAAGGATGCCTCGATCAATGTAGGGGCGGGCGCCGCCATCTACTGAAGGCAAACAATATTGCACCCAACACAAAAGTTGAAACGACAGGAGCTAATGATGTCCACGGTTACGTTGAAGGTTCTGCCCGCCGGAAAGACCATCGAAGTTGCGGAAGGTACGAACCTGCTCGAAGCGCTCATCACCGTCGAGCCGGGCCTTGCCGCGCGGCAGGCCTCGGACAAGGACGGCAGCGCGTCCCACGTCTTCGTGCAGGAGGGCCGCAAGGGTCTTTCGAAGACCTCGCGTGAGGAGAACGAGCTGCTCGACGCGATCGTGGGCGTGGGCTCGAAGTCCCGCCTGGCCAAGTACATCACCGTTCTCGGCACCGAGAACGTGACGGTGGAGCTCCTCGGCGAGTTCTCTGGCCTCTGATCGGATCTGGAGCGCTCCGCCGGGTTGCGGGGCGCTCCCTCTGGGACGTCCTCACGGCAGGACAAAGAAAATCCGCCCTGCCGCTGGCACGACAGGACGGATGGGAAGATGCCGGACTGGCGCGGACGACCGTGCCCGCCGGTAGACGTTTCTGTTTTTTAGGGTCGTCGCGAAGAGGGGATGGGGATCTGCCGGTTCGCGACGCGGTCAAAGTGGAGAAGCACGATGGACGCGGAAAAGGTTATCATTCACTCGCGGTTCGCCCCCAACGGCACGGTCGTGGAGATCAGCGAACGCCCCACGGGCCTCGACCCGCAGGACTGGTTCAACTTCCTGTCCTACCAGGCGGCGGACAGCTATCAAGCGCTGGCCGGTGGCCGCGGCGTCTTCCGTCTCACGCGCGTCGCGGTGGATGCGCTCAAGACCGAAGCAACCACCAAAGCTGCGTGATCAATCTGTCCGTATTGAAGCCGCCCGAGACGGGTAGCGCAATCCGGGCGATTACGTAGTTGTCCGCTTCAATCGTCCTTTCGAGGGTGAGGCGGAGGCGTGAAGTGGTGCGATCAATGCTCCGGTGCGGCCTTCGGCTTCGCCGGAGCATCTTTGTTTATGGCCCTGTGAATTTCGGCCCTGTGAACTTCAGGTCAGAGCGCGGATGGCGGTGAGCGAGGTGTGCTCTCTACCGTAGACAACGGCGCCAAAGAAAAAGGCCCGCCGGCAAGAGCGCCGGGGCGGGCCGTCATTTTAAAACCCCGGCTCCCAGTGGGCGCCGGGACAGCTGCATCAAGCCACGGGGGCGGCCACGCCCTTCTCGGCGAGGAGGGCGGTCAGCTCGCCCGCCTGGAACATCTCGCGCACGATATCGCAGCCGCCGACGAATTCGCCCTTGATGTAGAGCTGCGGAATGGTCGGCCAGTTGGAAAAGGCCTTGATCCCCTCGCGCACGAAGGGGTCCTGCAGCACGTCAACCGCGCGATAGGGCACGCCGACCTGGGCCAGCACCTGCACGACGGCGGAGGAAAAGCCGCACTGCGGAGCCGCGGGCACCCCCTTCATGAAGAGAACCACGTCGGCGGATGAAATAATGTCCTGGATACGTTCAGCTGAACTGGCCATGGCAACAACTCCGGTGCGAAGAATGGCGTTGAAAGAGAAATGCGGGCGTCGGCGCGGCCGAGCCGGGGCGCCCTATTTCGGGGAGAGGGTTTCCAGCTTCAGGGCATGGAGCGTGCCGCCCATGTGGCCCTGGAGCGCGGCATAGACCATCTGGTGCTGCTGCACCCGGCTCTTGCCCCGGAATGCTTCCGAGGTGATCCGGGCGGCGTAGTGGTCCCCGTCGCCAGCGAGATCGATGATCACCACCTGCGAGTCAGGAAGCGCCTCCTTCACGAGGCGCTCGATTTCCTCTGCGGCCATAGCCATTGCGTTGTCTCCTTTGGTCGCGCGGTGCCATGCAAGGTCGAAACCAAGTACGCCCCACACTGCGCTGGTTCTCCCGCCGGAGGATCCTGTCGCAAAGGAGACAGGCGCGGCGTCACTTGGTTCAGAACCGGCCGGAGCGCGTATTTGCGGGTGCGGGCCATGTGGCTTTGGAGGGAATTTCCACCCTCAACCTGCAGGTGTTCCAAGCGGCCCGGCTCTTGCTTTCAATGTGGCGCCCCGAGGAAACGAGACCGGTCATGAGCGAATTGCAACAGCAGGGCCGAACGCGCGCGCGCCGCGCTTTCGCAACGATTCTGGGGACCAACGAGATCGCCTCGGCGGTCGCCGTCGAGTTGCATCGGCGTGGCTATCATGTCGTGCTCTCCCATGATCCCATGCCGCCGGTCATTCGTCGCAAGATGGCGTTTCACGACGCCTTGTTCGAGGACGACGTGAGCGTGGACGGGGTGAAAGCGGAGCGCGCCGACACCGGCGTCCATATCCGCGCCGGCCTGGCGCGCAATGCCGTCCAGGTCACCAGCCTCGGCCTGCTCGACCTCATCGTGCTCGGCACCATCGACCTTCTGGTCGACGCCCGTATGAACAAATACCAGGTGACCCCGGATCTGCGGCGCCTCGCCAAGCTCACCATCGGCCTCGGGCCGGGGTTCAGCGGCGGAACCAATTGCGACCTCGCCATCGAGACGCGTCCCGGCAAGGAAGGCCAGATCATCCAGCATGGCCCGACCGACGCACCGGACGGGATCGCCCGCCCCCTCGGAGGCGCAGCCGCCGACCGCTTCGTGCGCTCGAAAATGCCGGGCCGCTGGCACACTGCCATCGAGATCGGCGCCCGCGCCTTCAAGGATTTCCACATCGGCTATCTGGGCGGTGAATCCATCTGCGCGCCGTTCGACGGCATCGTGCGCGGCGTGGTGCGGGACGGCACGGAAGTGCCCGCCGGCGTCAAGCTGCTGGAAATCGACCCCCGCGGCCGCGGCGCCGACTGGACCGGGCTCGATGCCCGGGCCCTGGTCATCGCCCAGGCGGTGAGCCGTGCGCTGACCTTCCGCAATGCCCGGATCGCCGACGCGCCGTCCCATCCCTATCTGGTGAAATGACCCGTTGAAGGCCTTCACCAGCCCCATCGAAGGGCCGAAGTCATGATCGACCTGCTGCCCAATACGGATGTCATCAATTTCGGCGAGGTGTCGGATGCGGTGAACGCGCTGCTCCAGCAGGGCGTCATCGCCTATCGCCGGGATCGCCAGCGCGCGGACGAACTGTTCCGCCAAGCGCTGGCGACGGCGCCGGCCGAGCTTCCGGTCTATTTCTGCCTCTACAAGATCCATACCTACCAGGGCAACCTGGATGAGGCGGAAGCTGCGGCCGAGAGCGGGCTGAAGGAGGCGGCGAGCCAGGCCGGGTGGGACCTGGATTGGCACAAGTGGGAGCCGCACGACATTCTACCCGAGGGGCCGGGACGATTTGCCCTCTACACACTCAAGGCCCTGGCCTTCATCCATTTGCGCCAGAGCCGGCCGGATGAGGCGGCAGAGAAGCTTGAGGCCCTCAAGGTCCTCGATCCGACCGGCGCCGTGGGGTGGCCCGTGGTCGCCGCCCTTGCGGAAGGCCTCGACTGAGGCCGGGTGTGGGCGGCCCGATCGCACCGTGGCAATGGGGGTGCCGTTGGCATTGCACTTGCTACTGAATGGTATGACGAGGGGGCAGGAGGCAATGGGCAAATGACTCAGCCAAGTGATCACGGCATTGCCGCTCCGACCACGATGATCCTCCATGGTGAGGTGCGGAGCATTGACCAGTTCGCGGAAGATGAAGCGGCATTGATGGAAGCCATCATCGCCGGCTTGCGCACGGTGACGGATCCTGAAATCCCGGTGAATATTTATGATCTCGGCCTGATCTATCGGATCGAGCTGAAGGACGATGGCGTGGTGGAGATCGACATGACACTCACTGCGCCGGGCTGCCCGGTCGCTGGGCAGATGCTCGGCTGGGTGCAGCAGGCGGTGGGCGTGGTTGAGGGGGTTTCGGACGTCAAGATGAAGCTTGTGTTCGATCCGCCGTGGGACAAGTCGCGCATGAGCGACGAGGTCCAGCTGGAACTGGGCCTGATCTGATCAAATCCCGGTGTCTTGCTTTCGGAATGGCCGGCCATGCGCCGGCCATTCCCATTTCTGCGCCATTCCCGTGTCTTCACCCGGCGCCGCTCAGGGCAGCTCAGCCCAGGAACTGGGCGGCGAAGCGGGCGCGCTTCTCGTCGGTGTCGAGGCCCTTGGCGAGCGGCCATTTGTTCTCCGAGAACAAGGCCTTGACGCCGCGCGTCACCTCAGTGCCGCGGACATACCAGTGCTCCACGCCGTCGGGAGAGACGATGGCCGGGCCATCGGTACGGTGGACGCGGGCATCCTCCAGCCAGAGCTTGGTTTCCGAATAGAGGAAGATGCCTGCCTTGCGGGACATGTCGTCCCGGTTCTCTTCAGTCACCACGAACATGTCGGCCATGGGCACTCTCCTTCTTGGCTGTCGCTTGGCAAATCGTGTCAGTTCGGAAGGCTTTGCTTCACGCCCAGGAGGGCGAGATTGTAGCCTTCCTCACGCAGCACGCGCTGCACCACCGGCCGCTCCAGCATGCGCCGGTAGTGGGCGGCGAGATTGGCCGGCAACTCCATGCCGGTCTTGTCCGCCCAGAATTCCACGTAGAACAGGATGGGATCGGCCGCCGAAAAGCTGCCCGCCACATAGTCGCGGCCCGCGAGCGCGGCATCGAGGATGGAAAAGCCCTGGCTGACGATATCGCGGCCGAGCGTTTCCACCTTGGGCCGGTCGGCGGGGCTGGCGGCGAAGGTCGGGGTGGAAAAGATGCGCGCGAAGCCCTGGCCATGCACCGTGCCCACCACATAGACCATGGCTTCGAGGGCGCGGGCCTCCGCATCCACGTCGGCTGGCCACAGCCGGCCGCGCCCCCGGCTGCGGGCCAGCCAATAGGCGATGGAGACCACTTCGGTCAGCGCGCTGCCGTCCGGCCGCACCAGGGCCGGGATGGTGGACTTGGGGTTCACCGCAACATAGTCCGGCTTGAAGTGGTCGCCCGCCGGGAGGTTCACGATGTGAGCCTCGAACACCTCTTCCAGCTCTTCCAGGATGATGTGGATGCCGGTGGAGCAGGAGCCGGGCGTCATGTAGAACTTCATCGCGGCCATCAGGCGTCTTCCCTCGCGCGCGTCGTCGTGCGCCGTCCCGGCCGGGCAGGCGGCAATCGGCATGCTTCATGCAAATATCGGGGCAGTTCGGGCACCGGCCGCCGCCGCGGCTGGAAGTCCCGACAGTCTGTTTCATTTGCGACAGGAGCCGGCATTTTTCGTCGGCACGGTTCAGGCAGGGCGGGAGCGGGACAGGGATGTCTGCCGACGATATCGATATTTATGCCATCTGCGAGATTGAAGAGATTGCCCCCGGCACCGCCAAGGCTTTCGACCTGTCCCGGGTCATGGAAGACGGCGAGGCGCGCCCGTTCCGAATCGTGGTGATCCGCACTGCGGTGCGTGAGTTCGCAGGCTACGTCAACGCCTGCCCCCACCAGGGGACGTGGCTGAATATCGGCGGCGGGCAATTCTTCAACGCGGACCGCACGCGCCTGCGCTGCGGCCGCCATGGCTCCCTGTTCGACATCGAGAGCGGCGTCTGCGTGGAAGGCGCGTGCGAAGGCAAGCACCTGGAGCCCATCGCTCTCGCCGTGGTGGGCCGCGACGTGTGCCTGTGCGGCGTCCGTCTGGTGGAGGAGGAGCATCGCCCCTTCCCGTATGATGATTTCGACGACACCATGGAGATCATGATCTCGCCCGACTGACGGGCCGGGATCGCGGTGCAGGACGATGTCCGGGGTGGAGGCGGGATGACGGGTGATCTGGAGACGGCGGGCGTGGAGGCGGGCGAATGCCGTTTCTTCACGACCTATACGGGCGTGAAACTGCCCTTCCGGCTGGTGGAAGCCATTCCGGAGGCGCAGCTGACGCACCGCAACACTTTCATCCGCGCGTTTTTCGGCGCGGACGGGCTTTTGACCGGCTTCGACAAGATGGTCTATGGCGAGGTCGAGCTGGCGCACCGCTATGAATATCACGGCAATGGCGCCTTGCGCCGGGCCGAGGTGACCATGGACGAGGAAACGGTGGTGCTGGCCTTCGATGAGGCGGGCGCTCCGCTGGGGCCGGGTTGAGCCGCGCCATGGCGGGATCGATGATATCCGGGATTACGGGCGAGGGACGGTCATGACGGTGGCGCAACTCCTCGAGGCGCTCGGCAAGCTGCCTCCGGACGCGGTGGTGCTGATGGAAAGCGACGGCGGCCTCTCCCTCGTCTCGGCGCTCGATTTCGTCGAGGGCCAGGGCGCGGGTGCTCCGGCCGAGGTGATCCTTCTGCCCAATATGGACGAATAGTCGGCGTCTCCGCGTTACCGGACGACGTGTCTGCTGCAAATTCTATGCGTGAGGTTGACCCATGTCCGACACGGTCGAGGCGGTACCCATGTTCGAGCGCCTGGGTGGTGCGGTGGTCATCGACCGGCTGGTCGAGGCCTTCTACCGCCGCATGGATACGCTTGCGGAGGCCGAGGGCATCCGCGCCATGCATGCGGATGATCTTTCCCAGACCAAGCACGTCTTGAAGCGCTACCTCACCGAATGGACCGGCGGCCCCAAGCTCTATTCGGTGGAAAAGGGCCATCCGCGCCTGCGCCAGCGCCACATGGGCTTTGCCATCGGCAACGGCGAGCGCGACGCGTGGCTGCTGTGCATGCGCGGCGCGCTGGAGGAGACGGTGGCGGACGCGGCGGCGCGGGACGAGGTCTATGGCGCCATGGCGAAGCTCGCCGACTGGATGCGCAACACCGCCGGCAATCCCCACGATACCGCCGGCCACGCAGCCCGGCCCTGAATGTCAGGCGCGGTCCTGACGAAAGGTGCGGTTATGCCGACTGCTCAGGTGCCGCGCTAAAGCGGGACACCGAAGAAATCCTCGTCTGATCCTCCCCAGGCCTGGTGCAGGGCGAGGGCGTTGCGCCACTTCGCCAATTCCTCTTCGGAGGCGCTGCGGTGCGTGATCTTGCCCTCGGGGTTTTCGGCCAGAAGGTAGGATTTCGCGTTGCGCAGGAAGCGGTTGAGGTCCTTGGTATCGTTCGGGCGAACGATGCAGCGGGGGGCCTCATCGATGAGAATCGTCGTCGGGAGCATCGCCGAGTCTCCTTGGTCAGGTGTCGCGTCGCCGGTGGGGTGCTGTGTGTCTCGCGCGCCGTACCGGGCGTGCGATGGTCTGTTGTCGCCATCGGCAAGGGGCGGGCATGGGTGCCCGCCCGCCTGCTCAGAAGCCGTCCTGCTTCGTGCCCCAGGGATGGGAGCCGGGCACGAGGGACGCCTTGATGCCGGCCTTCGCGATGGCATCGATGGTCTTGTAGTAGGTGCCTTCGTGCACCAGCGCTCCGGTCTTGGTGGTTATCGCCACGTATTTGGCGACCATGTCCGTCTCACACAGATAGCCGCCGCCGGGATCGGAGACGCTGCGGGCGTTGCCGTCCCAGTCGATGAAAAACCCTTCACTCTCCGACATGACTTGCTCCAGCAGATAAGGCGGAGCGCGCCCTCGAGGCCGCGCTCGCCAAGCGGCGAGCAAGGTTCTTGCCAGATGCGAAAGCACGGATTTGCGTGTCGCAGAGGCGACAGTGTCGCGCATCCAACAGCGGCGCTGCTGGCACGAGTGCTACGTGACGTGTCGAATAATCCAGAGATCACCTCCGCGAATATTGAAAATTCTGACGGATGATCTAAGATCTGCAAGTTCTTTTTTGTCTTCTCTGGAGAAATGTTATGGCCGAATTGACCCGACGCATCGCGTCGCTGAGCGACGTGCAGGGCATCTGGGGGCTGCTGCGCCAGGTGTCGTCCGATGTCCCCTTCAAGGTCGAGGACGAACGGGAGCAGGAAAGCCTGCTGTCCGAACTGGTGGCGTGCTGCACCTCCGGCCTGTCGCCGGTGCTGGTGGACAACGAGAAGGGCATCGTCGGCGCCCTTCTTGCCCGCCGCGACGATTTCGAATGGTGCTTCCGCAACAGCGATGCCATCCATGTGGCTTATGCCGCCGTGGCGCCGGCGGTGCGTGAGGACAAGGTGCTGCCTGCCCTTCTCGGCGAGCTGCAGGGCAAGAAGGTGCCGCTTCTCGCCAGCGTGAAGAGTGGGGAGCAGCTTGGCTTTGCGGCTGCCCTCGGCGAGCTTGGCTTTACCCATGAGGTGAAGGCAGAGAGCGGCTGGGGCGACCTCTATCAGTGGACGCCGCCGGCGTCGGTCCACAACTGACGCAATCGCGCGGTCTGAACGGCCGAAAATCGACCGGCTCGCCATGGTGGTGTCGCCATGTGCGGGCCGGGCGGCTTATCACCAGCAGCTTGTACGCGGTCGCTTGGATCGACGCGCTTTGCGGTCGAAACACCAAAGCATTGTCGCTATTGAGTTTTTGGCCCGCTTGACCGTGCGGGCTCACCCGGCCGCGTGATCGGGGCGGAGCCGAATGGCGGCGAAGGCCTCGGGTGGCAGCGCCTCCTTTGGTCCGTCCCCAGCCTTCCACAGCCTCTCAGACGCTGTCATCGCTCTCCGGGCGCGCCTGGATTTCGGACCAGGCCGCATCCACGGCAGCGCGACATGCCAGAAGGCGCTCATATTCAGCGGCGCTGATGATGACGGTGGGACCGGCGGCATCGCCCTCCGTGGGCGCACGACCCGCGAGGGCTGCTTCGAACAGGGTGCGTTCCAGCTGGAAGATGCGCTCGCTCGCCCGCTCCAGATACGGGAGGGGGTTCGCCCGGACATTCTGTTCGTGCAAGGCGTCGAGGCTGAGCAACTCCCGGAAGCGCTTTTCCTTGCGCCGTTTGCCCGCGCCGAAATCGTGCTCGATCACGCTCATGGTCGCGTCCCTGATGGCCTCCCGCGCTGGCGGTATCCGTTGAAACGTCCGTGAGATTGAACCAAGTCGGCAAATATTGCCATCCCGAATCGACAGAAAATCCGGGATGGACAAAGTCTTCGTATGTTTTCGCGCGGAAGGCCCAGCGCGCGGCATTCAGGTGCGTGCATCCCGTGGGGGGGCGGGATGCACGAACGCTACCTCAAGCCGAGCGCGCGCTCTACGCGCAAGCCTGAACAATTTCCGTGACCCGGCGGGGCGGAAAATGCTGTCGCAGGTTCGGCTCAGTCGGCAGGCGGACCCATGTCGTCGTCAGCCTTCTTCTTGCCCTTCTTTTCCGTTTTCGCCTGGGCATAGGCGCCGGCGTTCTTCAGCAGCACAGGACCTTGGCCCACCACATACTGGGAGATCCAGAACAGGGTGCGCTCCTGCGCCTTCTCGGCTGCTTCGGCGTTGTAGGCCGGGCCGGCGGAATAGCCGAAGCCGCGTGACGCGTTCGGATAGGAGAAGGCCGACACGTCCGGCCGGCGGGCGCGGAACTGGATCCGGTCCTCCTCGGGAACCAGCGGATCCTGCTCGGCAAAATGGATGAGGGTCGGGATGCGCCGCTTTTCCATCACCCCTTCCAGCAGGCCGTCGGCGTGATAGCCGATGGCGCAGGCGAGGCCCTTCACCTTGTTGGCAGCGAGATAGGCGAGGTAGCCGCCCCAGGAATAGCCCACGAGGGCGACCTTGCCGGCGTCCTTCACCGTGTCCACGGTGGCCTGGATGGCTTCGATGGGCCATTCGGTGCCCAGCTCGGCGGTGAGGGAGCGGCCCTCGGCGTCGGCCGAAGCGTCCAGCTCGATGTTCGACTTCACCTTGTCGAACAGGGATGGCGCGACCGCGACATAACCGGCGGCGGCAAAGCCGTCCGCAATCTTGCGGATGTCGGCATTCACCCCGAACACGTCCTGCAGGACCACGACAGCGCCCTTGGGCGCGCCTTCCGGATCCGCCCGATAGGCGGAGAATTTAACTTCATTCGCTGTGACTTCGATCATGGCATCCTCGGTTCTCGAGCGTCTTCTCGAACGGGGCAGTGGCGCTCGCTCTGCCATTCATCCACGGCCTTGCCATGCAGTTAGGATGCCAGAATCAGTGTTGGCCGCCGTGTCTAGTCCGGAATATTACGGAGGAGGGGGTGCGACCTGCATTTGTGGGTGCATTCGATTGCGAATGCTTGGCGGTCGCGGCATGGGATAAAAGAAAAGGTCGGCGAACCGCTCCGCCGACTTTGTCTTGACCGTCCCCGTGGCGCGCGTGCCGCGTCAGGACGACGCCAGGCGCTGGCGGGCGACCTCGGCCACGGGTGGAACGCTGTCTTCCGTCAGCGGCGGCAGAAAACGCGGATCGATCCGCTCGGCGACGACGAAGCGGACGCGCATGTCGGGATCCGCCACGAGCGGCGCGAGGCGATCGGGATCGAGGTGCTCTGCCACCACTACCCGAACCAGGGGATCATCATCGCTGGTCATGCGCGCAAGTTGGGCCTGCGGCAGCCGTCTCGCCACCACGCGGCGAACGTCGGTTTCGGGATCGTGCATGAGATAGACCAGCGCATCGGGTGGCGCGCGGCGGGCCGCAGCGATGCGCACCTGGTAATCGCCATCGGCCAGCAGGGCCACGAGGTCGCTGCCCTCCAGCCGTTCGGCGACCGCAATGCGCACGCGCGGCTCGGTATCGAAGCGCATCTCCTTAACGCGCGCCACCGGCAGGCGCGCGGCGGCCACGACGCGCACGTCCGGCTCCGGATCGTCCTTGAGCGGCGTGAGCAGGAAGACGCTGGCATGCTTGGCAGCCAGCGCCCGCACTTCAAAATAGGGATGGTCGAGATAGCGGGCTGCCAGCGCTGCGTTCTGGGAAAAGAAGCGGTCGATGCGCTTACGCCGGCGGTCCGCGACGCAGACCTTGCCCAAGTCGCAGCGGCCTTCGGCGTGGATGTCCTCGTGCGGGCAGTCCTGGCAGCGCAGCGGGCGTCCCTGCCAGTCGAGGGCTTCGATAACGGTATCTGGCTCTTCGGCCATATGTGCGGACATGGATCGTCCTCCCGCCATTAATTTAGGAGGGAAGGCGAAGCTGTTCCAGTGGGTGTCGCACAGCAGGGGCCAAGCCGGCTGGGGCGCCTGGAAATACCGCCTCCGGAGCAGACTGTGACGACCGCTCCGGAGGCGCTTCAACAATTTCAAGCGAAGCGGCAACCCGTTCGCAGCAGCGAAATCCGATGAAAAATGAGGGAGCACGTTCCTCTAAAAAATCGTCGGAACATGCCCCGCAAAGTCAGCCGAACTTGAACAGCACGCCGTAGCCACCGCGCGGATAGTTCCACTCGATGTCGCCGGAGGGCTCGCCGATGATGCGGCAGGTGCCGCACTCGACGCAGCCGTCAGCAGTGATTTCCACCTGGCCCTTGTCATTCATCTCGTAGCACTTGGCCGGGCAGGTGGTGAGCAGGGCCTTGAGGGCCGGGGAGGGGGTGGTGTGCGGGCGCACCTTGATATGGGCGCGGCCGGCATCCACGAGATAGCGGTTCTGGAAGAGCTTGTCCTCGACGCGAACGGCGGTTTCGGTAGTGGCCATGGGAAGCTCCCGAAGGTTGGCGGCGGCGGATCACATCCGCCGCCTGGGTTCGAGCAATCTGATGTCGGACGCTTGGTCCGAGCTAAGGTTCGGCTGACCGAAAAGGACGTCAGCGCCAGGCGCGCGCGAGGCGGAAGGCGTCGCCGAACAGGCCCGCCCACGACCGCGCGGAAACGAAGGACTTCAAAGTCAGCTTCTGCTTCTCCTTCTTCGGCGTGCCATCGACACGCAGATAGTTCTCCATGGCCTTGTTGACCAGCTGGGGATAGGTGAGGAAGAAGTTCTGCGACTGGATATGCAGAAGCTTCGGCATATCCTTGTACTTCTTAAGATCCTTCATAATGAAGCTGTCGTCCAGCATCTTCTTGTAGAGCGACAGATTCTGGGCAGTCATGGGGTCCTTGCGGGACTTGATCTGGAAGATCGTCTCCGCAGCGATGCGCCCCGAGGTCATGGCGAGGTTGGAGCCCTCGCGATGGATGGCGTTGTTGAGCTGGGCCGCGTCGCCCACCACCACCCAGCCGTCGCCATAGAGCTGGGGGATCGCCTTGTAGCCGCCCTCGGGAATGAGGTGGGCGGCATATTCCTTCACCTCGGAGCCTTCCAGCAGCGGTGCGACGGAGGGGTGGCTCTTGAACTTCTCGAGCAGTTGGTAGGGCGAGACGCCGCTCGCCTGGAAGTCCGACACCAGGCAGCCGAGCCCGATCGAGATGCACTCCCGGTTCGAGTAGATGAAGCCCATGCCGGTCATCCCCTTGGAGATGGTGCCGACGGCCTCGATCACGACGCCTTCATTGCCCTTGAGGTTGAAGCGCTGCTCGATCACCTCCTGCGGCAGGAAGTGCATTTCCTTGACCGCGAGGGCGACCTCGGTGGGCTTGGGAATCTTGCGCAAGCCGGCGCGGGTGCCGAGCAGGCCGGTGACGCCTTCCGCCAGCACCACCACGTCCGCATGGATCTGGCCGCCGCCGCGATCGGTCTTCACGCCGATCACCTTGCCGTAGGCGTCCTGGACCAGCTCGGTCACCGTGGTCTCGCAGACCACGAGGGCACCGGCCTCGCGCACCTTGCTGGAGAACCACTTGTCGAACTGCGCCCGGATGATGGTGTAGCGGTTCGGGCTTTCCTCGTTGAATTCGTCGGACCGGTACTGCAGGCCGGTGTGCGAATTGTCCGTCATCATCCAGAAGCGCTGCTCGATCAGATGGCGCTCCAGCGGGGCGTCTTCCCGGAAATCGGGAATGATCTTTTCCATCATGTCAGCGTAGAGGATGGCGCCCTGGACGTTCTTGGAGCCGGAATACTCGCCGCGCTCCAGCTGAAGCACCTTGAGGCCGCGCTTGGCCAGGGTGTAGGCCGCCGCATTGCCGGCCATGCCGGCGCCAACGACGATGGCATCGAATTTTTCGTCGATCATCGGAGCTATCCTTCAGCTGGCGAGCTTGTCGCGGGAATGTGCGGACAGGCGCTTGGAGAAAGCTTCCGTCAGCATGGGCAGGAAGCGCACCGCGTCGGTCACGATGCCCACATGGGCGAAGTCGAAGATGGGGGCGTTCTTGTCGGTGTTGATGGCGACGATGAGATCGGCGCCTTCCACACCCACGCGATGCTGGATCGCACCCGAAATGCCAGCGGCGATATAGAGCCGCGGGCGGATGGTCTTGCCGGTCTGGCCGATCTGCCGATCCGACGACACCCAGCCCTTCTGCACCAGCGGGCGGGAGCAGCCGAATTCAGCGCCCATCGCAGCAGCAAGATTCTTCACCAGCTGGAAATTTTCCGGCGAGCCGAGGCCCATGCCGCCGGCGACCACCACATCCGCATAGGCGAGGTTCGCCTTGTTGGAATCGCGGTCGGGCAGGAAGCTCAGGATCTTGGTGATGATGTCGTCTTCCACAACGCTGAGCTTGTGCTCGACGACGCGGCCGATGGGCTTTTCCACCCGGATCGGCATGGACATCACGCGGGGGCGCACGGTGGCCATCTGCGGCCGGTAGTTGAGCGTGTAGATGGTGCAGAGCAGGGAACCGCCGAAGGTGGGGCGGGTCGCCGCCAGCGAGCCGTCGGTGTCCACGTCCAGCTCGGTGGAATCCGCGGTGAGGCCGGTGAGCAGCGTGGTCGCCACGGCGCCGGCGAGGTCGCGGCCCAGCGTCGTGGCGCCGAGCAGCAGGATTTCCGGCTTATAGGTATTCACGAGGTCCGTCATCGCGGCCGTGTAGGCCTCGTTGCGGTAGTCGGTGAGCACCGGGTCGGCCACCACATAGGCGAGGTCGGCGCCATAGCAGAAGGCTTCCGCCACTGCCCCGCGCACCGTCTCGCCCTCAGCGCCGAGCACCACGGCGCCGAGTTCCACGCCCAGCTTGTCGGCGAGCTTGCGGCCTTCGCCCATCAGCTCCCAGGAGACGGGATGGACCTGGCCGCGCTCCTGCTCGATGAACACCCAGACGTGCTTGTACGCCTTGAAGTGTTCAGGCAGTTCCTTCTTGGTGGACGCGCGTCCACCGGCGGCGGGGGCTGGGGGTGTCTTCGGCTCGCTCATGATGGTCGGCTCTCTGTTCCTGGGTCGACGGCCGTCAGAACCCGCGCGCCAGCGCGGTCAGATCGGCTTCGAGATTGGGCTGGCGGGCGAACACTTCCGCGATCAGGGCCTCGGCGAGGTTCCCGCCCTCCGGTGCCTCGATGAACTTCGCCTTTTCGGCCCGCGCGCTCGGCGCGAACACGCGCTTCACGATGGTGGGCGAGCCCTTCAGGCCGCACTTGCTCATGTCCTGGACGCCGGCGTCCTTGGCGCTCCACTTCACGACCTCGGCCCGGGCGGCGCGCAGGGCGTTCTCCATGGAGCCGCGGCGGATCTCGTTGGTGGCTTCCAGCATGGCGACCAGGCAGGGCAGCTTGCTCTTGAGCACCTGCGTGCCGCCTTCGGCGCGGCGCTCCAGGGTGATGGTGCGCGCGGCGGGGTCGAACTCGGCGACCTTGGCCACATAGGTGATCTGCATCAGGCCGAGGCGCTTGGCGATGCCGGGACCCACCTGCGCGGTGTCGCCGTCGATGGTCTGCTTGCCGGTGAAGACGAGGTCCGGCACGCCATAGGTCTCGCCGATCTTGGTGATGGCGGTGGCGAGGGCGAAGCTGGTGGCCAGGGTGTCGGAGCCGGCGAAGAAGCGGTCAGTGAGCAGCACCGCGCGGTCGGCACCGTAGGTGAGGGCCTTGCGCAGGGAATCTTCCGCCGAAGGCGGGCCCATGGTGAGCACAGTGACTTCGCCGCCGAACTTGTCGCGCAGGCGCATGGCCTCTTCGAGCGCGAACAGGTCGTAGGGATTGATGATCGTCGGCACGCCCTGCCGCATGATCGTGTTCGTGACGGGGTGGACACGGATCTGCGCTGAGTCCGGGACCTGTTTGATGCAGACGACAATGTGCATGAATTCGCTCCGAGCCCTTCACCACGGCTTCGGATAGTGACTAGCAAACGCCGTACCAAGCGCGTGTCATCTGTGAATCGTTCGCATTGGCAAGGACTTGTGAAGTATTGTCGCGAACCGGCGACAGTCGTGTGGCGCGAATCCAGGTGACAGATGCGAGATCTTGTCAGGAAGGCGACAGCTGCGCGGGCGGGATGGTTCGTGTCGGCCCTTGCACCGGAATTTTGCGAGCGCTTCGCGGTGGCGCGTCACAATTGCGACGGACGGGCGGTGGGGTGTCCGGATTTCTGTCGGGAGGCTGTCGCGTTCGTGTCGCGTCGCGACCCGTTGCGCGGAACGTCAGTGTCGAGTTGGGAGGGAAGCGGCCAGGCCGAAATGCGTACGGGGCACATCCGACGAACGGCTGGCAATGATGACGCCCAGCAAAAGGTCCCTCGCCCGAAGGCGAGGGACCGGGACGTCTGAGAAGTCTTGCGCCTAAGCTGCATGAAAGGCGTATCAAAAAGGTCACGCGGAGCCTTCTGAAATATTCGTGGCAAGACCAGTGCGGCTTGCCTCGTGGCTCGGCGTCCGGGGCGATGGGCCGGCACGGGGCCGGCCCATCGAAGTCGTCAGCCTCAGGCGGTGAGCTCGGCGGCGGTCTTGCCGACCTGGCTCTCGTCGACGGCCTTCATGATGCCGTGCTCCATCAGCATGTCCTCGAGCTCGTCCATCGTGATGGGGGTCGGGATGATGCCGTTGCCCTTGTTGGCGTGAACCTTGGTGGCAAGGTTCCGGTAGTGCTGGGCCTGCTCCGAATCGGGCGCATACTCGATCACGGTCATGCGGCGCAGCTCGGCGTGCTGCACGATGTTGTCGCGCGGCACGAAGTAGATCAGCTCGGTGCCGAGCTTCTTGGCCAGGTTCTCGGCCAGCTCCAGCTCCTTGTCGGTCTGGCGCTCGTTGCACACCAGCCCGCCCAGGCGCACGCCGCCGGAGTTGGCATACTTCAGAATGCCCTTGGAGATGTTGTTGGCCGCATACATGGCCATCATCTCGCCGGACATGACGATGTAGATTTCCTGGGCCTTGTTCTCGCGGATGGGCATGGCGAAGCCGCCGCACACCACGTCGCCGAGCACGTCGTAGGACACGTAGTCGATGTCCTCGTAGGCGCCGTTCTCTTCCAGGAAGTTGATCGAGGTGATCACGCCGCGGCCGGCGCAGCCGACGCCCGGCTCAGGACCACCGGACTCCACGCAGCGGATGTCCTGGTAGCCGATCTTCATCACGTCCTCGAGCTCGAGGTCTTCCACCGAGCCGGCGTTCGCCGCAAGCGACAGGATGGTGTCCTGGGCCTTGGCGTGCAGGATCAGGCGGGTCGAGTCGGCCTTGGGGTCGCAACCCACGATGAGGATCTTGTGACCCATCTGCGCAAGCGCAGCCAGGGTATTCTGAGACGTGGTGGACTTGCCGATGCCACCCTTCCCGTAAAACGCGATCTGTCGCAGCGAAGACATCTGTCTCTCCTTCGAACCTATACGGAAGACCACCGCGCGCGTGGCGCGAGGCCGTTTCTCTCGTCAGCAATATCGGTCGGAAACGCCCCGCGGGTTACGGGAAGGAGCGCTACGCTGGCAGGTGGCCTAGGCGTGCACTCAGCCCTCACTCGCTGTTGCGCCAAGGAAAGAGCAACCAGCGTGCCACTCGGCCCTGGCGCCCCCAAATCTTTGATTTGCATCAAAATCCGGGCGTCAGGGCGGGCTGGAACATGGTGTGTCGAACGCGACAGCCCCTTTTTGCTGTGTCGGGATTAAAACAACTGGTGCGCATGCGGACGCCCGCGTGTCTGAAAGCATTCGCGCGCATGCGGACGCGGGCTCGCGGGCGGTCGGGGGCGCTCGCGCATGTGAGCGCGCACTACGCGTGCGCGGGCGTTGAAACACAGGGTGAACGGCGCCCGGCGCTGCGTCTGGCCGCCGTCTCCGCCGGCTCGGGAACGGAACTTGCTTGACGCGGAATTTGCGCGCCCGGCCCGCTTGTTCGCATGCGGGCGGGGGACGGGTGAAAGCCCCGGCGAGGGGAAGACGAGCGAGGGTTAAGATGCAGATCGGCGTTGAGACTTCCAAGGCGGTGGACCAGCGGCGCGTCTTCGTGGTGGACGAGGACGAGATCACGCGCGCGGCGCTTCAGTTCATGCTGCACGACGAGATCGAGACCCACGAGCTCGCCACGCCGGAGGAAGCCTATGAGAAGGGAACGGGCTGGCTGGTGCCGCACGTCATCCTGCTCGGCGTGTCTCTGCTGAAGGCGCGCGGCGACGGCCTTATCGCCGAGATGAAGGCGAAATTCCCGGACGTGCGCATCCTGATCGTCACCGACAAGTCGGACGAGGCGGTTGCGGTGGGCGGCCTCAAGGCCGGCGCCCATGGCGCAGTGGTGAAGCCGCTGACGCTGGAAGCCGTGCGCAAGAAGGTGGACACCGTGCTCGGCCGTGGCGGCGCCGCCCCGCTGGTCCAGCTCACCGTGATGAAATAGCCGCTCGTGGCCATTGTCACCTTCTACGAGAAGCCGGGCTGCGGCACCAATGCCCGGCAGAAGCTCGCCCTTGCCAATGCGGGTCACACGCTGGAGGTCCGCAGCCTGCTGACCGAGCCCTGGACCGCCGAGCGCCTGCGCGGCTTCTTCGGTGACACCCCGGTCGCCGCCTGGTTCAACCCGGCGGCGCCGAAGGTGAAATCCGGCGCGGTGGATCCCTCGGCCGTCGATGCGGAGGCCGCCATCGCGCTGATGCTGGCCGAGCCGCTGCTCATCCGCCGCCCGCTGGTGGAGACGGAGAACGGGCGCTGCGCCGGCTTCGACCGGGAGCCGGTCCTGTCCCTGCTGGGGCCGTCCGATCCGGGCGCGCGGCCTCTCGAAGGCTGCTCCAGCCCGCTCGCGCCGTGTCCGGACCCGGCCGAACGCAAGGCGTCCTGAACCATGAATGCTGCCCCGCCCGTTGCCCGCCCGGCCGATACGGCGCTCGCCTATCACACGCGCACCAAGCACAGCCTCAAGGCCTATGCAGCGGGGCCGGAAACCCTGGACTGGGACGCCCAGCCCAATCCCTTCCGGGAGTTCGAGGGCTGCCCGCGCCTGGCCCTGCCGCTGGCGGCGGAAGGGCTGGCGGCCACCTATGGCGAGATGGTCACGCCAGGTGCGGTGCCACCGGCGCCATTGGACCTTGCCGGCGTCGCGCTGCTGCTGGAACTCTCCTTCGGCCTCGCCGGCTGGAAGCAGTATGGGCCGGACCGCTGGGCGGTGCGCTGCAATCCCTCCAGCGGCAATCTGCACCCCACCGAGGCCTATGTGCTGGCGTCCAACGTCGCCGGCCTGCCCGACGGGGTTCATCACTATGTCAGCCGCGACCATGTGCTGGAGCAGCGCTACGCCGCGCGGGCTTCGACCTCGGTCGCCTTTGCCAGCGCCTCGGGCTTCGCCATGCAGCGCAGCTTCGCGCGGTCCCCGGCTGGGCCGGCGCGGCTGCATCTGGCACTGTCCTCCGTCCATTGGCGCGAGGCGTGGAAATACGGCGAGCGGGCGTTCCGCTATTGCCAGCTCGATCTCGGCCACGCCCTTGCCGGCGTGCGCTATGCCGCCGCCTGCCTTGGCTGGAACGCAAGCATGGTGGAAGGCGTCAGCAGCGCGGAGATCGCGCGCCTGGGCGGCTTCGACCGTGAGGCGGACTTTGCCGGGGCCGAGCGGGAGGATCCCGACATCCTCATCCAGATCACACCGGGGCCTGCCCTCGCTGTCGCGCCGCCCGAGCCCGACACCCGGGGCTGGACCGGGACGGCCAACGTGCTGGACCGGCACAAGCTCTATCGCTGGCCGGTGATCGATGCGGTCAGCGCTGCCACCCATGGTGGCACGGGCGCGTCCGATCCGGCGGCGGCCGCTGCCCCAGAGCTGCCGCCGCGCGTGGTGACGAACGGGGCACAGGCGTCCGCCGTCATCCTCGGCCGCCGCAGCGCCCAGCGCTTTGAGGCCAAGAACAGCACCATGCCGCAGGATGTCTTCTTCGGCATGCTGGATGCGCTCATGCCCCGGGATGCGGCGCCCTTCGATGCCTGGGGCTTCACCCCGCGCATCCACCCTCTTCTGTTCGTCCATCGGGTGGAGGGCCTTGCCCCCGGCCTTTACGCCCTGCCGCGGCGCGAGGGGATCACCGGCGCGCTGAAGGCAGCGCTCCGCAACGATTTCCAGTGGGTGAAGCCGGAGGCCTGCCCGGACCACCTGCCGCTGTATCGGCTGGTGGAGACTGACTGCCGCGGCATCGCCCGCACCATCAGCTGCCATCAGGCCATCGCCAGCGACAGCAGCTTCGCCCTGGCCATGCTCAGTGAGTTCGAAGCCACCGTGGCGGCGGACCCGTGGCGCTATCGCCAGCTGCATTGGGAAGCCGGGCTCGTTGGCCAGGTGCTCTATCTGGAAGCGGAGGCGGCCGGGTTCCGGGGCACCGGCATCGGCTGCTTCTTCGACGACGACCTGCACCGGCTGGTGGGGCTGGAAAGCCTCGAGTTCCAGTCCCTCTATCATTTCACGGTGGGGCGCCCCGCCATCGACACCCGCATTACCACCGAGCCGGCCTATCCGGGCCGCTCGGCCTGAGGGACCTTCAGGAGCACGCCATGAGAGAGCGCATTCCCTTCCGCTGCATCGGCGTTGAGGAGGCGGCATCCATCGTCGGCCAAGGCCGGGCCCTGCTGCTCGACGTGCGCGACGCCAATGCCTATGCCGCCGGCCATGTGGAGGGTGCGCGCAACCTTGCCTATTCCGCGCTCTCGGACGTGATCGGCACGACCCCGAAGGCGCAGCCGGTGGTGATTTATTGCTACCACGGCAATGCCAGCCGCGAATATGCTCAGACCCTGTCGGACTTCGGCTTCGCTGCCGTGTTCAGCGTGGATGGTGGCTATGAGGCGTGGCGGGCCTTCGAAAGCGTGCCCGCGCCAACGGCGCCACTCGATGCGGCCCTGTCCAGCTGGCTGGTTGACCACGGATTTCCCGCCGATGGCGTGAACGCGACGGCGGAAAATGGCATGACCCCGCTCATGAAGGCCTCCCAGGAGGGGCTCGCGGACGTGGTGGCGGCCCTCATTGCCGCCGGCGCGACGCTGGACGCCCGCAATGGGGATGGCAACACGGCCCTGTGGCTCGCCTGCGTCGGCAATCACCCGCACATCATCGACGCGCTGGTGGATGCCGGCATCACCATCGACAGCCTCAACGACACCGGCGCCAGTTCGTTGATGTATGCCGCCTCCGCCGGCAAGGCCGAGGCGTTGGAAAAGCTGCTCGCCCGTGGCGCCGATCCGCGCCTGGAGACGCAGGACGGCTTCTGCGCGCTGGATCTTGCGGCCAATCTCGAATGCCTCAAGCTGCTGCGCGCCGCCACACGGCGCGAGGCCGCGCCGGCGTAAGGGCTGCGGTGCTGCGGGTTTCCCGGCAAGCGCTTCTTTGTCCCGTAGACCATCCCGCCCGGGCGTTATAAGCCTGCCAGCTGTATCGGATCCGGCATAGGCGGGGGCGGCGCATGACCTACAAATGGTGGACGCAGGCGAGCGTGGATGCCCTCCTCGCCGAGGACGCGCCCTATGGCGACCTCACCACCGAATCCCTTGCCCTCACCGGACGCAAGGCCCGCCTCACCATGGCCATGCGGGCCGACGCCACCTTGTGCGGCGTCGAGCTGGCGCGGGACCTGTTCCGGACCGCCGGGGCGGAGGCCGATGTGCTCGCCGCCACCGGCGCGCGGGCGCCGGCCGGCGAGACCATCCTGATGGCGCAGGGCACGGCCGGCCCCATCTTTCGCGCATGGAAGGTGGCGCAGACGCTGGTGGAATATCTCTCCGGCATCGCCACGCTTACCGCCGACATTGTGGCGACCGCCCGCGCCGTTTCGCCCGACATCGCGGTGGTGACAACGCGCAAGACCTTGCCCGGCGCCAAGGCACAGATGATCGCCGCCATCCGCGCCGGCGGGGCCTTTCCCCACCGGCTCGGATTGTCGGAAACGCTCCTGCTGTTTCCCGAGCACCAGGCCTTCCTCACCGACTCCGCCGTCGGCATTGCCGCCCTGCGCCGCGCCGCGCCGGAGAAGAAGGTGGTGGTGGAGGTGAAGACGCTGGACGAGGTGGACGCGGTGCTGCCAGCCCATCCCGACGTGCTCCAGTGCGAGAAGATGACCCCCAGCGACATCGCCGAGGTGGCCCGCCGGGTGGCGGCGCGCGCGCCGGAGACGAAAGTCGCGGCCGCCGGCGGCGTGAACCTCGCCAATGCCGCGACCTACGCCGCCGCGGGCGCCCATGTGCTGGTAACTTCCGCGCCCTATTGGGCCAGGCCGGCTGACGTGAAGGTGGTGATCTCGCCGGCCTGACCCGCGTTCGGGCAGGTGTCGTTGATGTGCTGGAAACTTGTTTTCCACACCGGCTCCTGCGCCATTGTCCGCTCGAAAACGGTTGTTCAGCCAGGCGAACAAGAAAAACGCCGCAGCGGGCCGACAATGACTACGTAGTTATACGGAGGTTTGCGCTCCGAAAGCGTGGGCCTTCTCTGTCATGAACCTGTCGAACCTCACACAAGGGATGGGGCTGTCGCATTCGCGACATCCTCTCCGGTCCGTCTTTCCCATCTGTTTTCAATAGCTTGAACAGGTGGCACGAGCCTTGCCAGTAACTTTGGCAGGGGGCGCTCAGGCGCAGGTGGACGGACCGATGATCACGCTCACGACCAATGCTCTGTCGGCAATCAAGGCAGCCCTGTCGTGCTCCGCTCAGGCAGATGGTCTGCGCGTGGTGGCGAAGGCCGGGTCCGGCGACGGCGTGAACTACCTGATGCATCTCGACAGCCGCGCACGCGACGGTGACCTCATCCTCGAGCAGGGCGGCCTCAAGGTTTTCATTGATGCACCATCCCGTTCGGTCGCGCGCGGCATCGTCATTGATTTCGTGGAGTCGGAGACGGTGCGCGGCTTCGTGTTCGAGGACGATCCGGCGGCGCTGATGATGATGGCAGGCGGCGGCTTGCGGAACTGACGAGGGTCCGGGCCCAGCCCGGTGGAGTTCATTCATCCCTCGCCGGCGCGGCGGGGGGTAGATCGGAAGGGACCCATGCTCGCGAAGTCACCATCGGCCATTCTGGCGCGCTCCAGCCGGGCATCCGTGGATGCCAGCGGCGCCGCCACCGGGACGGTGCCGGCCCGGACGGCTTTCCTGAACGACACCACCCTCCGGGATGGTGAGCAGGCGCCGGGCGTCGCTTTCACCCGCCGCGAGAAGATCGAGATCGCCGAGGCGCTGGCTGCGGCCGGCGTGCCCGAGATCGAGGCCGGCACTCCGGCCATGGGCGACGAGGAAATCGAGACCCTCCGCTCCATCGTCTCCCTCAAGCTGCCCCTGCGCGTCGCCGCCTGGTGCCGCATGAGCGAGGAAGATCTCTTCGCCGCGGTCTCCGCCGGCGTCACCTATGTGAACCTGTCTATCCCCACCTCCGACCGCCAGCTGAAGGGCAAGCTCAACCGCGACCGCGACTGGGCGCTGGGGGCCCTGCGGCATGTGGTGACGCTGGCGACGAAGCTCGGCTTCACCGCTGCCGTGGGCTGCGAGGATGCCTCCCGCGCCGATCCCGACTTCCTGTGCAAGGTGGCCGAGGTGGCGAAGGAGGCGGGCGCCTTCCGCCTGCGCCTCGCCGATACGCTGGGCGTGCTTGATCCCTTCTCCGCCTATGCGCTGGTGCGGCGCGTGGCCAATGCGACGGACCTCGAGATCGAGTTCCACGCCCACGACGACCTTGGCCTCGCCACGGCCAACACGCTTGCCGCCGTCACCGGTGGGGCCCGACATGCCAGCGTGACGGTGGCCGGCCTTGGCGAACGGGCGGGCAACGCGGCGCTGGAGGAAGTGGCCATCGCCCTGCGCCAGACTGCGCGCTCGGAAACCGGCATCGACCCGCATGCCCTGCGGCCCTTGGCCCAGAAGGTGATGGAGGCGGCCGGCCGCCCCATGCCCCGCACCAAGGCCATCGTGGGAGAAGACATCTTCACCCACGAATCCGGCATCCACGTCTCCGGCCTGCTGAAGGACCGCGGCACCTACGAGGCGCTCAGCCCCGAGATGCTGGGCCGCTCGCACCGGGTGGTGCTGGGCAAGCATTCTGGCCTCGCCGCCATCCTCAAGGCCCTGTCGGACCAGGGGCTTGCGGTGGACGAGGCACGCGGCCGCGCCATCCTTGCCCGGGTGCGCGACTTCGCCATCCGTTCGAAGAACTCGGTCTCCCCGGACGTGCTCAGGCGCTTCTACGAAGACAGCTTCACCGAAGAGGCGCTCAAGCGCCGCCACGCCGCAGTGATGGGAGCCTGACCCATGATCATGGGAAGCCCGAAATGGCAGGGGACCGACGTTCCGCTCGCCGGCGCGGCGGAGGCTGAGAAGGCGTCCGCCCTCTCGGTGTGGCGCCTCATCCGCGAGGACGTGGACTGCGTGAAGTCGCGCGATCCGGCGGCCCGCAACACGGTCGAGATCGTGCTCACCTATCCCGGCGTGCATGCCGTGATCTGGCATCGGCTGGCGAGCCGGCTGTGGCGGCGCGGCATCAAGTTCCCGGCCCGCTTCCTGTCCTGGCTCGGTCGCTTCCTGACCAATGTGGACATCCATCCCGGCGCCACCATCGGCCGGCGCTTCTTCATCGATCACGGCGCGTGCGTGGTGATCGGCGAGACCGCCGAGGTGGGCGATGACGTGACGCTCTATCACGGGGTCACCCTGGGCGGCACCTCCTGGACCTCCGGCAAGCGCCATCCCACCCTGCGCGACGGCGTGCTGGTGGGAGCGGGCGCCAAGATCCTCGGTCCCATCACGGTGGGGGCGGGTTGCCGCATCGGTGCCAATTCGGTGGTAATCGAGGACGTGCCCCCGGCCATGACGGTGGTGGGTATTCCCGGCCGGGTGGTGAAGCCCATGGCCGACCGCCGCCGCGTCGGCGACGGCCGCATCGACCTGGAGCATCACCTGATGCCGGACCCGGTGGGCGAGGCCATCGTCTCGCTGCTCGACCGCATCGAATTCCTGGAGGCGCGCCTCGCGCACCTGCAAAGCGAACGTCCGCGCGGCCGCAGCGCCACTGCGGACGAGGCGGCGTAAAGGTTGGCAGCTTCGGCAAGAATGACGAAAAGGAGGTCGCGATGTCGGTTGTCGACAAGCTGAAGTCCCTGCACAGCGCGGAAGAGTTCTTCGAGCTGCTGCAGGTGGATTATCAGCCGGAAGTGCTGCAGGTTCTGCGCCTGCACATTCTGCGGCGCATGGGCCAGTACCTCGTCTCGGCCGAATTCGAAGGCAAGAGCGAGGATGAGATCTTCGTCGCCGCCCAGTCCATGCTGGCTCAGGCCTATGAAGATTTCATCAAGTCCAATCCCATGGCGGAGCGCGTGTTCAAGGTGCTGAAAGAGCACGATCCGAGCCGCCCGCCCGAGCCTGGCCCGAAGCCCGCCTTCGTGCCCCTGACCTCCCTGAAAACGGGAAGCTGAGGCTTTTGCCCTCACGTCGCGGCGCCCCCTGAGGTTCACCGTTTGGTGGCCTTCATCCGCGGCCTGACCACTCCCGCCGGAGGCTTCTGCCCCCGGACGGCTGCCCTCTCCCCGCCCCTTGTTTGTTGAATTTCTGACGTTTGTTTATGTTATTCATCCGGCTGGTCGCTCGGCCGCATGCGGGGAGAGGGCAGATTTTTTGAACAACGCGCCGGTGTATCCGGTCGCGCAGCGATGTGCCGGCATGCCTTGGCCGGTTTGGCGATGTCGGATGGTCTGGGAGCTGTTTCAGCCAGCCACGCTCCGCCTCGCATACTCCCGCTCGCCTCCTCCCGAATGTTCGCCCTGGTGGGAAGCTTGGTCGACGAGCGACGGAGGTAAGCGCTACCCGCCCATAATCTCCGATTTCCATGCGGCGCTCGCCGCCTGCTGCGAATACGGTGGCGCGCCATGCCCTCCGAGGCTCTTTGGTGTGGCTCCGGCGTTCTTGATCGCCTTCCCGGGGCGGCAGACCCTCCTGCGCTCTTTCCCGCGAACATCGCACTCCTTCGTCCGGGCGCGCCGCCATTGCGGCCGCACCTTCGCGCCCGACGTTCGGTGCCCTCGATCTCAAGGTGCCGTCAGATCGGCCGATTTGCGTGTATCGAATCGGCTCGTCATCTTCAGGTCGTGTCCCGGGCGGAAAGCCGACGTCCCGCCATGTCCGGTCCCTGGCGGCCTTCGGCGACGATCGACAGCCCGTGGCGGTAGGCCGATGGGTCCATCATGCGGAATGGTTTTCCGCATGGTGCAAATGATGCGGGATTGGGGGCGAAAAGGCCTGTTTCAGCAGCAGAAATGGGCCTTCTCACACTATTTGTGCAGTGCGGCCGGCTTGAACCCCGGGGCGGATGGGAGTAGTCAAGCGCCGCTCGTTTCCTGCGGCGGCTCGTCTCATGCGCCCGCCGGCAGATCGGTTTCCGGGGACAAGGGATGGCCCGCAACAAGATCGCCCTCATCGGGGCCGGCCAGATCGGCGGTACGCTCGCCCTTCTCGCCGGGATGAAGGCGTTGGGCGACATCGTCCTGTTCGACGTCGCCGAGGGCGTGCCCGAGGGCAAGGCCCTCGACCTTGCGGAACTGACCCCCGTCGAAGGCTTTGATGCCGCCTATGCCGGCGCGTCGAGCTATGATGCCATCTCCGGTGCCGACGTGGTGATCGTCACCGCCGGGGTGGCGCGCAAGCCGGGCATGAGCCGCGACGACCTCCTCGCCATCAACCTCAAGGTGATGGAGCAGGTGGGCGCCGGCATCCGCAAATATGCCCCTGACGCTTTCGTCATCTGCATCACCAATCCGCTCGATGCCATGGTGTGGGCGCTCCAGCGCTCCAGCGGCCTGCCGCCGGAAAAGGTGGTGGGCATGGCCGGCGTGCTGGATTCCGCGCGCCTGCGCTATTTCCTCGCCGAGGAGTTCGGCGTCTCGGTGGAGGACGTGACCGCCTTCGTCATGGGCGGGCACGGCGACACCATGGTGCCGCTGGTACGCTACTCCACCGTGGGCGGCATCCCGGTGCCGGATCTCATCCGCATGGGCTGGACCAGCGAGGAGCGCATCGCCGCCATCGTCCAGCGCACCCGCGACGGCGGGGCGGAGATCGTCAACCTGCTCAAGAGCGGCTCGGCCTTTTATGCGCCGGCGGCGTCCGCCATCGCCATGGCAGAAAGCTACCTGCGGGACAAGAAGCGCGTCCTCCCCGTCGCAGCACTGCTCGACGGGGAATACGGGCTCAGGGACATCTATGTGGGCGTGCCGGCGGTGATCGGCGCGCGTGGCGTGGAGCGCATCGTGGAGGTCGAGCTCGACCGCTCCGAGCGCGCCATGTTCGACAGATCGGTCGCTGCCGTCGAAGGACTGGTGGAGGCCTGCCTGAAGATCGCACCCGGACTCGGGAAGTGATCTCGACAGTGACGGCGCGCCGAAGGGTGCGCCGTTTTCGTGCCGGCGGAACGACCGGTATGGTGAAGGAGACGAATGCTCCCCTTCCGGGGACCCCCACGGCAGCCTGAGGGCGGTCTCGGTAGGGTTCCTTCTGCGGTGGAAGCGGCGCGGACCATCTGGCCCCGCATTTTGCGGGGCGCGGTCCGTCCGGGGCGGGGGAGGGGCGTTTCGCAACCCTGAGGGACGCAGAGATGAATATTCACGAGTACCAGGCCAAGGCGCTGCTGAAGAAGTACGGCGCGCCGGTCTCGCGCGGCGTGCCCGTGTTGAAGGTGGAAGATGCCGAGGCGGCGGCCAAGGAGCTCGGCGGTCCGCTCTGGGTGGTGAAGTCCCAGATCCATGCGGGCGGCCGTGGCAAGGGCAAGTTCAAGGAGCCCGAGGCCGGCGACAAGGGCGGCGTGCGCCTCGCCAAGTCCATCGACGAGGTGAAGACCTTCGTCTCGCAGATGCTGGGCAACACGCTCGTCACCATCCAGACCGGCCCCGCCGGCAAGCAGGTGAACCGCCTGTATCTGGAAGACGGCTCCGACATCGAGAAGGAGTTCTACATCTCCCTGCTCGTGGATCGCGCCACCTCCCACGTGGCCTTCGTGGTCTCCACTGAAGGTGGCATGGACATCGAGGAAGTGGCCCACTCCCACCCGGAGAAGATCGTCACCTTCTCGGTGGATCCGGTTACCGGCGTGCAGGGCTTCCACGGCCGCAAGATCGCCAAGGCCCTGGGCCTCACGGGCGACCTGGCCAAGCAGGCGGGCAAGCTCGCCGAGGTGCTCTATACGGCCTTCGTCGATACCGACATGGCGATGCTCGAGATCAACCCGCTGATCATCACCAAGGATGCCCAGCTGCGCGTGCTCGACGCCAAGGTCACCTTCGATTCCAACGCCATGTTCCGCCATCCGGAGCTCGCCGAGCTGCGCGATCTGACGGAAGAGGACGCCAAGGAAATCGAGGCCTCCAAGTACGACCTCGCCTATATCGCGCTTGATGGCACCATCGGCTGCATGGTCAACGGCGCCGGCCTCGCCATGGCGACCCTCGACATCATCCAGCTCTACGGCGAAAGCCCGGCCAACTTCCTGGACGTGGGCGGTGGCGCCAATGAGGAGAAGGTGACGGCCGCCTTCAAGATCATCACTGCCGATCCGAACGTGAAGGGCATCCTCGTCAACATCTTCGGCGGCATCATGCAGTGCGACGTGATCGCGCGCGGCGTGCTGGCGGCGGTGAAGGCGGTGGGCCTTGAAGTTCCGCTGGTGGTGCGCCTCGAAGGCACCAACGTGGAAGAAGGCAAGAAGATCATCCGTGAGAGTGGTCTGAACGTGATCCCGGCGGATGACCTCGATGACGCGGCGCAGAAGATTGTCGCGGCCGTGAAGAAGGAAGCTGCGTGATGTCCGTGCTTATCGACGCCAATACCCGTGTCATCACCCAGGGCTTCACCGGCAAGAACGGCACCTTCCACGCCCAGCAGGCCATTGCCTACGGCACCAAGATGGTCGGCGGCACCTCGCCGGGCAAGGGTGGCACCACCCACCTGAACCTGCCGGTGTTCGACACCGTGATCGAGGCGAAGGAAGCCACCGGCGCCGACGCCTCGGTGATCTACGTGCCGCCGCCCGGCGCCGCCGACGCGATCCTGGAGGCCATCGACGCCGAGATCCCGCTCATCGTCTGCATCACCGAGGGTATCCCGGTACTGGACATGGTGAAGGTGAAGCGGGCGCTGTCGGGCTCCAAGTCGCGCCTGGTGGGCCCCAACTGCCCCGGCATCGTGACCGCCGGCCAGTCGAAGATCGGCATCATGCCGGCCAACATCTTCAAGACCGGCTCGGTGGGCGTGGTGTCGCGCTCCGGCACGCTGACCTATGAGGCGGTGTTCCAGACCTCGCAGGAGGGCCTGGGCCAGACCTCGGCGGTGGGCATCGGCGGCGACCCGGTGAAGGGCACCGAGTTCATCGACGTGCTTGAGATGTTCCTGGCTGACCCCAAGACCGAGTCGATCATCATGATCGGCGAGATCGGCGGCTCGGCGGAGGAAGAGGCGGCGCAGTTCATCGCCGACGAGGCGAAGAAGGGCCGCAAGAAGCCGATGGTCGGCTTCATCGCCGGCCGCACGGCGCCTCCCGGTCGTCGCATGGGCCATGCGGGCGCCATCATCTCCGGCGGCAAGGGCGGCGCCGAGGACAAGATCGCGGCCATGGAGGCGGCGGGCATCCGCGTGTCGCCGTCCCCGGCCCGCCTCGGCAAGACCCTCGTCGAGGTGCTCAAGGGCTGAGCGACCTCGGGTTGAGTATCTCCGGCTGAGCGATCGGGCGCTCCCTCCCGTAAATGGAGGGGGCAACCCGCCGTAAAGCCGGTTACGCCGCGCAATCGCCATGAAATTCGGCGACTGGCGAGCGCGGTTTTAGGGGATGCGCCGCGACGGTCTTACGGCCGGCCGCGGCGCATCCCATCTAAAGGTTGTCGAGCACCGCTGCTGAAGGCCGCCACGAGCCTCGCAGGGGTGAAAGGGCGCCCGGCGCAAGCCGGACGCCGGATTTGTGGCAGACGAGCGGTCTTTGGGGCTTCATTTTCAGTGCAAAATGCGCTGAAGGAATGCGAGGCGCCATCGACCATCCGGGAACAAGCCCATGTCGCGCGCGGAACAGAACGACGTTTTCCTCTCCACCTCCTTCCTCGACGGCGCCAATGCCGCCTGGATCGAGGATCTCTACGCCCGCTACGAAGCCGACCCGAATTCGGTCAGCCCCGACTGGCAGAGCTTCTTCGCAGCGCTGAAGGATGATCCGAACGCGGTGGTCCAGAATGCGCGCGGCGCTTCCTGGAAGAAGCCGCACTGGCCGGTGCACGCCAATGGCGAGCTGGTCTCGGCCATGGATGGCCAGTGGATCGAGGTGGAAAAGGCCCTCTCGGACAAGGTGAAGGCCAAGGCGCAGAAGGCGGGCGTCGAATTCTCCGCCACCGAGGTGCAGCAGGCCACCCGCGACAGCGTCAAGGCGCTGATGATGATCCGCGCCTATCGCATGCGCGGCCACCTGCACGCCAATCTCGACCCGCTCGGCCTGACCCCGCCGCGCGAGGCACCGGAGCTTGATCCTGCCTCCTACGGCTTCTACGAGGCCGACCTCGACCGCAAGATCTTCATCGACCACGTGCTGGGCCTCGAGTTCGCCTCGGTCCGCCAGATGGTGGCGATCCTGCGCCGCACCTATTGCTCCAGCATCGGCGTCGAGTTCATGCACATCTCCTCGCCCGAGGAGAAGGCCTGGATCCAGGAGCGTATCGAGGGTCCCGACAAGGAGGTGACCTTCACCCGCGAGGGCAAGCGCGCCATCCTTAACAAGCTGGTGGAAGCCGAGGGCTTCGAGAAGTTCCTCGATGTGAAGTTCACCGGCACCAAGCGCTTCGGCCTCGACGGCGGCGAGAGCCTGATCCCGGCGCTGGAACAGATCATTAAGCGCGGCGGCAACCTCGGCGTGAAGGACATCGTGTTCGGCATGGCCCATCGCGGCCGCCTGAACGTGCTCACCCAGGTGATGGGCAAGCCCCACCGCGCCCTGTTCCACGAGTTCAAGGGCGGCTCCTGGGCCCCCGACGACGTGGAAGGCTCGGGTGACGTGAAGTACCACCTGGGTGCCTCGTCCGACCGCGAGTTCGACAACAACAAGGTCCACCTGTCGCTGACCGCCAACCCGTCGCATCTCGAGATCGTGGATCCGGTGGTGCTGGGCAAGGCCCGCGCCAAGCAGGACCAGCTGGGCGACACCGAGCGGACCAAGGTGCTGCCGCTGCTGCTGCACGGCGACGCCGCCTTCGCCGGCCAGGGCGTGGTGGCCGAGTGCCTCGGCCTCTCCGGCCTGAAGGGCCACCGCACCGGCGGGTCGATCCACGTCATCATCAACAACCAGATCGGCTTCACCACCAATCCGCGCTATTCGCGCTCCTCGCCTTATCCCTCTGACGTGGCGAAGATGATCGAGGCGCCGATCTTCCACTGCAACGGCGACGATCCGGAATCGGTGGTGTTCTGCGCCAAGGTGGCGACCGAGTTCCGCCAGCGCTTCCACAAGCCCGTCGTCATCGACATGTTCTGCTACCGCCGCTTCGGCCACAACGAGGGCGACGAGCCGGCGTTCACCCAGCCGAAGATGTACAAGGTGATCCGCCAGCACCCGAGCGTGCTGGAGCTCTACACCAAGAAGCTCGAAGCCGAGGGCGTGGTTACCTCCGGCGAGGTCGACACCATGCGCGCGGCGTGGCGCGAGCGGCTGGAGGCCGAGCACGAGGCCGGACAGGCCTACAAGCCCAACAAGGCCGACTGGCTCGACGGCCGCTGGGCCGGCTTCAAGGCCACCCATGAGGACGACGATCCGCGGCGCGGCAACACCGGCGTGGCCGAGGACACGCTGAAGGCCATCGGCGAGAAGATTACCACCGTGCCGGAGGGCTTCCAGGTCCACCGCACCATCCAGCGCTTCCTCGACAACCGCCGCAAGTCCATCGAGGACGGCAAGGGCATCGACTGGGCGACGGGCGAGGCGCTGGCCTTCTCGTCCCTGCTGCTGGAAGGCAACCCGGTGCGCCTGTCCGGCCAGGATGTGGAGCGCGGCACGTTCTCCCAGCGCCATTCGGTGCTGACCGACCAGGAGACGGAGGCCCGCTTCAAGCCCTTCAACCATCTCTCCGAGACCCAGGCCAAGTACGAGGTCATCAACTCGATGCTCTCGGAGGAGGCGGTGCTCGGCTTCGAGTATGGCTACACCCTGTCCGAGCCCAATACCCTGGTGCTCTGGGAGGCGCAGTTCGGCGACTTCGCCAACGGCGCGCAGGTGCTGTTCGACCAGTTCATCTCCTCGGGCGAGCGCAAGTGGCTGCGCATGTCCGGCCTCGTCTGCCTGCTGCCCCACGGCTATGAGGGCCAGGGGCCGGAGCATTCCTCCGCCCGCCTCGAGCGCTATCTGCAGCTCTGCGCCGAGGACAACATGCAGGTGGCCAACGTCTCCACCCCGGCCAACTATTTCCACATCCTGCGCCGGCAGATGAAGCGGGAGTTCCGCAAGCCGCTGATCCTGATGACGCCGAAGTCGCTGCTGCGCCACAAGCGGGCGGTGTCCTCGCTGAGCGACATGGTGACCGGCACTTCGTTCCACCGGGTGCTCTGGGACGATGCCCAGTCCCATCCGGAGGAAAACGCCATCAAGCTGGTGCCGGACGACAAGATCCGTCGCGTCGTGCTGTGCACGGGCAAGGTCTATTACGACCTGCTCGAGGAGCGCGAGAAGCGCGGCGTGTCGGACGTCTACCTGATGCGTGTGGAGCAGCTTTACCCGTTCCCGCTCAAGACCCTGGTGCAGGAACTCTCGCGCTTCAAGAACGCCGAGGTGTCCTGGTGCCAGGAAGAGCCCAAGAACCAGGGCTCCTGGGCGTTCGTGCAGCCCTATCTGGAATGGGTGCTGGAGCAGGTGGGCGGCGCCGCGAAGCGTCCGCGCTATGCCGGTCGTCCCGCCTCGGCGGCGACCGCCACCGGCCTCATGTCGAAGCACCTGGCCCAGCTCAAGGCCTTCCTCGACGAAGCCCTGGGCTGAGCCGGCGCCATGGCCCACTTCCTCCTGCGCCTCTCCCCGCCGCGTCCCGCCTTCCCGGCGGACGCGACCGTGGCGGAGATGGATGCCATGGCCGCCCACGGCGCCTTCTGGCAAAGCGAGGCCGATCGCGGCGTCGCTCTCGCCGTGGGACCGGTGGCGGACCCTTCCGGCATCTGGGGCATGGCGCTGGTGGAAGCTCACGATCAGGACGCGGCGGACGCTCTCGCCGCGCAGGACCCCGTCATCGTGGCAGGACTGGGCTTCGCCTATGAGGTGATGCCCATCCTGTCGCTCATTCAGCGCCGGGTGGCTGGCCCGGCGGCTGTTGCATCTTCACCTGCCGATAGTTGAGGGAGGCCCCGCACAGGGGCGAACGCAATGACCACCGAGATCCGCGTACCGACCCTGGGCGAGTCCGTTACCGAAGCGACCATCGGCAAGTGGTTCAAGAAGCCCGGCGATACCGTCAAGGCCGATGAGCCGCTGGTGGAACTGGAGACCGACAAGGTCACCGTCGAGGTTCCCGCGCCGGCTGCCGGCGTGCTGGCCGAGATCGTCGCCAAGGACGGCGACACCGTGGGCGTCGGCGCCCTGCTCGGCTCCATCGGCGCCGGCTCCGGCGCTGCTGCCGCGGCTCCCGCTGCCGCGGCTCCCGCGCCCGCCGCTGCCGCCCCTGCGCCGGCCCCGGCTCCCGCCGCGGCGCCTGCCGCGTCCGGCTCAAGTGTCAATGGCCCGGCCGTGGGCCGCATCGCCGCCGAGAGCGGTGTTGATCCCTCGGGCGTTGCCGGTTCCGGCAAGGATGGCCGCGTCACCAAGGGTGACATGCTGGCCGCCGTCGCCGCCGGCGCTGCTGCCGCTCCCGCTGCGGCCCCGATCGCGGTCCGTGCCCCCTCGGCACCCATCGATGCGGTGCGCGAGGAGCGGGTCAAGATGACCAAGCTGCGCCAGACCATCGCGCGGCGCCTGAAGGACGCCCAGAACACCGCGGCCATGCTCACCACGTTCAACGACGTGGACATGAGCGCGGTGATGAGCCTGCGCGCCCAGTTCAAGGATGCGTTCGAGAAGAAGCACGGCACCAAGCTCGGCTTCATGGGCTTCTTCACCAAGGCGGTCATCGCCGCCCTGAAGGACCTGCCGGCGGTGAACGCCGAGATCGACGGCCAGGACCTCGTCTACAAGAACTACTACAACATCGGTATCGCGGTGGGCACCGAGAAGGGCCTGGTGGTTCCGGTGGTGCGCGACGCCGACCAGCTCTCCGTGGCGGAGATCGAGAAGGCCATCGCCGGCTTCGGCCGCAAGGCGCGTGACGGCAAGCTCGGCATCGAGGACATGCAGGGCGGCACCTTCACCATCACCAACGGCGGCATCTACGGCTCGCTGATGTCCACCCCGATCCTGAACGCGCCGCAGTCGGGCATCCTCGGCATGCACCGCATCGAGGAGCGCCCGGTGGCCATCAAGGGCCAGGTGGTGATCCGCCCGATGATGTACCTCGCCCTCTCCTACGACCACCGCATCGTCGATGGCCGCGAGGCCGTGACCTTCCTGGTGCGGGTGAAGGAGACCCTGGAAGATCCCGCGCGGCTCGTGCTGGATCTGTGATGAGCGGCCGGGAGCTTGTCCGTGAATGGGCAGGCTCCCAGCCTCTCATTGCGGAAGTTTGGCTGTTCGGCAGTCGAGCGAAAGGCGCGGAGAGGGGCGATTCCGATATGGATCTCGCCATCGTTCTGGCCGCTGATACGGAAAATCTACGTCTCGCCTATTGGATCGAATGCGCAGATGCCTGGAAGCAGCAGCTTTCGGAAGTTCTGAGCGTGACAATAAGTATAAATCACCTCGACTGGAGCCGGTCGACCGGCATCGTGCTCGATGCGGTCCGGGATCATGGACAGCGGCTTTACTTGAGGTCTGGAGACTAAAGCGATGTCCTACGATCTCACCATCATCGGTACCGGCCCCGGCGGCTATGTGTGTGCCATTCGCGCGGCCCAGCTCGGTCTCAAGGTGGCCGTGGTGGAGAAGCGCGGCACCCATGGCGGCACCTGCCTCAACGTGGGCTGCATCCCGTCCAAGGCGCTGCTCTACGCTTCCGAGCTGTTCGAGGAAGCCGGGCACAAGTTCGGCGAGATGGGCATCGGCGTGCCGGCCCCCAAGCTCGACCTGAAGGCGATGCTGGCCTTCAAGGACAAGGGCGTGGACGGCAACGTCAAGGGCGTCGAGTTCCTGCTCAAGAAGAACAAGGTCGACGTCTACATGGGCGCCGGCAAGATCCTCGGCACCGGCAAGGTCGAGGTGACGCTGAATGCCGATGGCAAGGTCGAGGTCCTGGAGACCAAGAACATCGTCATCGCCACCGGCTCGGACGTGGCACCCCTGCCGGGCGTGACCATCGACGAGCAGCGCATCGTCTCCTCCACCGGCGCGCTGTCGCTGCCGAAGGTGCCGGGCAAGCTGCTGGTGGTGGGTGCCGGCGTCATCGGCCTGGAGCTGGGCTCGGTGTGGCGCCGTCTCGGGGCGCAGGTGACCGTGGTGGAGTTCCTCGACCGCATCCTGCCCGGCATGGACAGCGACGTGGCCAAGAGCTTCCAGCGCATCCTCGACAAGCAGGGCTTTGCCTTCAAGCTCGGCACCAAGGTCACCGGGGTCGATACCTCGGGCAAGACCCTGAAGGTGTCGGTGGAGCCGGCGGCCGGCGGCGCGGCCGAGGTAATCGAGGCGGACGTGGTGCTGGTGGCCATCGGCCGCATTCCCTACACCGCGGGCCTCGGCCTCGACGAGGCGGGCGTTGCCAAGGACGGCCGCGGCCGCGTGGTCACCGACCACCACTTCGCCACCAACGTGCCGGGCATCTATGCCATCGGCGACGTGATCGTCGGCCCCATGCTCGCCCACAAGGCCGAGGATGAAGGCGTGGCGCTGGCGGAATTGCTGGCGGGCAAGGCCGGCCACGTGAACTATGACGTGATCCCCGGCGTCGTCTACACCTTCCCGGAAGTGGCCTCCGTCGGCAAGTCCGAGGACGACCTGAAGGCGGCGGGCGTGGCCTACAAGGTGGGCAAGTTCCCCTTCACCGCCAACGGCCGCACCAAGGTGAACAACACCACGGACGGCTTCGTGAAGATCATCGCCGACGCCGCCACCGACAAGGTGCTGGGCGCCCACATCATCGGCCCCGAGGCCGGCGAGATGATCCACGAATGCGCGGTGCTGATGGAGTTCGGCGGCTCGTCGGAAGACCTCGCCCGCACCTGCCATGCTCACCCCACCCGCTCGGAAGCGGTGAAGGAAGCGGCGATGGCCGTGGAGAAGCGCGCCATTCACATGTGATGGCCGGCGCGGGGCCGGCTGGCGGCCGCCCCGCGTCTCTTCATTTTGGAACGCGGCGCCATGCCGTCCGCAGCCTCGGCCGACATCTGTCGTCCGGGGCTTTTTCGTCCGGGCTCAGCCGCTATGTGGTCATGTATCCATTCGTGAGCGCGCACCCCTCAGGCCGGCTCCGGCTCCTCCTGCCGGTATCTGCGCCGCTGGCGTGGCCGGGGCGTGCCGACGCTTACCTTCAGTTCGTGCGCCATGTCCGCGCCCCATGCATAAAGGGCATCCAGCACCGGACGCAGGCTCTCCCCTCGTTCAGTGAGGAGATAGAGCTGGACCCCCGGCTGGCCGGGCGCCTGCGCCTTTGTAATAAGGCCCAGCATTTCCAGATCCTTCAACCGCTCGGTCAGGACCTTGTCTGAGATGTCGGGCAGGCGCGCGCGCAGCTCGTTGTAGCGGTGCGGTGCCTCCTTCAGCCAGGCGAGAATGACCGTCTTCCACTTGCCGCCGACGAAGTCGAGGGAGAGTTCGACCGGGCAGCCGTAGGTCTTGCGCAAGCGTTTCATCTGCGGGGACCCGGCGCGCGCACCATCTGGTGCGTTGAAGCGACATCGCTCCCAGAAGAGGCTAGCTCATTGCTTCACGAGGGAGAAGTCATGAGAGTGGCGATCATCGGCGCCGGCAATGTGGGCGCATCGCTTGGCAAGGGGTGGGCCCGCGCGGGCCATGCCATCACCTTCGGCGTCATCGACCCTGCCGATCCGCGTCTGGCGGCGCCGACCGCCGCCGCGGGCGGGGCTGAGCTCGCGCCCGTGGCGGAGGCGAAAGCGAATGCCGATGCCATCGTGCTCGCCGTGCCGTGGGATGCGGTCCCCGCCGCCATCGCCGCGCTGGGGGACCTGTCCGGCAGGCTCGTCATTGATGCCACCAATCCGCTGCGGATGGGCGCCTCAGGCCTGGAGCTGGCGTTGGGCTTTTCCACCTCGGGCGGGGAGGAGGTGGCCCGCCTCGCGCCGGGCGCGTCGGTGCTCAAGGCGATGAACCAGGTGGGTTTCGCGGTCATGTCCGACACCGCCGGCTATCCGGCCCGCCCGGTGATCTTCGTCGCCGGTGACGACGCGGCGCGCAAGCCGCAGGTGCTCGCACTGGTGGCGGACCTCGGTTTCGAGGTGGTCGATGCCGGGCCGCTCGACCGCGCGCGGCTGCTGGAACCCTACGCGATGCTCTGGATCGACCAGGCGCTGTCCCGCGGGGCACCTGCCGACAATGCGTTCGCCTTCATGCGCAAGCAGGCGGTGGCAGGCGCGATCGAATACATCCGCTACGCCCTCACCGTCCACGACGGAGCGGCCCTGACGTCGGCATACGTCCTCGCCGCGCCCCATCTTCAGGCCGCGCCTGAATGCCTCGGCTATGACCTTACGCAGTGCGACGAGGATCCGACCAGCTTCATCCTGCGCATCCAGTGGGTTTCGGCTCAGGCGCACATGGAAGGCTTCCGGCGTGGCCCCCACTTCCCGCCCTTTCTCGCCGCCATCCGCGACTTCATCCCCGAGATCGCGGAGATGCGCCATTACGCTCCGACGGCCATCGCCTGGCGCCGATGAGCCGGGGGAGGGTCAGAGATAGGTGACGGCCTCGATCCGCCAGCCGTCGGGATCGGTCAGGAAGGCGGCGAAATAGCCGGCTCCGTACTGCGGCCGCAGCCCCGGCGCACCGTGGTCGCCGCCGCCGGTCGCAAGCCCGGCGGCATGGAAGGCCTCCACGGCCGCCCGGTCCGGCGCGCAGAATGCGATATGGGTGCCGGCCGGGGGATGGACGGGACCCGCGCGCAGTTGCACCCAGAACGGTGCCTCGCCCGGTCGGCCCTCCGGCGCCGGAAGTGTTCCCGGCGGTCCCCAGCAGGCGGACGCCCCTTCCGGCTCGTCATAATCGGCCACGCGCACAAGGCCCAGCGGCGCCAGCACCGCGTCATAGAAGCGGATGGCGCGGGGGAGGTCCACGGTGGTCACCGACAGGTGCTCGATGACGGGGCGTACGGGTGTCGGTGGCTTGGTGGCAGAGGTCATGGCAGGGCTCGCGCTCGGAGCGGACTGGCGTGGGGAAATCCTTCCGGGTGGACAATGCCGGCCGTCACGTGGGCTCGGTTGATTCGCGGGCGACCGTGCAGGGCGATTCGAGCGCGCCGGAGCGCGGATGGGCCGAGCGCCAGGCGGCCATCAGGGCGGTGGCATCGACCTCGGTATAGATCTGCGTGGTGGAGAGCGAGGCGTGGCCCAATAGTTCCTGGATGGCGCGGATCTCGCCGCCGCGCGACAACAGGTGGGTCGCGAAGGCGTGGCGCAGGGCGTGGGGCGTGGCGCTCTGCGGCAGGCCGAGGGCGCCGCGCATGCGCTCCACCGCCAGTTGCACGATGCGCGGTGAGAGCGGACCGCCCCGCGTGCCGCGAAACAGGGGCCCCTCCGGCCCGAGGGCATGGGGGCAGATGGCCCGGTATTCGGCGATGGACCGGCGCACCGGCGCGATCAGCGGCACCATGCGCGTCTTGCGCCCCTTGCCGGTGACGGTGATGGATTCGGCATCCGCCGGCACGTCGCGGGGCGTGAGGCTGAGGGCTTCCGAGATGCGCAGCCCCGCCCCGTAGAGCAGGGCGATGACCGCCGCATCACGCGCCAGCACCCAATCCTCGCGATCCTCCCCGGCCCGGGTGGTGGGATCGGACAGGGCGCGGGCGGCGGCGATGGAAACCGGCTTCGGCAGGCTGCGCGGCACCTTGGGGGCGCGCACGGCGGTGAGCGCGCCGACCTTGCCCAGCCCCTCCCGCTCCAGATGCCGGCCAAAGGAGCGCGCGGCGGCGAGCAGGCGCACCAGCGTGCGCGGGGCAACCCCGTCGGCCCGGCGGGCGGCGAGCACCGCGCGCACGTCGGCGGTGGTGAGGCCGGCCAGATCGCCGAGGCCGGGGCAGGCACCGAGATGGTCGGTGAGGCGCAGCAGCACCACGGCCAGGTCGCGGGCATAAGCTTCCAGCGTCTTGGGTGACAGGCGCCGCTCGTGGGCGAGGCCGGCAAGCCAGCCCTCGATGGCCGCGCCCACCTCGGGCGTCACGGCGCTGAGCAGGCCGTGGGCGGCGCGGGCGGCTTTCTGCTCATCGCTCATGGCCATGTGAGGACTCCGGATGACGGCGCCTCCCTTTATGGACGCGTCCCTTTCAAAAAACCCTGAACGGGAACCGAGGCGGACACCTTGCATTTTAGATATATCGAACGATATAAACATCGTCGTTGTATCGTACGACATATCTTAGGAGTCGAATAATGTTTGGATGCAGACGTGACGGACACCATGGCGGCGAGCGCCACCGGGGTGACTGGGACGATATGCGCCATGCTGGCGGCCCCGATCGTGGCGACGAATTTGGTGGCCATCGGGGCGGCCATCGCGGTGGCGGGCGCGGCGGACGGGGCGGCGGCGACATGTTCCGCATCGGCCGGATGCTGGCGCAGGGCGACCTGAAGCTGCTGGCCCTGTCGCTCATCGCCGAGCAGCCGCGGCACGGCTACGAGATCATCAAGGTGATCGAGGAGAAGACCGCCGGCTGGTATTCGCCGAGCCCAGGCGTGGTCTATCCCACCCTCACCTTCCTCGAAGAGGCGGGCTATGTGACCTCCGAGCCCGATGGCGCGAAGAAGCGCTATGCCATTACTGGGGAAGGCACCGCCTATCTCGCCGAGAACCGCGCCTTCGCTGACGCCATCATCGGGCGCCTGTCGGAGATCGGCCTCAAGATGGGACGGGTCCGCAAGTGGATGGGGTGGAGCGAGAACGGCCCGAGCCAGGGTGCGGAACTGCCTCGCCTGGTGGAAGCCGCCCTCGAGAACCTGCGGGACGTGGCCCAGCAGAAGCTGGACGCCAATCGCGGTGCCGAGACGCGGATTGTCGAGATCCTCGCCCGCGCGGCCAACGACATCCGCGAGGCGTGATGCCAACCCCTGCATGGTCGCGGTTCCCTGAGCCGTGGCCATGCCCGCGCCATCCGGGCGGCGCCTCCTCTTGCCCGCTGCCGTATCCGCCCTATCGCGCAGCGGCTTCGACTTTATGATGTCTCAGACATCATAAATCATGCTTGAACAGTGAATAACAGAGGCGTAAGCAGGAGAAATCAGGCTCCACGCTTCCATTGGTCGTCATGATCACAGCCGCCCAGCTCCGCGCTGCCCGTGCCCTCCTCGGCCTCGACCAGCGCGCGCTCGCGGCCTTGAGCGGCCTTTCCCTGCCCACCATCCAGCGCATGGAAGCCAGCGACGGCGTCATCCGTGGCAATGTCGATTCGCTCATGAAGCTCGTGGGCGGGCTGGAGGCGGCGGGCATCGAACTCATCGCCGAAGGGGCCGTCAGCGACGCTGGCGGGCGGGGCGTGCGCCTGCGGGTGCAAATGCCTGCCCAATCGATCCTTGCCGCCCGGCGGCCGGCGGAGGAGGAGTAGGCCATGCCCGATGCCGCCTTCGCCGCACAGCTTCCCGTCAGCGGACAACTCCTCGTGGCCCTCGGCGCGGTGGCGGTGCTTCTGGCTCTCGCCGGGCTCGGTGTGGCGACGGCGCGGCGCCCCGCGGGCCGGCCGCTCGTCTATGGCGGCGCGCTGGCGGTGACACTTTTGGCCGGTCTCTCCGCCCTTACCGCCATCGCGGCGCCGGCGGCTGGGATCGTGCTGCCCCTTGGCATTCCCTGGATCGGCGCCCACCTGCGGCTCGATGCGTTGTCTGCGGTCTTCCTCGCGGTGATCAATCTCGGCGGCGCGGCGGCGAGCCTCTATGGCCTCGGCTACGGCCGGCACGATCATGCGCCGGAACGGGTGCTGCCCTTCTTCCCGGCCTTCCTCGCCGGCATGAACATGGTGCTGCTGGCGGACGACGCCTACAGTTTCCTCCTGTCGTGGGAATTCATGTCGCTGGCGTCCTGGGCGCTGGTGGTGGCCCACGACAAGGAGGCGGGCAATGTGCGCGCCGGCCTCGTCTACATCCTCATGGCCTCGTTCGGCACGCTGGCGCTGATGCTGGCCTTTGGCCTGCTCGCCGCCGGCTCCGGGGGCGGCTATGCCTTCGATGCCATGCGCGAGGCGCCGCCCGTGGGCGCCTTCGCCGCGCTGGTGCTGGCGCTTGCGCTGCTGGGGGCGGGGTCCAAGGCGGGTCTGATGCCGCTGCACGTCTGGCTGCCGCTGGCCCATCCCGCCGCGCCCAGCCACGTCTCCGCCCTCATGAGCGGGGTGATGACCAAGGTGGCGGTCTACGGCTTCATCCGCATCGTGTTTGATCTCTCCGGCCCGCCGGACTGGTGGTGGGGCATCCCGGTGCTGGGTGCCGGCGGCGTCGCGGCGGTCATCGGCGTGCTGCAGGCGCTGTTGCAGGGCGACACCAAGCGCGTGCTCGCCTATTCCACCATCGAGAATATCGGCCTCATTTTCATCGGCCTCGGGCTGGCGCTGGCCTTCTCGGCCAACGGATTTCCCACCGCCGCCGCGCTGGCGCTCACGGCGGCGCTGTTCCATGTGCTCAACCATGCGGCCATGAAGAGCCTGCTGTTCTTCGGTGCCGGCGCTGTGCTGACCGCCACCGGCACCCGGCAGATGGAGGAACTGGGCGGCCTCATCCACCGCATGCCCACCACCAGCGTGGTGATGCTGATCGGCTGCGCCGCCATCTCGGCCCTGCCGCCGCTCAATGGTTTTGCCTCCGAATGGCTGGTGTTTCAGGCGGTGCTGCTGAGCCCGGAGCTTCCGGTCTGGGGGCTGAAGCTGATGGTGCCGGCCGTGGGCGCGCTGATGGCGCTCGCCGCCGCGCTCGCCGCCGCCTGCTTCGTGCGGCTCTACGGCATCGCCTTCCTCGGCCGGCCGCGCAGCCCGAAGGCGAGCGAGGCCCACGAGGTGGACGCCTTCTCCCGTGCCGCCATGATCGCGCTTGCCGCCGTGTGCGTGGGCGCCGGCCTGCTGCCCGGCTTTGTCATCGATGTGCTGCAGCCGGCGGTGGGCGGCCTCGTGGGCCAGACCATGCCGGCGCAGGGCTCAGTGGCGTGGCTCTCCATCATCCCGGTGGCGGAGAGCCGCAGCTCCTACAACGGGCTGCTGGTCTTTGCCTTCACGGCACTGTCGGCGCTGCTGGCGGCCTTCGTCATCCACCGCTTCGCCTCGGGCGCGGTACGGCGGGCGCCGCCGTGGGATTGCGGCTTCCCCAATGCCAGCCCGCTGAGCCAGTATTCCGCCGCCTCCTTCGCCCAGCCCATCCGCCGGGTGTTCGCGCGCGGCCTGTTCGCGGCCCGCGAGAAGGTGGAGATGCCGCCCCCCGGCGCGCTCACTCCCGCCCGGTTCTCCTCCAGCGCGCGCGATCCCGCCTGGGCCTTCCTGTTCCTGCCCCTGACGGCGGCGGTGGACTATGTGGCCGAGCGGGCGAACCGGCTGCAATACCTCACCATCCGCCAGTATCTGGGCCTGGTTTTTTCGGCCCTGGTGCTGCTGCTTCTGGTGCTCGCCCTATGGACCTGATGGCGCACATCCTGGTGCAGGGCACGCAGATGCTGCTCGTGCTCGCCCTCGCCCCGCTCCTCACCGGGCTGGTGCGCAAGGTGAAGGCGCGCCTCCAGCGCCGGCGCGGCGCCTCCGTGTTCCAGCCCTACCGCGACCTCGCCCGGCTGCTGCGCAAGGAGGCGGTGCTGGCGCAGAACGCCTCCTGGCTGTTCCGCGTGGTGCCTTATCTCGTGTTCGCGGCCACCTGGGTGGCGGCGGCGCTGGTGCCGACCTTCGCCACCGGACTGATCTTTTCCTGGTCGGCGGACCTCATCGCCATCACCGCCCTCATCGGCTCGGCGCGCTTCTTCCTGGCGTTGGCCGGCATGGATGTGGGCACCAGCTTCGGCGGCCTCGGATCGAGCCGGGAGGTGATGATCTCCTCGCTGGCCGAGCCGGCCATGATCATGATCGTGTTCTCCCTGGCCCTCGTCGCCCATTCCACCCAGCTCTCCACCATCGCCTCGGTGATGCTGGCCGGCGTGGGCCTCAGGGTGTCGCTGGCGTTGGCGCTGGTGGCGCTGCTGATGGTGGCAGTGGCCGAGAACGGCCGCATCCCGGTGGACAATCCCTCCACCCATCTGGAGCTCACCATGGTGCATGAAGCCATGGTGCTGGAATATTCCGGCCGCCACCTGGCGCTGATCGAGCTGGCCGCGCAGCTGAAGCTGCTGCTGTTCCTTTCGCTTGTGGCCTGCGTGTTCGTGCCGTGGGGCCTTGCCCCGGTGGGGGCGGGTGTCGCCGGAATGGTGCTGGGGATGGCGACCTATGCCGGCAAGCTCGCCGTGGGCGCGCTGCTCCTCGCCGTGTTCGAGACCTCCATCGCCAAGATGCGGGTGTTCCGCGTGCCGGACTTCCTCGGCGCGGCGCTCATGCTCGGGCTGTTGGGAACGCTGCTGCTGTTCGTGTCGGGGATCCTGTGATGATCGAGCACGCCATCACCCCCAATCTCGTCTTCGACGTGTCCCACATGTTCGCGGGCGGGCTGGTGCTCATCTCCTTCCTGATGCTCTACCAGGACCGGCTTTACGCGCTGCTGAACGTGTTCGCCCTGCAGGCGGTGGCTCTGGCGCTGGCGGTGGCGTGGCAGGCCTACGCCCAGGACGCGCCGCATCTCTACGTCACGGCAGGCATCGCCCTGGTGTTCAAGGCGCTGGTGATCCCGGTGGCGCTGCATCGCATGGTGGCGCGGCTCGGCATCCATCGGCAGGTGGAGACGGTGGTGTCCATCGGCCCCACCATGCTGGCCGGCATCGCCCTCGTCGCCTTGTCCCTGGTGGTGATGCTGAAGGCTACCCCCGCCGCCGACGCGCTGGCGCGGGAAGACCTCGCCTTCGCACTCTCGGTGGTGCTGCTGGGCCTCTTGATGATGGTGACGCGGCGCAATGCCGTGAGCCAGGTGGTGGGCTTCATGTCGCTGGAGAACGGCCTGATCCTCGCCGCCACGGGGGCCAAGGGCATGCCGCTGGTGGTGGAGATCTCGGTGGCCTTCTCCGTGCTCATCGCCTTCATCGTCATCGGCATCTTCCTGTTCCGCATCCGCGAGCGGTTCGACACCGTGGATGTGGACGCCTTCGACCGCTTCCGGGGAGGGCGCGCATGATCGCCTCCCTCGCCGCGCTGGCGTTCAATCCCGCGCCCGTCATCCTCACCATCCCGGCGGTGGCGGCGGTGCTGCTGGCGCTGGTTCCGTCCTATCGCGTCTCGGCAGCGCTCAATGTGAGCGCCTGCGCCCTGACGTTCCTCACCGCCCTGGCGCTGCTGGTGGCGCCGCGCATTGCCGGGCCGTTCCTCATCGTGGACGACCTCAACATCGTGTTCGTGGTGCTGAACACCTTCGTGGCCTTCACCACCAGCGTGTTCTCGGCGAGCTACATCGGCCACGAGCTGGAGACGGGGCGCCTGACGCCGCTGCACCTGCGCTTCTACCACGCCATGTACCAGGTGCTGCTGGCGGCCATGAACCTGGCGCTCGTCTCCAACAATCTCGGCGTCATGTGGGTGGCCATCGAGGTGGCGACCCTCACCACCGTGCTGATGGTGGGGCTTTATCGCACCGAGGCGGCCATCGAGGCGGCATGGAAGTATTTCATGCTGGGCTCGGTGGGCATCGCGCTGGCCCTGTTCGGCACCATCCTCGTCTACATGGTGGCCCAGCCGGTGGTGGGCGAGGGACCGGATGGCATGATCTGGAGCGTGCTGATGAAGCGCGCACGGGATTTCGACCCGGCGCTGCTCAACGTCGCCTTCGTGTTCCTGCTGCTCGGCTATGGCACCAAGGTGGGCCTTGCCCCGCTCCATGCCTGGCTGCCCGATGCCCATTCGGAAGGCCCAACCCCCATCTCGGCGGTGCTGTCGGGGCTGCTGCTCAACGTGGCGCTCTATGCGGTGCTGCGCTTCAAGCTGCTGCTGGCGGCCCATCCCGGCACGCTGGCGCCGGGGCCGCTGATGATGGCCATGGGCCTCGCCTCGCTGCTGCTCGCCGGCTTCATGCTGTACCGGCGACGGGACATCAAGCGGCTGTTCGCCTATTCGTCCATCGAGCACATGGGCCTCATCGCCTTCGCCTTCGGGCTCGGCGGGCCGGTCGCCAATTTCGCCGGTCTGCTGCATATGACCATGCACAGCCTGACCAAGTCGGCCATCTTCTTCGCGGTGGGCCATGTGTGCCAGGTGAAGGGCACGCAGAAGCTTTCCGATATTCGCGGCCTCACCACCTCCCATCCGGCGCTGGGCTGGGGCCTCGTGGTGGCGGTGGCGGCTATTGCCGGCCTGCCGCCGGCCGGCGTGTTCATGAGCGAGTTCCTGCTGGTGACCTCCACCTTCGCGCACCGGCCGTGGCTCGCGCTGCCGCTGGTAGCGGGGCTGCTGCTGGCCTTCGGCGCACTGATGCTGAAGCTCTCCGGCATCGCCTTCGGCGCGCCCAGCCCGGGGAGCGACAAGGTGAAGGCGAGCCACCTGCCCATGACGGTGCATCTTGCCCTGGTGCTGGTGGCCGGGCTCTATCTGCCGCCGCCGCTGGTGGCGTGGTTCCGGCACGTGGCCGGGCTTCTGGGCTAGGGGCGCGCCATGCAAGCCTTCGCACAGCTTCTGGAAAACGGCCGCGCCGGTCCCTGCCGGCCCTTTCCGCGCGCCGAGGTGAGTGCAGAGCAGTGGACCGCCCTCGCCGGGCATCTGGCGGCGGGCGAGCTGGTGCTCATGGGCCTATGGGGCGATGCGGGCGCCGTGCATATGGCGCTGCTGGACGAGGCATCCGGCCGGCTGGCCGTGGCGACCTTTGCCTGTGTTGGCGGCACCTTCCCCTCGGTGGCGCGCCATCACCCGCCGGCGGCGCGGCTGGAGCGCACCGTGCGCGACCTCTACGGCCTCGTGCCCGAGGGCGCACCCGACGAGCGCCCGTGGCTCGATCACGGCCGCTGGGGCACCCGCCAACCGCTGGGGGCGAACCTGCCGGCGGAGCCTGAGGGCGATGCCTATCTCTTCCTCGCGGCGGAAGGGGAGGGGCTGCACCAGATCCCGGTGGGGCCGGTGCATGCGGGCATCATCGAGCCCGGCCATTTCCGCTTCTCCTGCTACGGCGAGACGGTGGTGCGGCTGGAAGCCCGCCTCGGCTATGTGCACAAGGGCATCGAGCGCCTCATGGCCGGCGCGGACGTGGCGCAGGCGGCGCGGCTGGCCGGGCGCCAGTCCGGCGACAGCACGGTGGCCTATGCGCTCGCCTTCAGCCGCGCGGTGGAAGCCGCGCGTGGCGTTGGAGTGCCAGCGCGGGCTCATGCCCTGCGCGGCGTGATGGCGGAGCTGGAGCGCCTTGCCAACCATCTCGGCGACATCGGCGCCATCTGCAACGATGCCGCCTTCGCGCTGATGCTGGCCCATTGTGGCGTGCTGCGCGAGAAGGTGCTGCGGGTCTGCGCCCGCGCCTTCGGCCATCGGCTGATGATGGATGGCGTCATCCCCGGCGGGGTGGCGGGGGATCTGGCGCGGGACGGTGTCTCGGCCATCCGCGTGCTGGTGTCCGAGGTGCGCGCCGCCTTCCCGGCGCTGGTGGAGCTTTACGACAACACCGCCTCGCTGCAGGACCGCACCGTGGGCACTGGCTTCACCCGGCCGGATTATGTCCGCCAGTTCGGCGCCGGCGGCTTCGTGGGCCGCGCCTCCGGCCGGCCCTTCGACGCACGGCGGGCGCTCGCCTATCCGCCGTATGATCGCCTGCCGTTCGAGGTGGTGGTGCGGTCCGAGGGTGACGTGAACGCGCGCATCTGGGTGCGCATCCGCGAGGTGGAGCAGAGCCTTGGCCTCATCGTGCGCCTGCTCGACACCCTGCCGGACGGTCCGGTCGCGGTGGAGGTTCCGGCGGGTCCCGGAGAGGGCCTCGCGGTGGTGGAAGGCTTCCGCGGCGACGTGCTGGCCTTCGTGGCGCTGGAGGCGGACGGGCGGGTGCGGCGTGCGCATCTGCGTGACCCGTCCTGGTTCCAGTGGCCGCTGCTGGAAACCGCCATCGAGGGCAACATCGTCGCCGACTTCCCGCTCTGCAACAAATCCTTCAACTGCTCCTATTCGGGCGTGGATCTTTAAGGGGCGGCCATGCGCAAGCTTCTCCTCCAAGGGCTTTTGAAAGCCCCGCTCACGGAGGCCGCCCCCGAGGACGCGGCGGTGGAAAAGCTCGCCGCCGAGCTGAAGGCGGCGGCGCGCGCGCGGCTCGGGCGCAGCCTGTCCATCCGCGAGGTGGATGCCGGCTCGTGCAACGGCTGCGAGCTGGAAATCCATGCGCTCGGCAATGCCTTCTACGACCTGGAGCGCTTCGGCCTGCATGTGGTCGCCTCGCCCCGCCATGCGGACGTGCTGCTGGTGACCGGGCCGGTGGCGAAGAACATGGCCGAGGCGCTGAAGCGCACCTATGACGCGACGCCGTCGCCGAAATGGGTGGTGGCGGCCGGCGATTGCGCCATCAACGGCGGCATCTTCGCCGGCAGCTCTGCCTGCGCTGGCGGCGTGGAGGCCATCGTGCCGGTGGACCTGAGGATCCCCGGCTGCCCGCCGACGCCGGTGGCGCTCCTGAGCGGCCTCCTCGCTTTGCTGCGGGCCGGCAAGGGCTGAGGCCGAGCCGCGTTCAGCCGGCGCGCAGGCCGTCGTTGGCGTCGGCATCGGCGCCGGGCGGACGGGCGTCGATGGAGCGCAGCAGGGTGGCGCGCGCGGTGCGCAGATGGGCGCGGCAGCGCAGGTCGATGAGGCGCACGTCGCGGCTGCGCAACGCGGCGATATAGGCCAAATGCTCGTGGATGGCGGCGCTGTTGCGTTCCTTCTCATCCACCTTGTTCCACTGGTAGTGGTAGTGGAAGATCATGGAAATCACGTCGTAGAAGTCGCGCATGAAGCGGTTGAGCGAGGCTTCGTGGATGAGCCGGTGCAGCCGCTCGTCGAGGCGTGAGAAGTCGCGGTAACGGGTGTCGATCTCGGCCATGAGCGTGTGGTGTTCCCGCTCGATGGCGGCCAGCTCCTGCCACGCCGGCGCATCGTCCGGGAGGCTGGCGAAGCGGTGGGCGGACCGCAGCTCGAAGATCTCCCGGATCTCGTAGATCTCGGTGGCGAATGCTGCGGTGATGCCATTGAAGACCCACGCGCTGTTGGGGCGTCGCTCGATCAGCCCGAAATGATTGAAGTGGGTCAAGTATTCGCGGATGGCGGTGGTTGATGTATTGAACTTGCGCGCCAGCTCCGCGCAATGGATGAGCTGGCCCGGCCGCAGGTCGCCATGCAGCACCCACTGCATGAACTGGCGCTCCACGCTGGCGCGGGCGGACTCGGTCTGCGGCTCGGGGAAGCGGTCGCCCGCCACCGGATGGCGCGCCAGCCGTCGGCGCCCCTCCGACGCGGTGACGAGGCCGGTCTCGCTCATGAGGGCGAGCACTGCGCGCACCGTGGTGCGGCTCACCCCAAGGGTTTGCGCCAGCTGGGTCTCGGAGGTCATGGGCGCGCCCAGCGGCATCCCACCAATGAGGTCGAGGCTGCGGTTGTAGGTGCGCTTGAACAGGCTGTTGCCCCGCATGGTTCGCCGTCTCCCACCCCGTCCTAGGTACGTTTCGCTGGGGTTGTATGTATTTTATTACATAAAAAACTGTTTGACTTCAGAAGCGCAGAATGGATTTTCATACGTAACTAGACAAGAGAAAAACGAGGGAGGAAGGCAGATGAGCCATGGTCGGCTGCCATGGCCGCGTGCTCTGCCGGAGCTTCCTCGCGCTGGATCTAAAAGGATTTACGCGTGAGCGGACGCATCATCCAGTTCGGCACCAGCCGGTTTCTCCAGGCCCATGTGGACCTGTTCGTCCATGAGGCGCGACAGGCCGGTCAGGCGGTCGGCCCCATCTGCATCGTGCAGGCTTCCGGCGCGGCGGACCGGGCCGGCCGCGTCGCCGCCTTCGGTCGGCCCGGCGGCTATCCGGTGATCATCCGCGGCATCGAGAAGGGCGAGCGCATCGAGCGCCGCATCGATGTCACCAGCGTCGACCGCGGCCTTTCCGCCGCGCAGGACTGGCAGGCCCTGTCCGACCTGTTCGCGAAAGATGCGGACATCATCGTCTCCAACACCGCCGATGCGGGCTACGAGATCGCCGCCGCCGATCGCGGCCCGGCGCTGCTGGCCGGCGGTGTGCCCGTGTCGTTTCCCGGCAAGCTCACGGCGCTGCTCCATCGCCGCTGGCGCCAGTCCGGGCGCGGGCTCACCGTGCTGCCGTGCGAACTCATCAACCGCAACGGCCGGGTGCTCAGTGCCGCCGTCGCCGCCCTCGCCCCCGAGGCGGGGGCGCCGGAGGCTTTCCTCGCGTGGCTTGAGGCCGAGGTGATCTTCGCCGACACGCTGGTGGACCGCATCGTCTCGCAGGCGCTCGAGCCCATCGGCGCCGTGGCCGAGCCCTACGCCCTTTGGGTGATCGAGCGCCGGCCGGGACTTGATCTGCCCTTCACCCATCCGAGCGTGGTGCTGGCGGACGACCTGGAGCCGTTCGAGCGGCTGAAGCTGCATATCCTCAACCTGGGCCACACGGTGCTTGCCGACATCTGGCGCTCCGAGCGGCGGGATCCGGGCGAGACGGTGCGGGAGATCCTCGCCGATGCCGACGTGCGCGGCCGTCTCGACGACGTGTACCGCCATGAAGTGCTGCCGGGATTTGCCGCCCACGGCATGGGCGAGGAGGCGCAGCGCTATGTGGCCACCACGCTGGAGCGCTTCCTCAACCCGTTCCTCGACCACCGCATCGCCGACATCGCCCAGAACCACGCCACCAAGGTGGACCGGCGCATCACCGCCTTCCTGTCCTGGTGGGCGGAGGCTGGGGCCGTGGGTGCCACCCCGACCCTCGACGTGGTGATCGCACGGCGGCAGTTCCAGCCTCAGACCGAGCGGAGCGAGGCATGACCTACCAGTTCGATTTCGCGGCGCTCCTGCCCTACTGGCGCGAGTTCGCCATGGGGGTGTGGCTGACGCTGCAATTGTCCTTCGTCGCCACGGTGCTGGGCTTCGTGCTCGGCACCCTGTGCGCCATCGGCCGTTCCGATGGGGCACCCTGGGTGAAGGCGCTGGTGGCCTGCTATGTGGAGGTGATCCGCAACACGCCGCTGCTGGTGCAGATCTTCATCATCTATTTCGGCATCGCGACCCTCGGCCTCCATGTGGATGCCAATGTGGCGGCGGTGCTGGCGCTGGTGGTGAACGTGGGCGCCTATACCAGCGAGATCGTGCGCGCGGGCCTTGAATCCATCCACAAGTCGCAGCTGGAGGCGGCCGAATGCCTCGGCCTCAGCCGGCCGCAGACCTACTGGCACGTGATCGTGCGGCCGGCCATTGAGCGGGTCTATCCCGCCCTCACCAGCCAGTATGTGCTCTTGATGCTGGCCTCCTCCATCACCTCGCAGATCTCGGCGGAAGAACTGACGGCGGTGGCCAACCGTATCCAGTCCGACACCTTCCGCAGCTTCGAGACCTACATCGTGGTGGGCGTGCTCTACCTCGCCTTATCGTTCGTGGTGCGCATCGCCTTCTGGCTGTTCGGCCTCGTGGTCTTCGTGCGCCGGCGCAAGCTCGGCACGGCGCTCTGAGGGGGAACGAAAATGCCAACTTTCACCCTCATCCACTTCCAGTTCCTGTGCTGGGCGGCACTGTGGACCGTCGGCCTGTCGGCCATCGCCTTCGTGGGCGGCGGGCTCGTGGGCTTCGGCGTCGCCCTCGCCCGCATCTCCTCCACGCGCTGGGTGCGCATCCTCGCCACCGCCTATATCCAGGTGGTACAGGGCACGCCGCTGCTCATCCTGCTCTTCTTGTTCTACTTCGGAATCGCCATCGCAGGCTTCAAGGAAGTGCCGGCCATCCTCGCCGCCGGCCTCGGCCTCACCATCTATTCATCAGGCTTTCTTGCCGAAATCTGGCGCGGTTGCATCGAGAGCGTGCCCAAGACCCAGTGGGAGGCGGCCGAATGCCTTTCGCTCAGCCGCTGGCAGCGCCTGACCCGCGTGATCTTGCCCCAGGCCATGCGCATCGCCACCGCGCCTACGGTCGGCTTCCTGGTGCAGATCGTGAAGAATACCTCGCTCGCCTCCGTGGTGGGCTTCGTGGAGCTGTCGCAGGCCGGCAAGCTCGTCAACAATTCCATCTTCGAGCCGTTCACCATCTTCATGGTGGTGGCCGCCATCTACTTCGTCCTCTGCTATCCGCTCTCGACCTGGAGCCGCAGTCTCGAAAGGAAGCTCAATGTCGGCCGTCGTTAGTCTGACCAACGTGGAAAAGAGCTTCGGCGCGGTGAAGGTGCTGAATGGCGTCTCCTTCGAGGTGGCGCGCGGCGAGGTGGCGGCGGTCATCGGCCAGTCCGGCTCCGGCAAGTCCACGGCGCTGCGCTGCATCAACGCGCTCGAAACCATCGAGGGCGGCCAGATCATGGTGTGCGGCCATGCCGTGCACGACCCCAAGCTCGACAAGAAGACCCTGCGCCGCGACGTGGGCATCGTGTTCCAGAGCTACAACCTGTTCCCGCACCTGACGGCCGAGCAGAACATCATGCTCGCCCCCACCTGCGTGAAGGGCATCGGCAAGACCGCGGCGCGCGACCTTGCCCGCGAGGTGCTGGCCCGCGTCGGCCTTGAGGCCAAGGCGGACCATTATCCCGAGCAATTGTCCGGTGGCCAGCAGCAGCGGGTGGCCATCGCCCGCTCGCTGGCCATGCAGCCCAAGCTGATGCTGTTCGACGAGGTCACCTCCGCCCTCGATCCCCAGCTCACCGGCGAGGTGCTGAAGGTGATGGAGGATCTCGCCCGCGGCGGCATGACCATGATCCTGGTGACCCACGAGATGGCCTTCGCCCGCAAGGTGGCCTCCAAGGTCATCTACATGCACCAGGGCACGGTCTGGGAAACCGGCCCCGGCGCCATGCTCGACGATCCGAAGACGCCGGAGCTGCGCGCTTTCGTCGGCAGCGGGCTCTGATCCCCGCTGACTTCGCCAGACCACCAGAACACTGCAACACAAAGAAGGGTTGGAAACATGGAGCGTATGACCATCAATCGCCGCGCCTTCCTCGTCGGCGCCACCGGGCTCGCGGTGGCGGGCAGCCTTGCCCTGCCGGCCTTCGCCGACACGCTGGAAGAGATCAAGAAGCGCAACAAGATCCTGATCGCCGTGGACCTCGGCTCCCCGCCCTTCGGCATGACCGACGGCAACATGCAGCCCACCGGATCGGACGTGGAGAGCGCGAAGCTGTTCGCCGCCGAGCTGGGCGTTCCGCTGGAGATCGTGCAGGTCACCAGCCCCAACCGCATTCCGTTCCTGCTCACCGGCAAGGCCGACATGGTGATGGCCTCCTTCAGCGTCACCGACGAGCGCAAGAAGGTGATCGATTTCTCCGATCCCTACGGCGTGATCCAGATCGTGGTGGCCGGGCCGAAGAACGTCGCCATCAGGGACATCAAGGACCTGGTGGGCAAGCGCCTCGGCACCACCCGCGGCTCCTCCAACGACAAGGAAGCCACCACCCAGGCGCAGGGCGCCGAGATGGTGCGCTTCGACGATGATGCCACCCTCATCACCGCGCTGGTGTCGGGCCAGGTGAACCTCATGGCCTCCTCGCCGCAGGTGATGCAGGCGGTGAACGCCCGCCGCCCCAACGATCCGCTGGAAGTGAAGCTGGTGCTGAAGACCAACCCCTATGCGGTGGGTCTGCGCAAGGGCGACGACGCCCTGCGCGATGCGGTCAACAAGGTGATCGCCGCCAATCTCAAGAACGGCAAGCTGAACGAGATCTACACCCGCTATAACGGCACCTCGCTCCCCGAAGAAATGCTGAAGTGAGGCTTCTGGCGGCCCGGTTGATCCGGGCCGCTTCCTGCGGCTGGTCTTGAATGTCGGTCGCATATTTCAGGAAAGAATTGGACGATGAAGGCATTACTCTGCGAAGAACCGGGTCGCCTGTCGGTCATCAGCCGGCCCGTGCCGGTGCCTGCCGCCGGCGAGGTGCTCGTGCGCATCCGCCGCGTGGGCGTGTGCGGCACCGATTTCCACATCTTCCAGGGCAAGCACCCCTTCCTCGAATATCCCCGCGTCATGGGCCACGAATTGTCGGGCACCGTCGAGGCGGCGCCCGAGGGCAGCCGCCTGAAGACCGGCGAGAACGTCTACATCGTGCCCTACCTCTCCTGCGGAAAGTGCGTGGCCTGCCGCAAGGGCGTGACCAATGCCTGCCAGAACATCGCCGTGCTGGGCGTCCACAAGGACGGCGGCATGGCGGAATTCCTCTGCGTGCCCGAGGGCAATGTGGTGCCCACCGGCACCGCCTCCCTCGACGACGCGGCCATGATCGAGTTCCTCGCCATCGGCGCCCATGGCGTTAAGCGCGGCCAGGTCACGGCTGAGGACAAGGTGCTGGTGGTGGGTTCCGGCCCCATCGGCATGTCCGCCATCATCTTCGCCAAGGCGCGGGGCGCGCAGGTCTCGGTGATGGACATGCGGGAGGATCGCCTCGCCTTCACCAGGGACATGCTGGGCGCCGACCATCTGGTGACGGCGGATGCCGGCGCCGAGGAAGCCGCCAAGCGCATCACCCAGGGCGATTTCTACGACGTGGTGATCGACGCCACCGGCAATGCGGGGGCCATGCAGCGGGGCTTCGGCTTCATCGCCCATGGCGGGCGCTATGTGCTGGTCAGCGTGGTGCGGCAGGACATCACCTTCTCCGATCCCGAGTTCCACAAGCGCGAGACCACGCTCTACGCCAGCCGCAACGCCCAGCCCGATGATTTCGCGGAAGTGGTGCGCCAGATGGAGGCCGGCCGCGTGCCGACGCGCGCGCTCAACACCCATCGCGGCGCCCTCGGCGATGCGCCCGGGCTGTTCCAGGACTGGCTGAAGCCCGAGGCCGGCGTCATCAAGGCGATTCTGGAGGTCTGACGCATCATGGCCGACCCGCGCACTCTGCGTCTCAACGCGGCGGACAATGTCCTCATCGCCATCGATACCGTCCCGCAGGGTGCGGCGCTGCCCGGAGGCCTCACCGCCACGCGCACCGTGCCGCGTGGCCACAAGATCGCCTGCGCGCCCATCCCCGCGGGGGCGCCGGTGCGCAAGTTCGGCCAGGTGATCGCCTTCGCCGGCGTGGACATCGCGCCCGGCGACTGGGTGCACGAGCACAATGTGATGCTCAAGGATTTCGAGCGCGACTATGCCTTCGCCTCCGAGGCGCGGCCGCTCGAAACCCTGTTGCCCGGCGAGACGCCCGCCACCTTCGAGGGCTTCCGCCGGCCCGACGGGCGGGCCGGCACGCGCAACTATATCGGCATCCTCAGCTCGGTGAACTGCTCGGCGACGGTGGCGGATTTCGTCGCCGACGAGGTGGCGCGCTCCGGCATCCTTGCGGACTATCCCAACATCGACGGGGTGGTGCCCTTCACCCACGGCACCGGCTGCGGCATGGGCTCGAAGGGCGAGGAATTCGACATCCTCGCCCGCACCCAATGGGGCTATGCCAGCCATCCCAATTTCGCCGCCGTGCTCGTCATCGGCCTCGGCTGCGAGGTGTTCCAGATCCCGCGCCTCAAGGAGGCCTACGGCATCACAGAGGGCGACCATTTCCAGAGCCTCGTGATCCAGGAGGCCGGCGGCACCCGCAAGTCGGTGGCGCGGGGCGTGGACAAGATCAAGGACATGCTCGCCTTCGCCAACGCGTCGCGGCGCGAGACGGTGGCGGCGTCCGAGCTATCCCTCGCGCTTCAGTGCGGCGGGTCGGACGGTTATTCCGGCCTCACCGCCAACCCGGCGCTGGGGGCGGCGGTGGACATGCTGGTGCGCCAGGGCGGCACCGCCATCCTCTCCGAAACCCCTGAAATCTATGGCGCCGAGCACCTCTTGACCCGCCGTGCCGAAAGCGAGGAAGTGGGCCGCAAGATCGTCGATCTCATCGACTGGTGGCGGGCCTATGCGGCGCAGGCCGGCGGCGAGCTGAACAACAATCCCTCCCCCGGCAACAAGGCGGGCGGCCTTACCACCATCCTTGAGAAGTCGCTGGGCGCGGTGGCCAAGGGCGGCACCTCCACCCTGCGCGGCGTCTATCGCTATGCCGAGCGCATCGACCGCAAGGGCTTCGTCTATATGGACACGCCCGGCTACGATCCGGTGGCGGCCACGGGGCAGGTGGCGGGCGGGGCCAATGTCTTGTGCTTCACCACCGGGCGCGGCTCGGCCTACGGCTGCAAGCCCACGCCCTCCATCAAGCTGGCCACCAACACCGACCTCTATCGCCGGATGGAGGACGACATGGACATCAATTGCGGCGACGTGCTCGACGGCGTCAGCATCGAGGAGAAGGGCCGGGAGATCTTTTCCACCATCCTCGACGTGGCCTCGGGCACCAAGTCCAAGTCGGAGCTTCTGGGCTACGGCCGCAACGAGTTCGTGCCCTGGCAGATCGGCGCCGTCATGTGAGGCGGGACGGGCCGGCGCCCCTCTGGTGGGGCCCCCACCCGCGGTCTTTCAAGGCCAGGTTGGCGCTTCCCTTGGTCTTCTCGTCGTGGTGTTCTCATCCCAGCCGGCGAAGACCGGCGCTGGGAGACGCCATGAGATACGCCCTCGCCCTCGCGCTTGGCCTCGCGCTTTCTGCGCAGGCTCCTTCCGCCCAGGCCGCGCCGGAGCCGCTCAAGATCACGCCCACCTGCTCGCAGGAGCGGCTCTGCCACCTCAAGACCTTCTACACCATCGGCGACTTCAAGATCGGCGGCAGCTACGATCTCGCCGCCCCCGAGAAATGGGCCAATGGCGGGGAGGGCGGCACCACCCTCGAATCGCTGGGCGCGGGTCCGCTGAAGACCGCCTACATCGCGCTGGGCACCCCGATCCGCAATGCGGCTGGGGAGATCACCAATGCGGTGATCATCAATTCCTTCTATTCGGGCGACGCCACCGACATGTACGCCCAGTGGGTGGAGGGCACGGCGCTGTCGGGCGGATCGGTGATCGGGCCGGGCCGGGCCATCGACACCAACCAGTATTATGTGGTGATCCTCGACGCGCTGGGCCTGTGGGGCACTTCCAAGCCCTCCGAGGGGCTGGGGCAGAAGTTTCCCCAATACAGCTACCAGGACATGGTGCAGGCCAACTACCGGATGCTGCGCGACCACCTGAAGGTCGCCCGTGCGGCGCTGGTCACCGGCGCCTCCATGGGGGCGACGCAGACCTATGTCTGGGGCGTCATGCACCCTGATTTCATGAACGGCCTGATGCCCATCGGCGGCACCAGCCAGTCGGACGGCGCCGACCCGGTGGGCAACTGGACCTTCCAGCTCATGTCCGCCGCCATCGAGAGCGATCCGCAATGGCGGGCCACCGGTGGCAATTACTACAACCTGCCCAAGGATAAGCACCCCAACCAGGGGGTCGCCTTCGGCTGGTCGGTGCTGCTGCTCACCGGCTTCGACTTCCAGTTCCGCTCCCAGCAGGACTGGGCCAAGGTGCAGCCGGACGTGTTCTACTGGAACCCGCCCACGCCCCAGGCCGGCGCCAGCGTGACCAAGCGCGCCCTGCTGTTCGATGCGGTGGACCTGTTGTGGCGCAACCGCGCCGGCGAGACCTACAACATCAATGACCAGCTGAAGCGCATCAAAGCCCGCACGCTGGTGATGCATATCGACAACGACCAGTGGCTCACCTTCGACCGGGCCAAGCGCACCGTGGACCTCGTGCCCGGCGCGGACTTCATCCATGAGAAGAGCCCGGTGGCGCACTACGGCGTGTTCTCCATCCTGAAGAACCGGCAGTTCGACCCCACGGTGGCCGGCTTCCTCTCCGACGTGTCGCGCCTGACCCGCGACCGCAACCTGGTGGCGAAGACCTACCGCACCCCCTCGGTGGCCGCCAACATCACGCCGGACAAGTCGTTCTGGAACACATTCGTCACCTATCCTTTCCCGGTGAAGAAGACCACGGCGAAGGACAGTCGCGGGATCGCGTGGGACATCGGCTATATGGATGAATATGCCGGCACGGCGCCCAATCCTGACGTGCTGGTGATCATCCACGGCAAGGGCGCGTTCGGCGGCCACTACGGCAACATCATGCGCATCGCGCTGGAGCGCGGCCTTCGGGTGATCGCGGTGGACCTGCCGCACTACGGCATGTCCGGCCCCGGCAACCTCGACAAGAGCCCGGCCCGCACCATGCAGGAGATGCGGGAGGTGGTGCACGAGGTGGTGGTGAACCAGCTCAAGGTGCAAAAAGCCGCCTATCTCGGCCATTCCATGGGCGGGCAGATCGTGCTCGGCTATGCCCTCACCTGGCCCGACGCGGTGTCGAAGCTGATCCTGGAAGCCCCCGCCGGGCTTGAGGAATATCCCCGCGAGGTGACGGTGGCACCGGGCAAGAAGCTGGACCTGTTCGATCCCGCCTATGCCCACGACTTCGACGCCTGGAAGAAGACCTGGGACCAGACCGGCCTCAGGGACCGCGAGAAGAACCTCACCGCCCAGCAGATCGACGATTTCTTCCACTTCCGCAGCCGCGACCCGGTAACCGGGGCGGTGACGCCGCAGCGCTCGGGCTATTTCGTGCGCGACAGCGAATATGCCCGCCTGCACACCGCCCAGCGCATTGGCATGATCAAGGGCGATCCGCGCGAATTGCAGCAATGGGTGGATGTCTTCATCTTCGACATCTACGCCATGGTGGCGGAACTGCAGGAGAAGGACCCGGCGAGCCTGTATAAGAGGCTCACCGACATCAAGATCCCCATCTTTCTTGCCTTCGGCGACAAGGAGCCGTTCATTCCCGGCTATGCCTTCAACGGGCTGAACGACCTGTCGCGCCAGCTCATCCTGCCGTTCATGCGGCGCATGGATGCGGCGGGCGGCGACGTGCGGGTGAAGGTCTATCCCGGCACCGCCCACTTCATCCACACCGACGAGCCGGTGGCGTTCGCCGAGGATGTGGTGGACTTCGTCGAGACCGGGCGGGTGCCCACGGCCTCGCCGGCCAGCGTCGACCGGCTGATCCATGGCGCGCCCTCGGAGGCGTCGCCGCAGGCTGCCGCCGCCGCCGCGCCCACCGGCCTCAATAAGTAGGACCCGCCATGCCAGAGCTGAAAGCAGGCGAGGCGAGCCTCGGGGTTCAGGCCGGCGAAGTAAACCTCAAGGTTCAAGCGGGCGAGGTGAACCTCAGGGTTCAGGCGGGCGAGGTATCCCTCGCTTGGCGCCAATGGGGGGAGGGCGACACCATCGTCCTATTCATCCACGGCAACCTTGCCAGCAAGGACTGGATCGAACTGGCCGCGCCCCACTTCCCGCGGGGTGTGCGCACCATCGCCATCGACTGGAGGGGCTGCGGGGACAGCGACAAGCCGGCCGCGCTGCCCGATTTCTCCAATTATTCCATCGCCCAGCATGCCGACGACATGCTGGCGGCGCTGGACGCGCTCGACATCGGCTTCTGCCATCTTGCCACCCACTCCACGGGCGGCATCATCTCCACCCGGATGCTGCTGAAGCAGCCGGAACGCTTCGGCCGGGTGTTCTCGCTGTCGCCGGTGGGGCCGCAGGGCCTCGCCTTCACACAGGAGAACATCGCCCTGTTCGCCCGGATGAAGGCGAGCCGGGATTTCGCCCGCTATATCATGGCGCTCACCGCCCCCAGCCTGTTCGAGCCGGACAGCCTTGCCGCCGGCGCGCCCCGCTTCCGTTCGGACATCGGGGACCGTGCCGGCCTGTTCGACCATATCGTGGAGCAGGTGTGCGCCGTCTCCGACGGCATCTGGTTCGGCACCCCGGACACGCTGACCAAGGAAGCCGCGAGCGGCGCGTTGAAGGCGCTCATGGGCACCATCACCCATCCGCACCTGGTGGTGTGGGGCATGAATGACGGGGTGATCCCCGAGGCCGACCTGAAGGAGATGGCCGCCCTCATGCCCCACTGCCGCTTTGTGGCGGTGCCGGGCATCGGCCATTGCCTGAACCTCGAGGCGCCGGAGATCTACGCCGGCTATTTCGGCGCCTGGTTCGGCGGGCTTTCGGGCTGAGGGACGATCGGGACTGCGCCCCTCGCTGCTGCGTGTCCCGTCAGGTGAATTCAGCCGCCCGCCGGGCGAAGGCGGCGGCGAGGGCGCCGGTTTCCGCCGCGCCTTCCGCTGCCGCGTTGCCGGCCTTCGCCCGCGCCGCGATGCCCTCGAAGATCACTGCCCAGCGGAACAGGGCGAACGCCATGTGGAAGTTTGTGAGCGTGAGGCCATGGGTCGCCGCCGCCTCATATTGCGCCACGAAATCCGCGCGGGAGGGAATGCCGAGGGCGTCGAGATCCAGCCCGGCGATGCCACCGTACTCCTCCGGTCGCGACACCCACGCCATGGCGCAATGGGCAAGGTCCGCCAGCGGATGGCCGAGGGTGGACAATTCCCAGTCCAGCACCGCCACCACCTCGGGGCGGGTGGGGTGGAACATGAGATTGCCCATGCGGTAGTCGCCATGGGCGATGCGCGTGGTGTCGTCCGCCGGAACATGGGCCGGCAGCCAGGCCACCAGGCGGTCGATGTTGGTGTCCTCGCGGGTTTTGGACAGCTCCCACTGGCGGGTCCAGCGGGTGATCTGGCGGCCGAAATAATTGCCCGGCCGGCCGAAATCGGCGAGGCCGGCGGCGGCGAAGTCCACGTTGTGGAGCGCGGCAAGCGTCTGCGCCATGGCGGCATACATGGCGCCGCGCTCGGCGGGCGAGACGCCGGGCAGGGTGCAGTCGTGGAACACGCGCCCCTCCACCTTGTCCATCACATAGAACAAGGTGCCGATGATGGACTTGTCCTCGCACAGCAGCAGCGCGGGGGGCACCGGCACCGGCGTGTCTGCCAGCGCGCGCATGATGCGGAATTCACGATCCACCGCATGGGCGGAGGGAAGCAACTCGCCGGGCGGCTGCTTGCGCAGCACCAGCGCGCGGTTGGCATAGGTGACGAAGAAGGTGGGGTTGGACTGGCCCCCGGAAATGGGCTGGAGCTGCGGCGCACCTTCGAGCCCGCCGATGTGCGCCTTCAGATGGGCGTCGAGGTCGCCAACGTCGAAGCCGTATGCGCTGAATTGGGACCCGCTCATGCGCCTTCTCCCACCGGCCAGTTCCAGAAGGCACCTTCTTCCTTCTCCAGGAAGCGGTTCAGCACCATCTCGTGCACCGCGTCCGCGCCGTCCACCAGACGGGCCTGGCGGGCGTAGCGATAGATCCACTCCAGCACCGTATCCTTGGAATAGCCGCGCGCCCCATTGATCTGGATGGCGCTGTCGGCGGCGAGGTGCAGGGTGTTGGCGGCCTTGATCTTGGCCATGGACACCTCCTTGCGGGCGAGCCCGCCGCGATCCAGCTCCCACGCCGCCTTCATGGTGAGGAGCCGGGAAATCTCGATGTCCATGGCGATGCGGCCCAGCAGGGTCTGCACGCTTTCACGGTCGGCGAGGCGCACGCCGAAGCCGTAGCGCACGTCCGCATACGCCCGCGCGATCTCCACGCAGCGCATGGCAAGGCCCAGCCAGCGCATGCAATGGGTGAGGCGGGCAGGTCCCAGGCGGATCTGGGTCACCCGCAGGCCCTTGCCTTCGCCCAGAAGCACATCCTCGGGGGGGATTTCGAGGCCGTCGAACTCCAGCTCGCAATGCCCGCCATGTTCCTCCGGCCCCATGATGGGGATGCGGCGCACGATACGCCAGCCCGGCGCGTCGCGATGGAAGGCGAAGGCGGTGAGGCCGGTGCGCGGATCGTCCGAGGTGCGGGCGATGAGGATGAGGTGGGCGGCTTCCTCCGCGCCGGTGATGAACCATTTGCGGCCGTAGATGCGATAGCTGCCGTTCGGCTGCTTCTCGGCGCGGGTCAGCATCATGCCCGGGTCGGAGCCGCCGCCGGGATGGGGCTCGGTCATCACGAAGGCGGAGCGCACGGCGCCGGACGCGATGGGCGCGAGCCATTTCGCCTTCTGCTCGGGCGTGCCCACCGCCTCCAGCACCATCATGTTGCCGTCGTCGGGAGCGGCGGAATTGAACACCACCGGACCGAAAATGGAGCGGTTCATCTCAGTGTAGCAGACCGCCATGCCCACTCGGCCGACGCCGAGGCCGCCGCTCTCCGGCTTCAGCTGGAGGTTCCAGAGGCCCTCGGCCCTCGCCTTCTCCCGCAGCCGCGCCAGGGGGGCGGGCGCGATGTTCTCATGGGCGTCATAGGCGGCAGGGTCGGCTTCCAGCGGAATGATCTCGCGGTCCACGAACGCGCCGATGCGGCGCCGAAGGTCCTCAAGGGCGGGGGAGATGGTGAAGTCCATGGTGACCTCGATAGCTGGGAAGCGATAAAAAGAGCGAGCGCTCGCTTTTTATAATCGCGCTGATGAAAGCGCAAGGCGTCTCGTGACGGACGGCCGCAAAGGTGGGTCTGGCCGGTGCAGAGGTGTTCGCGGGCGGATCGTGCACCAGCGGCGTCCGCCGGCTCGTCGCATCCCATGGGGCACGCGGTCCCATGGGGGCAGGGCATTGCGGCGTCGGCTGATCGCCGTGTTTCGACCCCGCCGGTGCGAGCCGGCGGGGGAAGCAGTCATTCGGCGGCGGACTTCGCCGCAGATTTCGCCGCCGCCTTGGCCGCCGCCGCGCCGGCCTTGTGGGCAACAGCGCCGCTCCCGTCCGGCACCGCCGGCACCATGGGGGCGGCGGCAAGGCGCAGGCTCAGTTCGCGCGCCCCCAGCAGGGTGAGCGACAGGGTGAAGGGCACGATGTAGTAGAACAGGCGGAAGATCAGCAGCGCGGCCAAAAGCTCGCTCTTGTCGAACTGCGGCAGGGCGACCAGCAGCGCCGCGTCGAATACGCCGAGGCCGCCGGGGGCATGGCTGGCGAAGCCCAGCAGCGTGGCGGTGACGAAGATGACCGCCAGCGACACCGGGTCGATATAGGGCGTCGACGGCATCAGCATGTACATGGCGGCGGCGCACAGGGTGAGGTCGAGGATGCCGATGCCCACCTGCACCAGGGTGGTGCGCCCGCGCGGCAGGGTCACGAACCAGGACGAGCGTCCGATGGTGCGCGGCGCCAGCGACACCCAGGTGATGTAGCCCACCAGCACTGTCAGCGCGCCGAGGCCGATCAGCCGGTTGACGAAGGGCGGCAGCCGGTCCACCGCCGTGGCCGCCTCCGGATGGATGGTGATGCCGAGGCCCAGCACCGCGATGTTGCCGAGCCAGAAGGTGAGCCCCGCCACGAAACAGATCTTGGCGACATCGATGGCCCCGAGCCCCCAGGCGGAATAGATGCGGTAGCGCACCGAGCCGCCGGTGAAGACGGTGAAGCCCACGTTGTGGCCAATCGAATAGGAGCAGAAGCCCGCCAGCGCCGCGATGCGGTAGGGCACATGGTCCTTGCCGATGGTACGCAGGGCGAACCAGTCATAGAAGGTGAGGGTGAGATAGGCCCCCGCCACCAGCAGGAAGCCGATGACGACATTGCGCGGGTCCTTCGCCGCGAGAGCCTCCATCACGTCGGAGAGCTTCAAATTGTGAAGCATGCGGTAGAGCACGGTGGCCGCAAACGCGATCACCACCAGGCTCAGGATGAAGCCCAGCCCGTGCAGACCCACCCGATCTCGCAGGAAAACCCAGATTTTCGAAGCTACCGCCCGAACACCCATTGCGTCACCGATATCCCCCGCCCGCAACGTCACCGGCCCGCCCACATCTGCACGCTTTCGCGCGAGTTTGAAGGGCCATTTTCACTCTTGTCGCATTGTGACGCCGCCGGCTCGCTCAGATTGCATTGCTCGTTGGCCGCACTCTATGGCCGGCGCAGCGATGGCCGCCGGTCCGTGGCGGCCTGCCGATTGGTCAATACTGCACCGCCCGTGACAACGCGGCGCCTGCCGGTGCATGCCCTTTAAAGCTTCACCGGGTAACCGATCTCCACCGTGCGGGCCCGCGGCAGGCCGAACCGGTCCACCGAGCGCTCCGCGTTGCGGGCGAGGAAGGCGAACACATGCGCCACCACGTCCTTGATCTTCGTCACCTCGTCGGGCGGGATGATCCGTTCGTGGCCGATTACATAGATGGCCGCGTCCGGATCGATGCCGCGGGCGCTGAGCGCCGGGCCGAGCACGGAGGGAACGTCGATCTGCTGCATGTAGCCGAACCGCAGATCCACCCGCACGAAGCCCTCGTTGAGGGTCGTCACCTTCACCCGGTCCTCCACCGAGACCCGGGGCCGCGCGGCGATCCAGACTGAAACGATCACCGCCTTCTCGAACCGGACCTTCAGCAAGTCGGCCATGCGCGAGAGGGCGACCGGAGTCATGGCACCCGCACGAGACAGAAAGATGGCGGTGCGGGGGGCTTCCACGTCGTTCACCCGGTCCTTGCGGGCGACGAAGCTGTCGAGGGGCTCGGTGAAGCGGACCTGCTGGGCCACCACGCCCTCCAGCCCGCGCCGCCAGCTCACCATCACGAAGATGATGGCGGCGGCGATGCTCAGGGGCAGCCAGCCACCGTCATGGATCTTGGTCATGTTGGCCGAGGCGAAGGCGAAGTCGATGGTGAGGAGGCCCGTGGCCATGGCCCACACCGCCGGCGCCGGCCAGCCCCAGGAGCGGTGCACCTGGGCGATGAACAGGATGGAGGTGGTGACCATGGCGAAGGCCACCGCGATACCGTAGGCCGAGGCCAACCGGTCGGAGGCCTCGAAGCCCAGCACCACCGCGATGCAGGCGATCATCAGCAGCCAGTTCAGCCGGCCCACATAGATGTGCTGCTCGTTGTGCTCGGAGGTGTAGCGGATGCGCATGGGCGGCAGGTAGCCCAGCTCGATGGCCTGCTTGGCCAGCGAGAACACGCCGGTGATGATGGACTGGGAGGCGATCACCGTGGCCGCCGTGGCGAGGAATAGCAGCGGGATGTCGAACACGTCCGGGCACAGGTCATAGAACGGGTTGCGCACCGCGTTCGGATCCACCAGCAGGATCGCGCCCTGGCCGAAATAATTGAGCAGCAGCGCCGGCATGGCCACGAACAGCCAGGCCCGCGCGATGACCGGGCGGCCGAAATGGCCAAGGTCCGCATAGAGCGCCTCGCCACCCGTCACCGCCAGGAAGCAGGCGCCGAGGATGACGCCGGCAAGCCCGGGATGGTTCACCATCAGCATGATGCCGTAGCGCGGGTCGAGCCCGGCGAGCACCTGGGGCGCCTGCAGGATGCCGTAGACGCCCAGCGCCCCCAGCGAGCCGAACCACATCAGCATGATGGGGCCGAAGAAGGAGGCGATACGCTCGGTTCCCAGCCGCTGCGACAGGAAGACGGCGAGCAGCACCAGCACGGTGAGCGTCACCACCCAGTGCTCCAGCTCCGGCGATATGACCTGGAGACCCTCGATGGCCGAGAGTACCGACATGGCCGGGGTCAGCACGCCGTCACCGATGAGCATGGCGGCGCCCAGCAGGCCGGCGGCCAGCAGGTACCAGCGCATGCCGAGCGCGCTGCGGTGGAGGTCGAGCAGGGTGACGAGGGCCAGGATGCCGCCTTCGCCGTCGTTGTCCGCCCGCAGCACCAGCATCACGTATTTCACGGTGACGGAAAGAATGATGCTCCAGGTGATGAGCGAGAGCAGCCCCAGCACGTCGCCGCCGAGGAAATTGGTGCCGCCCACTGCGAGCACGCCCTGCTTGAGGGCATAGAGCGGGCTGGTGCCGATATCGCCGAACACCACGCCGAGGGCGCCGATCTCGGCGGCGAACGGCAGGGGGCGTGTGCGGTCGCGGGAAAAGCTGAGGGCCATCGAGGGCGGTCGCCGCTCAGTGCCGCGCGTCGGGCAGGGGGGAGGGGCGGTGCCGGCCGGCGAGGCTCTCGTCTGTGCCGCGATGCACAAAGGCGCCGCACGGCTCGCGCATCTGGAACTCCAAACTGCACAGTTCCACCCCGCACAGTGTCCTGTCGCGCAGTGTCACGCCTCGCGACTGTCGCACGAAACCGTTCAAGGCAAGCCCCCGCGCGTTTCCCGTCCGTGGCACATGGGCAGAGATCCGGACCGTGCCACGCCCGTCCCGGGCCGAGGCCAGGGACCGAAAAGACGCCGCTCCGGAACCGTCCGGCTCTGCCCGCATGGGGCGGGTGCACCCAACACCTAGCTCCGTTCGCGGGGGAAGACAATGCGCTGCCGCAAACCCTCCAATACCAACGGCTCCGGCCGATGACCGGGGCCGGGACGGCAGGCTCGTGCGCCGAACGGGCTTCAACCGGCGATCCGGCAACCGGGCTGCGGGCGCAGGTCCAGATCGCGAGAAACAGGTCCAGATCGCCCTCAAAAACGAAGAACGCCGGCCCGAGGGCCGGCGTTCCGCTGGATCAGGGGTGGGGCGCGGAGGCGCCGCCGGATACTGTTCAGTAGCGGTAGTGCTCGCTCTTGAACGGGCCCTGCTGGGGCACGCCGATATAGGCCGACTGCTGGTCGGTGAGCTTGGTGAGCTTCACCCCGATCTTCTCGAGGTGGAGCGAGGCCACCTTCTCGTCGAGGTGCTTGGGCAGGGTGTAGACTTCCTTGGCGTACTGGCCGGGCTTGGTGAACAGCTCGATCTGCGCCAGCGTCTGGTTGGTGAACGACGCGCTCATCACGAAGCTCGGGTGGCCGGTGGCGTTGCCGAGGTTCACCAGGCGGCCTTCCGACAGCAGGATGATGCGCTTGCCGTCGGCGAACTCCACCTCGTCCACCTGCGGCTTCACATTGTGCCACTTCAGGTTCTTGAGGCCGGCCACCTGGATCTCGCTGTCGAAGTGGCCGATGTTGCAGACGATGGCGCGGTCCTTCATGGCCCGCATGTGATCCACCGTGATCACGTCCAGGTTACCGGTGGCGGTCACGAAGATGTCGGCGCGCTTGGCGGCGTCCTCCATGGTGGTGACCTCATAGCCTTCCATGGCGGCCTGGAGGGCGCAGATGGGATCGACCTCCGACACCATCACCCGGCAGCCGGCATTGCGCAGGGAGGCGGCGGAGCCCTTGCCCACGTCGCCGAAGCCCGCGACCATGGCCACCTTGCCGGCCATCATCACGTCGGTGCCGCGGCGGATGCCGTCCACCAGCGACTCACGGCAGCCGTAGAGGTTGTCGAACTTGGACTTGGTGACGCTGTCGTTGACGTTGATGGCGGGCCACAGCAGCGTGCCCTTCTTCTGCATCTCGTAGAGACGGTGCACGCCCGTGGTGGTCTCTTCGGTCACGCCGCGGATGGACTTGGCGAGCAGGGTGTACCAGCCGGGCTTGTGCTTCAGGCGGCGCTTGATGGCGGCGAAGAGGACTTCCTCCTCCTCGTTGGTGGCGCCGTCGAGGAAGGCGGTGTCGCCGTTCTCCGCGCGCAGGCCGAGGTGGACCAGCAGGGTGGCGTCGCCGCCGTCGTCCAGGATCATGTTCGGCGCGCCGCCGTCGGCCCACTCGAAGATGCGGTGGGTGTATTCCCAGTATTCCTCCAGCGTCTCGCCCTTCACGGCGAAGACGGGGACGCCGGCGGCAGCGATGGCGGCCGCGGCATGGTCCTGGGTGGAGTAGATGTTGCAGGAGGCCCAGCGCACGTCGGCGCCCAGCGCCTTCAGCGTCTCGATGAGCACGCCGGTCTGGATGGTCATGTGCAGGGAGCCGGCGATGCGGGCGCCCTTCAGCGGCTGGGACGGGCCGTATTCGGCGCGGGTGGCCATGAGGCCGGGCATTTCGATTTCGGCGATGTCCAGCTCCTTGCGACCCCAGTCCGCAAGGTTGATGTCCTTCACCACGTAATCGTTGCTCATGGATTGCTCCGCTGGAATGCGCCGCGCCGCACGGGCGCAGGTCGGGATGGAGGCCTGTAGCACGGCGCCTCCCTTGGGGCAATAAGGATATAAAGAAATGCTTATATGCCAGAGGCCGACCTCGGAAAAGCCGCGTGGCGGCTCGCCTGCCAAGATGGCGGCCAAGTTGCCGCCTGCACCGGCCAAAGTAAGGTTGGCGACAGGCGCGCTTTGATTCCGACAAAAATTGTGATATACGTGACTTTACAGTCGATTGCTTCCACCAACCAGCCGCTTCGCGCCCGCACAGTGTTTGCGCAAATCCATGGGCGCATTCTCGGGAATACAGGGGCGAGAATCTGCGTGCCTGCCGACACTTACGGCGAGGCGCGGGGGCTGTCCATCGCCATCGACTGGCAGAGCGGGTTGGCGGGCGTTCCGGCCGCGACCCAAGTCCGCAGCGCCAGGGTGCGCGCCGTCCCGGTACCGGACCGGCCGGCCTCCGCGCCAACAGGTTCGGCCCCAGGCTTCATGTCCTTGGGCCGGATCAGGAGTGTCAAGAGCATGTCGGCAAAGAAGAACGCGCAGACCCGTCTCGGCTTCAAGACGGGTGAGCACATTGTTTACCCGTCCCACGGCGTGGGCCGCATCATGGCCATCGAGGAACAGGAAGTCGCCGGTTTCAAGCTCGAACTCTTCGTGATCTCGTTTGAAAAGGACAAGATGACGCTGCGGGTGCCCGTGCCCAAGATCGCCACGGTCGGCATGCGCAAGCTCTCCGAAACCAATATCGTCGACAAGTCGCTGGAAACTCTTCAGGGTCGCGCCCGCGTGAAGCGCACCATGTGGAGCCGCCGCGCCCAGGAATACGAAGCCAAGATCAATTCGGGCGACCTCGTTGCCATCTCCGAAGTGGTGCGTGACCTGTATCGCTCCGACGCCCAGCCCGAGCAGTCCTATTCCGAGCGCCAGCTTTATGAAGCCGCTCTGGACCGTATGGCCCGCGAGCTTTCGGCGGTGAACAACATCACCGAGACCGAGGCGGTGAAGCTCATCGAGCAGAACCTGCTCAAGGGTCCGCGCCGCGGCACGGCGAAGGTGGTGGAAGAGGCCGACCTCGACGCCGAGATCGAGACCGACGAGGCGGCGTGATCTTCGTCGCCTGATCCCGTTTCCAAGGTCCTGTTTCCAAGTCAAAGACCCGGCTCCGGCCGGGTCTTTCTTTTTGGGCGGTCTTCCCGGGGGGCGCTCACAACCCTGCCATGCGTGCGCACGGCGCGGGACAGCCATGTGCCACCGTCATGTGTGCTGTTCCGGGCGGGCAATTCCTCTTGCCGATGCGCTGGGCGGATCAGGGCAGAGGGGCTGCGTCCGTGCCTGTCCGGTGGCGACACCGAACATTCCGCGCGCCCCGGTGGAACCCGACGGCGTCTGCCGCGTTTGTCCGCATGGGGTTGGCTTGGAGAAGCGATCATGTCCAATCGTGACCAGGATCAGCGCAACACCCAGAACCAGAACCCGAACCAGAACGAGAAAGGCCGCGAAGGCCAGGGCAAGGACAAGGGCCAGCAGCAGCAGGCCCAGATGCCCGGCCAGAAGGGTGGCCAGCAGCAGGGAGGCCAACGGAACGAGAATCAACGGGACGAGCGGCGCGACCAGCGCTAGGGCCGGATCGGAGCAGGCGCTATAGCCTGATCCCTGAAGCCGTCTCTCAGCTCGGCAATATGCCCGAAGACAGAGCCGAAGCCGCCGGCTGCCCTCTCCCCGGGGGGCAGCCGGTTTTATTTTGGCCTCCCGGGTGGTCGCGGGCGCCTTGCGGCGCCCTACACCCCCGCCGCGCCGCCGTCCGAGCGCGGGTCGTGCGCGCCCTCCATGCGTCCGCCAGGATGCAGCACCACCGCCCCCGCGTGCCCCATGGTGTCGCTGTAGGCTTCCGGAACCAGCGCCAGGTCGTGCCCCACCAGCTTCAGGCGCTCCACCACCTCGTCGTCGAAGCGCGGCTCCAGTCGCAGCCGGGTCTCCACATCGCCCCAGGTGCGGCCCAGCAGCCAGCGCGGCCGGGCGATGGCCTCTCCCAGCGGCACGTCGAACAGCACGTGGCGGCTGAAGATGGCGGACTGGGTCTGCGGCTGGCCTTCCCCGCCCATGGTGCCATAAGCCATCACCCGCCCGTCGGCGAGCACCGCCAGCGCCGGGTTCAGGGTATGGAACGGCCGCCGGCCGGGCTTCAGCGGATTGAGCGCGCCCGGCTCCAGCGAGAAGCTGGCGCCGCGATTCTGCATCAGCACACCGGTGGAAGGCAGCACGCAGCCCGAGCCGAACTCGAAGAAGATGGACTGGATGTAGGACACCACCAGCCCGGACTTGTCCGTCGCGCCGAGCCACACCGTGTCGCCGCCGGCCTTGGCCTGCGGCCAGGGGAGGGCGCGGCCCATCTCGATGCCGTCAGCCCGTTTGGCGATGGCCTCGGGGGTGAGCAGGGCGGCAAGGTCGTGGGTGAGGTGATCATAGTCGCACACCACCTTGTCGCGCACCATGAAGGCGCGTTTGGTGGCCTCGATGAGGCCGTGCACGTGCTCGAAGCTGTCGCCGCGCTTTACCTTCAGCCGGTCGAACAGCGCGAGGATGAGCAGGGAGGCCAGCCCCTGGGTGGGCGGCGGGGCGTTGAACAGCCGGCCGACGCCGATGTCCACGGACAGCGGCGGGCGCTCCACCGCCGCATAGCGCTTGAGATCCTCCCGGGTGACCGGGCTGCCGATGCGCTCGAGGTCGGTCCCGATCTCGCGGCCCACGTCGCCGCGATAGAAATCGGCGAGGCCGGCGCGAGCGAGATGGTCCAGCGTATCGGCGAGGCGCTGCTGGCGCTGGAGCGTTCCCGCCTGCGGCACCGCCCGGTCCGCGGTGAGGAAGGCGGCGGCGAAGCCGGGCGCGTCTTCCAGTTCGGCCTTCTTCTGCGCCGTGAGGGCGGCCTGCGAGCGCGAGACGGCCACGCCCTCGCGGGCATGACGGACGGCGGGCTCCAGAAGCCTCTTGAGTGTCATGCGGCCGCCATGGACCGCGGCGGCCTCAAGGGCGAGGCGCCAGCCATCCACCGCGCCGGGCACGGTGACGGCGGCCAGCGGCCCCCGGGTGGGCACCGCCCCGAGGCCGACCTCATGGTAGAAGGGAATGGTGGCGCGGGCTCCGGCGAAGCCGCAGGCCTCGATGTAGCGCACCCGTCCGGAGGGCTCGCGGATGAGCCAGAAGCCGTCGCCGCCCACATGGTTCATGTGCGGATAGACCACGGCGATGGCGGCGGCTGCCGCCACCATGGCCTCGATGGCGTTGCCGCCCTCGGCCAGCACCTCGCGTCCCGCCTCCGCCGCCAGCTGGTGCGGGGCGGCGACCATGCCCCCCATGGCGTGAAGGCTCTCGTGGGCTTCGGCCGGCAGCATGCAAGGTCTCCTTCTCGGCGTTCCGGCGGGTCGGACTTGACCCGGCGGCGCGCGCGTCGCAGTTTCCCGACCCGTTCAGGACCAAGGCCTTCGGCATGAGCCGTGGCGTGGCGGGCGAGTCAGGCTCGATGGCTTAGGTATCATGGACCTGAGGAATTTTGAGCCAGAGGTATAATCAGCGGCAGGCCTCGGTCGAAGCCGCGGGAGACGAAAATGGCGGGTTCGCAGGAAGCGGGTTCCAAGGTGGCGCGGCACGGCGGTAATCTCTTCACGGTCTTGAGCGCCACCGCGCTCATCGCCACCGAGGCCTTCGCCACGGCTGTCGCTGCCGGCTGGGCGCTGGCGGGCCTGCTCAACCTGGGCGATGTGGGCGAATACGCCCTGATGGGCCTGTTTTCGCTGGCTGCCGCCTATGTGAGTTTCGTTTATTTCCGCCGCGCCGTGCGCGTGGAAGCCTCTCTCGTCGTCTGAAATACCTCAGGGCGCCGGCCGCCAGCGCGTGACGATCTGGTCGAGCGGGGGGCGGGGCCGGTCTTCGGCCTGGGCTGCCGGCCGGCCGATATGGAGGAAGCCGGCCACCTGTTCCGTCGCCGCGACGCCGAGCAGGGCCGCGGCGTCCGGATCGCGACCGGGCCATTTCAGCAGCCACAAGGCGGAAAAGCCCATGGCGGTGGCCGCGACCACCAGATTCATTGCGGCGGCGCCCGCGGACAACACCTGATTGAACTGCGGAATCTTGGCCGCGGGATCGGTGCGGCTCACCACGATCACCGTCACCGGGGCGCGCAGCAGGTAGTCGCGCCACATATGGGCCTTCTCCGGCGCAAGCCCGGGGTTCTGCGCGGCATAGAGCGCGTCCAGAAGGTCGCCGGCAGCGGCGCGCGCCTCCCCTTCAAGCACGATGAAGCGCCACGGCACCAGCCGGCCATGGTCCGGCACCCGGGCGGCGATGGCGAGCATGCGGTCGAGCTCGACGGCGTTCGGACCCGGCTCCACCAACGCGCGCAGAGGCAGCGAGCGGCGCGTCTCCAGCAGCGCCAGCGTCTGCGGCGAGGGCTCGACCGCTATGGGCGCGAGCGGTGCCGTGGCGGGGCCGGTCTGGTGATGGTGGCGGGGAACCGATTGGGTCATGGGCTGTCCTGTCGGGGTGACCATCCGGGGCCGGAGCAAGCGCCGGTCGGCGCGCGCCGGCCTCCGATCGGATAACGCATCCTGTTTGAAGGAGTGTAGAGGCGGATTCGGCTGTTGCGCCAGAAACGTGCCGGCCGGGCCCGGCGCGCGGAGAAAAACACCGGCGCGCGACAATAGAAAGAGACAATAGAAATGGAGTTGTTCCACGCCCCCGACAGCGCGGAACCTCGTGCGGTCACGCTGCTTTTTCCAGGCAAACGCGCGCGCCGGCCGACCCGGGGGCAGGGTCCACGCCACCCCGCTCCACAGATGGGGCCTGGTCGCCCAACATTCATGTACCAAAGCGAGGCAGATGTGTTAGTCTGGTTGTTGGCCGGAGGAGTGCGCCCATTGTCATGGGTCCTGTTTCCGGCCTGTCCATTAGGCTGCGAGGCGAGACGCGGGTGGCTGGATTGAGCGTTGTGCGAAGGCGGATTTCAAGACGCCGGGAACGTGCAAGTTAAAGCATGAGAAACGCATTTCATCCGGCAGTGGTGGATGGCCCTAAGCCAAAATTGGCGACTGACCTCAACGGAAATACACATGAGCCGTAACCGAGACTTCCGAGAGCCGCGCCGCCGTGGCTTTGATGACGACTTTGCGCCGCCGCGTGATCGCGGCTTCGGAGGGGACCGTCCGTTTTCTTCGCCCAGCAGCAGCTTCAGCGCACCCGCCCCTTCCGGCCCGCCGATCGACGCTACCGTCAAGTGGTTCAACCCCGAGAAGGGCTTCGGCTTTGTCGAGCTCGCCGATGGCTCGGGTGACGTGTTCCTCCACGCGCGCGCCCTCGAGGCGGCCGGGCAGGAAAGCGTGCCTCCCGGCTCCAAGCTCTCGGTCCGCGTCGGCCAGGGCCAGAAGGGCCGCCAGGTGACCGAGGTCCTCGAGGTTGACACCTCCACGGCCGAGGCCGCGCCTGCGCGTCGCAGCTTCGGCGCCGGTCCCGGTGCTGGCGGCGGCTTCGGCGGCGCCCCCCGCGCCGGCGGCGCTGGCCCCCGTGCGGCCACCGGCCCCACCGAGGAGCGCGTCGGTACCGTGAAGTGGTACAACCCCGACAAGGGTTTTGGCTTCATCGCGGTGGAAGGCGGCGGCAAGGACGTGTTCGTGCACGTCACCGTCATCTCGCGTTCCGGCCTCACCGACCTGGCCGAAGGCCAGCGCGTGGTGGTGCAGGTGGGTCAGGGTCCCAAGGGTCCTGAAGCCCGCGGCATCGAGCTCGCCGACTGATCATTCATCCTCCCGCCGTCCTTCGGGACGGCGGGATTGGATCCACTGAACGGGCGAGGCTTCCCGCTTCGCCTGTTTTTGGCATTTCTGGAGTTCAAGACAAAAATGGCGCAACAGGCAGAGGCCGACCTTTCGAGCCTGCTCGATCGACTCAAGGCGGCTCAACGAGACCTGGTACTGACCGCAGCTAAGAGCACCGCCCTTCCTTCCGACGGCATGCTGCGCAAGATTTCCGAGCTGGAAGGCGCCATTGCCGCCACCGAGGCTCTCATCCAGGAAGAGGGCGACCGCCGCTGAGCGGACCCTCGCCCCGGCGCCCGGTCACCATCGCGTCCTGATCCGGCTTCGTCCGGTGCTGGAGCGCGTGGCTCACCATCATGCCGCGTGCGATCGAGCCTGAGGTCAGCCCCGACCCTGGGCGCAGGTCGTTTGCGAAACCTGGCCATGAGGTGGGGCGACCAACGCCGGCCACCTGGCGGCCCGACCTGCTCCGCGCGACTTCGTTCGCACACCGGTTTCACGCGCCTTTTCGCGTGGCTTTTTCGCGCGACTTGGCCGCAGCCGTTCCTTGGCAGGCGCCGCTTGCCTGCCGGCGGTGCCGGGGTGTAAGGCTCGCGGCATCCTTCCTTTTCAGTCCGCCATTGCCTTGCCCCTCACAATCTGCACCTGGAACATCAATTCCGTCCGCATTCGTCTCGACATCGTCCGTGCGGCGGTGGAGACGCTGCGGCCCGACATCCTGTGCCTCCAAGAAACGAAGTGCCAGGACGACAAGTTTCCCCTCGCCGCCATTCGCGACATGGGCTTTCCCCACATCGCCCTCAACGGGCAGAAGGGCTGGCACGGGGTCGCGACCTTCTCGCGCCGGCCGTTCGTCTCGGTGGAGAAGGGCGATTTCTGCGGCAAGGGCGACGCGCGCCACGTGGCGGTGACCCTCGCCCCCGAGCACGCGCTGGGCAAGCCGCTGACGGTGCATAATTTCTACGTGCCCGCCGGTGGCGACATCCCGGATCCGGAGCTGAACCCCAAGTTCGCCCACAAGCTCGCCTTCCTCGACGAGGTGACGGCCTGGCCGCCGCTTGCCGCAGCAGCGGCGGATGACGGGCGCCACGCGGTGGTGGTGGGCGACCTCAACATCGCCCCGCTGGAAACCGACGTGTGGGGCCACAAGCAGCTGCTCAACGTGGTCAGCCACACCCCCGTCGAGGTGGAAAGGCTGAACCGCTTCCAGGCCTCCGGCCCCTGGGTCGACGTGATGCGCACCTTCGTGCCGCCCAAGGACAAGCTCTTCACCTGGTGGAGCTACCGCTCGCCCGACTACACCGCCAACGACCGCGGCCGCAGGCTGGACCATGTCTGGGCCAGCCAGAGTCTCGCGCCCTCCGCGCAGGCCATGACGGTGCTGAAGGACGCACGCGGCTGGGAAAAGCCCTCCGACCACGTGCCGGTGTCCCTCACCTTCGGCTGAGGCAGCGGCGCCGCGCAGCCGGCGCGGTCGCCCCGGCTTCCGGCGTCAGGGTTTCGGCGCGAGATCGAGCAGCGGCGCGCCGAGGTTGGGCAGCCCCAGGGCGGAGCCGATCTTGCCCTTCGGCACCTTGATCACCTGCACCCCCGACGGCAGCTGGAACAGCTTGGGATCCTGCGGCGCGCGGGTGAGCTTGAGCGCCTCGAACACCGTCTGCTTCTTGCCCTGAACCTCCACCTCGGTGCGCAGGGCGATACCGTCCGGCGTGATGCAGGCGGTGGTGGGACCCAGCGCCACGCCGCCGACCGCGCCGGACGGGGCGTCGAGCTTCCACAGGTCGCAGGCCTCGCCCGCCACCTGGCTTTCGCCCACCCGCAGGCCGGAGCCGCTGAGGGCGCCGAGGGCATATTCGGGCGGCAACTCCATCTCCACCGCCATGTTGGGCAGGTTGGGGGTGCGCACCACCATGCGGCGCGCCCTGAGGTCGATGATGCCCACGATGCTCCCGGGCACGTTGGGCTTGGTCATCTCCACCCGCATCCGGCCCTGGCTGTGGGCGAGATCCATGCTGCCGCCCCGGCGCAGGTCGGCGCTCAGGGCGAAGTCCACCGTCGGCAGCGGCACCGGGTCCGCGCAGGCCGCGCCCAGTCCGAACAGCGTCCCGGCCAGAACGGCGGTGACGGACACGGTGAACGCAACGGGGCCGTGCCGCGTTGCCCGGCACGATTGGGGCTGTCGCATGGTCGGGTCCTCCGCTTGAACCTCCTCATAGCAGATGGGGGCCGGGGCGCGATCCGTTTTGGATGCAAAGGGAAGGGTTTCAATCCAAAGGGTGAATCGCGGTGCCCGCCCCCGGCGAGAGCCGGCGCGCTGCGCCGTGCCCGTGCCTTGAACCGATGATAGTGCTCAAATGGAGCCATCCGATGGCTTGTCGGTTGGCCATTCTCTGGTGCCGGCGCACCGGCATCGTCGCTCCGGCGGTGGGTTTGCCGGCTGTGGATCTCCTTACGATCACGCGCAAGCTGTCGTAATGGCTTCGTTGAGCGGCTCCAGCATTCAGGTAAGCGGACGCCAAAGGGCGATTCGCCCGGCTGGCGCCGGAACGGCGCCCAACACAGACGCCCGGGAGGCGCGAAGAGGATGGCGATGGCTGGACCCGAGCGGGATATGGATCTCCAGCCCGCTGCGGCACCCCGCGGTGGGCCTGCTGGCGCCAGCGGCGGGCGGGAGCCGGTGGCCGCTGAAGCTCAGGCGCGCGCAGCGGAGGTTGGCGCCGTCGTGGTGAAGGGACCCGAGTCGAGCGCGCCGACGCCGGGGTCCCCCGATGCCGCTTCACTCCCGGCGGGCAGCCCGACGCAGCAAGGCGCGAAGCAAGGCCCACGTCGGCGGTCGCTCCTCCTCGTGGCCGCCCTGGCGCTGGTCGTCGTCGCCGGGGTGGTCCTCGGCGAGCTCGATCCGCTGCTCGCCACGCTCATGGTGGCGTTGCTGGTGGCGCTCCTGTTCAGCCTGCCTCAGATCCCTTCTCTCCCCGCCCTTCCGGAGGCGCCGCCCTTGCCCCCGCCGCCCGCGCCGCCAGTGCGCGGCGATGCCCAGGCGGCGGCGGTGGTGGCCGCCCTGCCGGAGCCGGCCCTGCTGCTGTCGGCCACCGGCGAGATCATCACCGCCAACGAGCGCTTCAACCTCGCCATCGGCACGACCCGGGTGGGTGATCCTTTGTCCTTCGTGGTGCGTGTGCCGGAGGTGCTGGACGCGGTGCGCGCCGCCGCCGAGGACGGCCTGCCGCGGCGGGTGGAATTCGCCGAGCGCATCCCGCTCGATCGCTGGCTGGAGGCCCATGTGGTGCCGCTGCGGCTGGAGGCCCACGCCGGCATCCGCTCCGGCGGGCGGCGGGCGGCGGATGTGCCGGATGCGGTGCTGCTCACCTTCCGCGACCTCACCCAGCAGCGCCGGGTGGAGCAGATGCGGGCCGATTTCGTGGCCAATGCCAGCCACGAGCTGCGCACCCCGCTCGCCTCCCTGTCCGGCTTCATCGAGACCCTGCAAGGCCCGGCGCGCAACGATGCTCCGGCGCGCGAGCGCTTCCTCGCCATCATGGCGGCTCAGGCGCGGCGCATGTCGCGGCTCATCGACGACCTGCTCTCCCTGTCGCGGATCGAGCTCAACGCCCATGTGCGGCCGCAGACCAAGGTCGATCTCGGCGGCATCCTCGCCCATGTGTGCGACACCCTCTCCCCCCTCGCCAGGGATCGCGGCGTGACGCTGGATCAGGTGAAGGACGCCGTGCCGCTGGAGGTGCTGGGCGACCGGGACGAACTGATCCGCCTGTTCGAGAACCTGGTGGAGAACGCGCTGAAATATGGCGCGCCCGGCAAAAGGATCGAGGTTCGCCTGTTCCGCGAGAACGGGACGGCGGTGGTGAGCATCCGCGATTTCGGTCCCGGCATCCCCCCCGAGCACCTGCCGCGCCTCACCGAGCGCTTCTACCGGGTGGACGTGGCGGCGAGCCGCGACCAGGGCGGTACGGGGCTGGGGCTCGCCATCGTCAAGCACATCGTGGCCCGCCATCGGGGCCGGCTGGGCATCGATAGCGTGCTGGGCGAAGGCGCAACCTTCAGCGTGCGCCTTGACGCTTTGCCGGGTCCGGAAAAAAATGGCGGGCAGACAGCCGCTTAGAGCGTCATCTCCGTGTCACGCGGTCGTCATAGAACCTTGGCTGACCGGGGCTAAGAGTCCCGAGCCCAATGTTGCCCCGGCGTCAGGCCTGGACCGGCAGCGGATTTGGCAAGGAGAATTACCGTGAAGCTCACCACCGCACTCGGCGCAATCGCCGTGGCAGGCACGCTGTTCGCTGGCAGCGCTCAAGCCGTCGATTTCACCGGCGCTGGCGCCTCCTTCCCGGCCCCCGTCTATCAGGCCTGGGGCGCGAAGTTCAAAGAGAAGACCGGCAGCACGCTGAACTACCAGTCCATTGGCTCGGGCGGCGGTCAGAACCAGATCATCAACCGCACCGTGGATTTCGGCGCCTCCGACGCCACCGTGCCCGGCGAGAAGCTCGCCTCCAACAACCTGCTCCAGTTCCCGACCGTGATCGGCTCGGTGGTCGCCACCGTCAATCTCGACGGCATCGTCACCAACCAGCTCAAGCTGACCGGCCCGGTCCTCGCCGACATCTATCTCGGCAAGATCACCAAGTGGGACGACAAGGCCATCACGGACCTCAACCCCGGCGTGAAGCTGCCGTCCTCGGCCATCGTGCCGGTGTACCGCTCGGACTCCTCGGGCACGACCTCGATCTTCACCTCCTACCTCTCGGCGGTGAGCCCCGACTGGAAGTCCAAGGTGGGCTCCGCCACCTCGGTCCAGTGGCCCACCGGCGCGGGCGCCAAGGGCAACGAAGGCGTGACCGGCACCGTCAAGAACACCAAGGGTGGCATCGGCTACGTGGAATTCATCTACGCCGCCGCCAACAAGCTGGTGGTGACCCAGCTGCAGAACAAGGCCGGCAAGTTCGTCAGCCCTGAAGTGGCCGGCTTCCAGGCCGCCGCCGCCTCTGCCGACTGGAAGGGCGCCAAGGACTTCGCCGCGTCCATGATCGACGCCCCGGCCCCCGAGGCGTGGCCGATCGTCAGCCCCACCTACATCCTTCTGCCGAAGGACCCGAAGAACGTCGAGGCTTCCCGCGAAGTCATGAAGTTCTTCCAGTGGGCCTACACTAAGGAAGGCGCCGAGATCGCCGAGGGCATGCACTACATCGCGCTTCCCGAGTCGGTCGTGAAGCAGGTGGAAGAAGCCCTCAAGAGCGAGATCAAGGGTCCGGACGGCAAGCCCGTCCTCTGATCCTGGCACTCATCTGCGCCGCCCCCACCGGGGCGGCGCTTCTTTCTTGACTGGGTGCGCGTTTCCTTCCGCCGTGGGGCGGGCGGCGGCACCCAGATGACGGGCGGCGCGACAGCGCGTTGAGCCCTGGCTTCGGATCAGGCCGCCGGCTGCGGCGCGCGGGGGACAGGCATCCAATGGACGCGACGGTGGATAGCATGGGGTCTGGATCGGTCCAGCCCATCACCAAGGCGAAGGCGACCGGCCGGATCTCCGACCCGATCTTCGTCGGCCTCTTGTGGGCGAGCGGCATCTTCGTCCTCGTCCTGCTCGGCCTGATCATCGCCGAGCTGTTCCAGGGCGGCCTGCCGGCGCTGAAGCATTTCGGGCTCGACTTCATCTGGTCGCCCGCGTGGAACCCGGTGACCGAGAATTACGGCGCCCTGGTGATGATCTACGGCACGCTGTTCAGCGCCATCATCGCCGTGGTGGTGGCCCTGCCGCTCTCCTTCGGCATCGCCTTCTTCCTCACCGAGATCGCCCCCCAGCCGCTGAAGCGGCCCATCGGCGTCGCGGTGCAACTGCTCGCCGCCGTGCCTTCCATCATCTACGGCATGTGGGGCTTCTTCGTCATCGTCCCGCTGATGGCCGCCTATGTGCAGCCGCCGCTGATCGATACCATCGGCAACCTGCCGATCATCGGCGCCCTGTTCGCCGGCCCGCCGCTGGGCTCCGGCATGTTCACCGCCGGCCTCATCCTCGCGGTGATGATCCTGCCCTTCATCACTGCCATGTTCGTGGAAACGCTGGAATCGGTTCCGCCCATGCTGAAGGAATCCGCCTACGGCATCGGCGCCACCACCTACGAGGTCTACAAGAACGTCTCGGTGCCCTACGGCAAGACGGCCATGGTGGGTGCCATCATGCTGGGCCTCGGCCGCGCCCTGGGCGAGACCATGGCGGTCACCTTCGTCATCGGCAACGCCACGCGCATGTCGGCCTCCCTGTTCGCGCCGGGCGCCACCATCGCCTCCACCATCGCCAACGAGTTCCCGGAAGCGGGGATCGGGTCCCTGAAGCTGACCTCGCTGCTGCAGCTCGGCTTCATCCTGTTCGTCATTTCATTCATCGTGCTGGCTCTGTCCCGGGCGCTCGTTCGCTCGCGGCTCGACTGATCAAGGAGCAGGCAATCATGGCCTCCCTCGCCGCGCGTCGCGCCAAGGACACCACCGTCAAGGCGATCTCGACGGGCTTTGCCGTCCTCGCCATCTTCCTCCTGGGCTGGATCCTGTGGACCTTGGTGTCCCGCGGGCTGCCCGCCCTCGGCCTCAACGTGTTCACGCAGGTCACCAAGCCGCCGGGCCAGAACGGCGGCCTTCTGAACGCCATCGTCGGCTCACTGATCCAGATCGGCATCGCCCTCATCATCGGCGGGCCCATCGGCATCTTCTGCGGCACCTTCCTCGCCGAGAACGGCAAGGGCACGAAGATCGGCTCCGCCGCCCGCTTCGTGAACGACATCCTGTTGTCGGCGCCCTCCATCCTGGTGGGCCTGTTCATCTACACCCTGCTGGTGGTGCCGTTCGGCGGCTTCTCCGGCTGGGCCGGCTCGCTGGCGCTGGCCATCCTGGTGATCCCGGTGATCGTGCGGACCACGGAGGACATGCTGAACCTCGTTCCCGTGGGCCTGCGCGAGGCCGCCTTCGCGCTGGGCGCGCCGCAGTGGAAGGTGGTCATGTTCATCACCTGGCGGGCGGCGCGGGCGGGCATCGTCACCGGCATCCTGCTCGCCATCGCCCGCGCGGCCGGCGAGACGGCGCCGCTGCTGTTCACCTCGCTCGGCAACAACGCCCTGTCGACCGACCTGTCGAAGCCCATGGCGAGCCTGCCCATCGCCATCTACCAGTTTGCCGGCAGCCCGTTCGACGACTGGGTCTCGCTCGCCTGGGCCGGGGCGCTGCTCATCACCGTGGGCGTGCTCGTGCTCAACGTGGCGTCCCGCCTGTTCCTCGCGCGGAGCCACTAGGTCGCCCTTAGGTTCCCGCGGACCCGAACCCTTCCGAATTCATCCTCCGAAGCGAGGCCAAAATGACTTCAGCCGTCGATCCCACCTTCAACCTCTCCTCCTCGGTCGCCGCGCGCCCCGATGCGCTGGCGGCCCCCGCCAAGATCAAGGTGGAGAACCTGCAGTTCTACTACGGCAGCAACCATGCGCTGCGGAACATCAACTTCCAGGTGCCGGAAAAGCGGGTGACCGCCATGATCGGCCCCTCGGGCTGCGGCAAGTCCACCCTGCTGCGCGTGTTCAACCGCATGTACGACCTCTACCCCGGCCAGCGGGCCGAGGGCGCGGTGCTGTATGACGGCGTGAACATCGTCGGCAAGGAGCTGGATTCCACCATCGTGCGCACCCGCATCGGCATGGTGTTCCAGAAGCCGACCCCGTTTCCCATGTCGATCTATGACAACATCGCCTTCGGCGTGAAGCTGCACGAGAAGCTCACCAAGGCGCAGATGGACGAGCGCGTCGAGTGGTGCCTGCGCAAGGCCGCCATCTGGGACGAGACCAAGGACCGCCTGCACACCTCGGCGCTCGGCATGTCCGGTGGCCAGCAGCAGCGCCTGTGCATCGCCCGCACCATCGCGGTGCGCCCCGAGGTGATCCTGCTGGACGAGCCCACCTCGGCCCTCGACCCCATCTCCACCTCGAAGATCGAGGACCTGATCGACGAACTGAAGCAGGACTTCACGATCGTCATCGTCACGCACAATATGCAGCAGGCCGCGCGTTGCGCCGACATCACCGCCTTCTTCTATCTCGGCGAGCTGATCGAGGTGGCGCCTTCGGACGTGATCTTCACCAATCCGAAGGAGATCAAGACGCGCGACTATATCACCGGCCGCTTCGGCTGAGGGTTCAGGCAGCGTTGCGGCCAGTCCGCCACAACGCTGCGTCCTGTTTTTGCTTTAGTGCATTTTCGTCACGCGAGCCTTTGCCCGCTTCGCCGGAAAATGCTTGAGAAGGATCATTCCGATGCCGGAGCATACCGTTTCGTCCTTCGACCAGGAGTTGAAGGAAATCGGCCGCAAGGTGGTGGAGATGGGCGGCCTAGCCGAGCGGCTGGTGGCCGATGGCGTGTCCTCGCTCATCAAGCGTGACGGCGCCCTGGCCCAGAAGGTGGTGCTGCTCGACAGCACCGTGGACCAGATGCAGCGCGAGATCGAGGATCGCGCAATCCTCGTCATCGCCAAGCGCCAGCCGGTGGCCAACGACCTGCGCGAGATCGTGTCGGCGATCCGCATCGCCAACGACCTCGAGCGCATCGGCGACTTGGCCAAGAACGTGGGCAAGCGTGTCATCGCCATCGAGGGCGAGTATCATCCGGCCAAGCTGGTGCGGGGCGTGGAGCACATCTCCGACCTGGTGCTGGAGCAGCTGAAGGAAGTGCTCGACGCCTACGCCGCCCGCAACGAGGCCAAGGCGGTGGAAGTGTGGGGCCGCGACGGCGCCATCGACACCATGTACACGTCCCTGTTCCGCGAGCTCCTCACCTATATGATGGAAGACCCGCGCAACATCTCCGTGTGCACGCACCTGTTGTTCTGCGCGAAGAACATCGAGCGCATCGGCGACCACGCGACCAACGTCGCGGAGATCGTCTATTACATGGTCACGGGCCAGAACCTGCCGGAGAGCCGTCCCAAGGCGGATGCTTCCAGCGAGACCACCCTGGCCTTTCCCGGTCGTTCCGCCCAGGCCTGATGGGCTGAGCGGACGTGATGGCTGCTCCCGATCCGGATCCACCCGGGTCGGGCGGCCGAAGTAGTGAAGACAGGTGATAGACAGTGCCGGCGCATATTCTGATCGTCGAGGATGAGGAGCCCCTGACCCTCCTGCTCCGCTATAATCTGGAGTCGGAAGGCTACGGCGTGGAAAGCGTCGGCCGCGGCGACGAGGCCGAGACGCGGCTGCGTGAGAGCGTGCCTGATCTCGTCATCCTCGACTGGATGCTGCCGGGCCTGTCCGGCATCGAGCTGTGCCGGCGTCTGCGCACCCGTCCCGAGACCGAGCGCTTGCCCGTGATCATGCTCACCGCCCGCGGCGAGGAGACCGAGCGTGTGCGCGGCCTTGCCACCGGCGCCGACGATTATGTGGTGAAGCCGTTCTCGGTGCCCGAATTGCTCGCCCGCGTTCGCGCCCTGCTGCGCCGGGCCAAGCCGGAGCACGTGGCCACCCTGCTGCGCGCCGGCGACATCGAACTCGACCGGGAGACCCACCGGGTCCACCGCGCCGGCCGCGAGGTGCATCTCGGCCCCACCGAGTTCCGCCTGCTCGAATTCCTGATGCAGAGCCCCGGCCGCGTGTTCTCCCGCGAGCAGTTGCTCGACGGGGTGTGGGGCCAGGACGTCTATATCGACGAGCGCACGGTGGACGTGCATGTGGGCCGCCTGCGCAAGGCCATCAACCGCGGCCGCCAGTCCGATCCCATCCGCACCGTCCGTGGCGCCGGCTATTCCTTCAACGAGATGTTCGCCCGCTCCCATTGAGGGGCGGCGCCTTAAGACGAGGGAGCGCCGTCACCCTCCGGCTTGACCGGAGGGTCCATGGAACGGCCGGGATGCTGCGGCCGGGGTTTGGACAAGCGGCGAGATGAACCCTCCGGTCAAGCCGGAGGGCGACGATGGTGAGATGAGCGGGAAGCGCCGGTCTCGCCCTCTCCCGCTTGCGGGCGAGGGCAGGGTGGGGCGAGCGGTGCCTTTGCCTGGTGCAACCGGTGGGGAGGGAGGGGGCAGCTCTTCAAACCCGGCCACGCCCGGTCCATTGGTCCCTATGGCCTGCCTCGGCGCTCTCCTAACCCGAGCGTACCCCGATCAGCCCCAGCACCTGCCGCGCCGCCCGCTCGCCTGACAGCCAGGCGCCGCCCACGGTGCCCCACAGGGTCTCGTGGGCGTGTTCGCCGGCGAACACCATGCGGCCGCCCACGGTCTCGATGAAGGCGCGGCGCATGTTGCCGTAGCCTGGCAGGGCGCAGGAGAAGGCGCCGAGCGCATAGGGCTCCTTGCTCCAGCGCGTGGCGTGCACCTTGCCCATCCGCGCCGTGGTGTCGGCGCCGAACTCCCGCGTCAGCGCCTCCTTCGCGAAGGCTGCCGCCGCCTCGGGCGCGGCGTTGGCGAGGCCGGTGGCGACGTCGCCCGCCACGTCCAGCGTATAGAGGTCGGTGCCGCCGATGCGGGCGCGCATCATATAGGCGCGCGGGCCGTCGGCCTTGAAATAGACGGTCTCGTCCGCCGCGAAGCTGGCCGGGTTGCGCGGCAGGCGGAAGGCGATGTGGTCGTAGGCGCCAAGGGTGATCTTCTCCACCGCCATGCGATAGCGCGGCTGGAGGTTGGGCAGGATGCGCAGCCTGCCGCTGGCGATCACGCTCGGCGGCACGGCGACGATGACAGAGCGCCCCTGAAGGGTGCCCTTGTTGGTCTGCACGGTGACGAGGCGGCCGGTCAGCTCCACGCTGCGGGCCACAGTCTCCAGCCGCACCGTCAGCGGCCGCGCCAGTTGGGCCACCAGCGTGCCGATGCCCTGGCGGCAGATCTCCTCCCCCTCGCGCTCCTCGGCGCGGGCGAAATCCACCGTGGAGACCTGATCGAGATCCTTGGCGCAGCCGATGGGCCCGACCACGAAGCGGGCGGTGTGTCCCCACGGTCCGAGGTCGGGCAGGGCGCGGGCAGCGGGCATGTCGCGCCCGGCATCGCCGGCGGCGCCGATGGCGCGCTCGGCGCGGCGCACCGTGGCGACGAAGGCCTCGTAGTCCGTATCGCGGGCCTCGCGCCCGTTCACATAGAGCCGGCCGCCCTCGGGGGCACGGACGATGTCGAGCCCTTCCGCCCGTCCATAGGCGGCCATGGGGCGGGCCGCCGGCATGTTCAGCCGCGCCGCACCGAGGTCGAGGGGCACGCCGAACACGGCGGTGTCGGTGACGGTGCGCCCGCCTACCCGGTTCGTCGCCTCGATGAGCACGTAGGAGCGTCCAGCCTCGGCGATGCGCCGCGCGGCGGAGATGCCGGCGGCGCCGGCGCCGATGATGATGACATCCGCCTCGCCCTGCTGGCCAAGCGCGCGGGTGACACCCAGCGGAAGGGCGCCGAGGGCGGCGCCTCCGGCAAGGAAGGCACGGCGGGTGAGGGGGGAAAGGCGCGGATCGGTCACGGGCCGGACGCTAGCATGGCCCGCGCGCGCGGGGGAGGGGGGCCTCGGCGGCGCGCCGTCGGTCCTGGCCCTCCGCCAGCGGGCCTACCCCAGCACGCCCAGTGCCTGCCTGGCCGCCCGTTCGCCGGAGAGCCAGGCCCCGCCCACCGAGCCCCACAGGGTTTCATGGGCGTGCTCGCCGGCGAAGATCATGCGGTCGGCGAAGACCTCCATGAAGGCCTGGCGCATGTGGGCGTAGCCGGGCAGGGCGCAGGTGAAGGCGCCGAGCGCCCAAGGCTCGCGGCTCCAGCGGGTGGCGTGCACCTTGCCCACCTTCGCCGCCGTGCGGGCGCCGAACTCATGGGTCAGCGCCTCCAGGAGGAAGGCGTGCGCGGCCTCCGGCGGGCCGTTGGCGAGGTCCTGGGCAACGTCGCCGGCCACTTCCAGGCTGTGGAGGCTGCCGCCGTTGATGCGGGCGAGCAGGCCGTAGGCCCGCGGCCCCTCCACCTTGAAATAGATGAGTTCATCCGCCTTCAGCCCGGCGGGGTTGCCCGGCAGATCGAAGGCGATGTGGTCGTAGGTGCCGAGCGTAATGGTCTCGACCGCAGTGTGGACGCGCTCCGGCAGGCGGGGCAGGATGCGCAGCTTGCCGGCCGCGATCACGCTGGGCGGCACGGCGATGATGACCACCCGGCCCCTGAGCGTGCCGCGATCGGTGGCAACCGACACCAGGCGCCCATCAAGGTCCACGGTCCGGGCGGCGGTGCCAAGGCGCACGCTGAGCGGTGCGGCGAGCTTTGCCACCAGGGTGCCGAAGCCCTGCCGGCAGAATTCGTCCTCGTCTTTCTCCTCGGACCTTGAAAAATCAACGGTGGAGACCTGGTCCAGCTCCTTGGCGCAGGAGAACGGCCCCAGCGCGAAGCGCGCGCTCGGCGCCCAGTTGCCGAGGTTCGGCAGCACCCGGCCGGCAGCAACATCGCGCCCGGCCTCGCCGGTGGCGATGATGGCGCGTTCGCCCCGCTTCACCGCGGCGAAGAAATCCGCGCTGTCACTCTCGCCCGCCTCGGCGCCATCCATGAACAGGCGGCCGTAGTCGGGCGCGCCATAGAGGTCGAGGCCCGCCGCCCGGCCGAAGGCGGACAGGGGATGCAGGCTCGGGGTGTGGATCCAGTGGGCGCCCACATCGAACGGGACGCCGAAGATGGTGGTATCGGTGAAGGCGCGGCCACCGACCCGGCCGGAGGCCTCGATCAGCGCATAGCTGTGCCCGGCCTCGGCGACGCGGCGGGCGGCGGCGATGCCTGCCGCCCCGGCGCCGATGATAATGACATCGGACTCCGCCCCCTGCCCCAGGGCGGCATAGGGGCCGGCGAGGGGCACCGCGGCCAGCGCGGCCCCGCGGGCGAGCAGTTTGCGGCGGTTCATCACGATGGTCCGGCCCTGTCCGTCTCGGACGTGACCATAAAGCCGGAACGGCCCCGGTTGAACCGGCCTCATGGGCGTTCCCGTCACATGATCGCGCGCGGAACGGGCGCGCGGTATCGCGGAAACTCAGTTGCGCCGGTTGGCCACGAACAGGGCGGCCTCGGCCAGCACCGCGCCGCGCGCGCCGAAGGGGGCGAGGGCGGCAGACGCATCCGCCACCAGCCGGTCGAGCAGGGTGCGGGCGGCGGGCAGGCCGAGGCGGGAGACCAGGGTCGCCTTGCCGGCGGCGGCGTCCTTGCCCACCTTCTTGCCCACCTCCTCGGCGGTGCCTTCCACGTCGAGGATGTCGTCGGCGATCTGGAAGGCGGCGCCCAGCGCCCGGCCATAGGCCAGGAGCGCCGCGCGCTCGTCCGCCGTGGCGCCACCCAAAAGCGCGCCGGCCTCCACGGAGACCGCCAAAAGCGCGCCGGTCTTCATGGCCTGGAGGTCGCGGATGGCGTCTTCCGCCAGGGCGAGGGGGGTGCCGCCGGAGAAGCGGCCCTCGGCGGCGAGGTCCAGCATCTGCCCGCCCACCATGCCGCCGATGCCCGAAGCGCGGGCCAGCGCCCGCACCAGTGCGATGCGCACGGCCGGATCGGGATGGGCATCCTCCCCCGCCAGAAGGTCGAAGGCGAGGGTGAGCAGGCCGTCGCCGGCGAGGATGGCGGTGGCCTCGTCAAAGGCCCGGTGCACGGTGGGCCGGCCCCGGCGCAGATCGTCGTCGTCCATGGCTGGCAGATCGTCATGGACCAGGGAATAGCAATGGATGCACTCGATGGCGGTGGCGGCCGTCACCGCCTGATCGGCCGGGATGCCGAACAGGGCAGCGCTTTCGATCACCAGGAACGGCCGCAGCCGTTTGCCGCCGCCGAGCGCGCCGTGGCGCATGGCGGCCATCAGCCGCTCGGGCCGTAGCCGCTCGCCGGGGAGCGCGGCGTCGGCGAGGGCGAGGGCGAGGCGGGCCTCGGTGGCCGCGGCGGAGGCGTCGAGCCGGTCCTTGAGGGAAAAGGTCACGATCGGGTCACCTTGGGGCAAAAGGGCCAGAACCTGCGGGCCGACGCCTGCGGGCCACAAACGGGGCGGGAGGGAACGCCCGGGCCGGGCGCGCCGTTGACGGGGGCCACCGGGTGCCCCAACCAGAAGGCCGGGTCAAGCCGATTGGCCGCGCCCGACGGGCGAGGGAGGTTTTTGATGGTCGCTCTGGTGCTGCGCGTGATGCTGGCCCTCGCCGCGATCCCGCTGATGCTGTCCATTGCCTACAATGTGGTCAACCCGGTCTCCACGCTCATGCTGCTGCGGTGGGTTGAGGGCAAGCGGGTGGAGCGGGTCTGGACCCCCATCGAGCAGATGTCGCCGGCGCTGGTGCGCACCGTCATCGCCTCGGAGGATGCGAGCTTCTGCAGCCATTGGGGCGTGGACCTCGACGAGATGCGCGCCGCTATCGACAAGGCGGACGAACTGGACGACGCCCGCGGCGCCTCCACCATCCCCATGCAGATCGCCAAGAACCTGTTCCTGTGGCCGGGGCGGGCGCTGATCCGCAAGGCGTTCGAGATTCCGCTGGCCCTGTGGCTGGACCTGGTGGTGAGCAAAAGACGGCTGATCGAGATCTATCTCAACATCGCCGAATGGGGCCCGAACGGGGAGTTCGGGGTGGAAGCGGGCGCGCGCCGGGCCTTCGGCATCCCCGCGGCGCGGGTAGATGCGCGGCAGGCGGCCCTGCTGGCGGTGATGCTGCCCAACCCCCGGCGGCGCGATGCAGGCAACCCTTCCGCCGGCGTGGAACGCCTCGCATCCCGGCTCCAGGCGCGGGTGCCCAGGGAGGGGCCGGAGCTGACGGCCTGCCTCGGGCCGCTGCGGTAACCCGCCGAAAGTGGTCCGAAGGTGCGTCCACGGGCGCCGAGCTTCTTGATTGTGGCGCCTGCAGGCGCCACATGGGGGAACGCGCGATGCCGGTCATCCGGCGCGCACCTTCCTCCCACCGGCCCGGTCATGACGCAATCCACCGCACCCGCCCGTCCCAAGATGAGCCCCTGGCTCAAGATCGGCCTCGAAATCGGCCCGCTGGTGCTGTTCTTCGCCGCCAACGGCTATGGCGGCATCTATGTGGCCACCGGCGTGTTCATGGTGGCGACGCTGGCGGCGCTGCTCGCAATGTGGGTGCTGGCGCGGCGCATTGCGGTGATGCCGCTGGTGTCGGCGCTGGTGGTGATGGTGTTCGGCGGCCTCACCCTGTGGCTGCAGGACGACCACTTCATCAAGCTCAAGCCCACCATGGTGAATGCCCTGTTCGGCGTGCTGCTGCTGGGGGGGCTCTATTTCAAAAAGCCGCTGCTGCCTTACGTGTTCGACGGCATGGTGAAGCTCACCGAGGAGGGCTGGCGCGTCCTGACCATCCGCTGGGGGGTGTTCTTCCTGGTCATGGCGGTGCTGAACGAAATCGTGTGGCGCTCGGTCTCCACCGATACCTGGGTGGCCTTCAAGACCTTCGGCTACCTCCCGCTCACCTTTGCCTTCGCCATGGCCCAGGCTCCGCTCATGGCCCGCCACGAGTTGAAGGACGGCCCGCAGGAGGACTGATGCGCCGCCCCGGCCTTTCGCGCCCCGGTTTTACACGCGCCTGCCGGTTGACTGAGGCTTCGCACATCCGCATAAGCCCGAAAGAGGGCCCAGCATGCTGACGAAAAAAGGTAAGTATGGTCTCAAGGCGGCGGTCCACCTGGCCCGCCTTCCGCCCGGTGCGTCCACGCAGGTGGCCGACATCGCCGAGGCCAACAACATCCCGAAGAAATTCCTGGACGTCATCCTTGGCGAATTGCGTAACGCCGGCTTCCTGTCCTCCAAGAAGGGCAAGCTGGGTGGCTACCGCCTCGCCAGGGCGCCGGAGGAAATCGTGGTCGGCGAGATGATCCGTGCCCTCGACGGACCGCTCGCGCCGTTCGCCTGCGCCAGCCGCAACGCCTACGAGCAATGCGAGGACTGCGATGTCGCCACCTGCGAGGTGCGCATGCTCATGGTTCAGGTGCGCGACGCCATCGGCACCGTGCTCGACACCTACACCCTCGCCCAGATGCGCGATCTCTCGCGGGAAGCCCTGTCCTCGTTCGTGGACTATATCTGAGCGGGGCTGCCGCCCGTCTCTTATTGCTGGGCGGCGAGGAAGACGCGGAAGCGCGCCAGCGCCACAGCGAAGAACAGCACGCCCATGCCGAAGGTGGCCGCAAAGCGCGGCCATACCGTCTCGATCCCCGCTCCGCGATAGAGGATGGCCTGGGCGAAGGCCACGAACTGGGTCGAGGGCGAGGCCTGCATCACCACCTGCAGCCATTGCGGCATGCTCTCCAGCGGTGTGAAGCCGCCGGACAGCATGTTCATGGGCAGCACGGTGAGGAAGAACAATAGCCCGAACTGCGGCATGGACCCGGCCAGGGTGCCGAGGAAGATGCCGAGCGAGGCGGTGAAGAACAGGTAGAGCGCCGTCCCCGCGAGGAACAGCGGGATGGAGCCGGCGATCCCCATGCCGAGCCCCCATTTCAGCACCGCCACGATGCTGAAGGCGGAGCCGGCGAGGATGACCGCGCCATTGGCGAGGATCTTGGCCAGCATAATCTCGGACGGGTGCACCGGCAGCACCAGAAGGTGCTCCAGCGTGCCGTGCTCGCGCTCGCGGATCAGGGCGGCGCCGGCCAGCAGCACCGAGAGCATGGTGATGTTGGTGATGAGCCCCATGGTGCCGGTGAACCAGGAGGATTCCAGCCCCTGGTTGAAGGCGACGCGGACCTGAAGCTCCACCGGGCTCGCCACCCCCTCCGAATGCCGCAGCACGAAGCGGTTCACCTCCTCCTGGAAGATGGCGGAGATGTCGTTGGCGCCGAGGCCCGCCTGCATCAGGGACGTGGCGTCGATGAGCAACTGCACCGAGGGCGCGCGCCCGGCCAGAACGTCCGACTGGAAGTCCGGCGGGAAGTTGATCACGAAGGTGTAGCGGGCCGCATCCATGGCCGGGTCCACCTGCTGCGGGGCGAGCGGCACCGGCCGCTGGAAGCGCGGTGGCAGCAGGGCGTCGAGGATGGCGTTGGAAAGGGCGGAATTGTCCTCGTCCACCACGCCCACCGTGGCGCGGTTGAGGTCGTGCTTCATGCCGTTGGCCTGGAGCACGATGGCGAGGGTGAAGGCATAGGCCACCAGCACCAGCAGCGAGCGGTCGCGCCACAGGCTGATGAGTTCCTTCACCACCAGCTCGCGCACATTGCCGAGAAAGGCGAGCCAGCGGGGCGGGCTCTTGATCGCGCTCTGGTGCGGGGGAGGGGAGGGCGCCGCCATCTCAGGCCTCCTGCTTGCGCAGGATGAGGAAGGCGAGCCCCAGCAGCGCCGGCCAGAAGGCTGCGGTGGCGAGGACGAAGGGCAGGAGCTCGAAGAAGCCCAGGCCCTTGGTGAAGGCGCCCACGCTGATGCGCATGAAATAGGTGGTGGGGAAGAAGGTGCCCAGCACCCATGCCCCGCCCTCCAGCGTCGCCACTGGCTGGAGCATGCCGGAGAACTGGGTGGCCGGCATCATGGTGCCGATGGCGGTGCCGAACAGGGCCGCCACCTGGGTATTGGTGAGGGTGGAGGAGACCAGGCCGATGGCGGTGGTGGCAAGCACATAGGCGAGCGCCCCCAAAGCCAGCCCGAGGAAGGAGCCCTTCAGCGGCACCCCGAACAAAAACAGCGCCATCAGCACCATGACGCCGAAATTGAAGAAGGCCACCCCCGCATAGGGCAGTTGCTTGCCCAGCAGGAATTCCAGCTTGGTGACAGGCGTGACGTAGAGATTGGTGATGGAGCCCAGCTCCTTCTCCGTCACCACCCCCAGGGCGGTCAGGATGGCGGGGATGAAGATGAGCATGAGCGCGATGGTGGCGGGCACCATGGCGTCGAGGCTGCGGAACGACTGGTTATAGCGGTAGCGCATCTCCAGCGTCGCGGCCGCCGACAGGGTGCGTCCCGCCTGCTGCGCCGCGTCCGACAGGAACATGGCGTGCACCGCCGCCACATAGCCCTGGATGGTCTCGGCGCGGAACGGCATGGCGCCGTCGATAGTTACCAGCACCTCGGTGGGCCGCCCGGAGCGCAGATCCGCGCCGAAATTCGGTGGCATCTCAATGGCGAAGGCGATGGCGTTGGATTTCAGCCGCCGGTCGAGGTCGTCCGGGCTGGCGAGCGGGGGCTGCACGACGAAATAGGGGGAGTGGGCGAAGCCGTCCACATAGGCCCGGCTTTCCGGCGTCTGGTCGCGGTCGAGCACGGCGAAGCGCAGCTTGTCCACGTCGAGGGTGATGCCGTAGCCGAAGATGATCATGAGGAAGGCCGTGCCCAGCAGCGCGAAGGCAAGCCGGACCGGATCTCGCTTCAGCTCCAGGGTCTCGCGCCAGGCATAGGCGCCGAGGCGGCGCGGCGAGAAGGCGGCGGGCCGGCCGGTGGCCTTTGGCGCCGGGGGCGGCAGGCGGGCGTCGGTCTGCGCCGCCCGGCCGCCCATCTCCATATAGGCGACGAAGGCCTCCTCCAGCGTCGCCGCCTGCTTCTCGTCCTTGAGCGCCTGCGGCGTGCCGGTGGCGATCACCTGGCCCGCATGCATGAAGGAGATGCGGTCGCAGCGTTCCGCCTCGCCCATGAAATGGGTGGAGACGAAGATGGTGACGCCATCCTCCCGCGACAGGCGCTGGAGATGGTCCCAGAAATTGTCGCGCGCCACCGGGTCGACGCCCGAGGTGGGCTCGTCGAGGATCAGCACCTCCGGCTCGTGCAGCACCGCCACCGCCAGCGACAGGCGCTGGCGCACGCCGAGCGGCAGGCCGTCGGCGAGGGCGTCGAGGTGGCTGGCAAGGTCGAAGGCGCGCACCAGCTCGGCGATGCGCCGGTGCGCCTCCTCTTCCGGGAGGGAGAACAGATGGGCGTGCAGGTCGAGGTTCTGGCGAACCGTGAGTTCGCCATAGAGCGAGAAGGCCTGGCTCATGTATCCCACGCGCCGGCGGGTCTCGATGTCGCTCGGGTCCACCTGAACGCCGAACAGCAGCGCCTCGCCGGAGGAGGCCGGCAACAGGCCCGTGAGCATCTTCATGGTGGTGGACTTGCCGCAGCCGTTGGAGCCGAGGAAGCCGAATATCTCGCCCTTGCGGATCTTGAAGCTCACATGGTCCACCGCCACGAAATCCCCGAACTGCCGGGTGAGGCCGCGCGATTCGATGGCGATGGGCGCGTCGGGGGCGATGGCATCGATATGCTCCGTGCCGTCGCCGTCGCCGCGCTGGCCTTCCGGCAAAAGCGAAATGAAGGCGCGCTCAAGATTCGGCTGGCCGGTGCGTGCCAGAAGGTCCGCCGGGCTGCCGTCGGCGAGGATGCGGCCGCCATCCACCATCACCACCCGCTCGAAGCGCGCGGCCTCCTCCATGTCGGCGGTGGCGACCAGCAGGGTGAGGCCGGGGCGGGCGGCGCGGATGGTCTCGATGAAATCCCAGAACTGGCGGCGCGACAAAGGATCGACGCCGGTGGTGGGCTCGTCCAGCAGCAGCAGGTCGGGGTCGTGCACCAGGGCGCAGCACAGGCCGAGCTTCTGCTTCATGCCGCCGGACAATTTGCGCATGAGCCGGTCGGCGAAGGGATCAAGGCCGGTGGCGGCGAGCAAAGGTGCCACCCGCGCGCCCTTGGCGCCGGCGTCCTGGCCGAACAGGCGGGCGAAGAAGGCGATGTTCTCGGCCACCGTCAGGTTGGGATAGAGGTTGCGCCCCAGCCCCTGCGGCATGAAGGCGATGCGCGGCTGGGTCGCCTCGCGGGCGCGATGGTCGGAAAAATCCGCGCCCAGCACCTCCACCGTGCCGTGCTGGATGCGCTTGGCGCCTGCGATGAGGCCGAGCAGCGTGGACTTGCCCACCCCGTCCGGTCCCACCAGCGCCACGGAGGCGCCTTCCGCGATGGCAAGGTCCAGCCCTTCCACCGCGACGGTTTGGCCATAGAGGTGGCGGATGCCGGCCAGATGGATGGCGGCGCCCGCTATCGCCTCGCTCACCGGCTTCTCGCTCACCGGTCCTTCGCTCACCGGCACTTCGCTCACTTGGCGGCCTCGCCCACGAGGTCGGACTGGAGCCAGGTGGGCCATTGCGCCTTGGGATCCATCCGCACATAGCCGACGCCGGTCACGCCGGTCTTCACCTGCTCCAGGTATTTTTCCACCAGCGGACGGGCCACGCGCAGCTTCACGCGGAACATCATGCGGTCGCGCTCGCGCTGGGTTTCCACCTGCTTGGGGGTGAACTGCGCCCGCGCCGACACGAACGAGACGGCGGCCGGCACGGCGCGGTCGGGCAAAGGTTCCAGCAGCAGCCGCGCCTCGGCGCCGAGGGTGATGGCGCCGGCGTCCGAGGCGGGCAGGAAGATGGTCATGTAGACATCGGAAAGGTCGATGAAGGTGAGGACCTTGCCGCCCGCGCCCAGCACCTCGCCGGGCTCGGCGAGGCGGTAGATGACGCGGCCGGACTTCGGCGCCGTGAGGGTGCCGTCGTCCACCATGCGGGTCAGGCGCTCCACCTCGGCCTCGGCGGCGCGGATGGCGGATTCGCTCGCTGCGAGGCTGCTCTGGGCCGCGGCCAGCGCCGCCTGCGCGGTCAGCTTGGTGGTGCGGTATTGATCCACCTTCTGCTCGGTGGCGAAGCCCTTGGCGACAAGGGTCTCCTGCCGCTCCAGCTCCTTGGCGGCGAGGTCCAGCTCGCCCTTGCGCTGCTCCACCACGTGGAAAGCGGTGTCGCGGGACTGGCGGGCCTGGCTCGCCTGCGCATCGGCGGTGCGCAGGGCGGCGGCGGTCTCGGCCACATCCATATGGGCCACCACCTCTCCCTGATGGACGAAGTCGCCTTCCTCCGCGAGCACGTCGAGCACGCGGCCGGCGGCCTTGGTAGCCACATCCACCTGCGTCGCCTCGATGCGGCCGTTGCCATATGCGAAGCCCGGCGGCAGGGCGCGGCTGCGGCTTGCCATGTACCAGGCGCCCGCGCCCCCGGCGCCGACGACGGCAAGGAGGGCCAGCAGGATCACAAGCGTACGCTTCATGACAGGACACCTTTTCGGCGTGCAGACGCGCCCGCGGAAGGTCCTGCGGAAAGGTGCCGGCAAGGGGATGCCACAGCAGGCCACTCCCGCGGGGCTTCGGGGCGGACTTCAGGTTACAACTTACGGCGGTGCAGCAATACGGCGTTGATCAAGGTCAAGCCTCGTCGATCCGCGCCTGCAGCGCCATGGCGCCGGCTGGATTGCGCACCTTGGCGCCACTGATGAGGTAAATGAACACGTCCCGCTTGGCCTTGCCGGCCTTCGCCGCCGGGGCGAGCGTGGGCAGGCCCTCCGGCACCGCCCCCTTTTCCCAGGCGCCGGCGGCCCTGGCCCAGCGGTCCAGCCCGGCGGCGTCATAACCGGTCTCCACCTCCTCCCGGGTGCGCTGGAGGCGGGCATAGGTGAAGTCCGCCGTCACGTCGGCGATGGCGGGATAGTCGTCATGGTCGGCATAGACCACCGCCACCTTGTGCTTGCGTGCCAGCGCCACGAAGTCCGGCACCGCGAAGGAGGGGTGCCGCACCTCCACCGCATGGCGCAGCCTCACCCCTTCGTGGCTGTCCGGCAGCAGGGCGAGGAAGGCTGAGAAATCGTCCGGGTCGAAGGCCTTGGTGGCCGCGAACTGCCAGTTGATGGGGCCGAGCCGGTCGCCCATCTCGACAATGCCGCTGGCGATGAACTTGCCGACGCTCTCCTGCGCCTCCGCCAGCACCCGGCGATGGGTGACATAGCGCGTCGCCTTGAGGGCGAAGACGAAGCCGTCCGGCACCTGCCCGGCCCACTCGGCGCAGGATTTGGCCGAGGGCGTGCGATAGAAGGTGCCGTTGATCTCGATGGTCTTCAGGCGCTCGGCCGCGAAGGGCAGCTCCTTCTTGTGCGGCAGGCCCTCCGGGTAGAACACGCCCCGCCAGGGCTCGAACGTCCATCCGCCGATGCCGACGCGCACGCTCATGGGGTTCCTCCTTGCCGTGTTGCCGACCGAGTTGATGCCGTCCGCGCGCCCTCAGGGCAGGGGCAGGACGTGGGAATATTTCACCTGCTCCAGCGAAAACGAGCTTTCGATGGAGGCGATCCCCTCCAGCCGGGTCAGCTTCTGCTTCAGGAACCTCTCATAGGCATCGAGGTCCGCCGCCACCACCCGTAAAAGGTAGTCCCGCTGGCCGGTCATGAGATAGCATTCCAGCACCTCCGGCCAGGTGCGGATGGCGGCGGCGAAGGCGTCCAGCGCCTCCTCCTTCTGCCGTTCCAGCTTGATGGAGACGAACACGCTCACCGGCAGGCCGGCCTTGCGCTGGTCCAGCACCGCCACATAGCGGGAGATGAGGCCGTCCTCCTCCAGCGCCCGCACCCGCCGCAGGCAGGGCGAGGGGGAAAGGCCCACCTCGTCCGCGAGATCGGCGATGCTCATGCGCCCGTCGCGCTGCAGGGCGGCGAGGATCTTCCGGTCGATGGCGTCGAGGCGCAATTTTTCGCTCCAAAAGCGACAGATATTGGCAGGATATGCCTCAATTGGTCCCGTGTTAATGTGGATTTGAGCGAACCTGCCGGGCGGCTCGCGCTAGACTTCCCGGCAGCGGCGCGCCGGGCCCGAAGCGCGCCCCAAAAAACGCCCTTCGAGGAACGCCCCATGGACCGCCACACGTCTCATCCGCCCACGCCCTCGGCGCTCTCCACCCCCCTGCGCCCGCGCCCGGCGCCGCCGAGCGCGGGCGATCTCGCCATTCTCGCCGAGCTGGAGCGCAAGGTGCTGTGGCTGGCGAGCTGGATGATCCACAACGCCAACCACCTGCGCCCCGGCACGGACGGGCTGAAGGTGGGTGGCCATCAGGCCTCCTCGGCTTCGCTGGCCGCCATCATGAGCGCGCTCTATTTCCACGTGCTGCGCCCGGAGGACCGGGTGGCGGTGAAGCCCCACGCCAGCCCCATCTTCCACGCCATCCAATATCTGTTCGGCCGCCAGACCCGCGAGCGGCTGGAAAACTTCCGCGGCTTCAAGGGTGCCCAGTCCTACCCCTCCCGCACCAAGGACGCGGACGACGTGGACTTCTCCACCGGCTCCGTGGGCCTCGGCGTGGCGCAGACCCTGTTTGCCAGCCTGGCGCAGGATTATGTCCACGCCCACGGCCTCGCCGGCGACCGGCCCAAGGGGCGCATGATCGCCCTGGTGGGCGACGCGGAGCTGGACGAGGGCAACGTGTTCGAGGCCCTGCTGGAGGGCTGGAAGCACGAGGTGCGCAACACCTGGTGGATCATCGACTACAACCGCCAGAGCCTCGACGGCGTGGTGCGCGAGGGCCTCTACGAGCGCTTCACCGGCATCTTCGAGGCCATGGGCTGGCAGGTGGTCGTGCTCAAATACGGCACCCTGCAGCAGGCCGCCTTCGCCGAGCCCGGCGGGGCCGCCTTGAAAAGCTGGATCGACACCTGCCCCAATGCCGAATATTCCGCGCTCACCTTCCAGGGCGGGGCGGCCTGGCGCAAGCGCCTGATGGACGATCTCGGCGATCAGGGCGAGGTGTCCGCCCTCATCGCCCGGCGCTCGGATGCCGAGCTGTCCGCCCTGATGACCAATCTGGGTGGCCACGACATCGCCGCCCTCATCGCCGCTTTCGACGCCATCGACCACGACCGGCCGGTGGCCTTCCTGTGCTACACGGTGAAGGGCTTCGGCCTGCCGCTGGCCGGCCACAAGGACAACCACGCCGGCCTCATGACCCCGGCCCAGATGGAGGCCCTGCGCGCCGCCATGGGAGTGGGCGAGGGCCGCGAATGGGAGCCCTTCGAGGGGCTGAAGCGCCCGGCGGGCGAGCTTGCCGCCTTCCTTGCGCGCGTGCCGTTCGCGCAGGGCGGCCCGCGCCGCTTCACCGACCCCGCCCTTGCCGTGCCGGCGCTGGCGCCGCCGCCCAATCCGGTGATCTCCACCCAGGCCGGCTTCGGCCTCATCCTGCAGGACCTAGCCAAGGGCGAAAGCCAGCTTTCCGACCGCATCGTCACCACCTCGCCGGATGTGACCGTCTCCACCAATCTGGGGCCATGGGTGAACCGGCGCGGCCTGTTCGCCCATGCGGCGCTCGCGGATGTGTTCAAGCGCGAGCGCATCCCCTCCACCTTCGCCTGGGAATTCTCGCCCAAGGGCCAGCACGTGGAGCTGGGCATCGCCGAGATGAACCTGTTCCTGGCGCTCTCGGCCTTCGGCCTCTCCCATTCCCTGTTCGGCGCGCGCCTCGTGCCGGTGGGCACGCTGTATGATCCCTTCATCTGCCGCGGCCTCGATGCGCTGAACTATGCCTGCTACCAGGACGCCCGCTTCATCCTGGTGGCGACGCCCTCCGGCATCACGCTGGCGCCCGAGGGCGGGGCGCACCAGTCCATCTCCACCCCGCTGATCGGCATGGCGCAAGACGGCCTTGCCGCCTTCGAGCCGGCCTTCGTGGACGAGCTGGCGGTGCTGATGGAGTTTGCCTTCGACTATGTGCAGCGGGACGGAGAGGGCGCCGGCGACGAGCGCAACTGGCTGCGCGACGAGACCGGCGGCTCGGTCTATTTCCGCCTCTCCACCCGCCCGCTGGAGCAGCCGAAGCGGGTGCTGAGCGAGGCGCAGAAGCGCGGCATCGTGGATGGCGCCTACTGGCTGCGCGAGCCCGGCCCCAATTGCGAGGTGGTGGTGGCGGTGCAGGGCGCCGTGACCCCCGAGGCCATCGCGGCGGTGGCGCTCATCGCGCAGGACCGGCGCGACGTGGGCCTGCTCGCCGTCACCTCCGCCGACCGCCTGAACGCCGGCTGGACGGCGGCGGCCCGGGCCCGCGAGCGCGGCTTTGCCGGCGCCACCAGCCATGTGGAACGGCTGCTGGAGCCGCTGCCCCGCCATTGCGGCATCGTGAGCGTGATCGACGGCCACCCGGCCACGCTGGGCTGGCTGGGCGCGGTGGCGGGCCATCGCCTTCGTGCGCTGGGCGTGGAGCATTTCGGCCAGACCGGGACGCTGTCGGACCTCTACGCCCACTATGGCCTCGACACCGCCGCCATCGTCGCCGCCGCGCAGGCCATCTCGCCCGGCCGGCCGCTCCGCCATCTCAAGGCGGTGTAGGGCAGGCCGGTGAGCATGTGCCCCGCGTTCGAGCATTTCGGATGAGGGGCACCGGCATATGAGCAAAATGCCCGGCCTCGATGACCAGAGCGGCCTGCGCCAGCCCAATGGACTCACATTCTAGGCCCGGGCGGCGCCTGAGGGCCGCCGCCCGGTGCCGATCAAAGACGCAAGACGCGGCAACAGCCGGCCGGCCGCTCGCCCGGGCGGCTGTGACGGGGCCGGTGAGGTGGAAGCGGGTCCTGGGCTCTGCTGGCATCGGTGAAAGACCGCGTCTGCGGGTGTCAGGGAGAGCGCGCGCTACCGGCCACCGCCTATCCCATGGCGGCCCGGCCTTGGCAGCCGATCGCCGATGTGCCCATCGGCGGGCATGTTGGGGACATGGCCCACCATGTCATCGGACGGCTTGTCGTTGCGCTTCGGGTCCGCTAGAAGCGCAGAACCACACGCCCGGCGCCCCGCGCCGCGCCCTCGCGGAGAGGTGGCAGAGTGGTCGAATGCACCGCACTCGAAATGCGGCATACGGGCAACCGTATCGGGGGTTCGAATCCCCCCCTCTCCGCCAGTCTCCCTCAAGGCATTGAAATTTCAATTTAATGCGCAAGATCAAGAGTTTGTCTGGTCGATTGCTACACTCGTCTGCTACGCAAGGCGGCGAAATGGCAAAGGATCAGCGGCTCTTCAAGCGCGCTGGGAAATGGACCTTCCGGGTTCGCGTTCCGGCCGACATTCAGGACAAGATCGGAAAGCGCGAGGTCTGGAAGTCGCTCGGTGACATCTCTCACGCCGAGGCCCGTCGGCTCGCCCGCGTCGAGAGCGTAAAGGTGGATGCCTTGTTCGCGGAGGCCCGGGCGCCGGCCTCCGGGTTGTCTCTGGCGCAGATCTCGGAGGCGGATCTTCATCACCTGGCCTGCGCCTATCTCCACCGATTGGAAGTCGGCGCGGCTGCCATGCCGCTGGACGACTTTGAGCGGCGGGAGCGTGCCGAGGAAGCGTCCGAGAAGATCATGCTTGTTGGCCAATCCGTGGACGAGGCTTCGTTGCAACTGGTTGCAACAGACATCGCCGAGGACGCCCGGCTCGACCTCACCGGCAAGCCCGCTGCGTTGTCCAAGCTGACGGAATTGGTCCAGCGTGCCCTGATCGAGCATTATTCGCGGGAGGCTGATCGAGCCTCTCTGGCGCCAGAATGCGTCTACGATCCGCTTTTCGCGGGTGTGACCCGGGCTTCCCCGCCACCGGTTTCGCGCCTGACGCTCGCAAGAGCTGTAGAACTCTACAAGGCGGAGCCGGACCGTGCAGGTGTTTCGCCGAAGACCCGCGCCGCGTACGAATTCCGCTTCGCCATGCTGCTGGAACTGCTGGGGCCGGAAAAGGTCGTGGACAAGATCACCCGCGCCGATGTGCGCGAGGTCCGCGATCTTCTGATGAAGCTGCCGCCGAACGCCACCAAGCGCTTTCCAGACGCCCCACTTCGCCAAGTTGCCGAGATCGCAGGAAAGAATGACCTGCAGACCATGTCGCCGAAGAGCGTTGGGCTCTATGTGGAGGCGCTCTCAGCGCTTTTCCGCTGGCTGGTGAAGGAGGAACTGGCGGCGCGAAATCCGGCCGTCGGCCTCAAGTCGCCGGCTTTGCCTTTGGAGGCCGATCGCCGCCCCTTCACGGCGCATGAGCTGAACGTACTCTTTGCCGCACCCGCGTTCTCCGCAGCGACGGAAAGGGGCTGGATGTACTGGCTGCCGCGCATCGGCCTTTTCAGCGGGGCGCGCTTCGCCGAACTGCTCGGGTTGATGGCGGCGGACGTGATCGAGATGGACGGCGTGATGATGCTGCGCATTGAGGCGAACGCCATACGCGGGGTGAAGACGCGTACCTCACGGCGCGTGGTCCCCATTCATCCGGAGCTGGTCCGTTTGGGTCTTCTGGAGCATGCCAGGAGCGTCCCGGCGGACGGATTGCTGTTTCCCGACGCAGCGGGTCCAAAGGACATGGTGACCGCCCGCAACAAGAAGATGGGGGCCGCCATCCGGAAGATGATCGCCGACGAGAGCGTGGTGTTCCACTCCTTCCGGCACACCTTCAAGGACGCGGCCCAGCGCGCCGACCTCCCGAGGGACGTCATCGCGGCCTTGGGCGGCTGGGATGTCCCTGGAGGCCGGGTGGCCATGGACGGCTACGGCCGGGCCAAGCTGGCAGCGAAGCTTGCGGCGGAGATCGGGAAAGTGCAGTTCGACGGGGTGGTTCTGTAGCTGGTTTGCCTGGATGTAAAATCAGCAGATTTCTGCCCGTTCCTCAACGGGCGGGGCGCGCCAGAAGCAGAAGTTCCCTGCTGCGACGACGAATGGCCGGTTTGGGACCGGAGGCGGACTGGCAGCTTCGAGACAGAGGTGCCGTGGAAGCAGTCGTTCCGATCGGTGTCCCTGTCCCCCAGCATGGCTTTATGCCGCGGCGCCTCAGGCAGCGAGCGCTACCTACAGGAGCCACTTCCACCCCCGCCGCGATGAGCTTTGCAAACGGCTGGACGACTAGCGAATCGGGATTTGGCTGCGGACTAGAGTCGCCTTCGGTGCATACGAGGCGAGAACGCGTTCAACCTCCTTGAGGGCGGCGTCATCGGCCCTTGGGCCGAGCGTCACTTCCAGCTCATCGAGAGCGGAGGGGGCCAGCGGGATGAAGAGCGCCTTGGCCTCGAACGGGTAAGCCGCGAAATCAAGCGTCACTTTGTTGAAGTACTCATCGTCCGGGAACTGCGCCTCGAAGGCGAGCGCGGCGATCTTGAAGCGCCACTCCTGCTCGTAGGACCAGTGCGCGCCCTTCACCATGCCGAGATCATACGGATAAAAATGCGCCGTGCCCGCTTGGCGGTAGACTAGCTTGCGGTTCCGATAGGCGGGATCGTCGCTGTAGTAGACCTTGTTCGGGCCAATAATGGCGCAGCTGTCCGCGCCCATTGCAGGCGACTTCCGCGTAATCAGGTGCCGGCTATCGGTCATAATAAAGGCGCCGCCTTTCTCGAAGACCAAGGGATCCTTGCGCCCGGTGAACATGTTTGTCGGCAGCCTGATCCGCACGCCGCTGAAATTTTGCCCGTACATCGACCACATCGGAATCTGCTCGGCCTGCATCCCGGACCAGCACGACACGAACACTGAACTAGCGGCGAGCGGCACATCCGAGGCAGTCGCTTCCTCGGGGTCATTGACTGTATCGAGGCGTGAGAAGCGCAGCGTGTGCGAGGCGAGGATTTTCTCGAGGCTGTCGACGGAGGTGTACTGATAGAGGACGGACGGGAGCTCCTCGATGCCCATCACATGGAACATGAAATCGTCGGTGTAAAATCCTTCTGGTCCTTCAAAGTACAAGTCCTGCCTCCAAGATCGAACAATTGCCATTGGTTGCCGCTGCGCCGCAGTCGCGCCCGACGCTGCCTGGTATCTTGGTCAAGAGCGATGCCGCGCGCCAGCAAAATCGCCTTCTCGTCGCTCCCCTGATCGTGCTCGAAACTCGACCGTCTCAAGATTTCTGCTCCAAATTCGTCTGGATCGGAGCCGGAGGGAAAGGGCCCGACGAAACTGCTTTAGCGCAAGCAGGTCCAACTGCATGGCTAGCGAGGCGAACGGCAGGTTTCGGGATCTACCAAGCAATAGCTCAATGACCGACATGGGGCGCAAAGCGGACGTCGCTGAAAGGGCAGTCGAAACGGAATGGCCGGCTGTTCACACAACCATTGCCAGTCGAAGCCAGGCGGCAGAGTTATCGTCCTGACGGATAGAAGGGAGCGGGGAAGATAGGTCGTCATCAAGCGCCTCAGAGGTAACTAGAGAAGGCGCCGGAAAAAGCCGGCCTTTAATATAGCGTTTTGGACCCTCAAACACGTTGAATTGGAGGTGTATTAAATCGCCGCACTCTCGCGGGAATTTATGTCACCGGACGTGGAAATGGTGACAAAATGGGCGATGTATCAGATAGTTATGGGCAAGTTAACGCGACCTTGCCCGTGGTTCCTAGGGATGTTTTACGTCGGTTTCATGTGGACGAGCCTAGCGACACACGATTTGCATGCTGCGCGCGCTTGCTCCAGTCGACTTGGCGTGAAATGTGCGGAATGAAGCCGGGGCTGCATCGATCCCGGAGCGGCAGTCAGCGTGTTCTTGGAAGTCGTCTCAGCGAAGTGGATGCCAAGCAGGGCCGTAATTTCCTGACCCCTGACATCGCCCGGCTGGCGCGCCGTGCCGTAGCCTATCGAGAATACGGCGCCCTCATCGATGAGCAGCGCCTGTGGGAGAATCTCCTGTCGAGCCAGCCGCTCACCTTCAACCTGTTCGCACTGTGCCAGGTGGATGAGGAACGCCGCCATCGCCTCTTCGAGCGCCTCTTCCCCGGCTTCTTCGGGGAGGTGGAGAAGCTGGCCTTCGAGCACTCGCCGGGGCGTGGTGACACGCGCTATCTCGGTGACTACACCGCCTTCGACCTCTTCGTGAGCGGTACCGGCCCGGACGGTCGGCCCGCCTTCATCGCCATCGAGGTCAAGTATTCCGAGGATATGCGACAGCCGGGACGGAGCGGGTCTGCCCGGTATCGGGAACTCACCCGTGCCTGCGCCCTTCATCTCGATCCTGATGCGCCGAGCCTTTTGACCGGTCACCTCGCCCAGCTCACCGCCGAGCATCTTCTGGCCGCTCTGATCCGGGAGCAGTGGGGGCAGGGTGCCCATGGCCTGTTCGTCACGATCGCACCTGCCGCCAACCGGGAAGCTTGGTATGCCGTGGAACTTTACCGCTCCATGCTCGACCGTCGGCCTGACGGGGTATCCTTCATGGCGATTGCCCTGGAGGATGTGATCGCGGCCGTTAGCGAAGCGGGTGACCCCGACCTCTCCGCGCGCCTGCATACGCGGTACACGGACTTCTCGCCGGTTCATCGTCTCATCGACGACTGGCAGCCCTTCACCGAGGACTGATTGGGCTGACGCAGGTCCGCTCTGTTGGGCGCGGAAGCGGACCTGCCTTGACGATCCGCGTTCGTTCATACATCTGTACATACGAAAGGAGCCATCGCCATGGTCGTGCTCAAGCTTGGGAAAATCGGCAACTCGGTCGGCGCCGTGCTGCCCAAGGAGGTGCTGGTCCGGCTCAAGGTGGAGCAGGGCGACACGCTCTATCTGACCGAGACGCCGGACGGCTACCACCTCACGCCCTACGAACCGGAGTTCGAGGCGCAGATGGAGGAAGCCCGCAAGATCATGAAGAAGCGGCGTAACGTGCTGCGTGAGCTGGCAAAGTGAGCGAGCCCGACGGCCGACAGGAACCGCGCTGGGTGACAAAGGCCGTGGTGCTCGCCGTTCATGACGCCCAGCTCGCGGAGCATGGCGGTGGCAGAGGCGTGCGCGACGAGGCGTTACTGGAAACGGCCCTTGATCGCCCGAAGAACCGCTACCACTACCTGCAACAGGACGAAGCCGGCCAAGAGCGGATTTCCGCCTCCGACGCGGCGGCCCTGGCTGCTGCCTACGCCTACGGCATCGCCAAGAACCATCCCTTCGTGGACGGCAACAAGCGGACCTCCTTCGTGGTGTGCGAGCTGTTTCTCGCCCTCAATGGCTACGATCTGACCATGGACGATGCCACGGCGGTGACGACATGGTTGGCGCTGGCGGCGAGTGAGTTGACCGAAGACGAACTCGCAAGAAGAATAGAGGCGGCGCTGAACATAGCGTGACATCCTGTTCTGATAACGCGACGGTTACCCTGAACAGGTGTCCAGTGTTTTGACGCAGACGATATTTCTATATGAGTTGAGCCGACGCGCTTCTGCCCGGCAGTGTCTCATGCCCGGCCTGGGTCCCTCTGTCTCAAGATCAAAAACAGTCCTCTCTCTTCCCTTCTACGTTCGTCCAGCGAATATATCGTTGGGTCTTCTCTCGACCTTCTCCATAAAGCCACCTAGGCCGGGGTGAGGCGCTCTTCTCATGCGAGAGGTCGCCTCATGTTCCCCCACGTTTCCTCAGCCCACCCGCATCCGCTGTTCGTCCGGCACCGCCGCCTTATCCATGCGTCGTCGGAAGCAATCATCGGAGCGTGGTGTGATCCGGCTCTCTTCACCTCGCTCGACACGATCGAGCCCCACATCGCCGTCACGTTCAGCATCGATCCCGCGGCCACGCACCGCGCCAGCATCACGCTCGGCACCCCCCCTGCGATCCCTAGGAACGCCTGCCCCTCTGCATCAGCTATCAACCTGCGGGCTCGGGCGGCGAACAATATGTCGCCGGTCCTATCGCCGACCCGCATGCAATGCGTCTCTTCCTGACGCTGTCATCGACCCTTCATCTCTTGGCAAGGGCCGATAACGGGGCCACCATTCCGGCGACCCGTTGCAGCCTGTCGGCCGGCGCCATGGAGAGCCTTGTTTCTCAGCAATGGGCGATGCAGTTGCTGGCGGACGTACTACGGCTGTTGGCCGACGGATTGGCGAGCCGAAGCCCCGTCGAGTGAGCGGAGATCGCAGGGCGGGTTAGGTTACGTCTGCGCCAAGAGCAGACCCTGCCAAGTGCGCGTCCGAACGTCCGGTATGGGCCGGTATCCGGACTGTCAGCTATCCGGTAGCCAGTGCCGTGTAGCTGTCCTTCTGGAACCGCCCCCATAGCTGACGTTAGGAGCGTCCGCTTCATCTTCGTGGCGTAGCGACGGCCCTATAGGAATTCCGGCAGAGATTGCTGGCTGGTGGGATTGCCAATGACGTTGCCCCTCCTGGCTAATCCAGCTTGAAGTTCGTTCTGGCCCCATGAGAGGACCAGAACATGAGGCGCAGCCGCTTCACCGAGGAGCAGATCATCGGGATCCTGAAGGAGCACGAGGCCGGGGAGCCGGTCTCGGACCTGTGTCGGAAGCACGGGGTCAGCGACGCCAGCATCTACAAGTGGAAGGCCCGTTTCGGCGGGATGGACATATCGGAGGCCAAGCGGCTGCGGGCGCTCGAGGACGAGAACGCCAAGCTGAAGCGCATGCTCGCCGACGCCATGCTGGACAACGTCGCGCTGAAGGATCTCCTGGGAAAGAAGTGGTGACGCCCGCTGCCGAGCGCAGAGCTGTCGCCCATCTCGTGGAGCATCACGGGATGAGCGAACGGCGGGCGTGTAAAGCCACCGGCTTCTGCCGCATGACCATGAGATACAGAGCCACGCGCGGGAATGACGCCTCGCTGCGTGAGCGCATGAAGGCCATCGCCCAGGAGCGACGGCGGTTTGGCTACCGCCGTCTCCACGTCCTGCTCAGGCGGGAGGGCTTCCGGGTCAACCACAAGCGGCTGTTCCGGCTCTACCGTGAGGAACGGCTGATGGTCCGCCGGCGAGGCGGTCGCAAGCGGGCGATCGGGACACGGGCGCCGATGATGATCCCGATGGGACCGAACGAGCGCTGGTCACTCGACTTCGTCGCCGACCAGATGACCGATGGCCGCCGCTTCCGGATGCTGGCCATCGTGGACGACTGCACCCGCGAGTGCCTGGCGCTGGTGGCGGACACCTCGCTGTCCGGGGTCAGGGTCGCTCGCGAACTCGACAGGCTTCTGGCAGAGCGCGGCCGGCCCAAGATGATCGTCAGCGACAATGGCAGCGAGTTCACCTCCAATGCCATTCTGGCCTGGACCGACGCGGCCCGGGTCGAGTGGCACTACACCGCGCCCGGCAAGCCGATGCAGAATGGCTTCATCGAGAGCTTCAACGGCCGCCTTCGGGACGAGCTGTTGAACGAGACGCTGTTCTCCAGCCTGTCCCAGGCCAGGGCCGCCCTCGCCCGATGGCAGGTCGATTACAACACCGACCGACCGCACTCGAAGCTCGAATGGCAGACGCCAAGCGCCTTCGCCTCAACGTTCCACCCGCGGCGGGATCAGACGCTCCACAACATGAGCGGCTCCGCGTCTGCCCCCGCCGCCCCGCACACCCGAAAGGGCAAATCCAACCGCCAGAACGAACTCAAAGCTGGATAGAAGTTGGGGGCAACGTCAGGGCCCGCGTTCCGATGGCCCCCTTGCGCCCGCCGCGCCGGCGCACCGTCAGGGTGCCTGCTATACACGTTTGCCTCCGGACCTTACAATCACAGGTAATATTTCAGCATGGTGCGACATGACGAAGACCGGAAGGCGCCATTGGCTTTGGGTGGCGTTCGGCATAGAGGCAACCCTACTCTACGGGTGCCTTGTTCATAGCGCTGAACTCGGAGCCGTGATTCCCGACAACGAGAAGAGGAAGACCGCGCGTTTCGACGGGACGGACGTCGAGATAATTCAAGCCCTCCTAGACAGCGAAGAGGCCCAGCAGATTGGGGATGCGGTTCGTACGCAGTCGACCTTGGATCTTTCACGGCAGGGCGGTCCGCGCATCGCGTTGGGCGGTTCCCGTCACAGGCTCGCCGACGGGTTTGGACGCCGTTCCCGTCCGATGGAAACCTATGTCGGGACAGATCACCCTCCGCTCTCGGACCATGGATGGACTCAGGCGTTAAACTTCCTCAAGGAGATGATCGGTCTCGATTTTCGCCGGCTTCCCGATCGTCTCGGTGCTTTCGACATCTACGATGTGCCCGAGGCCGATGGTGGAGATCCGCCCATCGATTTCAGCGTGGAACGGGACCGCTCTACGGAAACGCTAACCTACCCGGAACAGTTCGTCCTCCGCGCAACCCGAAAGGCCGACGACGATTACGCTGTCCATCTAGAGCTCGAACTCGGGCAGGAGCCTGTCTTTTCCAAACTGATCACCATGCACCCTAGCGCAATGGTGCAGGTGGAGGCGGTTCCGTTCGATCACTACAGAATGTCCGTCTTTAACCGGTCGGGCATGCTAGTCCAGTTTGAGGAGCATTCGCTCCTGCTCCACATCAATCTCAACATCTCAGCAATGGGGCCAACGCTCGCGATCAATGACACACTTGCCCGCTCGGCTCAGGGGCTCGGACCGGAACTTCGAAATAGCGCATCGAAGGTTCGCACTCGATCCACGAGCCGATCGAAGATTACGGCTGAAAACGATGCCGCCTTCGAGGCGCACCGGACAAAGATGCGGGCGCTTGCGCATCGGCTGGTGCCTCCGTCAGGCAGCGACCGCTGGTTTCATCGAGGTATCGCAGACGAGGTCGGCGTCATCGCTCACTTCAACGTTCTGCTGGACGGCGCGCGTGTCAGCGCCGGCACGATCGTCGATCCGTATTTCGGGATCGACACCCTGAAGCGGGTCATCTCCCGGCTCGAAAGCCTGGATGTCGATCTGACGGTCGTCACCAGTCTGATAGAGACCGACCCGGAAACGAATGATCCAAATGCAAGCCTGCTCGACGAACTGGAAACGGTCCTGCGCGACTTGCGGGGCAACGGCATCCCAAACGCCGCCCGCAAACTGAGGGTTCGCAATCTCGTCGATGGCCCGCGGCAGGCATTCCATGACCGTTATCTCCTGCTCACGCCTCATGAAGGCGAACGCGAGGTCTATCTTCTTTCCAACAGCTTGAACCGCATGGCGGGAAAATGGCCGTTCTGCATGTCGAAGCTGGAGGGGGGCGCGGCGCGTGACGCCGCGCTTTACATTGACGGGCTTGCCAATGGGCGGGACATCTCCGGATCGACGCAACCGACGACAAACTTCCAATGGCCTTACGATGACGCGCGATAGGGCTGATCCAAGGCTTACGCCGGGCGTGCTTGCTGCCGCAGTCTGGTTGATGAACGACGAGCGCGAAAGCGAAGCCAGTCTGTTCAAGAGAGCTTATTTTACGGGGTTGCTTCGCAAAGGACGCACCGGCGGCCCTTGGCACTGCAACGGGCCGCTTCTGGCGCGTCTGCTCAGACGCCGCGTACTTTCCGGCGAGCTGCCTTGTCACGGCGCCGTCCTCGTCGGCATCGGCGAGATGATCGCGCACGGCCACGCGCCGGAGGATGAGATTGAGAGCAGTCTGGGCCGGCTGTTGCGCGGCGCCTATCCAGAAGCGGCCCGACAGCGATTATTCCGGCAGGCGCTTGATCTCGTCAGGTCCAAAACATCTGCAACGCAATCCTCGCCTTCGCCCGTCTACCAGAGCGAACATCTCTCGGTCATGGATTGGACGCGGATCAACTTCGCGGATCGATGGATGCAGCATCCTGTACCGCTTGGTTCTTTCTTCGGCTACGGATTGAGTTTCATCGCCCGTATCCTCCTGCGCAATGCTCCCGCGCGCTTGCGGTGGTTCGCGAACGAAGCGAGCAAACGAAGCCTTCTGCCTGCGGTTGTCGGAAGTGTCGGAGAAGCCTGCTTCTGGAACGATAAGGCCCCGCAACAAGCCTTGCGAAGCGGCGTGCCGCTCTTCGTAAGTTTCGGGGTGGCTAGGCTTCGAAACGGCGGAGAGGACGGCGAAGGCTGGAAGGCGTCAGCCATAGACGCCGCTCTTATCGACAATAAGGTGGCGATCGAAGGACGGATACACGTCAGCGCCTTCATGCTGAAGGAAGCCGTTCATGCTTGGCATCGTCAGAAAAATCGCCCTGCCGAAAACCGCCGCCGGCGTGCCCTGCTCGAGATCGACCCTTCCCAAGCGGTAGGCGGCGAACGTCACGCCATTTTCCAAATCGAGCGTCTGAAGGAAGAAGAGCCTGACTTGGAGCGAAGGCGGTCTGCGGTCATGCTGGCGCTTGACGACGCTTTGCAAACTGCCGCGCAGCAAGACATCGATCCAGGCAAACTCTGGAGCGTCTTCGAGCCATCGCTGGTCGATACCCCGGAGATAAGGCATCGCTTCGCGATGGCACATGCCGACGGGGTCCTGCGGCGTGCGGCATTAGAAGCGGCTTTGGCAACCTTCGATAAGTTCGCGGCCGTCCGGCACCCGGAAACGATCAGCGGTCAGGGATTTGAATCGTTCCGCGCCGAGCGGGAGTTTGCCTTTTGGGCCGCGAGGTCTCAGGTCGAACTATCAAAGGCTAATGGACGCGATCCAGGCCATGACGCCGCGCGCAGGATCGGAAAGGCCGAAGCCGCGCTGCGTGCCTTCGCGTTGCAGCCATTCGCGGCCACACGTTTCAATGAGCGCTTCCAAAACAGCCTTGGCCGCTGGTCCCTTATACTCCAATTCGCGTTCCTAGTCGCTCTTTCGGATCCAAGAGCTCCGTTTGTCATCTTACGCGACGCGGCGCTGAAATCGGCGGCATCATTCTTGCCGGTCGCTAATCGCTCCGGGTACGACCACCGATGGGCAGACGCCGTCGCCGGCTTGGTTGTTGACGCGGTTTCGACGACGCAAGACAATACAGCTCGTGACTGGATCAACGACGAGCGTCAGCCTGCACTGCTTCGCACGCAACTCGTCTGGGCCTGTCCAGCTATTCTCGAAACAGACCTTCAACTTGCAACATCGCTTGTCGATGAGATCGCCGCTCGAAAGACATTCCGCTCAGACGCCGGACGGAATGCGTCAGACCTGCTCAACATAGTCGACCGGGCAGCTGCCGCGATGAAGCGGGAAGATCGGCCGGACCTTTATGACCAGCTGGCAATCCCCTACTCAAAAGCGGTGGCGCAAACCGATGCTCCGCTCGCCAGAAGCGTCTCTCTGCAAACACTCCTTGCCGCTCTGAACGCTCATCCCGATGCGCGTACGATTTTGCTCAAGGATCCGGTGTGGGGGCACAGCCGTGTTAGTGAGACGCTTCGCAAAGATTGAAGGGAAGCGGACTAATTTGATAGCAGGAGCGGGGAGTTAAAGGGCTTGCGTCGCCGAAGAAGCGGAACGCCTGCGCGTGCGCGTCGAACACCATCTCCTGCGTCTCATACGGATAGGCGCGCATTAGTAGCAGGCGGCTGTGGGATACAGGCGCGGAACCTTGCCGATGGTCTCCACGATCAACATCCCGGCTGGCTCCCGCTCTCGACTGGACGGGAAGATGGAAGAGAGACCGGGGTGGGCCCCGTTGGGGTGCCGATCAGGCCCTTGGAGAGAACCGGCCTGCGCCGATCCTGCAAAGCGAGGACGATGCGACCAGCCGGTTGCTGCTGGACGACGATGGGAAGAAAGCGATCTGCCGAACAATGTCGGCTTTTGGGATCGCCGATAAGACAGGCTAACGTCCGAGATGGGGCGCTTTGCTGACAGACGGCTCCGGGGGCCGCTTGCGGCTTGTCAGGTTCTAGGCGCGCTGCTGTGCAAAGCGGACATCCGATCAAGATACACCCCGTCGATATCGAACGATGCTCAGGCTCGGCGTTTCAGTTCGGCAAAGCGAGCGCTGCATTTCTTTGTCAGATCGAGCCCGCGCAGGATGCGGAGTCCCTCGCGAAAATCGTAATCTCGCACGCGATAACGGGTCGCCATCGCGTTGTTGAACGCCTTCACCATCGAGGTCATCTCGAGGGTGTCAGACAACGGAGGATCGTCGAAAAACGCCCGCCGAGCCGCCAGATAAACGAACCCGCGCTCGCCGAGTTGCTCGATGACGAGCCGCCCCAGATCGATCGCGATCAACCGCAGCGTCGACGACGCCGCGATGCCCTGGCGGTGGCTGAACGCTATTTGTCCGCCTTCTTGGACCGCGACCAGCGCGGGCGCCGTCATTTCACCGGTTCGCGCGATCCATCGGTCGAGCGTCGGCGCCAGCTCGGGCGCGGCATAGGCCTCGACCAGGCTGCGCGACGCGACGCCCTCGCGATGCGCGATGCAGTTCCGCGCGCGCCGGAAATAGACGTACACCGCCCAAACGTCCGAAATCCGCGCGCGCTCGGCGCCGAGCCTTGTATAGATTCGTTCGACCCGATCGGTGTCGCCGGGCTCGTCATCGTTCGATGGCGTGTCGGCGGCGTCGAGCGGCGTCTCGCCCGAAAAGTCCCGCCAGCTGGTCAACTCTGCCATCACTTCGTCGAGAAACAGATCGAACGCCGAAAAGGCGCGCACTACGCCGGCTTGTCCGATGTCGCGGAGCGCGCCATCGATCTCGATGCGTGGGTTGGTCCAGTCTGGCATGCCGCCCCACAGCCAGTCGGGGCGCGCGTAGAGGCGATCCCTGATCGTCTCGGCTGGCGTCCCCGCATCAACTTCGTCGGTGAGCAGCCCGAGGCCTATCGCCTGCACCTTGATCGAGCGGTTGAACCGCTCGTGAAAGCGTTGAAACCGCAAGGTCGCTTCGGTGTTCGCGCCCGACAGATCCATGCCGCCAACCTTTCCTTTTTCCTACCGGCTCGATCCACACCGGCCGGGTCTCACCGAAACTGGATCTCCGTAAGCTCAGGTTACGAACCGGCGGCGTGGCGGTGGAGGCGGCAATCGCGCCTTGCGTGCCACTTCCTGCGCTTTCCAGGCGAGATAGTCTTCCTCGGTGTCAAAATCAGGCGAGAGCTCGCTGAAGTCGGTCAGCGCGTCGCAGCTCAGGCAATGATACATCTGCGAGGCGTCCTGGAACGCCATGCCGCACAGGCACCCGCAAAACGGACAGCATTCGTCGATCTCAAGATCGGCCCAGACCCAAACCCCGAGATATTCGGGCACGGCATCGCTGTCGCGCCCGGTGATCTCGAACGCATCGGCGTTCTTCGCGACGAACCCCTCGATCCCTGCGGCCTGCAAGTCGCCGAGAATGTCGGCGGGCTGAAGCGCGAACCACTCGCCGCCGACGTTCGCGCCCGCATATTTGCGGTGAAGCGCCTTTTCCGTCCGAGTATCGTCCGCCGCTTCGATCCAGCCCACCAGCGCAAGCTGCTTTGGGTTGCCGGTCTGGAGCTGACCGAGCCGTCGCCTGATGTCGGTCGCACGACCGACCTTCATCAGCCACTGACCGCGCTCTTCCTGGTGGATGAAATAGACCGCCATCAGCCTTTCAAGATGTCTGTGGAGAAGCCGGACTTCCGGCTTGCCGACCGTGCGTAATAACCGATCTCGACGTCGAAGAGCATCGCGACTTTCTTCAGGTTCGTGGCAAGCGTCGCGCGCGACATCGCGCGGGCATCGCGCTCGAACATCAGATGATAGAGCGCCGGCCAGAACACCGCAGCTTCGGCGAAACCGATGTCCTGGCGCGGGCCGACCACCGAATAACAGCCGGTGGCGGGGATGATGTCGGCCGCCATTTGCTCGTGCACGATGCTGCACGCCGACAGGAAAAGCCGCCGGTCGGCGAAGCGCTTGCCGAGCATCTCGGCAAGCTCACGGTTGCTGACCTCGTCCTGATTGGTGGTCGCGATACCCTCGCGATCGGCGTGCGCCGAAATGTGCAGATAGCGGAAGTCCGAGCGCAGGAACGCCTTGATCGCTTTCTCGAACGCGTCGCGGGTGCGCACGTAACGGTACGCCGGCTGTTTGCCGTGCAGCCGCGCGACATGGCTGATCACCTGCCCCTCGAACCGCCCGTTGCCCTCGTCGTCCGGCGACAAGGATTCGATGATGAAGATATCCGCTTTCTTCGACATCGTTTCTCCTCCGCAAAGCTGCCGCTGGGAAATAGCGAGCTGTTGAGCAGCCTACGACCGACGCACGCCCCTCACTGGGTTACCCTTGAACGGGGCGCCCACCGCAAGATGCCGAACGTACAAACCAGAGACGCGCCCCTCTGAACAGAGCTGGCAACGGCGTTCTTTCGTCAATCGGCGCTGCCGTTCACCGCGAAGCTGCGGAGCTACACTGGTGCTGAAGCGACGTCGTCGGGCGTGATGCCGTGGAAGAAAAACCGAAGGATGTAGCGATCAAACGCCGTCAAGCTTTCGACCCTGAGAGCGGCCTCGAGCCCGTTGCGGCGGAAAATATTCAACGCGCTTCTGAGGTCGAGTTCCGTTTGCGAAAAGTCTATATAGCGCGCTTGGTGCAACTTACGCGAGATCATTCGCGGAAGCCCATATTCTTCCAAACTATGCACTGCTGGTGGCAAAAATGCGTGGCTGATCTTTCCAATAAAACCGCCGATATCAACGGATGAATTTACGATCATTCTATGAAGCTCATTAATATCGCTTAGGAGAGCTGATAGCTTGAACGTAATCGTTCGCTCAAGTTGGAAAAAGCCCTCAACATCGATTCCATTGCCAGAGAGCTTCCACAGCATAGTCGGCATGTTGGTTGTCCAGTTTTCCGCGAGAGCCTTAACCACCGCGACGACACGCCCATGAGGGGCATCCCATCCCGAAGGTTTAAGGGCGATTACCTTATAAAGCATCCGATCCCAGTCAGAAGGCTTGCTCGAGTTAAGATAGCCAAAGCCCTTCCAGTCATCTGGATTGTCTTTCATATCACTGGCAACCTGGAGCAGAAAATCGGCATCACTATCCTGCAGTAGGTTATCTCTCTGGATCCGCGCGAAATTGTCGGCACCGACGATATCGGACATCTGGCGCTTATACTCGATAATCCTTTCGATCTGCCGCTCAGTTAGACTTTCACGATCCTGGGTCTCGTCCAAGCCGCCGAGAACTTTGTCGGGAAACTCGATCTGAAGCTGCGTATCTTCGTCCTTCGGCGGCGAATCCAAAAGGTAGATGTGCCCAACAAAATGTTTGAACATGCGGCCACCCCGGCCGATAATGTTTTTATATGTAAAATCTTTGAGATTGTTTTGACCCAGCTTACTCTTCCATATTATTACATTTTGTGCGGATGTATTCACACCTTCGATAATCGAAGAAGTTGACACGATGCTGTCGAAACCCTTTTCATGCTCGAAAAGTAGAACCTGAAGCTGACTGAGGCATCTGTGCATCCGGCCATTGTGCACACCCACACCGCGCTCCACGAGGTCAGCTAAAACCCAATTCTGCTGGTAGTTTTCTCTAAGCCAGCGGGCAAAATGGTTTGTATGCGCCCGGTCTACCTTGTTCATTCGACCTACAACGAGATCGGTAATTTTTTTAATCTCCGTGTAAGTTCCGGCGTAAACAAGGGATTTCTGGCTTCTTGGCGCGATAATTGACAGAAGCGCTTCAGACTTCCTTTGCGCATCTCCACCAATATCCTTGTAAATTTCATGCTTTTCAAGGAAGACTGTATTGAAATCGAGGAGCTCAAGAAACTCCATGTCCCTCGTGAACACATTATCTTCTAGTTTTTTGATGTTCGGAGCTAAGTAGTAACGCTGCTCAGCAAGGCGAGATAATAGAACAATTGCCTTAATCAGTGACGGTGCCCGCTCCTTGTCGTGAACAATGCTTGCCTTGTAGAATTCATCGATGACTAAAAGATCGATCTTTTTGAGTTTATTGATGTAACCGAAGGCTCGTTCCTGCGGAAAAATCAGAATATTTCGCGCCTCGAGCGGCGCGTCAGGCGCAGTGATAATGCCGTAATCGCGGGCGAACTTCTTGTACAGGCGACGGCGAGTTTCATCCATCAACGCAATCGTCGGCACGATGATCACCACAGTGTCGGGTCGCTTGGCCGCGATAAACGCGTCGATTATGAAGCTCTTTCCGAAGCTTGTCGGCGCACTCACGGCAATGCTTTTGCCGCCGAGAAGTTTTGAAAGAACCGTGGCCTGCTCCCGGTGCAATGTGGCGGTTCTGTTGCCTACATCGACTGCGAACGCCTCATGGACGAATTTCTGGTCCCATGACGCATTCTCGAGCTGCAGATAGGGAAAAAGCCCCGCCGATCTAACCAGCTGGTTCAAGACCTGGGGATATGGCGTTTTGCTACGATCCAGGTCGTCCAAAAGTTTTATCAGCATATTGCGCGCAGCTAGGTCATTACCGCCTTCAATTAGATCATTGACCTCCGAACATGCAGCAAACAGCTCCATCATGCTGCCCCCTTGTAAAAAGAGACTGCTCCCAAGAAGGTGTCCACAATCGCCTTCTTATCCGGAACCGGAAAAAGGATCAGATGGAATTGGATATTTCCATACTTATGGACCTTAGACGATCCGGATAGCTGCTTTAAGAAGTAGGCCTCGGCTCTTTCTGTGTGATGGGCGGAGATTGCCTGACGATATTGGTCGGAAAGCTCGGCGCATTTCGCCGTCTCGGCGCATTGGTGAATTATGAGGATCGGAACATGGATCTTCGGTTTTAAATGATCGATCGAAACCTGGCTGCTCAGTGCTGCCTTGATTTTTGCTCGGAGCGCCTCCGCCATAACCAGCTGGTCAAGATCGGACACGTTGGTGATGATGGCGTTTTCTTTTTTCAGCTTGCCGGTGTCTAGGCTTGAGTAAACCGAATTCACGACCGAGTCCAAACGCGCATCGGCGATTGAATTATAGAATTTCGCTTCGCCAAACCACAGAGTAAAGTCTTCGCCATCATCGCTGACGACGATATGGACGCTATCCGCGCCTTTGGCGTTATCCTGTGAATTTTGTTTATAAAATATCTTGGGTACGACGGGTAGCGCCTTATAATGGTTTTTCATAATTCCGTAGAGAAAAACCTCAGCGATTTCGCTCCCTTGGCCGACCTCGTCTTTGTCCGTGAGCCTGAGATTTCGAGCGGCCGCTACCAACGCCGAATGGCTCTGATCAGCCAGTGCCAAGCGCTCACGCTCTGAGAGAGCGGTTTGAGCGATGTTGTCCCAAAGATAACTCTGGAAACGACTGCTAAGCCACCTTCCATCTTCAAAGTCGTTTACAAAGCTCAGGACGCGCTTGTTCAATAGCGCCTTTAACTGGGCGACATTCGTGATCTTAGATAGAGAATCGTCTATCAGCGTTTCGAAGGCGATATTGATCATTCGGCAGACGGCCTTTGCCGAGACCGAAAGCAGATTACGCATCCTACTCCCAAACGCTCGATCGCCCTTTGCATCGAAAAAGATGCCCTTTCCTCGCCGCCTCCCAATTGGCTCGCAAGAAAAGAGCAGGGTGTCAAGCAGATCGGGCACTGGGATTTGGCTCGCTTTCGTCATAAGTGTCGCCCGGGCGAACGAGGGGACGCGTCAAGCGACGAACGAACACGGAACAGAAAGTGCGTCAAGGTCTCTTCGCAGGGCGGCCGACGAGCGAGAATTCGAGGGCATTCGGCGCAAGGGGCCAACCTGCGAGGTTGAATGGGATGTCCGCTTCTGGGGAGCGCCCGTGACCGCGGTAACGACCGAGATGGGGCGCTTTGCGGACTAACGGCTCCGGGGCCGACAGCGGAATGACGGCTCTTTGTCCCATGAACGCAAAAGCGGACGTCGTCGCGACTGACTCACAACAAGGGACTTCGCCGGTATTGAGCGGATCCCTTGCCGAAGAATCATACAGGGAAACTGACGCAGCTCGGCTGACCGGCAAAATAGGTCGAAATTTAACAAGGCCGTTTGCATATCAGCAGCTTTCAATCACTAATCGACAATAGCCACCAATCACCGATATGCAGATTGCCGACTCGGCGACAGGCACCCACACGTAACCGGCTCCAACCTTGGTTAAGTGCGGATCAGCGCAGCGCCCCGAGCTCGCGGTGGGCGGGGAACTCCTCCAACGCCGCGTCGATCAGGCTCTCGCGAGTGACACTGCCCCCGCCGCCGCCCTGCGACAGCAAGCGGAGCGCCGAGAACCACTGGGCCCGACCGGTACCGCCGAGCGCGAGGTTGGCCACTTCGCCGCCCGCGCGCAGCCATATCTGCTGGTCTGTCGGGCCGGCGGGGAACAGGTCAGACATGATCTGCTCAAGCTGGCGCTCCCGGCAGTTCGCTTTGGGCGCAATGGTTTTAGTGCCGCCCAGCACAAGCGCGACGGGAAAGTTCTCCTCAAGGTTGGAGGCCTTAAATATGGGGTGTTGTCGACCCGGCGCAGCTTGCCTTACCGCCTCGGAAACGTAGTTGAAAAGGTCGAACACTCGGATCGTCCCGTCGTCCGCCGCCACTGCGGCGCCTTTGAGGCCAGCGAGCAGAGCAGTCGTGAACACGCTGTTGCGCTCGCGTTTCCGTACGAGAGAAGTCTCGGTCGCGCGAGACGATGCGAACACGACGCGTCCGGTTCCACTCGCCAGCTGCTGCAGCGACTTCTCGTCGAAACCCTCGTCCAGCCCGTCGTCGTGGTCCCCCTCGAGATCGGACTTGAGCGTGGCGGCGCCGGCTGCATGGCATGCGTCGATGCTGACGACGACGCGGGACGCCTTGATCGCCGATATCGCGGCCGACAGTTCGACTTCGCCCAGTGAGGTGCCCGCGAGATCACCGCGCTTGCAGTCGTAAGGGACGAGCGCACTCGTCGCAGCCCGGCCCAAGCCGACGCGCGTGCCGTGGCCGGAGAAGAATATCGCAACGGTGTCGTCGGCGGTCGCGTCGGCGGCGAGGTCGGCGAGCGCCTTGCGGATGCCCTCGAGCGTCGCTTGGCCGTCGGTGAGGACGGTCACGTTCGCTTCGGGATAGCCACAGTATGACGACGACCTCAGCGTATCGGCGGTATCGCGCGCGTCGTTGAGGACGGCCTCGGGTAGGCGCCGGACCTCCTCGTAGTTCGCGATGCCTATTACGAGCGCCCGGCCCTGCTTGAACTGCATGCTTGTCTCCGTGGTCAGCGCGCGCCGGCTCAGCTGCGGAACAGTGCGTCGCCGGCCAGCATTCTAAGGTTGGGGTTCTGGGGGAAGTCGGTTCGCATCTCGCTGATCAGTTTTGATACGTGCGGCGGCCGCCCGTTCTGGATGTCGCGTAGCGCGGCGTGCCACCGCTCCTTCCCGGTCCCGTGGTGGCGCAGGTCCGACTCGCGTCCGCCGGCGCGCGACCAGAGTGCGTCCTGGTCGGGCCCTTTCGGGTAGAGGTCGGCGGCGAGCTCGACGAGCGTGTCCCACTTCTCGGCGCTGCTGACGGAGGAGAGGTCGAGGAACATCCTGTCCCAGAAGCCGATGAGGTCAAGGCAGTGGCGCAGCGCCGGTGCGAGGTCGCTGCGCCCGCCGCGGTAGAGGGTAAGTAGCTCCGCAACGATGTCTCGCCGCCGCCGCGCTGCGAGCGCGCGCCCGATGAGCTCGGCGTCAACAGCCGGAAGCGGGCGCGTCGACCGGATGGCTGTCAGAACCCACGTGCGGAACCTATTGTCAGCAAGGCCGCCCAGGGCGTCGACGATACGGAACCCTTCGGCTATCCCGCGTGCGGAGACGCTGTCGAGGAGCTGGTCGAGCCTCGCGTCGCGCAGGATGCGGTCGGTCAGCGGGGCCTCGAGCGCGGCCTCCTGCTCGCCGGCGCCGGCCCGCGCGAACCAGGCGTCGGCAGTGGCGGCGAGCAGGCGGTCGCGGACGGTGGCGGGTAGCTTCGCCCAGAGTTCGCTCCGGCGCGGAAATGACGTAACATCCGCTAGCGGGGTGGTCGATAGACGCTCGAGGAGTTCGGCCGGCGGGCTGCCGCCGTCGATCTGCTCGGCGAGGAGGTGGTCGAACGCCTTGCGCGGCTCGGTCGGCCCGTTCCACGCGGCGGGGTCGTCTTTCAGCGCCGCCGCCCAGATGCGGCGGTTGGGGGTGGTCGATATGTCCCGCCGCGCCAGGAGCTTCGGGTCCCTGGCCACGGCCTCGCCGGCGATCGCCAGCACTCGCTCGTCGGGGACGTCCGCGAAGGCGTCGAGAATCTCATCCGGCTTCGCGCGGCGCAGCGCCAGCCGCATTGCGGAGGGGTCAGAGCCCCTCTCGGCGGCGCTCTGAGCCCGCGCCGCGTCCGCGGGCTTCATGCTGCCGCCGGCCGCGACGGCGTGCAACCGGGGCATCCCGGACCGCGCGGCGATCTCGATGATCGGCTTCGCGGTGGTTGCATCGAGTTCGGGCGGTGCGGCAGCGACGACTGCATCGAGTGCCTTCCGGTCTGCAGCTGCCAGCGCGACGAGCGGCGGCGAAATCCTGGAGGCGATTTTGGCCCATCGCCAGAACGCGGCGGCAAACGCCCCGCCGGGCGCCGTCGACGAGCGTTCCAGTCCACGTCTGGCGGCGGCGCGCCACGGCGCGACCGCCTCGGTGCCGACCAGCGCGTCGGTGACGATTGTCACCGCTTCGGGATCGTGCGGGGCTGGGTGGTCGCTATCGGCCAGCCAGTCCTCGACCCCATCCCACAGGACGCCTATGGTCGCGAGGCCGGGGAGCGCGAAGTTACGCAGAGTGAGGATCTCGGACGGGGACGCGTCGGGGAGCGCGCGCGCGAGGCGCCCGACGATAGCCTCCTTCTCCGCCCCGCCGCGCGCCGGATTCGGCGACAGCCGATCGACCAGCCTTGCGGCCGCGACTAGCCGCGCGACGGTGTCGGGTTTGGCCGTCGCCATCGCGTGAGCCTGCTCAAGGAGCTGCAGGTCCTGGAAGCCGTCAAGGTCCGCGCCGATCCGCTCGCCGAACGCACGGAGGTCGTCGCCGTCGGGCGAGCCGTCGATTATGCCGGCGGCCTTGAGCCCGCCAGCCACATTACGGCAGACGATCCGCTGGTCCTGCCAGCGGCCGATAAGCGAGGCCGGGGTGCAGACGATCGTCGGTCCGGGCTTCTCCACGACGTCCTTCGGGCTGAAGCTGAGCCGGAAGTGGAGCTTGCCCCGCAGGGTCGGCCATAGCCGTCCCCACAGCGCGACGATTAGCTCCTCGAACCCGTCGGATCCGATCCGCACCACCGGGCCGTTACCGCGGGTAACGAGCGCCTGCGCGGCGTCGGCCAGGTCAGACGAGGCGGGCGGCATGCCCTGGGCCGGCGCGACATCGAGCGGCTCGACCGCGTCGGGCGCGGCGGCGGCCGACGTAATCAGGCGCGCAAGGAGCGGGCGCAGGTCGTCCACTTCGACGATCTCGGCCAGATCGCAGATGAGGGCGTGGGAGATCACCATGCCCGACCGGTCGACAGTCGGGTCGCTGAACGTCCGGGCGAGGACGTATTTGTCGCGCGAGCGGAACCCGGACGTGACGGGCGACCAGTGGGCGCCGAGCGGCTCGGTGTCTGGCAGGTCGAGGCGCTGGGCGAGGTCGGCCGCGAGCCTGCGGTCGCCGCTCGCGCACCTGAGCCCATGCCCGTTCCTGATGGTGCCGTATATCGCTTGGTCGACGCGCATCCGCGCTCCCCGTCCCTTCAGCCGCCGGCGCTGAGCAGGTGGTGGATCGGCAGGGTGAGGTCGCTGCTCTTGGTGCCGTCCGCCTCGATGACGTAGCCGAAGTGTTCGGGCCCCTTGCTGGCGTAGTCCATGTCGCGCGTGGTGGGACTGAGCGGCCGCTCGAGAGCAGAGAGCCCCATGATGAGCGGCTGGCGCCAGTTCGACCGCACGAACGCCGAGACAAGCGGCAGCCTGGCGGCGAGCGCCGCTGCCGGCGTCTGCGGGGGCGCCGCCTCGTCCCAGCAGGTGAGGAGCACGCCGAACCGCGGGACCCGCTGCGCCTTAGCGGCCGATCCGTAGGAGAAGATCAGCATCTGCAGCAGTTCCACCAGCCGGGCCTGGTCGGACTGCTGCACCTCTCGGTTCTCGACCGATGCGCCCTTCAGGTCGGCGAGCGGCTTCGAGAACATGTCGTCGCCGACGATGGCCTGCTGCAGCCGGATGAGGAGCAGCCAAGCATCGGCCCCGACGACGCGCTTCTGCCACGCGTCTGGGAGGCGCCGGTTCTCGATCACCGACTTGATCTGCTCGCCGCCGTATTCCGGCCAGACTAGGTCGGCCTGCCGGCCGTCGCCGTCGACCACCGGCCATACGCTGTCGACGTTGACGGTGCGCGCCGTATGGCCGGCGGCCCGCCCCTCGTCGAGGCTCTCGAGCGCGGTCTCAAAGGCCTCGAGGTTGGTGGCCGCGCCGTTCATGCGCAGCGCGCCCTTCACCCGCATCAGGCGCCTCAGCAGCTGCGCGCCGTAGTGCGTCTTGCCCACGCCGCTCTCGCCGACGAGGAGGATGGAGTTAGACGGTCCGCTCACGGCTTCCTGCTCCCGTAGATGAACAGCGGGTCGTCGGACGTGGACGCAAGCGTGGGCAGCCTTACGCCCGGGCGCCGGACGTCGATCGCCCACTGGAGGAGTTCGGTCAGACCGACCCCCCGGTTGAGGAGGGGGTCCGTGCCGGGCGCACCGACCACGCTGACGGAGTGCTCGGCGGCGTCTGGCGTCGCGTCCATGACGGCGCCGCGGACGGCTTCCTCCATCTCGCTCGGGATCTCGACGTCGGCCTTTGTCCAGACGAGGGCGACCGGGCGACCGCCGCGTTCCGCGCCGAGGCGCCTGGCGATGAGCTGGAGCGAGCCGCGGGCGGAGCCCATGGCCTCGCCGGCGAGCGCCTCGCGGTCGGCGACGATCATGAACGCGTCGGCGTGGTCGGAGACCCAGCGCGCGCCCGCGCCCTCGGTCGAGTCTGTGTTGATCGCCCAGCGCTGGAACCACTCACCTGGCGCGTCGGTGAAGAGGTAGTCGACCGGCGCCCCGCCGTGCTCGTTGCGGAAGGTCAGGTGGAGGAGTCCGGGCGCCCTGCCGCCGCGGCTCGTGGTGTGCGGCGGGAAGCGCGGTGGCTGGCCCGGCGTCCAGCGCATCGCGCCGGCAGCGGCCTCCCACCCCGAGAGTGTGTAGGATCCGGCGAACAGGCGGCCCTCCGGGCTGGCCAGCCCCCGGCCGAGTAGCAGATACCAAGCCGCAAGCAGAGTGGTCTTGCCGGCGTTCTGGGGTCCGACCACGCCGATGACGATCGGCTTGGCGCGTCCCGACACGAAGCCGAGGTCGGCCAGCCCGAAGGCGCTGCCCGACCATGGCATCAGCATCTCGCCGGCCAGGTCGTCTTCGGAGGTCTCGTCGGCGGCGCGGGCGCCGCGCCAGATCGGGCATTTCGAGAGGTCGGTGTGGCCGAGGTCGCACCCGGTGTCGGGGACGAAGCACGTTGGCTGCGCGCACTTCTCCATCGCTCAGCCCTTCTTGGCGGCGCGGCGCTTCGCGGGCGAGGCGTCCGTCGCGGCCTTCGACGCCTGTAGCTCGCGGAACAGCCAGTTGGACCATGCGACCGGGTCCAGCTCGGAGTGGGCGGGGACGCCGGTCAGCCGCTGGAAGCTCGCCGCGTTCCTGGCGCCGGTGTGCGCGGGGTGGCCAATCAGGGCGAGCAACGGACCGCGCCCCCCCGGCTCGGCCGCAAGCCTGGCTGCGGCGGTGCGCAACGGAGCGAGCGCGACTTCGTCCTGGGCCTCCGTGACGAGGTCGCGCACGGTACGCTTCGCGCCGTCGGCGGTTTCCCCGAGGCGCAGCACCGCCTCGCCGAGGAACGCGGAGACGCTCGCGGGCGAGAAGAGCGGGACGGTGTCGAACAGGTCGAGTGCCATGAGCGCGGCTGCGACGGTGGGCGGGAGCGTGCGGTAACTCTTGCCTGCGGACGGCGAGAACAGCGCCTCGCGCCACCAGAGCAGGTTGGTGCGCCGCTGTAGCCCGGCGGTCGCGGCGCTGACCGCCTTCAGCGTGTCGTCGACATAGCTGGAGACGGCCTCTGCCAGCTCGCCGAACGGTTGGGCCAGGTCCGGCTGGCTGACCTCGATCTTGCCCAGCGCAGCGTCTATGGCTGCCGCGATCGTGGTGCCGGCGCGCCGTCCGAACTCGCCCACCCAGTGCTGCTGCTGCTGCGGCCACTGCGGGTTGCCGTTGGTCGAGACGTTGCTGCCCTGCTGGTTCATGTATGACGGACCAGCGGCGGCCATCATGCCCGTCTGCAGGTCGCCTTTGGGCGCCTCGCCGATCCGGACCTTGGCCGCGCTGAGCTTCGGCGCGTCGTATTTCATCGGCTGGACCAAGATGGATTCGGGCGTGGCCCACTCCGCCTCCGCGCGGAGGTCGACGCGCCGCTCGACCTCTTCGACGATGCCAATCCAGATGTCGCGCTCGTTGTCGACGGGCAGGAGCGGTAGCGCGTTGCGGGCCGAGGCGACGAAGCAGACGCCGACGCGGTCGTCATCCGCCGCGGCCGCGACGAGCGCGTCGAGTAGCATGCCGCGGATCACCGCGATCGGCGTGGCCGAGAAAGTATTGCGGTATGTCGCCCACCGGTTCTGGAGCGCGCCCAGCGCCTCCTGCACGATGGGATCCGCCTCGGGCGCGTCGGGGTCGAAAGCGATGAGTGAGAAGCCGAGCGCCTTGGACGGGTTCTTCTTCAGCGCGGCCGCGAGGTCGCCCGCCGCCTGCGTGAGCTTCTCCAGCTTGGCGTCGTCCCCGCCGACGTCGATCAGCCCCTTGTTCAGGAAGCCTTGAAGTATGGCATCGTCCACAGTGCTACCCCTAATACGAAACCTCACTGTGTTCTAGCGATGAGAGCGACCAGGAGAAACGGAAAAGTAACGTCCTGTCAGAAGGAGTAGACGGGTCGGATCGGCTTCGCTGTTTATTGCCGCGCATGCCGATAGCGTTGTCAAGCGACCACCGGCGAAGCTGCGTCGCAAATGCTGCCAGCTACCCGGAACGCGATTGATCGTCCGCTTGCGAGATTGCGCATTCGGCAGCCGGACGGCCGAAAATTAAACCGTTTGGCTGCCACCTCGTGGCGAAACACCATGGAGTGCCTAGAGTGGCTCGATCGCTGGCAGAATGGCTCCCAACGCCTTTGTTAGGCGCTACCGAACAAATTCCCAGTAGCCCGCCTTGCCGCCAAGCGCCTTGCGCAGGCCGAATCGGTGATCGGGACCAGCGTCGCCCTGAATGAGGCGGTGGATATCTGAAAGCACCGGGCGCATTTCGGCGGCGTAACTATGACCCAGCAGGCCCAGATTGACGTGGCTTGCGTCGATCGTGTCGATTCCGGGCACTACGGCGACGGGCGGAGCCAGTCCTACGCGCGCGAACCGATGCAGGCGACGCGAGAGTCCGATCGCCTTGTCGTTGTTCGTCACATAAAGCGTGGCCCGTGTGGATAGTCTTCCGTACGCAGCGGCAAGATTTTGAAATAGCTGCGCATCGACGTCCGGAGCGGCGAGAAAAACTTGGCCGAAACGCACTGGCGCTGCCGACGCAGCGGCGTTGGCAATTGCATCCATCGCTCGTAGCAAGCCGCGATTGCCCATTGAATGCGCGATGATGTGCACGGCGCTGGCGCCGGAGCGCTCGGCGAAATCGATGAGAAACGATCGAATCGCCGGCTCACTTCCCTCGATCGCCGCTTCGTCGCCGGTATAGCCGGCGCCATAGCCGAGCGACGGCCAGGAAAAGAACCCAGCCGGTCCCTTATGCGCCAAGTCGACCTTGAGCTGGGCGGTCCGGCGCGCGGCATCCTCAAATTTGGTATTGTACCCATGCAGAAAGATCAGGCCTTGTCGATCATCTGCATCGATTGCGGTCGTCTCGTCAGCCAGTAAGGACCAAAACTGGCTCTCGCCGAGGATATCCATTCCTTGCAGCTTCACACGATTGTCGCCCTTAATGATCCGGCCAATGAAGCCGCGGCCGAGCGAACCAATCGTCCGATCATCGGGGACGAAAACGCGGCACCGGCCGTGCGTCACGATGTCTGCGCGCTCGCCTGGAAATTGGTTGCGGGCATCCCGCCGCCGGTTGGTTCCAAACCAGACCACGACTTCCTGCCCTTCGGTTCGCTCGATGCCAATTGTCCCGGCGCCGACTGCACTCTTCCTGAGGTCTTGAGCGCGCCGCCGCGCGGCCTGCACTCCCACACGACGCTGATTGATGTGATTGCGCACTCTATCAAGCGCACGGCCCAACTGACCATCCTGAGAAAGCGAGCCGAGCTGGGCGGCCATACGCTCGAGCGTGTTTTCGGCACGCTGCACACGGTATGCCGCAGACGCCGCCGAATAGGGCTCTCCTTCTCCCATGCCGAGAAGTGGACCGGCTGTGTCATCGCTGACCGTCGGATGGCCTTGACCAAGACCGCTTCTGTCTGCCGCGCGATCGAGGTCGTCGGCGTCGATATCACGCTCATCGGAGAGCGCGTGGAAAAGGCCTGCATTGTCTGCGGCGTCTTCCATGGCAGCGTAACCGCGATAGCGACGCGCTGCGAACTTTAGGCTGAAGCGGAGGTCAGCCAGCGCGTCCGCAGTTACTGCCACGACATCTCCTTTCGATGCCCGCAGATGCGGGTGATCGCGGCATGTTACACACATGCTCTCAGAATCGTCGACGCCAAGTTGAAAGATTGTCCACTTCTTTAAGTAACGAAATGCTACATTCAAGACGTCCGTGCGGCTGCTTTTAGGATCCAACCACCGAGCGATGAACGGCCGATATGGCGGCGCAAAGCGGACTTCACTGAAAGGTCATTGGTGGGGCAGGTATGGGTCATCATTTCCCATCCCCCGCCTGTGGTGGACGAACTATCGGGCCGACGCCGGACACCAAATCCACACATTATTACCGCCATTCACCACTCCACCCAGCACCATTGTGCGCAGCTCTCCCTGTACCGGTCCCGCAGCTTGCGCAGCCCCGCGCATTCGCGGTCGATTCTACGATCAAAGGCTGCGGTGAACTGCTTCGGATCGAAGAGGCCAACATCTTCAAGAACCACCATCATCTCGTCCATGCGCTCGTCGAGGAGGGCGTGGAATTTCTCCCCGTCCATATCCCAGCGCTCGGCGGCGACCTGGAACAGGATGTCCTTGACGAGGCGCGCGCGGACCTGGGGGTGGGGATGGTCGCTGGTCCGGTCGAGCTTGTCACGGGCGCCCTGCACATAGCTGAAGAAGGCGAAGAGGGCGGCAACGGTGATGGCGAGGGTGTGCTCCAGGTGGAAGCCCTCGGCATGGGAGAAGACCTGCCGGGTGCGGACATTGGCCTCGTCCACATGGACAAGCTCATCCACGAACTGCACGAGGAAGGCCGCGGCCACCACGTCCGCATCGGCTTCCCACGCCTTGCGCCGCGCGATGGCCGTGTCGCGTGCCTTGCCCTTCCGCTTCGGCCTGGCCCGCGTGACCATCTCCGCAAGCTTCCTGTCTTTCTCGAAGTGCAGGAGGCCCTCGGTGTGGCCACACAGCACATGGGCGAACTCATGCAGGACGACGAAGGTGCTGCACAGGTCCGCCAGGGTCCCGGCGGCAAAGGCGCGGATGGGATTGGCAGCGACCTTCCAGTCCACCCTTCGGTCGAAGTCGTCGGGATCGACGATGAAGGGCAGCTCAAAATTCGACGCCACCATCCCCGACGCATCGAGGTGGGGCAGCACCCGCGGATCAGTCAGCAGGCGATAGAACAGGATCATCACGAAGAGGGGGATGGCGGCATTGAGTTCCACCAGGTAGCCGTCACCTTCGCAACTGGCGAAGGCGTTGAACTCGCTCTCGTTGATATAGCGGAAGCGGATGGGTGAGGCGGGCCGGCCATAGCCTTCGGCGAAGGAGACGGAGAGGTTTTCGGCGCGCCGTTGCAGATGGATGTAATCGCGGCGGATCGCCTCGTCGCTGATGGCACTGATGTCGAACGCGGTGGTCACACGGACGTCCTCTGCACGGGTGTGGTGATCCAGCATCATGCCGTGGACGGCAGGGCTATGTTGTACCTTCCGATGCGGTGCGTCGCCCCGGCGCGGTGAACGCGATCTCCACCACATAGATGCGCCGGTGCTCGTCCTTCAGGGCGGCAAAGACCGCGGCGAGCTCGCCGAGGGTGCGCGGATCGAGAACGCTGTCCTGGTGCAGGTTGGCGAGGAGGCCGGCCGGCAGAGCCGTACGGCTTTGCAGGATGACGAAACGGTGGGGACCGGGATGGTCGTTCTCCTCCACGAAGTCCAGCGTGCCATGGTCGGTGAAGCCGGGCACGTGGAGGCGGTGGGACGACCTGTCGAAGCTGACGTCCACCGATCCCCAGAGCGCGCCAGCGTGCTGCAGGGCGCAGGCATGGCCGCTCTCGATGGGGGTTGAGACCTCGATACGGAAGGGCGCGCCCATGGGAATGGTGCATTGGGGCTCATGCTGGCGCGCGCCGTGCCGCCTCACCATACCGAGGCGTGATGAGCGGGTGAACACTTCGCAGACGCCCGTCCTGCCGGCGGTGGCAATTACCTCTTCGAGCCGAGCGAAGGACGCACCTTTCACCTCCGCCTCGAAGTCCGAGATGGGCAGGAGGATGACCTCGCGGATGCGCTGGGCGGAATAGTGCCTTTCAGCGAAGGCCTTCGCGAACACGTCCACCAATTTGGACTGGTGCGCTGCCGGCACCCAGTCCTTCTTCTGCCGGGCGCCGCCATGGCCCCAGGCCTGCACGGTGCTGGGGCTGTTTACCCCGAAGGCGGCGGCGAGTGCGGTCCAGTCGCCGTAGTGGCCGTGGTCGATCAGCAGCCTGAGCTTCTGATAGAGCGAGGGGATCTCGCCAAATTCAGACATCCGCACGCTCGCCGAAGGAGAAGGGGCAAGCCCAGTGTCCCAGATGTCATCTGGGACAGGGCTGGGCAATGAAGTTCGAACACGTGCCATACCGAACGCAAGGCTTCATCGCGCATTCCTTCGAAAAGCGAAGTGAAGCGCATTTCCCTGAGCCATCGGTGTCGCCATGTTCGCACGCGAAGACATCTTATCAGAATTGGAGCGTGGGGCGATTTCAGTCGTACGATCCAATCCAGACAGCCGATACAGGCGGCACCTGCTGCCGAGCATCGAAGCTGCCTTAGAACTACAATACGCCTACACGTATTTCAACGACGCCCTGTTCGGCGGTGCGTTGCCGCCCTGCATTTTGACCTATGTGCGCCGCCGGCGCTGCCTCGGCTATTTCGCCCCGGACCGCTTCGAGCGCACCGACGGCGAGCAGGTCGGGGAGGTGGCCCTCAATCCCACTCATCTTGCGGCACGAGATGACCGCGACAGCCTGTCCACCCTGGTGCACGAACAGGTGCATGTCTGGCGGCACTATCTGGCGCCGCTGCGCCGGGGCGGCGTGCGCCGGACCACGGGCTACCATGACCGGGTGTGGGCCGACCGCATGGAGCGTGCGGGCCTGATGCCTACGGACACTGGACGTCCGGGCGGCAAGCGCACCGGCAACCGGATGACCCACTACATCATCGCCGGCGGTGCCTTCGACACCGCGTGCGCGGCACTGCTTGCGACAGGCTTCCGCATCAACTGGCACGACCATGTGCAGCGCAAGGGGTCATCCGGCGGCCCGGAGGCTGGGCCCGGCGTGGCGAAGGCCGACCGCATCAAGTTCTCCTGCCCGTCCTGCGACCTCAACGCCTGGGCGAAGCCTGCCGCGCATCTCACCTGCACGGACTGCCGCCTGCCCATGAGCGCGTCCGGACAGGCACCGTCATCGGCCCTCCCCCTCGTTCCCGCCATCCGGAGATAGACCATGAATGATCCGTTTGACCACAGCGCCGCTGCTCCCCTGCGCCTTCCGCCCGGCCAGAAGCGGCCCCTCGACAAGACCATCATTGCGGCCGGCTCGGTGCTGTCCGGCGCCATGCTGGGGCTTGCGATGCCCAGCCTCGTGGGCGGCGAGGGAATCATGCCCCTGGTGAAAGCGGGCCTGCTGGCCGCGGGCGCGACCATCGTGTCCTACGGCATCAACCGTCTCGCCGTGGAGCGTGGCGCACCCCTTGCCGTGGTGGGGTACAAGTCCGCCGCGGTGCTCTCGGTGGTCGGCATCCTCGCTGTCGGCGGCGGGCTTTTCGGCGCCACCTATCCCGGGCTGGTGTACCGGGACGTGGAGCAACTGCGCCTCGAAGCCCATGGCCGCGCGCTTGCCACTTACGCCGCCACCCATGCCGAGGGCGCGGCGGGGGCCTCCCGGATCGCCCCGGCCATGGCGGCGATCCGGGATGACCTGGAGGCGAAGTTCGCCTGCGAGGTCGCTGCGTCGTGCGTGTCCGGCAAGGCCAAGGGTGGCCATGGCAGCGTCGCTCGCGCGCTGGATGACAAGCGCGGGCGGGCTGCTGCGCTCCTCACCCAGGTCGAGCAGGGCGAGCGAGGCCGGGCCACCGCGCTGCGTACCATCAATGCGCTCCAAGGCTCCTACGACCGGGCGGCGGCGTCCGAAGACCTTGCCGGCAAGGAGAAGCGGCGGGTGCTCCAGGGCATCGACCTGGAGCTGAAGCAGGCGGTAGCGGTGCTGGACGAGGCCGTGCCTGTCGCTTTGCTGACGGCCTACGGCGAGGAGCTCAAGGCTGGTGGTGAGCCTGCGCTGGCGGCGATCCTCCGCGGCCATGGGGCGAGCCTCGACCGCGTCATTGCCGGCCTGCCTGAGAAGGCTCCTGCCGCTCCGGCCTTCCCGAGGCCCACGGGGGTCTCGGACACCTTTTTCTATACCGGGCACTTCCTGCCCATCGCGGCCATCGCGGCCGTGACGGAATTGGTCTTTCCCGTGTCCCTGTGGCTCTACACCTACCTGGTGCTGTCGTGGGTGGTGACGCGCGACCAGCCGCGCCCGCACCGTGCGCCGAGCCCGGAAGAGGTGGCGCTGCAGGCGGTGCTGCCGACGCTGGGCTCCGTCGCCCGCAAGCGCCCGGTGCCCCTCATCGAAGCGCCCCCCACGACCGTCCCCGGCGAGGATGACGACGCGCCCGATCCCGAGCCTGCGCCCCGCGGCTATGGCCGCCGCACCCGCACGCCCAACGGCCATGCCGGCACCGGCAAGGCCTGACTCCATCCCATCAGCGGAGACACCCATGTTCGACATGTCCAACCTGCCGCTGTCCGGCGGACTCCTGGGCGCAGCGGCGCTTTATGCCGGGCTGAGCCTGTTCGTCACCGGACCGCTCGTCGGCGAGCGCATGGTGGAGAAGATGGACTGGGCCGGCACCTGTGCCGCCCAGATCCGGACGGCCGCCGAGGCCCAACGCCCCGAGGCCACACCGTCGCCGCGTCTCGACTGCGGCGCCCTGCTCGGCGGCTTCCTCGGGCGGGATGGCGCGAAGCTCTGCGCTGCCTATGGCCCGCTGCTCGATCCCATCGGCCGGGCGCAGGATGCCGCCGAGGCCGCAAAGCGCAGCTTCGACCGGCAGCGGCTCGAACATGCCGCCGCCGGCGCCACCACCCGGTGCGACTGTGCCTCGGCCACGACGCTGGAGAATCGCAGGGTCGCGCTGGCGCTCCATGCCGGGAGTGCCCGGTTCATCACGCCCCCATCCATCCGCACCCTGCGCAGCGACCTCATGACGTCGCTCGCCAGCCCCGCCTGCGCACTGAAGGGATAGGCCCATGATCCTCGGACATCTTCATATCGACGAGACCCAGGGTGCGGTCAGCACCCATCGGGACTCCTACCGCCTGGCCACCCTGAGCGTGGTGTCGGTGCGCCGGCCCTTCCTCGGCGGCGGCCTGCTCGCCGGGGCTGGAAGCGCGGCCTTCGTCGCCGGCTTTGCCGACCTGCTCTACGCCCATGAGATCGCCATCGTCCTATTTGCCGGCGCGCTCGCCGTGGTCTTCGGCATCGAGGTCGGCCAACTCCGGCTGCTGTCGCGGGACCTGCGCGGCTCCGACCTCTCCGAGGCCATCTGGGGCCGCTATGCCAGCCTCAATGGCGTGCGTCTCGCCATAGCCACAGCCATGCACCGCACGAAGGGAGGGCCCGCCTGATGCGCCCGCGCTCCATATCCCCGTTCCCCTCCACCTTCGGGACCACCGTCGCCATCAACGCGAAGCTCACCATGGCCTCGCTGTTCGGCTGGGCCGCCTTCGCCATGTGGCCCGGCAGCTTCGACTGGTGGGGCTTCTGGCTGCTGGCCGGCTTCTGCGCCGTCGCCGCCGTGGGTCTGGCTATCGAGGCTGTCCGGCTGATGGTCCAGGTCTACCAGCGCGAGCGGATAATCGAGGCCTATCTGGCCCTCGGCGGCGCGGCAAAATCCTCCGAGATGGCGAGCGATGCCCGCCTGCGCGACGCGGGGATGCGCTGATGGCCAAGACGCTGATGACCCAGCCCGTAAAGCGCATCCTCGGCACCGGCTTCGACGGCAAGCCGATCTTCGCCCCGCGCCACTCCCATGCCTTGCTGCTCGCTGCGGCCGGCGGCGGCAAGACCACCTGCGGCGCCGTCCCCTGGCTCCAGTCCCTCGTGGCCGACACCGATACCGGCCGCGCCCTCGTCATCACCGATTCCAAGGAAGGCGAGATCGCCGCCCAGTGCGCCGACATGTGCGCCAAGGCCGGACGCACCGTCGCCATCATCGATGGCTTCGGCGTGCTCGACGCCCATTGGGGCGGGACCAATCCCTACACCGTCTCCCTCAACCCCATGGGGGCGGTGGTCTCCTCCTTCGTGAAGGCCAACGGCGAGCTCATCTTCTCCACCGAGAACGCCAACCAGGCCCTCATCGAGGAGCCGCCCCGGGACCAGCGCAATACCTATTGGCGGGACGAACCCCGCACGCTCGGAGAGTTCTGCACTTGCGTGTTGCTCAAGCGCAATCCCAGGCTCGCCACCCCCGGCGGGGTCTGGTCCATCCTGTCCGATCCCAAGCTCCTGCTCGATATGGCGCAGGTGGAAGCGGAAGAGGGCGACGACTATCTGCGCGCCCTCGCGCTCCATGTGCTCGGCATGGCCCGCAACGAGGAGCACTTCCCCCAGCACCGGGCCGCGGCGTTGAAGGCCCTGCGCGTCTATGCGGCGAGCTCGCCGCTGCACCGGGCGGGCGTCGGCGCCACCCGCACCCATGAGGACCTGATCCGCCAGAAAGCGGTGATCTTCCTGGTCGGCCCGGTGCGCCACATGGAGCGGCTCGGCGCCGACTACGCCCTGCATTTGCAGTCCTTCATGGAGGTGGTGCTCAGCGGCAGGGCACCGCCCGTCACCTTCATCCTCGACGAGTTCACCAACGCGCCGCTGAAAGCTCTCGTCTCCCAGCTCACCACCATGCGCGGCTACGGAGGAAACTGCCTCATGATCGCCCAGTCGAGATCCGAGATCCAGCGCCGGTACGGCGACAAGGAAACCCTCACCATCGAGGAGAATGCCGTCGTCAAGCAATGGTTCGGCTTCTCCTCCTTCGAGGAGGCCGAGCGGGTGTCCCACGCCATCGGCGAGGCGCTGGCGGTGTCCCGCGCCCTCGGCATCCAAAGCGGCCAGTTCGGCGTCTCCAGCAACTATTCCACCGCCAAGGAACGCCTGTTCACAGCGGAGGAGTTGATGCGCCTGCCCCCGGACGAGCAGGTCATCCATGTGAAGGACGTGGGCTTCATCCATTGCCGCAAGATCCGCCAGAACGAGATCGCCCCGTACTGCTTCGATCTCGCCCCCAACCCGCTGGAAGGCGGGCTGCTGGCGCCTGATCCCAAGGTGTGGCTGGAGGGCGGGCGATGAGACGGGCCTGGCTGCTGCGCGCGAGCTACTTCATCTGGGTCATCATCCCTGCGGGGCTCTACCTGCTGCTCCAGACGGCAGGGACGCCCCACGTCATCTGGTCCTATGACTGGCGGCCCCTTGGTCCCGGCAGCCATGGGGACCCCTCCCGCCGATACTACATCCGCTGCACCTATATCGGCACGACCGGCGCCCTCACCGAATATCCCACCGACGGCACCTGCGGCACCATCCGCTTCGCCAGGCCCCGGAGGGCGGCACGATGAGGCCTCTATTTCACCACCTTCAGCCAGGGCGTCGACGGCCGGCGCGCCAGCTTGTGGCGCCGGGACAGCTCCCGGCAGGCCATCATCTTCAGGCCGAACAGGATGTCCTCGCGCGGGACCTGCCCGGTCTCGATCTTGGCATCGCACACGGACCTGTATTCCAGCACGAGGCAGAACGGCTTGATCTCGCGCCAGAACTCTTCATAGGTCATGGGGTCAAGCCACGTCTCTACATCATCAATATATCTGAAATCTTGCATGGGAAGAGTGTCGCAGATCGCGATGACCAAATGCAAATTCAGGATGGTCATGGAGGGTTTGATGTCTGAAAGCCTCATCCACGAGATCCGCGACAGCTTCCGCAAGGCGTCCCTCCGGGCCGAGGCCGCCCGCGGCTTGAAGGGCTATGACTGGAAAACCTACCGCACGATCTACGCGGAGAGCGTGGAGCGCCAGGGCGCCGCGGAGCAGGCCTATCGCGACACCTATGACCTGCGCGTGGAAGCCGCGCGCCGGTGGCTGATCGACCAGGCCGGCGAGCGCAAAGGCCCCTCGCTGATCCTGCGCTGGTTCGGCCGCGACGGCTTCGACCGGGCCGAGATCGAGCGCCAGGCCCATCGCATGGTCCAGGACAACCACCAGCGCACCCTGGCGCGGATCGAGGCCGAGCGCGACACGCGCATCGACACGCTCCTGCACCAGGCCGAACGCCGCAAGGACATGTCGGAGCAGGTGAAGCAGGACTTTAGCAAGGCTGCCGACCGCCGCTCCGGCACGGGCCGGCGAAAAGGGCCGCAAAGGTAAACGGAAGACTTACGGAAAGTCGAAATCCGCCCTCGCAAGCAGAAAAAGCTTGCAATTGATAGGAATACCATCCTAGTGTTCTTCTTTTGTTCCACCTGAAAGGAGAAATAACCATGAACGACCACAACAACGCAAGTAAAAAAGACCGCATCCCCGCCGCCCGGGAAAGCTTCTCCGGGCGCCTCCTCACCGATCGCCAGTTCGACGAGGCCATCGCCATCACCACTATCATCGAGCAGGAGATCCGTCAGTCCGGCTCCTTCAAGGAGAAGCTCGGGGACTATTCCTACGCCTTCGCCCGCACCCAGACCTTCGATGTCATCAAGGCGGAAGGCATCATCCGCGATCTCTTCAAGGAGCGCACCGGCCAGTCCATGAACCAGATGCGCGAGGACATCGCCAAGCGCGAGGAGGCCATCACCGACACCCAGCGGGCCGAGGCCTACGCCCGGGCCTGCGCCATCGGCGAGCTGATGGCGGATAGCCCCAAGATGTCATTCCACCGCGCCTTCACCCACCAGGCCAAGCAGCTGGGCGAGGCCGTGGGCGTCACCGACGCCTGCGCCCGCCGCCTCATGCGGGAGGAGTTCAACGCCGCCGAGGGCTCCGAGCTCCAGGCCTGGGGCAAGGAGCTGGACGAGACCATCTACCGCCCGCAGATCGAGGCGGAGAAAACCGAGCGGTCGAATTCCCGGTCCAAGGATGATGAGTCCTCCGGGCCGCCATCCAGGTCGCCCCGCATGGCCCGTGCCGCCTTCCGCCGTTCAGGTCCCCAATAGATAGGGGGCGATGATGAAAAGCGATTTCGGGCAGAACGCCGGATCGCCCCTCGCGGAGGAGGAGGCCGTGCCGCCCAGACCTGCGGCACGGCCCAGCCTCACCTTCGATGCGGCGCTTTATGACCGCTACCTCGCCGAGAGCGGCCTGAGCCAGGAGCAGAAGCGGGAGTTCCTGGAGACCCTGTGGGCCATCATCGTCGGCTTCGTCGAGCTGGGCTTCGGCGTCGATCCCGTCGCCCACGCGCTCCTTGGCTGTGGGCGAGATGAGGAAACCGGACCACCGGATGAGGGCTCTGTGGTACTATGGGAGGGTGATGCGAAAGCAGAGGAGACACAACAGGAAGGAGACGACACATGAACGGATTTCGAAGACCCACCACGCGCACCGCGGACGGCGCCCCGCTGAAGGCCATCGTCTATTGCCGGGTGTCCTCGGTCGCCCAGACCAAGAAGGGCGATGGCCTTGCCTCCCAGGAGCAGCGCTGCCGGGAATACGCCGCCTTCAAGGGCTACAATGTGGTGAAGGTGGTCTATGACCGCGCCGTCTCCGGCAAGCTCCTCGACCGCCCCGGCATCAGGGAGGTGGTGCAGTTCCTGAAACGCGAGAAGCAGGCTGACCAGTACGTGGTGGTGTTCGACGACATCAGCCGGCTCGCCCGCGACATCCGCACCCATCTCGACCTGCGCGACGCCATCTATGCCACCGGCGCCCAGATGGACTGCCCCACCATCGAGTTCCGCGAGGATTCCGACGGATTGTATTTCGAGGGCATGCAGGCCCTCAATGCCGAGCATTACCGTCGCAAGAATGCCGAGCAGACCAAGAACCGCATGCGGGGACGCGCTATGAACGGTTATTGGTGCTTCCATGCTCCGCCGGGGTACAAGTTTGCCAGGGTCGCCGGCCACGGCAACCTCCTGGTGCGCGACGAGCCCATGGCCTCCGTGATCCAGGAAGCCCTCGAAGGTTTTGCCTCGGGCCGGCTCCAGTCGCAGGGCGAAGTGAAGCGCTTCCTTGAGCAGCGGCCGGAATTCATGCAGGGGCGGCGCCGTTCCGAGCTGCGCTATGAGGACGTCATCCGCTTCCTCACCCGCCCGCACTATGCCGGATACATCGAGATCCCCGAATGGGACGTCCCCCTGCGCAAGGGCCACCATGAGGGGCTGATCTCGCTGGAGCAGTATGAGCAGATCCAGGAGCGCATCCGCGACGGCGCTCGCGCCCCGGCCCGCAGGGACATCAATGCCGACTTCGCGCTCAGGGGCGCCGTCCTCTGCGCCGATTGCGGCAAGCCGCTCACAGCCTGCTGGTCGAAGAGCAAGACCGGCCGCAAACATCCGTACTATCTCTGCTTCACCAAGGGCTGCGTCAGCTCCCGCAAGTCCATCCCCCGCGCCCGGCTGGAGGACGATTTCGAGGCCCTGCTGCAGAAAATGACCCCCAGCGCCGAGACCTTTGCGCTGGCCAGCGTCATGTTCCGCCAGGCCTGGGATGCCTACCTCGAACAGGCGACGCAGGTGATCGCCGCGCTGAAGGCCGACATCGTCCGACTGGACCGCCAGATCGAGCAGTTGCTCGACCGCCTGGTGGAGGCTTCCAACGCCTCGACCGTCGCCGCCTACGAGCGCCGAATCGCCAAGCTGGAGAAGGACCGCCTCATCGCCGCCGAGCGGCTGAACAAGAAGCCCGGACCGAAGCGATCCTTCGACGACATGTTCGAACTCGCCTGCGGCTTCCTCTCAAGCCCCTGGAATCTCTGGAAAAGCCAGTCGCTGAACGCCCGGCGGATGGTGCTGAAGCTGGCCTTCGCCGAGCGTCTCGCTTATGGCCGGAACGAAGGGTTTCGAACCCCGAAAACCACATTGCCGTTCAAGATGTTAGCGGACTTCGAAACGGCCAAATGCAGGATGGCGGGCCGCGACCGATAGTGATGATCACTACGTTTGCGCTATCTCCACCCAAGGTACTCTTTAGGTCATCAACCCATAAAACTGTAGCGCCGACGCGGCGTTGGCTGATTCAAGGTAGCCGGAGGTGCTGCCATGAAGCCACGTCGCTACGAGATCACGGACTTCGAGTGGTCGATCATCGCGCCGCTGTTGCCGAACAAGCCGCGGGGTGTGGCGCGTGTCGATGACCGCAGGGTGCTCAATGGGATTTTCTGGCGGCTGCGCACCGGCTCTCCCTGGGCCGACATCCCTGAGCGCTACGGGCCGTGTACGACCTGCTACAACCGCTTTGTGCGCTGGCGGAAGGCCGGTGTCTGGGATCGGCTGTTCGCGGCTGTCTCGCGGGCCTATGATGGCGACCTGCAGATGATCGACAGTTCGTCGATCCGCGTTCATCAGCACGCGGCCAACGTCAAAAAGGGGGTGCGGCGGAAGCCGTCGCTGGGGACGTCACTCCTGCCCGATGCATGGGGCGCTCGCGCGGCGGACTGACCACCAAGATCCACGCCGTGGTGGACGCCAACGGCAACCCCATCGCGCTCAAGCTGACTGAAGGCCAGGCGCATGATGGTCGCAGTGCTGCTGATCTGCTGGACAGCCTCGGCGCAAACCAGATCCTGCTCGCCGACCGAGGCTATGACAGTGACGCCCTGCGAGTGGAAATGGCCGAGCGCGGCGCCTGGGCCAACATCAAACCCATGCCGAACCGGGTAAACATCCCGGCCTTCAGCCCCTGGCTCTACCGCTACCGCAACCTGGTCGAACGCTTCTTCAACAAGCTCAAGCATTTCAGGGCCGTCGCCACACGCTTCGAAAAGCACGACGACAACTACCTCGCTCTCGTCAAACTCGCCTCAATCCGCATCTGGTTGCGACATAATGAGTCGGTGACCTAGCGCGCCCCAGGTACCCAGCCCCCCATCTGGCGCGAGGTTCCCTGTCATGGAGATATCAACGATCATCATCTGGCGCAGGTGATCCGCCTGGTGGAGGCGGGATGATCGGCCCCGGCGGGGCGACCCAGTGTATTTGGCCTGTGGGACGGACCGACACTTTGGAAAATACCGCCGCTCCCGGCGCCACGAACGACGAGACTTCGTGCAAGGCATAAGGCATATGTTCGGCTCTGCATCGCTGCGCCATGCGACCAAGCACTACTTTGGCAGTTTCATCGATGGCTCCCTCGAAACCTTATGCGGCAGTGCGGACATCGCTCTGGCGGCGGCTTTGGTAGGAGAGCCGCGATGACGGCGCGTCTGACGGCCGGCAGGCTCGGTTGAGGCGGTCCGCGATGGACTCTTTTTTCCCGCCTGGCTTGGGCCAGGCGCCGGTGCTGGAAGAAGGCATAGGCGATCATGGTCATCAGCGCATGTCGGTGGAGCCCTTGCCGCCCTCGATGTGGTCGAGACCGAGTTCCTCCTTCATTTGCTGATGTGCCTGCTCGCACACCCAACGCGCCTTGATGGAGGCCGCAAGCGTCTTCAGCTCGGTGTCGCCTGGCAGGTTGGACAGATAGTACTTGCGCTCGCCGGACGATCTCAACTCACCGATCAGCCACGCTTCCTCGCCGGGCATGTGCTGCTGCCCCTTGACGAGGATGCGCTGCGGCTCGCCGTCGGCGACCCGGATGCGCGTGGCGGCAAAGGCGGCCTCCAGCGGCCCCTTCGTCCCGATGCGCCAACTCAAGCTCGTCCAGGACGCATCGGCCAACATTGTCTCGGCTGGGATCGACAGCGTGTCGGGGATCGGGTTTTTGCGCGGGCGACCATGGCCGGCTACCGGAAAGATCAGAGAGACATCGATCGGATAGACCTTCTGGTGCCTGGGAATGCCGACGGTCCAGAGAAGTTTGCGTGCGCTGAGCCCCTGACGGAACGGCGCAGAGAGGCCATAGCCGGCATCGGCAAGCACGGTTCCAAACCGCACGCCCACTGCCGTCAGCCGATCGATCTCTTCGAGCGCCATCTCAGGCTTCGTGCGTGCCTTGCGCCAGATCTCCGGCACGCCGGCATGCTCCATAAACGGTGGAAATCGCACGATGAGCATCATTTCCGAAGTCGCTAAGGAACTGCTCGGGATGTTTCTCGCCGATGCCAGCCTGACCACGACGACTCTGGTGCTTGTCGCAATCGTAGCCGGCCTCTTCCTTACGCTGCGCGTCGAGCCATTGCTGGGTGAGGGCGTGCTTCTCCGTGGCTGCCTCGCGACCCTGGTCGAGGCAGTAGCGCGCGAGGCAAGACGTCGGCGTCACTCGTGACCTCACTCGTTCGATCAATACCGGCGCGGCTTCGCATCTGCGGTCGATGCGGCTGTTTCGACATCGGCCGCTGATCCACTGGCCCTGTCAGAAGCTCGGCGATGGAAGTAACCTCTGCAGGCTGCTATGATTGAGAACCGTTCACGGGTTCAGTCCGGCTTTATCGGCGCAGAGACGACATGGTGAACAGCGATTGCTTCGACGCATTGAACAGCACCTGTTGAAGAATTGGAGCCTCCTTTGGGGCTATGCCCTGCGCCTGACGGGCGACCGGGAATCCGCTTCAGATTTGGTGCAGACGTGTGCAGTGAAAGCGCTTGCAAGCGCCTCGCCCCCCTGCGACGAAATTGCCGCCCGTATATATCTGTTCAAGGTTATTCGAAACGCCTGGATTGATGATTTCCGCCGCGCCAAAGTGCGGTGTGACGATTCTGCAGTCAAACCATTGGACGGAACCGTTTGGAATTACGATGACAGGTTGATCGCTGAAATTACCGTGCGGCAGGCTGTTGCACAGATCGAGCCGGTCTATCGCGAAATCATCGAGATCGTTGATCTTGCCGGCTTCCGCTATGTGGAGGCCGCGGAAATACTCGATATTCCCCTCGGGACTGTGATGAGCCGCTTGAGCCGTGCGCGGGCGGCGCTGCTCGACCGGATTACGGCCGACAACATTCGCCCCATTGCGACAGACAGACGCCATGCCAGATGAAAAGCCGATATCCGAGAGTCTCCCAGACACCATGACCTGGGAGATTCTGAACGCTTATGTCGATCAGGAGCTTGATCCCCGACGAGCGGCCCTCGTCGCTGACGCTGTGGCCCGCGATCATGGCCTGGCGGCGCGCGTCGCCACATTGAGCAAGCTCAGGGCGACGGCGAGAGAAATGCCCCCTGCATCGCATGCGCCACCGCCGCTTGCGCTCCGGACATTTGCCGGATTTTGGTCCCTGCGCGTCATGGCTGTAGCAGCGTCTATTCTGCTCGCCGTCGTCCTTGGCAGCACTCTCCTTTGGCGTGGGCCTGCGGGGGAAAATGCATCCAGAGACGCGGCCGATGCTATCCATCTCGAATGGCTTTCCGATCAGTCCCTCCCTCCGAAAGACGCTCCTATCGAGTTCGCTTTGGCTTCGCGATTTATGGGAACATTGCCCGACTTGTCCGCCGCGAACCTCAGATTGGTGTTTTTGTCGGCGGAACCAGTGGTGGAGGGCCATGGGGTCTTTGGCGGTTACGTTGGCCCTCACGGATGCCGGCTCGGTCTATCGATCACGCCGTCGCGCGGGGGCGACACGACTATCCGGGAGGGCCGGGAGCCGGGCGGCATGCTCATTCGCGCCTGGCGGTCTGACGGGGCGGAGTACGCGATCATGAGCCACAGCATGGATCCGGACAGGCTCGACCGCCTGGCGCTGATTGTCGCTGAACTGGTGCGGCAGCGTGGTCCGACGACGGACGAGCAGGAGATTGCCTTGCGCGCGACGGAGACCGTCGGAAAGGCGTGCGCGGTTTAGGATGGTGTGTCGAGGCGAGGGAATAAAAGTCCGGGGCTGTCCGTCTCTACTGATGAAACAAGGAATGTCTCTTAGGGAGGAGCGCGATGTTGAACAGACGGCAGATGCTGAAATCTGCGGGCGGTACGGCCTTAGGAATCGGTGCGGGGCTTGCCGTGGGGGCACGACTCACGGCGTTCGCCGCGGAAACCGTGACTCTGCCCTTCGCCAACGGCGACCGTGAGCTCGTCGCCTATCCGGGCAAGCGGCCTCTGATCAGGCTGACGACCCGGCCGCCTCAGCTCGAGACGCCCTTCAGCGTCTACAATGACGGCTTGATCACGCCAAACGATGCCTTCTTCGTGCGCTACCATCTTGCGGATATCCCGACCGAAATCGATCCGGAGAGCTTCCGTGTCGAGGTCAAGGGCAAGGTCGATAAGCCGCTGTCCTTGTCGCTGATGGACCTCAAATCCCGCTTTGACGCGGTCGAGCTGGTCGCTGTCCACCAATGCTCGGGCAACAGCCGCGGGTTCTTCGAGCCCCGCGTTGGCGGCGGACAAGCCGGCAACGGGCTGATGGGAAATGCGCGATGGAAGGGGGTACCTCTCAAGGCCGTGCTGGACAAGGCCGGCGTGCAAGCGGGCGCGGTTCAGGTTTCGTTCGGCGGTCTCGATGGTCCCGTCGTGCCGGATACGCCGGATTTCGCGAAGGCGCTCGATATCGACCACGCGCGGGATGGCGAGGTCATGCTCGCCTATGAGATGAACGGCGCCGAATTGCCTTGGCTCAACGGCTATCCCCTGCGCCTCGTGGTGCCCGGTTTCTATGGCACCTACTGGGTGAAGCACCTCAACGAAATCACGGTGCTCGACAAGCCGTTCCAAAGCTTCTGGATGGACACCGCCTATCGCATCCCCGCGAATGCATGCGCCTGTACGGAGCCCGGCAAGGCACCCACTGCGACAGTCCCGATCAATCGCTTCGACGTGCGCAGCTTCATCACGAGCGTTCAGGACGGGGCGAAATTGAAGGCGGGCGAGCTTGCTTTGCGCGGAATCGCTTTCGATGGCGGCTACGGCGTCAGCGACGTCGAGGTCTCGGCAGACGGTGGAAAATCCTGGCAGGCCGCGTCGCTCGGCGAAGACCTCGGCAAGTACTCCTTCCGTGAGTGGAAAATGACGATACCTCTCCAAAAGGGCGCTCACACTCTGATGGTCCGCGCGGTCAACCGGATCGGCCAGTCGCAACCGATGGAGCCGCTATGGAATCCGGCAGGCTACATGCGCAACGTCGTCGAACACACACGCATCGTTGCAGCATAGGGAGGAAACCATGAGACACAAAGTTAAAATCGTTTCGGTGAGCTTCCTTGCAGTAGCCTTGGCCGGTGCGGCGCTGGCTGCGCCGAAGACCTATCAGCTCCCGGACGAGACAGCCACGTTCAGGCCCGGATCTGGCCCCGGTTTCGAGGCTGCCCAGAACAACTGCGCAGCCTGCCATTCGGCCGACTACATCAATTACCAGCCTCCGAAGAAGGGCAAAGCGTTTTGGGAAGCGGAGGTTCACAAGATGATCAAGGTCTACAAGGCTCCGATCGAAGAAAACGACGCCAAAGCCATTATAGAATATCTCTCAAATACATATTGAGAATGCTGTCCTGCGCGGCTTGCCGCGCAAGGCAACATCGAGGACGCTTAAATAAGGATGCTTTTGTGAAAACGATCTTGCTCGTGCTTGCTGTGGCCGGTGTCGCGTCCGATGCTTACGCCCAGGATGCGGCCTCAGGTGAGAAAGTCTTCGCGCAATGCCGCGCGTGTCATCAAGTTGGACCGAATGCCAAGAACGCCGTCGGTCCTGTGCTCAACGGCCTCATGGGTCGGAAGGCGGGGACTTACGAAGGGTACACCTACAGCCAGGCTATGAAGGATTCAGGGATCACCTGGACCGACGACAGCTTCTCTACCTACATCATGAACCCGAGGTCAAAAGTTCCTGGCACGAAGATGGCGTTTGCAGGCGTGAAGGATCCTGGCAAGGTGGCTGACCTGTTAGCCTACTTGAAGCGGTTCGACGCGAACGGCAACAAGGTGCCCTGATGCTCTCGCCGCGTGGGGCTTGTTGGCTCGACGGCGCCGCAACAAGAGAAAAAAGTCCGAGGCGTCTCTATCCACCTTGATCCAATGCGAAGAGTCTCAACTCACAAGGGCGCGGACGGCCTCGCGTTCCTCAATCAGCTCTGCAACGGTTCGATCCAGCATCACGCGAGCATATCCACGGATCTTCAAGTCTGCCACGCGGGCATATTGCCCCTCGGCGCAAATGGCTGGACTGCCGCAAAAGAGACCTTCGGGAATTCCGTAAGAGCCGTCCGAGCATAGTCCCATCGAGACCCAGTCGCCGCCGCTGCCATTGATCCAGTCGCGCATGTGATCGATAGCGGCATTCGCCGCCGACGCCGCGGAGGAGGCGCCGCGCGCTTCGATGACGGCCGTCCCACGGCGGGCGACCTGTGGGATCAGTGTCTTGTGATACCAGTCATGGTCAGCGACGATGTCGGCAAGCGGTCGGCCGGCGACTGTCGCATGAGACCAATCCACGAACATGGTCGGTGAGTGATTGCCCCATACGACCAGTCCTTTGATCTCCTCCAGCCCGACCAGCGCTTTTCGCGCGAGCTGGGCCAGCGCGCGGTTATGATCGAGGCGGATCATCGATGTGATATTCTCGGAAGGAAATTCAGGCGCGTGCTCGCTCAGGATCATTGCATTGGTGTTTGCCGGATTGCCAACCACCAGCACCTTCGCGTCCAGTTTGGCGACGTCGTTCAGGGCCCGCCCTTGCAGTCTGAAGATCTCGGCGTTGGTGGCAAGCAGGTCGCGCCTTTCCATCCCCTTGGACCGCGGACGCGAACCCACCAGAATCGCAGCATCGATGTCGCGGAACGCAAGTCTCGCATCGTCGGTCACGGCGACGTCCGCAAGCAGGGGAAACGCGCCGTCCTCAAGTTCCATCACGACGCCGCGAAGCGCCGGCTGAACCTGGGGAAGGTCGAGCAGCCGCAGAGATATGGGCTGGCGCGGGCCGTAGAGCTCTCCCCTGGCAATGCGGAATAGCAGGGAATAACAGATCTGTCCCGCAGCTCCTGTCACGGCGATCTGTTTTACGTGCCCGGTCATCAGTTTACTCCTTCCCATGGTCAGGTCTGGTCTCAAATTCCCGCCCAAACGGCGCACAGGATGATGGCAGTGCCGCCGATTGCGAGCGCCACCGGCATCATGGCGATCTGCATCATGGCCTCGCGGCCGGTTATCCGTCCGGTGGCAATCTCAACCTCGCCGTCAAGAAACTCTCGAACGCTGCGATCCTGCTGGCGTTCGGGGGTCATGTTTCGCCCCATGACGGCGCCGCCGACGAGCAGCCCGAAATACATCACGCTGAGCACGAAAATGACCGCGAGGATCAGGGATGTCTCGCCGCCGGCAAAAGCAAGCCACGCGGCAACACCCAGCCAGGCATAGGCAAGAAGCGGGATCGCGATCGCGATGGGATGGACGCGCGTCGCCGGTAGCAGATAGGGGGTCGGATCCGTCTTTGCATATTCGGGGGTCCCGACCGATGCGGTTCGTGGTGTTTCAGCCGGGAAAGTTGTTGTCGTTCGAAGTGCAATGGTAGCCATGATCGGTCTCCTTCCGAGGGCAGCGGCTCTCGCGAGCCGCTGCGTTTCGTTCTTGGGAGAAGATGGATGAGTCCGATCAATCGATCCAACGCATTAGTTTCGTCGTTCCGTTCGGCAAAAGCGAACGATTAGCAACTATTGGAGTTTCTGAACTTGCACAATTGCGCCCGGCTTGGCGCCCGCGCCCTCCGCAATCACAAGATATCGCCGCGCAGAGGCATCGCCGGTCTCGACAGACGTGCGCAGCGGGCCAACCGCATTGACGATCGCCGCGCCGGCGGGATTGCTCATGAAATTGGCGAGCGGCTCAAGAGCGCCCTGTCCCTCGGCGTCACGCGAAAGGGCCAGAACATAGGGCTTCTTCGGCTCCAGGCCGGTCGCCGCCGCCTGGAGAACCTGAACGAGCCCCTGGTCAAACAGCGAAACCTGGGTCACACCCTTTCCATTGATCCCGGTCAAGACCAGTTGCGTCGGCTTGTTGGCTGCGGCGAGCGGCTGGAGGTTGGCGCGGCCATCGCCCTTCTCGACCGCGTTGGGAACATAGGCGACGCCCTGCGGCGCCTGACCTATCGGGATCGTGGCGATCACTTTGTTGGTCGCCGTATCGATGACTGTGGCAGCGTCGGCATTCTCGAGACCAACATAGACGCGGCTGCCATCCCCCGACGGCCACAAGCCGTGTGGCAGCGACCCGACCGGGATGGTCGCAACCTGCTTGTAGTCCGAGGTGTCGAATACCTTGATTTCGTTCAGGCCGCCAATCGTGACATAGGCGAATTGGCCCTTGGGATTGCGAACAATGTTGACATGATTGGTGATCGGTCCCGTATCGATGACCTTGAACACGGAGAACGGAGGCTTGGCGTCAAACACCATGACCTTGCCGACATCCTTCAGGGTCAGCCAAACTTGGCGCCCGTCGGGCGTGGCTGCGATGTCCGGGCAAAACGGACTTTCCTGCTTGACCCGTCCGACGATCTCCTTGGTCGCCGTGTCGATGACGACCGTTTCAGGGCTGAAACTCGAGCAGACATAGCCATAGCGTCCGTCAGGAGAAAAGATCGTCATGCCCGGACCGTTCGGAACCGTGATCCGGCCGGTTTCGGTGAAGCTCTGTCCGTCGAGAACCGAGATATAGTTTTCCCCGCGAACGCTCACCCAGACTTCCTTGCCGTCCGGGCGGAAGAACGCTTCGTGCGGCGAGCGCCCAACATAGGTCACGTGTTTGACCGCATTCGACTCGGTATCGATAAAGCTGACCGAATTGGAGCCGATCGAGATGACGGCGAGGGTCTTGTGATCGGGGGAGAAGCCCATGCCGTGGACGAGGAGTTGCCCGCGATAAAGCGGGCTCAAATTGGCCGGGGTCTGCTCGCCCAGCTTGATCACACCGAGAACCTCGTTGGTGGAGGGATCGACAACCGAGACGGTGTTGGAGAATTGGTCGGAGGTGTAGAACCGGTCGCGGCTGCTGACCGCGATGTCGGGCGCTTCGGCGGATCCGGGCGCCTGACCGGCAAAGGCCGGGATCGCGGTCGACGCCAGAATGGCAAGTGTGAGAAGTGACTTCATGACCGTTTCCTTCGTTTTAGGATTGAGTTTTGGGAATGGTGCGATCAGGGCTTTGCGGTCGATGCTGAGGTCGGCTCGCTGAGGATCTTCCGCATCACCGCAATTTCTTGACGCTGTTCGACGATGATTCCCTGCGCCAGCCGACGCAGCCGTTCATCCGTACCGAAGCGGAGCTCGATCTCGGCCATATCGATCGCGCCCTGATGATGAGGAATCATCATCGCCGCGAAATCGCGGTCCGGATTGCCCGTCGGTTTTACGGCCATCATGGCGTCGTGCATTCTCGCCATCGCGGCATCCATTACGGCGCTGAAGGTTGTTTCGTCTGCATGTGAGGTCGCGCCATGCTGGTGTAAGTCGGCAGCAGCAGCCCCGGCAATGGCGCTCGCCGCGACAAGGCCGAGGAGAAATGTTCGAATTGGTTTCATGCCAGTGTCTCCTTTGAACGAGAGGGAGACAGTGCCGGCACGCGATTATTCCCTCGCGCGCAATCTTCGTGAACACGAGACCGTGAGCGGGAAGGAGATTTTTTGCTCGGTCATGGAATATGCCGGCGGCGGAGCTGTCTCTAGAGCGTCAACCCCGTTCAAGGAGAACTCTTCATGCGCCTACCCACTCTCGCCGTTGCGGCCGCAGCCCTGGCAATCGCCGCATCCCCGGCCTTTGCCGGTCCCGCTGAAGACATGGCCAAGGCCCGAATCGCCAGCATCGCCAAGGGCGACGTCGCGGCGGTCGTCGGCGCCTATGCGCCGTCCGCCACCCTTCACTGGGTCGGCGGACCTCTCGACGGGACATACGCGAGCCCCGACAAGCTCAAGGAGGTCTGGACGAAGTTTGCCGGAGCGCAGGGCGATCAGAAAACCACGATTGCGGCGCTCAGTGAGGCGGCGAATCCCAAAGGAGCCACCGTGACCGCCGATGTGGTCTTTACGGGCAAGAATACCGTGAAGGTGCGGTATATTCTTCTTTACAGGGACGGGAAACTCGCTGACGAGATCTGGCAGGTCAATCCGAACGCGAGCTACTGACCCCGATTCACGATGATCTGTTCGGCGAGGTATGCCGTGCCGGCGTCCTCGCCGAATGGATGAGGAGCTCAAGGGTTGGACGAGATCGCCAAGCTGATCGAACCGCAGATTCCTGCCTTGCGCAGGTACGCCTACGCGCTCGTCCGTGACCATGACGCCGCCGACGACCTGGTGCAGGACTGTCTTGAGCGGGCCGTGTCGCGCTGGTATCTGCGCCGCGACGACGGTCACCTGCGGGCCTGGCTGTTCACGATGCTTCGAAATCTCTACATCAATTCCTATCATCGACAGAAGCGTCGGGGCACTCGCGTTCGTCTCGACGAGTCGATAATGCCGAGCGTGGCACCAAACCAGACCGATCAGCTGGAGATGAACGACGTTCTATCGGCGCTCGAAAGGCTGCCCGAGGATCATAAGTCGATCCTTCTGCTGATCGGGGTCGAGGACCTGTCCTATGAGGAGACGGCGAGAGTGCTTTCGGTGCCGGTCGGCACCGTCATGTCTCGCCTGTCTCGTGCGCGACAAGGACTGCGCGCATTGCTGAGCGGTTCGCGCGTAACCCCGCTTCGGAGGGTCAAATGACGAATACGCCCCTTCCGATCGGCGAAGACGATCTGCAGGCCTATGTCGACGACCGCCAGAGCGAGGTCCGGCGATCAGAAGTCGATGCCTACCTTGCGGATCATCCGGAACTCGCGGCCCGGCTGGCGGAGGACCGTGATCAGCGCGAGACGCTGCGCCGTCAGCTTGCAGGCAAATTTACCGAGCCAATCCCGTCCCGCTTGAGGGTCGCTAATATCCGCCTTTCGCGTCGGCACAAACGCGGCGTTTGGCTGCGAAACGGTATCGCGGCCGCCTTCTTACTGACCCTGGGTGGCGGGGCGGGATGGATTGCGCGGGGCACGGCGCCCGTTGAGATGCCACCGACGGTCGCCGTTACCCGCGACGCCGTTGCCGCCTACCGCACCTTTGTCGTCGAGGTGAACCATCCCGTCGAGGTGCGTGCGTCGGACGAAGCTCACCTCGTCCAATGGTTGTCAAAGCGGCTGGGGCGGCCGCTTCGTGTTCCGGATCTTTCAAGGTTCGGCTTTCGTCTGATGGGCGGCCGGGTCCTCCCGGCGGCGAGCGAAGCTGCGGCGATGCTGATGTATGACGATGACAACGGCACGCGTCTGACCGTTTATGTGCGCGCCGCGGCGACTGGGGAGACCGCTTTCCGGTTCTGGAAAGAAGGCGACGTTTCTACCTTCGCCTGGCTTGACCAGGGCTACGGATTTGCGGTTTCGGCAGCTTCGGATCGCGACCGTTTGTTCCCGATCGCCGAGGCGGTTTATAAGACCCTCGATGGTGGGGTCTCTGTTCCGCGGCGAGACGGGTGATGGCCAATCGTTCGACACAGGCGAACAAAACGACAAAAACAATGCGTTGGATCGATTGATCCGCTCGTGTGATTGCTCCCGGGCCATTAGGGGACAACACAATGACCGCACTCGCTCGACAGCAATATGAAGACCAACCGGAACTGCTGCCACCGGGCCGCCTTCATCCTCACAGGATCGAAGGTAAGCCGCCGCGCGCAGCCTCGGTCTGGCCGGGGCTTTTCTTGACCGCCGCGGTCGCCGGAGCCGCGTTCGCTCTTCGGCAGGTGCCAGGCGTTGCCGCTTTCAGCCCGATGATCCTGGCGATCCTGATCGGGATCTTCTTTAACAATGTCGTCGGCACGCCGGTGCGCGCGAAAAGCGGAGTGACCTTCTCGCTGCGCAAGATCCTGCGTCTCGCCATCATCCTGCTCGGGCTCCAGTTGACCGCAACGCAGGTGGCGGAAGTCGGCTCGACCGGCATCGCTGTCATTGTGCTGACTCTGATTGCAACCTTTGTCTTCACGACGTGGCTTGGCCGGCTAATCGGGGTGGAGCGCAAGCTCGCGCAGCTGATCGCGGCCGGCACGTCTATCTGCGGCGCGTCGGCGGTTATTGCCACCAATACGGTCACTCAGGCTCATGACGAGGACGTTGCCTACGCCGTCGCCTGCGTCACGGTTTTTGGTTCGATCGCGATGTTTGTCTATCCGCTGTTGCCGGCGCTGCTCCATCTCAACCCACACGGCTACGGTCTGTGGGCGGGCGCGTCGATACACGAGATCGCGCAAGTCGTCGCCGCGGCATTCCAGGACGGCAAGCAGGCCGGTGATTTCGGCACGATCGCCAAATTGTCGCGCGTCATGATGCTGGCGCCGGTGGTTATCGCCTTGGGTTTATTGGCGGCGCGTAGGGCAGAACAGCATGGCCATGGCTACGTGCGCGCCAAGCCGCCGATGCCCTGGTTCGTTCTCGGCTTCATCGCGCTCGTTGGTGTCAATAGCGTGGTGACCGTTCCCGTAGAGGCAAAGACGATCATTGTGATGGTGACGACCTTCCTGCTCTCGATGGCGCTCGCCGCCATGGGTTTGGAGACTGACCTTCGCAAGCTGCGTGCTAAAGGCGTTCGGCCCTTCCTGCTCGGTCTTGCATCCTTCCTGTTCATCGCGAGCTTCAGCTTGATGCTTGTGAAGATGACGAGTTGAGAGCCTTCCGATGACCCTCGAACAACTGCGGATCTTCGTCGCCGTCGCCGAGCGGGAGCACGTCACGCAGGGCGCGCGCGATCTGAACTTAACGCAATCGGCCACGAGCGCGGCGATCGCCGCGCTCGAGGCTCGTTATGCAACCAAGCTTTTCGATCGCGTTGGACGCCGCATCGTTCTGACCGAGGCCGGACGACTGTTTCTCAGCGAAGCGAAGGCGGTGCTCGCCCGTGTCCATGCTGCCGAGAAGGTCCTGACGGATCTTGCCGATCTGACCCGCGGCTCGCTCGTCATCGCAGCCAGTCAGACCATTGCGAATTACTGGCTTCCGCCGTTCATCAAACGCTTTCGGTCGCAGTTTCCTGGCGTGGCCATCACTCTCACCATCGACAATACCGATGGCGTCGCCCGACGGATCAATGAAGGCTTGGCTGATTTAGGGCTGGTCGAGGGCGAGATCGACGACCCGTCTGTCTCGGTCGCGCCATTCGCCGAGGATGAGCTGGTTCTCGTCGTGCCGCCGGATCACGCGTGGGCCCATGATCCCCGGCGACAGCCGGCCGAGCTCGGTGTCGGCCCCTGGGTTCTGCGCGAGCATGGCTCCGGCACGCGCGCCATCTTCGAAACCACCTTGTCACAATTCGGACTAGCACCACGAGACCTCGCGATATCTCTCGAACTGCCCTCCAATGAAGCCGTCCGCTCCGCCGTCGAGGCCGGCGCTGGCGTCACCGTCGTGTCCGGCCTGGTGGTCAGCAACGCACTGAAGGCAGGAAGCCTCGTGCAGGTGAAGCTCGATTTGCCCAAACGGCGCTTCTTTGCCTTGCGCCACAAGGAATTCTCCATGACGCGCGCCCAGCGCGCCTTCCTGGATTTGATCGCGCCCAAGCCATCTTTGACGCAACGTCATGTGCCAGTTCCGTCAAGAGGGCGAAATGACCAGCTATCTTGATCCGGTAATTCTCGCTCGCGCGCAATTCGCGTTTCCGGTGTCGTTCCATTTCATCTTCCCTGCCTTTTCGATCGGCCTGGCGAGCTATCTGATGGTCCTGGAAGCCTTGTGGCTGACGACCGGACGGGGAGTATATGCCAATCTCTATCGTTACTGGATCAAGATCTTTGCGGTCGTGTTCGGCGCCCGCAAGCTTCGGGCGCTGGAAGATGAGAACGTCAAGCTGAAGAAGCTGTTGGGCGAGGCGATGCTCGACAACGCGATCCTGAAGGATGTTGCCGCAAAAAATGTATGACCCGCCCCATCCTTGCAAGAGCCTTTAAGCCGATGTCGAACAGTTTGCATAAATGTATCCGGCCTCTCGCGAGTGGGCCGCTGTTGCGGCCAGGCCATGATGAGATGCGCACGCCGTTCCCGAATAACTGGCTTCGGGCTGGAGGCCCGTTTTTTTGCCCAGGGCTTACGGTGCGCCGATCAACTGTCTCGTCATCAATTTCCCGAACCTCGCAATTGGTCGAGGACGGTCGTCAGGCCGAGGCCGGCGCCCGCCGCTCGTAGATTGTGCCCGGCTTGGTGATCACCACCCAGGCGACTCGGGCCATCTTGGCGGCAAGCGCCACGACGGCCTTGTTGTTGTGCATTCGCTTCTGCAACCCGTCGAGCCAGCCGCCGAGGCGGTCCCGGGTGCGGTCGAGATGAAGCAGGCATGATCTCGCACCATGAACGAAGAGGCGACGCAGATACGAGCTGCCCCGCTTGCTGATCCCCAGCATCGTCGTTTTCCCGCCGGTGGAGTACTCACGAGGTACAAGCCCGAGCCAGGCGGCCATGTGGCGCCCTTTGCGGAACTGCGTTCCCTTGCCGGCCGCCGCGAGAAGCCCTGTGGCCGCAAGAGGGCCGATGCCCGGGATTGTCATCAGGCGCCTTGCGGTGTCGTCCGTGGCCGCGACGTCCTCTATCTCACGCGTCACCTCGGCGATGCGGGCTTCGAGCCCCCTGACATCCTCGAACAGGCTTGCCAGCAGACGCCGCATCGCTGGCGTCAGGTCGTTGCTCTCGTCCGCCAGCACGGCGGGAAAGTCAGACTTGAACCGGCCAGCACCCTGATGCATCGCGATCCCGTACTCGAGGCAGAAGGCCCGCATCTGGCAGATCACGCGGGTCCGTTGCGCGACAAGACGGTCACGGACCCGGTGGAGGGCCTGGAGGTCGACCTGCTCGGGTGATTTCACCTCGACGAAGCGCATCGTCGGACGCGAAACCGCCTCAGCGATAGCCTCGGCATCGATCTGATCGTTCTTGTTGCTCTTGATGTAGGGCTTCACGAACTTCGCCGGCACGATGCGAACCGTGTGCCCAATCGCCTGGAGCTTACGCGCCAGCCATTGCGAACCGGGGCACGCCTCCATCCCGACGACGGTTGGAGCTGCGCGCTCGAAAAATTGCACGAGCGTCTCGCGCCGGAAGGTTGCTCGCTGGACTGGTGTGCCGGCGGCGTCGAGGCCGCAGTCGTGAAAGAGGTTCTTGCCCAGATCGATGCCGAACACAGCGGCATCGTGTGGCTTGTTGCGGATGGCCATTTGCTGCTCCCTTCTATCGGACTCTGCCTCATCAGAATGAGGCGGGGAGACGGGGCGGACCATCCCATTAATGCTGACGCCCGCCGCGAAGCGGGAGGCCGTGGCGCATGCCTGCACGGAGCACGGTGTGAGCCAGCGGCGGGCGTGTGAAGTCCTTGCGGTGGACCGCTCGAGCGTGCGCTACAGGTCCGTTCGCTCTGACGACGCCAGTCTGCGGGAAGCGATGAAGATGATGGCGTCGGAACGCCGCCGCTTCGGCTACAGGCGCATCCATGTGATGCTCCAGCGCCAGGGTATCTCGATGAACCTCAAGAAGCTCAGACGGCTCTATCGTGGGCTTTGGCGCCGCGACTTAATCGCGGAAGCGGACGCCGCGCTGATCAAGGCGAGGACGCTTGGCCCATCGGTTTCGCGCATTTTGCCGGCCCAGTTGTAGCGCACCTGGTGCTCGCGGCGGGGTCTGAAGGAACCGCCGCCCTGGGCAGCCGTTCTGTCGCTACGATCAGCTTCTGGAACTGCGCGACGACCTGATCGTGCGGCTGAACCGAGCGGTCGACCGGCCGAGATCGTAAGCGCCGCTGCCGCACTGTGCGAAGTCGAATCGCTCGCGTCACAATCTCTTGAAAACTTTCTTCCCTATCACGCGGTACGGGCCGATCTTTTCGCCCGCACTGGCCGAACTGACGCGGCGCTGGTCGCATACCGCAAAGCCCTTGCGCTCGAGCCGAGCGTCGCCGAAGCGCGCTGGCTTGAACGCAAGGCGCCAGCGCTCAAGAGGATTTAAGGAAAGGCTATTGTGTCGTCCATCACATCGCCACAAGACTTGAAAACATCACCCTCATCGTCGTCAGTCTACGATTTGAATTTTCGGTCCAAATCTCGGTTTGAGAACAGTGACTGATGTGTGTTCGGCGCTGATGCCCCCCATCGGTCATGCCCGACCATGGTGCCCTTGCGCGACGGTGGGCGTCTCTTCTTTCCGTTGCGCTGCGAACGCTTCTTTCCCCTTTTCGGCCCAGAGCATGCGGGCCTGTTCGCCATGATCGCTTTGCAGCTTGTCGGCCATCCAGAGCAGCGCGCCGTAGATCATGGCGCGGTCGTTGCCTGTCAGGTCGACGATCCCGGCCTTGACGACGAGGCCGCCGAGTTCGATCAGATGTCGCGTGCGCTTTCGGCGCTCCACCTGCCAGGCGCGCATGTCATGCCGCGCCCGCGCCGCCAGATGCCGGTTGCGCGCGGCCCGGTTGCGGTTGAGCGCTGCCCGCGTCGCGGTCAGACGCTGATGCAGCTCGCCGCGACCGGCCCTGAAAGAACGCGGCGCCACGCTTGGCCCATGCCTCCCTCTTTCCGGCGTCTTTGGTTTCGGCCAGCACGATCAGCGCGCCCGCCAGTTCGTCGGCGCTGAGGGCGTCGGCGCCGGTCGAGATGACCAGTTCGCCAAGCTGCTGCACCTTGCGGGCTTTCAGGTCTCGCGCCTTGTCTTCAAGCGACTTCAGTTCCGCGTCGAAGTCCCGTGGCTTGCGCATCATGTCCTCCATAAGCTGTTGATGGAGCGATGATAGTTGAGGGCCTGCCAGAATGCTGTAAGGTTGCCGGGACGGGCTGGAACGGCGCGAGCAGTCCCGAGAAATTAGTTTCGAGGGCGCGCTTATACGTCGTTCCGACGTGCGCTTCGCCGTGGTGATGTTCGGATCGCAATGGCGATCTTTCATCTTCACGTCAAGGTCATCGGCCGCAAGTCCGGCTCCAGCGCGGTGGCCTCCGCCGCCTACCGCTCGGCCTCGCGGTTGCGCGACGACCGGCTTGAGCGAAGCCATGACTTCTCCAACAAGCGCGGCGTCATCCATTCCGAGGTCATGCTGCCGGAAGATGCGCCCGAACAATGGCGCGACCGCGAGCGGCTTTGGAACGATGTCGAGGCGTTCGAGGTCAGGAAGGACGCCCAGCTTGCCCGCGAGGTGGAGTTCGCCTTGCCACGCGAGATGACGCAAGCACAGGGCATCGAACTGGCCCGCGACTTCGTGCAGTCCGAATTTGTCGATCAGGGCATGATCGCCGACCTCAATGTGCATTGGGACATGGCCGAGGATGGGACGGCCAAGCCTCACGCCCATGTCATGCTGAACATGCGATCCGTGGACGAGGACGGCTTCGGCCCGAAGGTGCGGGAGTGGAACCGCACCGAGATGGTCGAGCGTTGGCGCGAACGCTGGGCCGAACTGGCCAACGAGCGGCTGGCCGAACTCGACATCGACGCGCGCATCGACCATCGCAGCCTTGAGGCGCAGGGCATCGCGCTGGAGCCGCAAAGCCAGATCGGCGCGCCCGCGCAACGGATCGAAGGCGAAGGGATCGAGGCCGCCGACCGCGCGGAAATGCACCGCGAGATCGCGCACAACAACGGCGCCCGCATCATCGCCGATCCTTCCATCGCGCTGGACGCCATCACGCACCAGCAATCCACCTTCACGCGGCGCGACATGGCGATGTTCGCGCACCGGCACAGTGACGGGATCGACCAGTTCAACGAGGTCATGGGCGCGATGCGTGGCGCTCCCGATCTGGTCGAACTTGGCAGGGACGAACGGGGCGAGGACCGCTTCACCACCCGCGACATGATCGAGACCGAACAGCGCCTGCACCGCGCCGCCGAAGTCATGGCGGAGAAGGAGCGCCATGAGGTCGGCGACAGAGACCGCGAAACGGCGCTGGCGCGTGCGGAAGCGCGCGGCCTTGTCCTTTCGGGAGAGCAGGCCGAGGCGCTGGCGCATATCACGGACGGGCGCGATCTGGGCGTTGTGGTCGGTTATGCCGGGACGGGGAAGAGCGCGATGCTGGGCGTGGCGCGCGAAGCCTGGGAAGCGGCTGGCTATGAAGTCCGGGGCGTGGCGCTGTCCGGCATCGCCGCCGAGAATCTGGAAAGCGGATCGGGCATCGCATCACGCACCATCGCCAGCTTGGAACATGGTTGGGGACAGGGCCGCGACGTGCTCACTTCCCGCGATGTGCTTGTCATCGACGAGGCGGGCATGGTCGGCACGCGCCAGTTGGAGCGCGTGCTGTCCCATGCCGCCGAGGCTGGCGCCAAGGTGGTGCTGGTCGGCGATCCCCAGCAGTTGCAATCCATCGAGGCCGGCGCGGCGTTCCGCTCGATCTTCGAGCGCCACGGCGGGGCGGAGATCGGCGAGGTGCGCCGCCAGCGGGAGGACTGGCAGCGCGACGCCACGCGCGATCTGGCGACCGGCCGAACCGGCGATGCGATCCATGCCTATGACAGTCACGGCATGTTGCATGAGGCCGCGTCACGCGAACGGGCGCGCGATGATCTGATCGACCGCTGGGATCGCGACCGGCAGGCGTCGCCTGACCGCAGCCGCATCATACTCACCCACACCAACGACGAGGTTCGCGCCCTCAACGAGGCCGCGCGCGAACGGATGCGGGAAGCCGGCGATCTCGGCGATGACGTGCGCTTGGTGGTCGAACGCGGTGAGCGCGGCTTCGCCAGCGGAGATCGCGTCATGTTCCTTCAGAACGAGCGCGGCCTTGGCGTCAAGAACGGCACGCTCGGCACCATCGAACAGGTCAGCACGCAGAGCATAACCGTGCTCACCGATGATGGCCGTTCCGTTGGCTTCGACCTCAAGGATTACGACCGCATCGACCACGGCTATGCCGCGACCATCCACAAGGCGCAGGGCATGACCGTGGACCGCACGCATGTTCTGGCGACACCGGGCCTGGATGCTCACGGCAGCTATGTCGCCCTGTCGCGCCATCGCGACAGCATGGACCTGCACTATGGCCGCGATGACTTCGCTGACGAGAATAGGCTTGTCCGCACCCTGTCGCGCGACCGCGCCAAGGACATGGCGTCAGATTACGAGCCGGCACAGAGCTACGCCGAGCGGCGCGGCATCACCTTCCGCGGGCGCGTGGAGCGGGTGGTCGAGATCGTCAAGCAGGTTCCCAAGAAGGTGCGCGGCATGTTCGATGGCCTGCGCCTGCCTGCCGATGGCGGGCAGGAGCCGGAACGGGCGGCGCTGGAAAGGGAGAATGCGGCAGACCCGGAGAAGGCTTTGCGCCGCGCCCGGACCAAGGCGCTCATCCGCCATGCCCGCGCCGTGGATGCGATCTTCGAGGTGCAGGAGCGGGGCGGCAATGCCAGCCCGGAGCAGGTGAAGGAATTGCAAGAAGCCCGCAAGGTCTTCGAGGAGGTGCGGCCCCATGGCTCGCACGATGCCGAGGCCGCCTACAAGAAGAGCCCGGAACTTGCCTCGGAAGCGGCCACGGGACGCACCGCCCGCGCGATCCGCGCCCTACAGCTCGAGACCGAGCTGCGCACCGATCCGCAGCGCCGCGCCGACCGCTTCGTGGAGCGTTGGCGGAGCCTCGACCGCGCCAGCCAGCACCAGTACCAAGCGGGCGACATGTCCGGCTACAAGGCCACGCGGTCGGCGATGGGCGACATGGCAAAGAGTCTCGAACGCGATCCGCAGCTTGAATCCATCCTCGAAGGCCGCAAGAGAGACCTCGGCATCGGGATCGACTCGGGCCGCAGCCTTGGTCGGGAACTCGCCTTCAGCCACGGCATCGACCTCGGCATAGGCCGGGGCATCGGACTCTAACACCGCCTATTTTCCGCCGCCTATACCCCACAGCCCTACGACGCCTAAATCACTCTTGCACAACAAGAAATCCTTGGTCTGTCTGGTCTCTGCAATCGTCAGTAAAACCCGGCAGGAGGCAGCGAAGCCATGCCCGCACCAGACCGTATCGTCCGCATGAAAACCATTCTCGCCCGCACCGGCCTGTCCCGGTCCACCATCTACCGCAAGATCGCCGAGGGCACGTTCCCGCCCCGGATTAAGATCAGCATCAACGGCGCCGGCTGGAGGGAATCCGACATCGACCGCTGGGTCGCCGATCCCGTGGCGTGGCGACCGCGAAGCGGGTCTGACTTCAATGACTGATCGGGCAGACACCGCGCCGCATCGCAGAGGCGCCAAGCCGCCGACAGCATCGGAGCAGCTTGAAGCGCTGTTAGGCTATCCGTGGCCGTTCCCCGGCAGGCCGCCCAAACACGACCTCTCCACATGGACCGTCACCGACGATTGGCCCGATCCCGTTCCGGTGACGGAAGCCGAGATCGAGGTCTTCGAGCGATGGTTCGGCGATTTGTTCGACGAACTGTTTGGGCCGGACGCTTGAACATCCCCTATTGCGGAATGAGTTATAGTGTGGTACATACTCCCATCGTTGGAGTGAGCCTGTGATCGTAGGCTTTCGGGATGACTGGTTGCGGGCCTTCTTTGTGGATGATGTCCGCTCCCGCAACATCCCGGCCGATCTCGAAGCCCGGTTGTTCAGAAAGCTCCAGATGATCGACGACGCCGTGACCGATCAGGACTTGCGCGTACCGCCCAGCAATCACTTCGAGAAGCTGCGCGGCAATCTGGCGGGGTTGCATTCGATCCGCGTCAACCAGCAATGGCGGTTGATCTTCCGCTGGGATGGCGTGCGCGGCGAGGCGGACGGAATTTATCTGGACGATCACAGCTACCGATGAAAGCGAGGCAAAGATGCTGACCACCAAGCGCAAGCCGGCGACTGTCGGCGAAATCCTCACCGAAGAGTTCATGCAGCCGATGGGGTTGACGCAGGGTGCGCTCGCCGAGGCGATGGGCGTTCAGCGCAAGCATGTCAACGAACTGTGCGGCAACCGCAGAAACGTGACGGCGGCGACGGCCCTGATCCTGGCCCGTGTGTTCGGCAACAGCCCCGACTTCTGGCTCAACGTGCAGCGGCGCAGCGATCTTTGGGAGGTGATGAACACGCCGAAGGAGCGCGAGCGGATCAAGCGCGCACGCCCGTTGCAGAGCGCGGCCTGAGTCATGCGACCTCACCGCTCGGGCCGGAACAACAGTTGAGAAGGAGGCATTGCCCATGACCGTACCGCAGCGCGCCGCTCTCTATCTGCGCGTCTCGACGGCGCGGCAGGCCGAGCATGATGTCTCCATCCCCGATCAGAAGCGCCAGGGCGAAGCCTATTGCGCCTCGCGCGGCTATCAGCTCGTCGAAACCTATGTGGAGCCGGGCGCATCGGCGACCAACGACCGTCGCCCCGAGTTCCAGCGTATGATCGAGGCGGGCACGTCGAAGCCCGCGCCCTTCGATGTGGTCGTGGTGCACTCGTTCAGCCGTTTCTTCCGCGACCATTTCGAGCTGGAGTTCTATGTCAGGAAGCTGGCGAAGAACGGGGTGAAGCTCGTCTCGATCACGCAGGAGATGGGCGACGATCCGATGCACGTCATGATGCGGCAGATCATGGCGCTGTTCGACGAATATCAGTCGAAGGAAAACGCCAAGCACGTCATCCGCGCCTTGAAGGAGAATGCACGGCAAGGTTTCTGGAACGGTTCGCTGCCGCCCATCGGCTACCGCGTCGTCGCGGCCGAGCAGCGCGGCGCGAAGACCAAGAAGAAGCTGGAGATCGACCCGCTCCACGCGGAGACGGTGCGGCTTATCTACCGGCTTGCGCTCCACGGCGATGGCGACCACGGCCAGATGGGCGTGAAGAACATCGTCAGCCATCTGAACCGCAACCGCATCTTCACCCGCGACGGCGGGCGCTGGGGCATCGGCCAAGTCCACCGCATCCTGACCCGCCGCACCTACATGGGCGAGCACGAGTTCAACAAACGGTCCAAGAGCAAGGAATTGAAACCCATCAGCGAGATCGTCGTCGTGCCGGTGCCGCCAATCATCGACCGAGAGACCTTTGACGCGGTGCAGGCGCTGCTCAAGGCCCGCCATCCCGCAGTGACGCCATCCGCCGTCATCAGCGGCCCAACCCTTCTTACCGGCCTGATCCACTGCGCCAAGTGCGGTGGGGCCATGACCATCCGCACCGGCAAGGGCGGGCGCTATCGGTATTACGCCTGCTCCATGAAAGCCCGGCAGGGGCCGACCGCTTGCGAGGGCATGGCGGTGCCGATGGACAAGCTGGACGATCTGGTCGCCAGCCATCTCGAAGACCGTCTGCTCCAGCCCGAGCGGCTGGAAACGATCCTCGCCGCCGTGCTCGACCGGAGGCAGGAGCGCAGCGAGCGTCAGCGCGAGCACATTGCCGAACTGAACAAGCGAGCGGCAGAGTCCGAAGCGCGCCTCAAGCGGCTCTACGACGCTATCGAGGCGGGCGTCGCCGACCTGGACGACCCGGCGCTCAAGGACCGCATCGACGGCCTCAAGGCCATCCGCGATCAGGCGAAGGCCGATGCCGAGCGCGCCCAGGCCATGCTCCAGAACTCAGGGAGCAAGGCGGTCACGCCGCAGATGCTCAGCAAGTTTGCCCGCGCCGCGCGCCAGCGCATCCGGCTTGAAGGCGGCGGCTACCGCCGCGACCATCTCCGCGCGCTCGCCCAGCGCGTCGAGGTCGCCGATGGCGAGGTCCGCATCATGGGATCGAAGTCTCGGCTGCTTCAGGCGCTTGTGGCGAACGGTAGCGTAAACTCAGTGCCCATTCAGGGACTGAAGTGGCGGACCGGGCGGGATTCGAACAAATACGCCGGGACCATCTGTCGCCCTTCGGCTGCGCCATGACCATGTCGGCTTTTTGGACGGTCCGCCACGCAGCTTCTATGTCCGATATGGGCGCGCAAAGCGGACGTCGCTGCGGGGCAGTCGAGGGGCAGCTATGGGTCAACCCCAGCCAGAAGGAAGCGCTAAGCTCCGCGCAGTCTCCTGCTCGCTGATCGGATGCCAAGCCGGCTACTTTCGGCTCAGTCAGTTGTACGTGGGGTCCATAGCATCGCGGAGAGGTGTCCTCCAGCTGAGGCCCAGAGCGCGCGACGTTCGCCCCGCCCCCACCGACTCGCCAAATCCCGCTAAAATCCGCCCGCGTCCCGCGACGCATACTCCCCAAATTCTTCCCAGAAATGCAAAAGCCCCGCAGCGGGCGGGGCTAAGGTCTTGAAAAGAATGGCGCTCCCAAGGGGAATCGAACCCCTGTTTTCGCCGTGAGAGGGCGACGTCCTAGACCGCTAGACGATGGGAGCATCTCGCGAGAGGGGTGCTCTATAGCGGCGTTCGGCGGGGACTTCAAGCCTCGTTGGGCAAGGATCTGTGGCCAAAGATGGCGCTGCCCACGCGCACGTGGGTCGCGCCCTGGCGGATGGCGGCCGGAAAGTCGGCGCTCATGCCCATGGAAAGGCCCGAAATGCCGTTGCGCGCTGCGATCTTGGCCAGCAGCGCGAAATGCGGATCGGGCACGTCCGTCGCGGGTGGAATGCACATCAGGCCGAAGATCTTTAGCCCGTGGCGCTCCCGGCATTCGGCGATGAAGGCGTCCGCGGTTTCCGGCAGGACGCCGGCCTTCTGCGGCTCGGCTCCGGTGTTCACCTGCACGAACAGGCGCGGGTTCCGGCCCTGGCGGGCCATCTCCCCGGCCAGTGCGGCGGCGATCTTCGGCCGGTCCACGGTGTGGATCACGTCGAACAACTCCACGGCCTCGCGCGCCTTGTTGGATTGCAGCGGCCCGATGAGATGCAGCTCGACGCCTTGATAGTCCGCGCGCAAGGCGGGCCACTTGCCCTGCGCCTCCTGCACCCGGTTCTCGCCGAACACCCTCTGGCCGGCGGCCAGGACCGGCACGATCTCGGGGGCCGGGAAGGTCTTGGAGACGGCCACCAGCGTCACGGTGGCCGGATCGCGCCCGGCGTCGCGGCAGGAGGACAGGACCTCCGCGCGCACGGCGTGAAGACCTGACGCCGCGTCCTGCGCCTCGGCTTGTGTGTTCATGATGCCCTGACCTCTCCCCGGGTGCAGTCCTGTAACGCCTGGAGCGCGGATGCCGCTGCAGGTGAAGTCCATGCGATCGCCACAGGCGACGGGGCGCCGCCGCCCGCCAGACCTGTGCGTCCGGCAGCAGATGGACCGATCTCCCCATCCGATCAAGAAGCGTTTACAACACTCCTGGTGGCACCTTCGAGAAGAAGCCGGTGGGGAGCGTGACCGAGCATGGTCGAGCGTAGCGGCGAAGAGGCACCTGTCGCTTCGAGACGGCTTTCCAGCCTGCGCCTGCGCATTCTCTTTCTCATTTGCCTCGTTGCCGTGCCCCTCTCCGTGGAGCGCCTCATGGCCCTCGTCGCGGATCGCCGGGACCAGATCCAGTCCCTCGAGGATGACGTGCGCGACTTGGTCCGCCGCGCCACGCTGGCCCAGCTCGAAGGGCTGACGCGGGCCCGCACCGTGCTCGACGTGGTGTCGCGGCAGGCGGAGGACCTGCTGGAAGATCCGGCGGCCTGCATCCCTTTCGTGACCCGGCTCGCCGACGAGGTGGCCGGCATCCAGGGCGTCTTCATCGCCACCCCGGACGGCGACGTGAAATGCGCCCACGCGCCGCTGGCCATGGGCGTCAACATCGCGGATCGGCCGTTCTTCCAAGAGGCCCTCGCCGCCGAGGACATGCTCATGACCGAGCTGTCATTTTCACCGGTCAGCGGGCTCAACTCCGTCTTCATGCTGCGCGCCGAGCGCGCGCCGGGGGGCAAGCCGCTGGCGGTGGCCGGCATCATCCTCGACCTGCAGTGGCTCTCGCGGATCGCCGCCGGCAGCGCGGTGGAATCGGGTGCGATCGTGGATGTGGTGGGCGAGGGCGGGACGGTGCTGGTGCGCTATCCGACTTTGCCCGAGATCGTGGAGCACCGCTTTCCGGACCATCCGCTGACGCGCAAGATCATGGCCGCGAAGGAAGGCGTCGTCACCACTATCGGCTATGACGGGAAGGAACGGATCTTCGCCTTCAACCGCTTCGAGGGGCTGAATCTGCGCGTGGTGGTGGGCATGGATACCGCCAAGGTCCTTACGCCCATCGACCGCAAGATCCAGACCACGGCGTTCGTGCATTTTGCGGCGCTGGCCTGCTTCCTGCTGGTGTCGTGGTTCGCGGCCGAGCGCATCATCATCACGCCCATCGCTCGGCTGACGCGCTCCGTCGCCGCCGTCGGCCGGGGCGAGGCCGACCATGTGAAGGACAACGACGTCACCGAGTTCGCCCCGCTGGTGCGGGCCTTCAACGAGATGGCCCGCCGCCTGTCCCAGCGCAACAGCGAGCTGCGCACCATGAACGGGCGGCTCGCCTCCCTCGCCCGCACCGACGGGCTCACCGGCCTCGCCAACCGCCGCACCTTCGACGTGCAATTCTCCCAGGACTGGGTGCGCGCCCGCGGCGATGGCGCGCCGCTGACCCTGGTGATGCTGGATGTGGACTACTTCAAGGCGTTCAACGATGCGCGCGGCCACCTGTCTGGCGACGAGGCCCTGCGCGGGGTTGCGCGCATGCTGTCGGCGGCGGCGGCGGGGACGAAGCATCTGGTCGCCCGCTACGGGGGCGAGGAATTCATCGTGCTGATGTCCGGGGCGGACCTGGCCGAGGGCCTGGCGTTCGCGGAGGATGTCCGCGGTCTGCTGGGGGAGGTGGCCATCGCCCATCCAGCCTCGCCCCGCCGTCGCCTGACGGCGAGCTTCGGTGTGGCCAGCACCATTCCGACGCAGGAGGGCAGCCCGGACACGCTGGTGGCGGCGGCCGATGCCGCGCTCTACGAGGCCAAGCGCTCCGGCCGGGACCGGGTGGTCGCCCACGCCGACCTGTACGCCAGCGGGGCGAACGGCACCTTCCGTTAGGGCATGTCGGGTCCGGCTCAGGCGAGCCGGCGGATGCTGCGCAGCTCCAGCCCGACCGCGGAGATCCGCGCCAGCGCCTCGGCGAGGGGTTCGCGCGCCACCGCCATGTGGAAGGCGTTGGCATGCAGCAGGGTGTCCGCCGCCTCCACGATGCCCACATGGCCGGGCCAGAACAGCAGGTCGCCGCGCCGGGGCTCCGCGTCCAGCGGCAGAGCCTCGCCGAGGGCGGCTTCCTGCATGTCGCTGTCGCGCGGGGCGGCAACGCCGGTAACGGCGAGCGCCGTCTGGACCAGGCCGGAGCAGTCGAGGCCAAGGCTGGAGCGGCCGCCCCACAGATAGGGCACGCCCAGGAAGCGCCCGGCTACGGCAACGAAATCACTCTCCCGCTGGTCCCGTTCGGCAAGATGCACGGCGGGCAGGAAGCCGTCGGGCGTCACCGCGAAGCCGCCGCGAATCTCCCGCACCGCCACCTGGCTGCCGAGTACCAGCGCTTCGCGGGGCGGCAGCTTGATGTCGGGGCCGGGGAACAGGAAGGTGCGCAGGGCTCGCACGGTGTGGGTTGGCGCGGCGCCGGGTGCCGCGAGGGCTTCGGTGGGCAGGTAGCCCACATAGCGGTCGGCCTCGAGCTGGACCCAGGACCAGCCCTCGGGATCATCCTCGAACACGCGCACGGTCTCGCCGAACAGGGCCTGGGTTTCGAGCGGGGCGTCGCCGGCGGGCCGGCGGCGCAGCGGCGCCACCGGCACCGCCACGCGGCGCACGTCGCCCTCAACATAGCGGGCGGCCTCCACCTGACCCTTCAGGGCGGCCGAGGCGAGGTCCGGCCGAGCCGGGGTGAGGCGAGGATCAAGCGACATGGCGGGGCCTTAGAGCGTTTTCGAGCGAAGTGGGCACCGGTTCGCGTGAAGAAAACGCGTCAACCAGAGAATCTAGCGCGTTTTCCGTGAGCCCATGCGCACGGAAAGCGCGCTAGCCGTAGCGCTCGGCCAGCAGCGCATCGAGGGCGCGGATGGTCTGGGCCTCGCCGCCCTCGGGGCGTCCGGGGCGGGCGCCGGAATTCCAGGCGAACAGGTCGAGGTGCAGCCAGGCGCGGGCCGCGCCCACGAACTTCTCCAGGAACAGGGCGGCGGTGATGGCTCCGGCGAGGCCGCCGGAGGACACGTTGTTGGTGTCGGCGATCTTGGACTCGAGCATGCCCTGGTAGGGCGCCCACAGCGGCAGGCGCCACAGGGGGTCGGCCTCCACCATGGCGTGACGGGCCAGGTCAGCGGCGAGGTCCTCGTCCTGGGTGAAGGCCGCGGGAAGCTGCGGCCCCAGCGCCACCCGTGCCGCGCCGGTGAGGGTGGCGAAATCGATCACCAGTTCGGGCGCCTCCTCGTCGGAGAGGGCGAGGGCGTCGGCGAGCACGAGGCGGCCCTCCGCGTCCGTGTTGCCGATTTCCACGGAGAGGCCCTTGCGGCTCTTGAGGATGTCGCCCGGCCGGAAGGCGGCCGCGGAGACCGAATTCTCCACGGCGGGAATCAGCACCCGCAGGTTCACCTTGGCCCCGCGCGAGAGCAGGAGATGGGCAAGGCCCAGCGCGTTCGCCGCGCCGCCCATGTCCTTCTTCATCAGCAGCATGGCCGAGGAGGGCTTGAGATCGAGGCCGCCGGTGTCGAAGGCCACGCCCTTGCCCACCAGCGTCACCTTGGGGTGGGCGGGATCGCCGGCGCGGATCTCGATGAGGCGCGGGGCGCGGTCGGCGGCGCGGCCCACCGCATGGATCATGGGGAAGTTCTCCACCAGCAGCCGCTCGCCGGTGACGGAGCGGAAGGCGGCGCCATGGCGGGCGGCGAGCGCGCGGGCGGCGTCTTCCAGCTCCGGCGGGCCGAGGTCGTTGGCGGGGGTGTTCACGAGGTCGCGGGTGAGAGTCACGGCCTCGACGGTGCGCACCAAAGCGTCGGCATCCACCCCTTCGGGCAGCACGAGCCGCACGTCGCGGGCGGGGGCGGCCTTGTAGCGGGTGAAGCGGTAGGTGCCCAGCGCGAACGCCAGCGCGGCGAGGCGCGGGCTCGCCACCTCGCCCTCCAGCCGCCACGCGCCGGCTGGCAACAGGCCGGGCAGGGCGCCGGCGGCGAAGGCATCCGCCCGGGCCCCGGCCGCGACGCCGAACAGGGCGCCGGCGAGGCCTCCCTCGGGCGCGGGCACCAGGAGCAGCTTGCCACCCTCACCGCCAAAGCCGGCGGCCTCGGCGAAGCGGCGAGCCGTCTCCGGCACGGAGGCAGACGCGAAGGTCTCCTTGGTGACGCACCAGACGGGAAGGCTCATGGAAGAGGCGGGCGCAATACAATCGAGCATGAATGAACTCCTGCGCGCCGCCGGGGCCGTGGACGCGGCGGCGCGGCGCGCGAAAGGACCTGTAGGCCAATGGGTAGAGCGCGATCCGGCAATATGGCAACGGTTTCGTTGCCGCCCCGGCGGCAAAATCACCCGTGCGCGGGAGAGGGCATGGGTGCCCGCAGGCGGAGGGGCGAGGTCAGCCGGCGCCGAGCAGGCTGGAGTAGGGATGCAGCAGCAGCCCGGCACCGGCCAGCGCGACGCCGTAGGGGATGGTCTGGCCGGGGACGGCGATGGTGCCGACCAGCCGGTCCGCCGGACGGTGCATGGCAAGGGCGGCAAGGGTCAGGACCCCGCCGATAAGGCCGCAGGCGAGCACGAACAGCGGCAGTTGCGCCGGCTCCGTCCACAGCATCAGCACCCCCGCGAGCTTGGCGTCGCCGGCTCCCACCACATTCTCCGCGAACAGGGAAAAGCCCAGCGCCGTGACCGCCACCGCCACCAGCAGGCGCAGGGACAGGTCGGGCAGGGGGGTGAGGATGGCGAGAGTCGCGAAGCCGATCAGCAGGGCGGCGATCACGGTATTGGGAATGATGCGGCGGGCGATGTCCGTTCCGATGCAGGTGCACAGGGCGGTGGGATAGAGCCCGAGAAGGAGGAGTTCAGCCAACCACATGGGTGCGCTGTCCGTGCCGTCAGTTTCCGGCCGCGGCCGACGACGCCTGAAGCCGGGCGAAGGTGGCGGCGATCTGCACCAGCACGGTAACGATGGCGATGGAGAGGCCCGCGGCGATGAGCCCGTATTCGAGGGCGGTGGAGCCCTCCTCCTCCCTGATGAAGCGCCAGAACAATAGCTTCATGGCTTGAAAATCCGATACCGCGCGGCAGATGCGCCGCGGTGAGGCCGACGCTAGGGGGCCGCCCTTGCGGGGAAGTAAAGAACGCCCGTGCCGATGCCCTCGCGGCGCCTCCGGCTGATCTGAGGGTTAACGCTCCCCTCCTGCGCGCAACCTGTGGGCGGTGATGTGCCGGCTTGAGAGTACCAGCGGCGACCGGGCGCGACGGAAACCTTCCCCTGGTCCTGAACCGGTCTCGGCAACAGCCGGGTCCCGGGCGGGGGATGCGGGCAGGGGAGGGCGGGCAGAGGAAGGAGGGCGGGTGAAGGAGGGCGGCGGCGCATTTCAAACGCCCCCCTCGCGGGGTGGGTGTGTTTGCGCTAAAGGTATAGACTGCCTTCCCCTTGCTGCCTTCAGATCGCCGAGCATGCCCATCGTCCGCTCCCCCAAAGCCAGCCGCGTCATCGGCGAACCGTTCGAAGGCACCAAGCTCCGGGTCGAGGCCCGCGAGATTGCCGCCGCCCACAAGGGCCGCGACCTTGAGCTGCGCAATGCCGTCGTCGCCCGACTCAAGAAGGCACTCCACGACGGCCGCGCCGAGGCCGAGCGCCAGCTGAGGCAGGACGGCTGCGGGCGCTGCTGCTCCATGCGGCTCTCCGCCCTTCAGGATGCGGTGATCGCCTCCGCCCACGAGGTGGCCACCAGCTTCCTCTATCCGGCCGACAATCCCTCGCGCTCCGAGCGCATGGCGGTGGCGGCCGTGGGCGGCTACGGCCGGGGCATGATGGCGCCGGGCTCCGACACCGACATCCTGTTCCTGCTCCCCTACAAGCAGACCGCCTGGGGCGAGAGCGTGGCCGAGGCCATGCTCTACATGCTGTGGGACCTGGGCTTGAAGGTGGGCCACGCCACCCGCTCGGTGGATGAGTGCCTGAGGCAGGCGCGGGCCGACTTCACCATCCGCACCTCGATCCTGGAGGCGCGCTACATCGTCGGCGACAAGGGCCTGTTCGAGGACCTGGAGAAGCGCTTCGACAAGGAAGTGGTGGAGGGCACCGGCGCCGAGTTCGTCGCCGCCAAGATGGCCGAGCGGGAGGAGCGGCTGCGCCGGTCCGGCCAGTCGCGCTATCTGGTCGAGCCGAACGTGAAGGAGAGCAAGGGCGGCCTGCGGGACCTGCACACCCTGTTCTGGATCGCCAAGTACGTCTACCGGGTGCAGACCACCGACGAGCTGGTGCAGAAGGGCGTGTTCACCCGCGAGGAAGCGCGCCTCTTCACCAAGTGCGAAGACTTCCTGTGGTCGGTGCGCTGCCATCTCCACTTCCTCACCGGCCGCGCCGAGGACCGCCTGTCGTTCGACGTGCAGCGGGAGATGGCCCAGCGCCTCGGCTATACCGAGCATCCCGGCCAGCGGGACGTGGAACGCTTCATGAAGCACTATTTCCTCGTGGCGAAGGATGTGGGCGATCTCACCGCCATCCTCTCCGCCGCGCTGGAGGCGCGCCACGACAAGCCGGTGCCGGGCCTGAAGGGCATGGTGGAGCGGTTCCGCGCCGGATCGCGCCGCATCACCCTGAAGGAGACGCCGGACTTCATCCTCGACCATGACCGCCTGAACGTCATCGACGACCAGGCCTTCAAGCGGGATCCGGTCAACCTCATCCGCATCTTCCACGTGGCGGACAAGCGCAACTTGGCGCTCCATCCCGACGCCACCCAGCTTGCCGCACGCTCCCTCGCCCTCATTGACGCGAGCGTGCGCGAGAATCCGGAGGCCAACCGGCTGTTCCTGGAGATCGTGACCTCCAAGAATGCGCCGGAGACCGTGCTGCGGCGCATGAACGAGGTGGGCGTGCTTGGCCGCTTCCTGCCGGAGTTCGGCAAGATCGTCGCCATGATGCAGTTCAACATGTACCACCACTATACGGTGGACGAGCACCTGTTGCGCTGCATCGGCGTGTTGTCGGAGATCGAGCGCAAGGTGAATCCGGAGAACGGGCTCGCCAACGACCTCATGGGCACGGTGAAGAACCGCAACCTGCTCTATGTGGCGCTGCTGCTGCACGACATCGCCAAGGGCCGGCCGGAAGACCATTCGGTGGCGGGGGCGCGCATCGCGCGGCGCATCTGCCCGCGCCTCGGCCTCTCCCCTGTGGAGACCGAGACCGTGGTGTGGCTGGTGGAGCAGCACCTGGTCATGTCGCAGGTGGCCCAGTCCCGCGACCTCTCCGACCGCAAGACCATCGAGAACTTCGCCGCCGTGGTGCAGAACCTCGAGCGCATGAAGCTGCTCACCATCCTCACCACCGCCGACATCAAGGCGGTGGGGCCGGGCACCTGGAACGGCTGGAAGGCGCAGCTGCTGAAGACGCTCTATTACGAGACCGAGCCGGTGCTCACCGGCGGCTTCTCGGAAGTGGACCGGGGCAAGCGCGTGTCCGCCGCCCAGTCCCAGTTCCGCGCCCAGCTCGCCGACTGGTCGGACGAGAAGGTGGCGGCCTATGTGGCCCGCCACTATCCGCCCTACTGGCTGCGGGTGGACCTCGACACCAAGCTGCGCCACGCCCGCTTCATCGACGAGGCGGAGACCGCCGGCCGCTCCATCGCCACCCATGCGACGCTGGAGGCGGGGCGCGGCATCACCACCCTCACCGTGGTGGCGCCGGACCATCCCAAGCTGTTGTCCATCATCGCCGGCGCGTGCGCGGCGGCGGGGGCGAACATCGTGGACGCCCACATCTCCACCACCACCGACGGGCTGGCGTTGGACACCATCGCCCTGCGCCGCGCCTTCGACCGGGACGAGGACGAACTGCGCCGCGCCGGCCGCATCCAGGAGGCTGTGGAGCAGGCCCTTACCGGCGAGGTACGCCTGCCGGAGGTGATGGCCCGCAAGATCCCCAAGGGCCGCCGCACCTTCACGGTGGAGCCCGAGGTGACGGTGAACAACGCCTGGTCCAACCGCCATACGGTGGTGGAGGTGTCCGGCCTCGACCGGCCGGGCCTGCTGTTCGCGCTGACCAACACCCTGTCGCGGCTGAACCTCAACATCGCTTCGGCCCATGTGGCGACCTTCGGCGAGCGGGCGGTGGACGTGTTCTACGTCACCGACCTCATGGGCGCGAAGATCACCGGCGCGGCCCGGCAGTCCACCATCCGCCGGGCGCTGGTGGCGGTGTTCGAGGGCCCCGCCGAGGACGAGGAAGCCCCGCGCCGCGCCGCGCGCGGGTAGGGCGATTTTAGATCGGCCGGATGGCTGATGGTGCATGTCGCTGATGGGTGGCGCGTCGCCGGGCGCCATCCGCGTCCGGCCGTGCTATAGGCTCCGCCCGCTAATGCGAGGGGCCGGGCGGGTGCTGTATGACGCCGAGTATCTGACGCGGATCGAAGCCATCATCCGCGTCCATCTTCCCGAATGGGGCCTGCCGCCCGACGCGGCCCTGAACCTCATGTCCATTTCCGAGAATGCCACCTTCCGCGCCACGGCCGGCGCGGGTGACCTGGTGCTGCGGGTCTACCGGCCGGGCTATCACACGCCGGCGGAAATCCGTTCCGAGCTGGCCTGGATCGAGGCGCTGCGGGCCGAGGACGTGGTGCCCACCCCGCGCATCATCCCGACCCTGGACGGGCGTAGGCTCGTCGAGATCGACGATGGCGGCACGCCCCGCCGCATGGCCGCCTTCGCCTTCGTGCCCGGCGCCGAGCCGCAGGAGGGGGCGGACCTGCCGGGATGGTTCGGCCATCTCGGCGCCATCCATGCGCGCCTCCACGCCCATGCACGGCGCTGGGCGCGGCCGCAAGGCTTCACCCGCAAGGTTTGGGATTTCGAGAGCATGCTGGGCCAGCGCCCGCTGTGGGGCGACTTTCGCGCGGCGCTGGGCCTCGACGCGCCGGGCCGCGCGCTGCTGGAGCGCACCGCCGGGGTACTGAAGGACCGGCTCGCGCCCTTGTCCCAGCCCGGCAGCTTCGGCCTGATCCATGCCGACCTGCGCCTCGCCAACCTTCTGACGGAGGGCGAGAAGCTGACGCTGATCGACTTCGACGATTGCGGCTTCTCGTGGTTCCTCTACGACTTCGCCGCCGCCGTCTCCTTCATCGAGCATTCGCCCGTGGTGCCGGAATTGAAGGCGGCGTGGCTTGAGGGCTACCGCACCCGTGCGCCGCTGCCTGACGATGCCGAAGATGCCCTCGACGTGTTCGTGATGCTGCGGCGGATGCTGCTCACCGCCTGGGTCGCCTCCCATGCTGAAACGCCGACGGCGCAGGCCATGGGAGTGGCCTACACCGAGGGTACGCTGGGGCTGGCGGAGGGATTTCTGGCGCGGCGGGATTGAGGACCACCACCGGCGACTGGCGCCGGGTCAGCCGGCCGAAACGCGCCGCCCTTCCTTGTAGGCGTCGATCCACTTGTGGATCTCCGTGACGTGCTCGGACTCCTCCTCGAAGAACTCCTTGGCGAGCACCTTGATCTCAGGGTCGGTGGTCGTCTCGAAGATCTTCTTGTAATAGCGGAAGCTTGCTTCTTCCGCGTCGCGGGCGATCTCGAGTGCCTCGCCATGACCGATGAAGGGGTCTGCGGCCCAGATCCCCGCCGTTTCCGGGCTTTCGAGATCGGGCCAATTGTATTCACCAGCCTTCAGATCGGGCATCTCGCGGAACGTCGCGCGTGCGCGGGCATCCGCGAGATGCATCCTCGAATAATCCGACAGCCGCCGGAAGAGCTTGGCGACGTCCTTGTTGCCGCAGCTCTCCATGACGTCGGCAAGTTCGCCGAACCGAAGAGCCGCCTCCTCCTCAAGCTTTACGGCATAAGCCAGGAATTCACCGACGCTGTCCAAAGTGGCACCCTCCAGAAATCCAAAGCAATCAAACGTGGTGTCAGGCATGCCGGCGATTGAGACGCCCGGCGTAGCCCGTTTTTCACGCCTCGGCGGGGCAGTGCTCGTAATGGATGATGACTTCTTCCTCACGGGCGATGAACTGGCAGGCCAGACGATAGGGCGGCGCTACATCGTTGACTTCCGCATCCGTGATCTGCTCTTCGGTAATCTTGCCTAGCTCCTTGAGCTTGGTCTTTTCCCGCTCCGTCAGCGCAATCGCCATGCGCGGCTTGCCCTCGACATATTCCACACGGATGAGGCAGGAGCCGCACTCGCCTTCCTGGCATTCGAAGGGAATCTTCACCCCGTTCGCGCGGGCGACGGTGAGGATGGTGCCCGTATCGCCGGCCGTAGCGTAGGCGCGCTTGTCCTTGGTGGTGGTCGAGCGGAAAGTGATAATGGGCATGATGGTATTCCGGTGATCTAGAATTTAAAAAAACTTCGCACACGCAATATTATGGGATGACATCAAACTGATATATTTTGCGGATGCGTCAGGCGAACTTTCCCAACATAAATCTAGAATAGCTTTAGGTTCTTGATTTATGTCATTTCGATGGGAAATATTTGGGCGCCCCGACCTTGTGGCTTCCAACTTGGGCTTGGCTTGAGCGCGAGTGGCGCGAGACCCCGCGAGGGACCCCGAACGTGACCAGGGATATGACCCTTGGCCGGGACGTTCCGATTCTCGCGGCCATGGCTGCACCCAGCAAAAAGGGCGGCCTCTCGGCCGCCCTTCAGCTTGCTTCAGATCAGTGCCGGATCACTCGGCAGCGCCGGCCTCGTCGCCGGTGGCCGCCGGGGCGGCGGCACGGGCGGCGTCGCGCTCGGCCTTGGCCTTGGCTTCCAGGTCCTCGCCGGTGGTCTGGTCCACCACCTTCATGGACAGGCGGGTCTTGCCGCGCTCGTCGAAGCCCATGAGCTTGACCTTGACCTTGTCGCCTTCCTTGACCACGTCGGAGGGCTTGGCCACGCGCTCGTTGGCCATCTGCGACACGTGGACGAGGCCGTCCTTGGAGCCGAAGAAGTTCACGAAGGCGCCGAAGTCCACCACCTTCACGACGGTGCCTTCATAGATCTGTCCCACTTCCGGCTCGGAAGCGATGGACTTGATCCAGTTGATGGCGGCCTTGATGGCGTCGCCCGAGGCCGAGGCGATCTTGATGGTGCCGTCGTCCTCGATGTTGATCTTGGCGCCGGTCTTCTCGACGATCTCGCGGATCACCTTGCCGCCGGAGCCGATCACTTCGCGGATCTTGTCCACGGCGATCTTCATCACCTCGATGCGCGGGGCGTGCTCGCCGAGTTCCGCGCGGGCGGTGGTGAGGGCCTTGGCCATCTCGCCGAGGATGTGGACGCGGCCGTCCTTCGCCTGGGTGAGGGCGACCTTCATGATCTCCTCGGTGATGCCGGCGATCTTGATGTCCATCTGGAGCGAGGTCACGCCCTGCTCGGTGCCGGCCACCTTGAAGTCCATGTCGCCGAGGTGATCCTCGTCGCCGAGGATGTCGGAGAGCACGGCGAACTTCTCACCCTCGAGGATGAGGCCCATGGCGATGCCCGCCACCGGGCGGCGCAGCGGCACGCCCGCATCCATCAGCGCCAGCGAGGTGCCGCAGACGGTGGCCATGGAGGACGAGCCGTTGGACTCGAGGATCTCCGACACCACGCGCAGGGTGTAGGGGAACTCGTGCTTGGCCGGCAGCATGGGGTGGATGGCGCGCCAGGCGAGCTTGCCGTGGCCGATCTCGCGGCGGCCGGGGGAGCCCATGCGGCCGGTCTCGCCCACGGAGAAGGGCGGGAAGTTGTAATGCAGCAGGAAGTGCTCCTTGTAGGTGCCTTCCAGGCTGTCGATGAACTGCTCGTCCTCGCCGGTGCCCAGCGTGGCGACGACCAGGGCCTGCGTCTCGCCGCGGGTGAACAAAGCGGAGCCGTGGGCGCGGGGCAGGATGCCCACTTCCGACACGATGGGACGCACGGTGTAGACGTCGCGGCCGTCGATGCGGATGCCGTCGTCGAGGATGTTCCAGCGCACGATCTTGGCTTCGAGCGCCTTGAGCACGTCGGAGACGACCTGGGCGGTCGGCACCTTGGTGCCGTCGAGCGCCAGTTCCTCGTAATACTTCTTCACCTTGGACTTGGCGGCGCCGACGGCGGCGTAGCGGTCCTGCTTCTGCTTGATCTTGTAGGCGGCGCGCAGGTCGGCCTCGGCGATCTCGCGGACCTTGGACTCCACTTCGGAGACATCGGCCGGCTGGAAGTTGCGCGGCTCCTTGGCGGCCTTCTCGGCCAGCTTGATGATGGCCTCGATCACCGGCTGGAAGTGGCGGTGGCCGAACATCACGGCGCCGAGCATGATCTCCTCGGGCAGCTCCTTGGCTTCCGATTCCACCATGAGCACGGCGTCGCCCGTGCCGGCGACCACGAGCTCAAGCGCGCTTTCCTTCACCTCGTCGACGGTGGGGTTGAGCACGTACTCGTTGTCAATGAAGCCCACGCGCGCAGCGCCCACCGGGCCCATGAAGGGCACGCCGGAGAGGGTGAGGGCGGCCGAGGCGGCGACCATGGCGACCACGTCGGGGTCGTTCTCCAGGTCATGCGCCAGCACGGTGATGACCACCTGGGTGTCGCACTTGTAGCCTTCGGGGAACAGCGGGCGGATCGGGCGGTCGATGAGGCGGGAGACCAGGGTCTCCTTCTCGGAGGGACGGCCCTCGCGCTTGAAATAGCCGCCGGGGATGCGGCCCGCGGCGTAGGTCTTTTCCTGGTAGTTCACGGTCAGGGGGAAGAAGTCCTGGCCGGGCTTGGGCTCGCGGGCGGAAACTACGGTGGCGAGCACCTTGGTGTCGCCGTAGGTGGCGAGCACCGAGCCGTCGGCCTGGCGGGCCATCTTGCCGGTCTCGAGGGTGAGGGTGCGGCCACCCCAGTCCAGCTCTTCGCGATGGATGTCGAACATGAGTGTTCTTTCTTGATTCAGGCGCGACGCAGGCAAGCCATGAGCAAGACGGCCGGACGCGCCGCGCGAAGCTGCTCCCTCAAGAGGAGGCTCCGACGGTTGCGTCCGGCGATCCTGCCATGACCTGTCCTTCGTGCGCGGACCCGCAGCCGGCCCCATGCCCGCTGCGTAAAGCACGCCTCTTCAAGGCGCGCACGGCGCCGGCCCTCCATGGGCCGGGCCGCTGCTGAACCCGCCGGCGCGGGTCTTCGACCGGTGCCGGGCGGGTCATTCTCACCGCGTCAGCGGCGGATGCCGAGACGCTCGATGAGGGACTTGTAGCGCCCTTCGTCCTTCTTCTTCAGATAGTCGAGAAGGCTGCGGCGCTGGGACACGAGCTTCAGCAGCCCGCGGCGCGAATGGTTGTCCTTGTGATGGGACTTGAAGTGACCGGTGAGGTTGGTGATCCGCTCGGTGAGGATCGCCACCTGCACTTCCGGCGAACCCGTGTCGCCGTCCTTCGCGCCAAAATCCTTGATCAGCGCCTGCTTGCGCTCTGCTGTGATCGACATCGGTCCATCCTTTCAACGAGAGTGGGGTGGAAGCCCTTGGGATGAGCCACCGGGTTGCCGGATGGCCGTTCAGGCTTCCGCTCGGCCGGGCCGGGATGTCGTCCAGCACGGTCGAGGCAAAACGCGGACGGCGGCGCCTTTCGGCACCGTCCGCGCGGCGGACTATATCCAGTTTTCCCCGTGAAACCAGAGGAATGTTCACGCTGGCTGGTGGGGGTGGTTTGGCACCAGCGGCGGCCAACTCCCCCCGCCCGAACTCGGCTGTTGCCGAGATCGTTCCCCCGAGCTGAAGCCGGAAACATCCGGCTTCAGCTCGGGAGAGGGGTCCACGGTGGGCCGGTCGAGGCCGCAGACCTGAACGCAGATGCTGCGACCTCGGCGTTTGCCGTGCTGCCGGGTCCGACGGGAGAAGGTGCTACTGCATCCCGATGGTGGTCAGGTCCTGGAACCAGTGCTGGGCCTGCACGAAGCTCTTCACCTTGGGCGAGAGCGCATGCGGGTTGGTGTCATGCACCACCCACACCAGCACCGCGTCGTCCACGACGGTCTGGTGTACCTGGGCCAGCAGCGCGTCCTGCTTCTGGGTGTCGAAGGTGTGCTTGGCCTCGTCGATCAGTGCGTCCACCTTGGGGTTGGCATAAAAGCCCCAGTTGACGCCCACCGGCGCCACCTGCCGGCTGTCGAAGAAGCGGATGAGGGCGTAGAGCGGGTCCGAGGTCACATAGGCGATGTTGTTGGCGGTGATGCCCGCGTTCGAGGGGTCCTTCGCCCCCTTGCGCCAGGCGGTATAGAGCGCCTCCAGCTCCACTACCTTGAACTCCACGTCCACGCCGATTTCCTTGAAGCTCGCCTGCAGGAACTCGTTCATGGGCAGGGAGAGCATCTGGCCGGTACCGCCCGCGGCGATGATGAAGGTGGCCTTCAGCGGCTTCTCGGGGGAATAGCCGGCTTCCTTCACCAGCTTCTTGGCGGCCTCGGGATCATACTTGAGGTCGAACTCCGGCTTGCCGAACCAGGGGCTGGACACGTCGACCTGACCCTTGGCCGGCTTGGCGAGGCCGTTCATCAGCTCCACCACGCCGTCGCGATCCACGGCGAGGTTGAGCGCCTTGCGCAGGCGCACGTCGGTCCAGGGCGAGCCGGGCAGTACCGAGAGGTGGTAGTTCCATACGTGCGGGGTGACGTTGGTGACGATCTTCATGCCCGCCGACTTCAGCTGGGGCACGGCGTCCGGCGCCGGAGTCTCGATCAGGTCCACCTGGCCGGCGAGCAGCGCATTGGTGCGGGTCAGCGCCTCCGGCATGGGGATGAGGATCATGCGGTCGGTCTTGGGCAGGCGGGTCTTGTCCCAATAGTCGGGGTTCTTGACCAGCTCCAGCCGCTCGCGGGGCACCAGCTTGTCCTGCTTGAACGGCCCGGTGCCGGACGGGCTCTGGGCGAACTTGTCCCAGTCGCGGCCGAGCTTCTCATACTGGGCGGGGCTGGACACCAGGAACCACAGCATCTGGTAGGGGAAGAACGAGTCCACGTCCTTGGTGGTGATCTCGACGGTATTATCGTCGATCTTCTTCCAGGAGGCGATGCCGGGCAGGCGGGTCTTCACCTGGGCGGCCTGGCGCTTGTCGTAGTGGGGCGCCTTCTCGTCCAGCACCTTGTCGAGGTTCCACACCACCGCATCGGCGTTGAAATCGCTGCCGTCGTGGAATTTCACGCCCTTGCGCAGGGTGAAGATCCACTTCTTCTGGTCGGCGGGGTCCACCTTCCATTCGGTGGCGAGGCCCGGCACCAGCTTGCCGGGGCGGTCGGCCACGTTCATCTCCCACGCCACCAGCGGGTCGTAGAGGGTGTAGCCGGTGAATTGATAGGCACCTGCCCCACGATCAGGCTGTCCCGTGGTCTGGGGAATGTCAGCCATGGAGATGCCGTAGCGGACCACGCTTTCAGCCCGGGCCGGGGCCGCCAGTGCAACGGCGGCGAAAAAAGCAGCGGCTAGGGAATGTCTAAACGCCATGAAAACGTCCTTCCGTGGAGTGCCCCCACGGAAGCAACGCAAGACGCATGCCGCATTGTATGCAATGCGCCAGATACGCTCAGCTCAGAAAGGTTCGCCCTTTTGGTGCGCGCAGTCCGGTCCGACGTTTACGGGTCGTCATGGCCGGCTTGACCCGGCCATCCATGTGGCTGGGCCGCGCCGAAGGCTCCGAACGGAGCGACCAGCGGCACGCGTGGATGCCCGGCACAAGGCCGGGCATGACAGGGGTGAGGGATGCCCCTTTTTGAATTGCCAAACAGGCTTCAGCGCTTGCCGCGGCGCGGGGGCTTCTTGTCCTTCTGGCCCCAGTTGAAGACGCGGTGGGGGAAGATCTCGCCTGCGTCCACGTCGCCGATGGCGATGAGGGCGCCCTGGCAGGTAATGGCCGCATGGCCCTGCACGATGGGCGCGTCGCGCCCGCGCAGGATCACGCTCTGGCCGCAGCGCAGGCGATGGGCGTCGGGTGGGGTGACGGCGATCTGGGGGATCTCCTCCAGCGCCAGCGCCACCGGGTCGAGGGCGTCCATCAGGGCTTCCTCGCCGGCCTCGGCGCGCTCGCGCATCTCGTCGAGGGGCACCAGGTCCTCTTCCAGGAACGGCCCGACGCAGGCCCGGCGCAGGGCCGAGACGTGGCCGCGCGCGTCCAGCATGCGGCCGAGGTCGCGGGCGATGGCGCGCACATAGGTACCCTTGCCGCATTCGGCTTCCAGCACCGCATGGTCGGCGTCGGGCCGCTCCACCAGCTCGATGCGGAAGATGGTGACCGGGCGGGGCTGGAGCACCACCTCCTCGCCCTCGCGGGCGAGGTCATAGGCGCGCTCGCCGCCGATCTTGAGGGCCGAATAGGCCGGCGGCACCTGCATGATCTCGCCCCGGAAGGCGGCGAGCGCGGCGACGATGTCCGCGTCGGTGGGGCGATGGTCGGAGGTGACCACGGCCTTGCCCTCGCTGTCGTCGGTGTCGGTCTCGACGCCGAAGCGCACCGTGAAGCGGTAGGTCTTGCGGCCGTCCATCACGTAAGGGACGGTCTTGGTGGCCTCGCCGAAGGCGATGGGCAGGCAGCCGGAGGCCAGCGGGTCCAGGGTGCCGGCGTGGCCGGCCTTGCGGGCGCCGAAGATGCGCTTCACCACCGCCACCGCCTGGGTGGAGGTCATGCCCGTGGGCTTGTCCAGCAGCACCCAGCCGTCCAGGTCGCGCTTGGGCGCGCGCGGGCGGTTGTCCTGCTCGCGGGAAGCGCGGGGGGCTTCGGCGCCGTCCGGCAGGGCCTGAGCGGCGGTCGCATCGGCCGCGACGGGGGCGTCAGCCTCGGCGGCGAGGATCGGGGCGGCGGCGTCGGCAGCAAAGGGGGCGGTCATTCGGCGTCGGTCTCTTTGTCGGTGTCGGTGTTGGCGTCCGGGGACGTGTCATCCGAGGAGGTGTCATCGAGGTCGCGCACCACCTTGGGCGAGCGCAGCAGGGCGTCCATGCGGGCACCCTCGTCGAACGAGGTGTCCTCGCGGAAGCGCAGCTCGGGCACGGATTTCAGCTCCATGCGGCGGCCGACCTCCAGGCGCAGGTAGCGGGCATTGGCCGCCAGCGCCTTGATCACCGGGGTGATGTCCTTGCCGCCGAGGGGCATGACGTAGCAGGTGGCGATCTTGAGGTCCGGCGACATGCGCACCTCAGGCACCGTGATGATGTGGGCGGCGAGCACCGGATCGGTGACGGAGCCGCGCTGGAGCACGTCGGCCAGCGCGTGGCGGACAAGCTCGCCCACGCGCAGCATGCGCTGGGAGGGGCCGCCCCCCGTGCGGGTATCAGGTTTCATGGGTCTAGAATGCCTTTGCGGGTGCCGGGCTTTGGCTGGACCGTGGCCGGGGCACCTTCTCCTTCAAAAGGGAGCGGACGGGTTTGGACCGTGCCGCTCCGGTTGGTTTTCCTCACCCCCGACGCCTTGCGCCTTCTTTCACTTGCGGAGTCCGCGCGCGGAAGAAGGGAGCGGGCTGCGGTGGTGCCGCCGGCACCGTCGTCAGACGGTCCTGCCGGCGAAAGCGCCTTCCCCCTCCCAACCCTCCCCCGCAGGCAGGAGAGGGCTCAACCCCGTGACGGGAGAGGGATTTGGCGACCTGTCGCCCGCCTCACAGCGAGCGCTGGATCACCTCGACGCGATAGCACTCGATCACGTCGCCGGCGCGCATGTCCTGGTAGTTCTCGAAGGACATGCCGCAATCCTGGCCCGCATGCACCACGTTCACCGCATCCTTGAAGCGGTTGAGCGTTGCAAGCTTGCCTTCGTGGATCACCACGTTGTCGCGGATGAGGCGGACATGCTGGCCGCGTTCCACGTTGCCGTCGGTGACGGTGCAGCCGGCCACCTTGCCCACCTTGGAGACCGCGAAGATCTCCTTGATGAGGGCGTTGCCCAGCATGGTCTCGCGATTGATGGGCGCGAGCAGGCCGCTCATGGCCTTCTTCACGTCATCCACGAGGTCGTAGATGATGTTGTAGTAGCGGATCTCGATGCCCGCCCGCTCGGCCGCGTCGCGTGCTTCCTTGTTGGCGCGCACGTTGAAGGCGATGATCGCGGCGCCGGAGGTTTCCGCCAGCGTCACGTCGCTTTCGTTGATGCCGCCCGCGCCCGAATGGATGATGCGGGCCTGCACCTCGTCGTTGCCGACCTTCTCCAGGGCGCCGATGATGGCTTCCACGGAGCCGGACACGTCGCCCTTGATGATGAGGGGGAATTCCTTCCGCCCCGTGGCCTTCACCTGGCTCATCATCTGCTCAAGCGAGCCGCGCACGGTGGCGGACCGCGCCGCCGCCTTCTCGCGCTTCTGGCGCTGGCGGTAGTCGGTGATCTCGCGGGCGCGGGCCTCGTTCTCCACCACGGCGAGGCGGTCGCCCGCCTCCGGGGTGCCGTTGAAGCCCAGCACTTCCACCGGCAGGGACGGGCCGGCCGTTTCCACGTTGGCCCCGGTGTCGGAGATGAGGGCGCGCACGCGGCCCCACTCCGCGCCGGCCACCACGATGTCGCCGACCTTCAGGGTGCCGCGCTGCACCAGCACAGTGGCCACCGGGCCGCGACCGCGGTCGAGCTTGGCTTCCACCACGGTGCCTTCGGCCGCACGGTCCGGATTGGCGCGCAGGTCGAGCAGTTCCGACTGGAGCGCGATGGCCTCGAGCAGCTTGTCGAGGTTGAGCTGCTCCTTGGCGGAGACCTCCACCTCGAGCGTGTCGCCGCCCATGGATTCCACCTGAACTTCATGCTGAAGCAGCTCGGAGCGCACGCGCTCAGGCTTGGCGCCGGGCTTGTCGATCTTGTTGATGGCCACGATCAGCGGCACCTTGGCGGCGCGCGCGTGATTGATGGCTTCCACCGTCTGGGGCATCACGCCGTCGTCGGCCGCCACCACCAGCACCACGATGTCCGTCACCTTGGCGCCGCGGGCGCGCATGGCGGTGAAGGCGGCGTGGCCGGGGGTGTCGATGAAGGTGATCTTGCTGCCCGAGGGCGAAGTCACCTGGTAGGCGCCGATGTGCTGGGTGATGCCGCCGGCCTCGCCGGAGACCACGTTGGCCTTGCGGATGGCATCCAGCAGCGAGGTCTTGCCGTGGTCGACGTGGCCCATGATGGTCACGACGGCCGGACGCGGCACCAGGCTTTCCGGGGCGTCGGGCGTGTCGAACAGGCCCTCTTCCACGTCGGATTCCGAGACGCGGCGCACGGTGTGGCCCAGTTCCTCGGCGATCAGCTCGGCGGTGTCGGCGTCGATCACGTCGGTGATCTTCACCATCTGGCCCTGCTTCATGAGCATGCGGATCACGTCCACGGCCCGCTCCGACATGCGGTTGGCGAGCTCCTGGATGGTGATGGTCTCGGGCAGGATCACCTCGCGGAGGATCTTTTCCTTGCTCTCCTGCGCCCGATGGCCAGTCATGCGCTGCGTGCGGCGACGGAACGAGGCGAGCGAGCGCTGGCGCTCGTCGTCGCCGGACAAAGCGGTGACGAGGGTCAGGCGGCCACGCTGCTTTTCCTGGCCGGCGGGGGCGCGGGGCACCTTCACCGGGGGGGCGACGCGCGCGCCGGGGCCGCGACGGGCGGCACGGCGCTCCTCGTCCTCGGATTCGGCGGTGCCGGCCGGACGCGGGGTCAGCGGACGTGCGGTGGTGGTGGCAGCGCCCGCTCCGGCGGTGCCGCCGGTGCTCGCGCCGGCGCCGGCCGGACGGTTGCCCTGCTCCTCGCCGCCGAAACGCTTGCGCGCTTCCTGCTCGGCGCGGCGCTTGCTCTCGTCTTCCTGGGCGCGGCGGGATTCTTCCTCGCGCTTGCGGGCTTCGGCGGCCTCGCGCTCGGCGCGCTCGACACGCTCGCGCTCGGCGCGGCGACGGGCCTCTTCCTCGGCGGCGCGGCGCTCTTCCGCCATGCGCCGCTCTTCCACTTCGCGGACGCGGGCGTCGGCGAGGGCGCTGGCGCGGGCGTTGCGCTCTTCCTCGGTCAGGGTGCGCAGCACCACGCCGGAACCGCCGGGACGCTGCTGGGCGCCGGGACGGCCGGGAGGGCCACCGGCACCGGGACGGCGATCGGCACCGGGGCCGCCGGAGCGCGGCGGCTGGCCGGGACGGCCGGGAGGGCCACCGGCGCCGGGACGCTGGGAGCCCTGCGCGCTGGAATGGGACCCGGGACGGCTGGAGGCGCCGGAGGCGGTCCGCGGACCGTCGGAGCGACCGCCCGTGGACTGGCCGGGACGCGCCGAAGCCGGCTTCGCCTCGGACGCAGCCGGAGCGGCAGCCCTGGGAGCAGCCGGCTTGGGCGCGGCCGCCTGAGGCGCAGAAGTCTGGGGTGCAGGCGCCTGGGGCGCAGCGGCCTCGGGCGCCGCCGCCGTGGGGGCGGGCGGAGCAGGCTCGGCAGCCGCCGGAGTGGGCGTCGCGACAACGGGGGCGGACGCCGCAGGCGCCTCGACCACCGGAGCGGCCGGGGCCTTCGCCTCGACGGGCGCGGCAACCTGGGGCGCGGGGGCTTCCGCAACCGGGGCCGGGGCCACGGGGGCGCTCACCGGCGCCGGAGCGGCCGGAGCCTTCGCCTCAACCGGGGCCGGGGCGGGCGCGACAGGCGCGGGAGCAGACGCTGCGGACGGAGCAGCGGCGGGCGCAGCCGGGCGCGGCGCGGCCGGTGCCGCTGCCGGAGCGGCCGGTGCCGCCTGCCCGGTACCCTGGCCGGCTGCTTCGCCGGGGGCGATGACGCGGCGCTTCACCTTCTCCACCACAACCGCCTTGGAGCGGCCGTGGCTGAAGCTCTGGCGCACCATGCCCTGTTCCACCGGGCGCTTCAGCGTGAGCGTCTTGCCGGTGGCGGGATGCAGCGTCTTGTCGCCTGGGGTCTTCGTATCGTTCATTCCGTATCCGTTCCTTGCATCCGACCGGTTACATGCGCGTGACCCTCGCCCTGCCCATGCTCCTCGGTGCCGGACGTACCCGTCCGCCAGCGCAGGAGCTTGTGGCAGCGCTCGAGAAACCCTTCCGTCGTCGGATGCGCGAGCAGCGCCGCATGTACCACATTTGACCGCCCCAACGCCAAGTCCAATTCGATGCCGGTAAAGCAATCGACACTGGACACCTGGCGGGCGCCGGCATTTTCGACCTGGCGCGTGAGGGCCTTGAGCTTGCGCACCCCGTCCGGGCGTGCGTCCTGGGCGTGCAGGAGGACCCGCACGTCACCGGAGGCGAGAGCCGCCTCCACCTTCGTCGTGCCCGTCACCACCTTCCCGGCCTTGTTGGCCAGGGAGAGGGCGCTGCGGGCGTCCTTTTCCAGCAATGTATCCACGAGATCGGCAAGGTCGGGCGACGTGGTGCCCTTGCCCTTGAAGGCGCGGCCGAAGACCTTGCGCTTCAGCGCGGTCTCGAGGTCCGCGCGGGTGGCGCTGATCCAGGCGCCACGGCCGGGCAGCCTACGGGTGATGTCCGGGACGATCGCGCCGTCCGGCCCCATCACGAAGCGCAGCATGTCCGCGACCGGGGTGACCCGCCGGGTGGCAAGGCACAGGCGCGACAGGGGCGCCCGCGCCGCCGCAAGGCTGCGCAGTCCCTCGTCCGTCTCGTCCTCGTCCACCATAGCGGGCACCGTGTGTCATCTCCCAGTCTCAGGCTTCGCCGGCGGCGGCGTCATCGCCATCCGCAGCGGGTTCGTCTGCCTCGATCCAGCCGGCGGCGACGCGGGCCTGCATGACCAGGGCCTCCGCGTCCTCGCGGGACAGTTCGAAGCCATCGAGGGCGCCGGCGTGGCGGACGGTCTCGCCGTCCTTGCGCTCGGTCCAGCCGATGAGGTCATCGGTGGCGCAGCCGGCCAGGTCCTCGACGCTCTTGATGTCGTTCTCGCCGAACGCGACCAGCATCTTGGAGGTGACGCCGGGCACGCTCTTCAGGTCGTCGTCCACGCCCAGCTCGATGCGGCGGGCGTCGAGCGCCTCTTCCACCTCGGCGAGGTGCTTCAGGGCACGGGCCTGCAGCTCGGCGGCGGTGTCCTCGTCGAAGCCCTCGATGGAGGCAAGCTCCTGGAGCTGGACGTAGGCAATCTCCTCCACCGAGGTGAAGCCCTCGGAGGTCAGCAGCTGGCCCATCATCTCGTCGAGATCGAGGGCCTCGGCGAACATCTTGGTGCGCTCGGCGAATTCCTTCTGGCGCCGCTCGCTTTCCTCCTGCTCGGTCATGATGTCGATGTCCCAGCCGGTGAGCTGGGTGGCGAGGCGCACGTTCTGGCCGCGGCGGCCGATGGCCAGCGACAGCTGGGCGTCGGGCACCACCACCTCGATGCGCTCGCGATCCTCGTCGAGCACCACCTTCACCACCTCGGCGGGGGCGAGGGCGTTGACGATGAAGGTGGCGATGTCCGGGTTCCAGGGGATGATGTCGATCTTCTCGCCCTGCAGCTCGTTCACCACCGCCTGCACGCGCGAGCCGCGCATGCCGACGCAGGCGCCGACGGGGTCCACCGACTGGTCGCGGGAGATGACCGCGATCTTGGCGCGGGAGCCGGGATCGCGCGCCACCGCCTTGATCTCGACGATGCCGTCGTAGATCTCGGGCACTTCCTGCGCGAACAGCTTGGCCATGAACTGGGGATGGGTGCGCGACAGGAAGATCTGTGGCCCGCGCGGCTCGCGGCGCACGTCGTAGACGTAAGCGCGGATGCGGTCGCCGGTCTTCACCGTCTCGCGCGGCAAAAGCTCGTCGCGGCGCAGGATGCCTTCGCCACGGCCGAGGTCCACCACCACGTTGCCGTATTCGACGCGCTTGACGAGGCCGTTCACCACGTCGCCGATGCGGTCCTTGTATTCGTCATACTGCCGGTCGCGCTCGGCCTCGCGCACCTTCTGCACGATGACCTGCTTGGCCGACTGGGCCGCGATGCGGCCGAAATCGAACGGGGGCAGGGTGTCGGCGATGGTGTCGCCCACCTGCGCCGCCGGGTTGTGGCGCCGGGCGCCGTCCAGGGTGATCTCGGTGGCCGTGTTCTCCACCTCGTCCACCACCAGCAGGTGGCGGGCCAGACGCAGCTCGCCGGTCTTGGCGTTGATGTCGGCGTGGATGTCCGTCTCCTGGCCGTAGCGCGAGCGCGCGGCCTTGGCGATGGCGTCCTCCATGGCGGCAATCACGATGCTGCGGTCGATGGACTTTTCCCGCGCGACCGCATCGGCGATCTGCAGCAGTTCCAGCCGGTTTGCGCTGACGGCAACCATCAGTGCGTCTCCTTCACGGTGCTGGCGTTGGCCGAGGACGCGGCCGTTTCCAGGCCGGCCTTCTTCTTGGCGTTGGATTTCTTGGGCGAAGCCTTCTTGCCCTTGGCCTTGCGGCCCACGAGCTTGTTGCCGCCGTCCTTGCGCGAGGGGCCCTTGTAGGGCGCCGCCGGCTGGGCGGTGGCCTCGGCGAGGGCGTCGTCGGCGTCATCCTGGTCCGGATCACCGGCGTCCACGCCGGTGTCGTCCCCGTCCTCGCCGTCGAGGAAGGCTTCCGCCTCCTCGTCGATGGCCTGGCCGGCAGCCTTGGCGGCGCGCAGGGCCTCGCGGATGAGGGCGTCGGTGAGCATGAGCTTGGCGTCGTGGATGTCGGCCACCGGCAGGCGCACGGTGGGCTCCTCGGTCGCCGGCGCATCGAGGCGGCGGACCACGGCGATGCCGTCTTCGGCGCCGATCAGGATGCCGCGGAAGCGCTTGCGGCCGTCCACGGGACGGGCCATCTCCACCTTCACCTCATGGCCGGCCCAGCGGACGAAGTCCGACTGGCGCACCAGCGGGCGGTCGATGCCGGGGGAGGACATCTCAAGGCGGTAGGCGCTGGAGATGGGGTCTTCCACGTCGAGCACCGGAGACAGGGCGCGCGAGGCGGCCTCGCAATCGTCGATGCTCATGGTGCCGTCGGGACGCTCGGCCATGATCTGCAGCGTGCCGCCGTCGCGGTTCGTCACCTTCACGCGGACAAGCCGGTAGCCGAGCGCGCCGAGCACGCCGGAGGCGATGGCGGCCACGCGGGCGGCCACCCCGGTTTCGGTGATGAGGCGCGGCTCGTTGGGATCGTCGAGCACGGCTTGGATCTCGGTCATGTCCCTCCAGGACAGCTGAACTGCGGCCGGTCTCGGCCGGTGGGCACGCGGCGGTTCGGCACCGGCGCCCGGATAGTGCGCGAGAGGCGAAGCCGACCCGGTGAATGGACCTGGCCGGCGGATCCGTCTCTCAGTTCTCCCCCTGCGGCCCGGCAGCGAACTTTCCGGCAGGCCGGATAAGCAGAAACGGAGCGGGTCCCGGCGGGGACCCACTCTCATCACCTTCGACTGCGATGGCGCTGAGGCATCCCTCATCAGGGACGGCGCTAATATAGACGGAAATGCCAAAGGCGCAAGCGCAGCGTCAGGGTTTCCCTGCGCGCGGTTGCGCTCAGGTTTCCCAGCCAGGTTCGGGGCGGCGCCGGCTCCCCGGGCTCAGGCGATGGCGTCCAGCTCGGCGTCGGTGAGCGCGCCGGGCACGATGGTGATGGGCACCGGGAACCGCGCCGCATGGCCGGCCGCCAGCACGGTGACCAGCGGGCCGGGACCGTCCTTGCCGACACCGGCCGCCAGCACCAGGATGGCGATGTCGTGATCCTCCGCGATCGTCCGGGCGATGGCCTCGGCCGGGGACCCTTCCTTGATCACCAGCTCGGGCGAGATGCCGGCCACCTGGCGGGCGCGGGCAGCGAACTTCTGCAGCCGCGCCTCCATCTCCTCATGGGCTTCCGCGCGCATGAGGTCGGCGACGCCGAGCCATTGCTGGGCCACGCCCTCCAGCTCCAGCACGCCGAGCAGGACCATGCCGCCTTGCGTGCCGGCGGCGCGGCGGGCGGCGAAATAGATGGCGCGGTCGCATTCGGGGGTGTCGTCCACCACCACCAGGAACTTGCGGCGGTGGACGGGCTCCCGGCTGCGGCGCGGCGTTGCGGTCGTGGTCATGGCAGGGGCCGGCGCGGCGCCGGGCGGACCGGGGGATGGGAAGGACGGCGCATTCAGAAGGCCCAGATGGGGCGCCGTGGGGCGCGAGGAACCGGCAGACCCGCCCATGGTGCCACGCCGGGATGGCGGAGGGGGAGGAAAATGTCGGGCGTGGCCGATCGTAACGGCGCGCCGCACCGGGGCACGGCAAAGCGGCGCGGCAAGACTGCATTGCCCGTCACGGCGGCGCTTCGCGATTCAACCCGGTGCGAATCTGCTCTAAAGACGGGCCCTCGGTTCCCGCAAGACCGCCGGCCGCGCGGCCCGCATGCCGGCAAGGAGAGGCCCATGACCAACACGGCGACCAGCACAGCCACCGACCTCAGCCTGGAGGCGGCGCAGACCATCGTCACCGCAGCGCTTGCCCACGCCCGCGCCGGCGCCATGAACCCGCTCGCGGTGTGCGTGCTTGACGCCCGCGGCGCGCTCAAGGCCTATGCGGCGGAGGACGGCACAAGCCTCAACCGCGGCGAGATCGCCCGCGGCAAGGCCAATGGCGCGCTGGCGCTGGGCATGGGCTCGCGGTCCCTGTTCAAGCGGGCCAAGGACCAGCCCTTCTTCATCTCCGCCGCCACCTCGGCCATCGGCGGCTCGCTGGTCCCGGTGCCGGGCGGCGTGCTGATCCGCTCGGCGGCGGGCAGCATCATCGGCGTGGTGGGGATTTCCGGCGATACCTCGGACAATGACGAGGCGAGCGCCCTCGCCGGTATCACCGCCGCCGGCCTCGTGGGGGATCCCGGCCAGGACTGACCAGCCAGGACTGAGGACGGAAAAAAGGCCCGGCGCGATGATGGGCCGGGCCTTTTCATTCATACCAACGGTCCCGGTCCTTGACCGGCGCCGAGAGGAGGCGCCCGAACACCGCGCGGGCTTATACCCATGCTGATGGGTCAATCTCGGCGGCGTGGGTATCAGACGATCTGCGCGGCGTCGGCGAAGGCGAGGCGCGGCAGGCGGGGCATCACCTTCGAGGGATCGCCGTGGCCGATGGCGGCGATGAAATTGGTCTTCACCGTGCCGCCGGGGAAGAATTCAGCATCCACCTTGGCCGCGTCGAAGCCGGACATGGGACCCACATCCAGCCCCAGCGCCCGCGCCGCGAGGATGAGATAGGCGCCCTGCAGCGACGAATTGCGGAAGGCGTGGGGCTCGATGGCCGCCGGATTGTTCACGAACATGTCGCGGAAGCCCGGATTGTGCGGGAACACTTCGGGAATCTTGTCGTGAAAATCGAGGGCGTAGCCGATGAGGACGATCACCGGCGCCGCCAGCGCCTTCACATTGCCGGGCGACAGGGCCGGGCGCAGGCGCTCCTTGGCCTCGGGGCTGGTGACGAAGACGAAGCGGGCAGGCTGGGTGTTGGCCGAGGTGGGGCCATATTTGACCAGATCATAGAGCGCGCGGATCTCCGCCTCGCTCACCGGCTGGTCGGTCCAGCCGTTCTGCGAGCGGGCTTCGAGGAACAGGCGGTCGATGGCGGCCTGGTCGATCTTGGTGGTCATGCTGAAATGTCCTTGGGGCAGCCGTGGCGCGCCGAGAACCTGATGCCGCGCGTCCCGGGTCGGGGAGTGTCGCCCTGGACGTAGGACGGTGCGGGCGGGGGTACAATGGCCCGGCTTGCAAGTACGTCCTTGCAGTGGTGCACGCGGGCTGGCATCAGCGCTGCTGATCGGTTCTCCACTGCAATTGATGGGTGCTCCGCCGCCGAAGCCTCTATAAGTCGCGGCCTGTCCCGATCGCCCCGTTCCGCGAGCCTGCCATGAATTCGCGTGCGTTCCCTGCGCCTGAAGATCCGTCCGCCACCCCTGAGTCTTCCCACCTGCCGCTGACGCCCGTCGGCGCGGGGGAAGACCCCTATCTGGAGCGGGTGCGCGACCCTATCCGCACCCTGCCCGAGAGCGGCATCGTCGAGGTGATGAATTACGGCCGCGACCGGCCCGGCATGATCCCGCTGTGGGCCGGGGAGGGGGATGTGGCCACACCCCCCTTCATCTGCGAGGCCGCCGCCACCGCGCTGCACGCGGGCGAGACCTTCTACACCTGGCAGCGCGGCCTGCCGGAGCTGCGTGGCGCCATCGCCCGATACATGGCGCGCACCTATGGCATTCCGGAAAATCCGGACCGCTATTTCGTCACCGGCTCGGGCATGCAGGCGATCCATATCGCGCTGGCCATGACGGCGGGGGCGGGGGACGAGGTGATCATTCCCTCGCCGTCCTGGCCCAATGCCGCCGCGGCGGCGCAGAAGGCCGGGGCGCGGCCGGTGTACGTGCCCTTCGCCTATGGCAAGGACGGCTTCAGCCTCGACCATGAGCGGCTGGCGCAGGCCATCACGCCGCGCACCCGCGCCATCTTCCTCAACACCCCGGCCAATCCCACCGGATTCGTGGCCACACACGACGACCTCAGGGCGGTGCTGGCGCTGGCCCGCCGGCACGGCCTGTGGATCATCGCCGACGAGATCTACGGCCGCTTCTATTATGGGGATGAGCCCCGCGCGCCCTCCTTCCACGACGTGATGGACGAGGGCGACCACATCCTGTTCGTGCAGACCTTCTCCAAGAACTGGGCCATGACCGGCTGGCGTGTGGGCTGGATCGAGGCCGACCCGCGGCTGGGGCAGGTGATCGAGAACCTGATCCAGTATTCCACCTCCGGCGTCGCCGCCTTCATGCAGCGCGGCGCGGTGGCGGCGCTCGATCAGGGCGAGGATTTCGTCGCCCAGCAGATCGCCCGCGCCCGCAAGGGCCGCGACCGCGTCGCTGACGCGCTCATCGCCACCGGAAAGGTGGATCTGGTGAAGCCGCCGGGGGCCTTCTACCTGTTCTTCGGCATCGCGGGCCGGAGCGACGTGCGCAGCCTCGGCCTGACCCTGGTGGACGAGGCCAATGTGGGCCTTGCCCCCGGTACCGCGTTCGGTCCCGGAGGGGAGGGCTTCATGCGCCTGTGCTTTGCCCGGGGCGATGCCCAGCTCGCCGAGGCGAGCCGCCGCCTCGTGGCCTGGCTCACGGGAGACGGGCAGACGGGAGCAGGCGCGGCGTGAGGCCTCTTGCCTCCCACCTGCGGTCGGCCGTCGCGGCGGCAATAACTTTGGGGGCGGGCGCGCTTGGTGGCGGCGTGTTCGCCGCCCTCGGCCTGCCCGCGGCCTGGATCTCCGGCGCGCTGGTGGTGTCCATCGCCCTCGCCGTCGCCGGGGTGCGGATCGCGGTGCCCGAATGGATCCGCTTCCTCGCCTTCATCGTGCTCGGCACCTCCATGGGCACGGCGCTGACGCCCGAGACCTTCGCCCGCGCCGCCACCTGGCCCATCAGCATGGCGTGCCTCGGGGCCAGCGTGCTCGCCACCATGGCGGGGGGCGCCCTGTTCCTCAATCGCGTCGCCGGCTGGAGCCGGGAGACCGCGTTCTGGGCCTCCGCCCCCGGCGCCTTCGGCACCGTGGTGGCCATGGCTGCCGACACCAGCGCCGACCTGCGCAAGGTGGCCTTCGCCCAGGCCCTGCGCCTGTTCCTGCTGGTGGCGGCGCTGCCCAATGTGCTGGGCGCCACCGGGCTCACGGCCGGCGGCCTGCCGCCGCCGCCCCATGTCTCGACGGCGCTGGAGGTGGCGATCCTTCTCGGCGTGTGCGTCACCACCGGGCTCGGCGCCGCATGGCTGAAGGTGCCGGGCGGACTCATCCTCGGGGCCCTTGCCGGCAGCGCGGCGCTGCACGCCACCAGCCTCTCCAGCGCCGTGCTGCCGCAGGCCTTCATCGTGCCCGCCTTCGTGGTGCTGGGGGCGAGCGTGGGGGTGCGCTTCCTGGGCACCACGCTCGGCACCATCCGCGCCTATTTCTTCGCCTCGCTGGGGGCCTTCCTGGTGGCGGTGAGCATCTCCACCCTGTTTGCGCTGCTGGCGGCCTGGCTGACGGGGGATGACCTCGGCAAGCTCGTGACCGCCTTCGCCCCCGGCGCGCTGGAGGCCATGACGGCGCTGGGCTTCGCGCTGGGCTACGACCCGGCCTTCATGAGCGCCCACCATTTGTTCCGCTTCGCCGGACTTTCAGTGGCCCTGCCGGTGGCGGCACGGCTGCTGTTCGCGGCGGTGGAGGAGGTGGAGGAGGTAACGCGCCACGCCGGTCCGCCGGAGGGTGAGCACACGAAATAGTGTTCCGCTGCGTCAGTCCGGCGCTTGCCCGTGCGCGCCGTCCGCTCCTAACAGGACTTACCTTTTGCCATCATGGCGGTAAGTAAGGAGAACGGGTTTGCGTATTCTGGATGATCTGGCGCTGCTGGCGGGCCGGCTGCTGATGGCCTCCCTGTTCCTGCCTGCGGGTATCGGCAAGATCGGCAACGTCGCTGGCTTCGCGGCGAGCCTGGCGGCCAAGGGCGTGCCCATGCCGACCCTGATGACCTATCTGACCATCGCGGTGGAAGTGGGCGGCGGGCTGCTGCTGATCCTCGGCTTCATCCCGCGCATCGTGGCGGTGGTGCTGGCCGGCTTCGTGGTGATCGCCACCGCCACCTCGCACATTTTCTGGCTGATCCCGGACCCGGCTGCGGCCGCCGGCCAGCAGATCCATTTCTTCAAGAATGCGGCCATCATCGGCGGCCTGCTGGTTTACTTCGCCGCCGGCCCGGGCCGCTTCGCCCTCGGCCGCAAGGAATGGAACTGAGGGCCAGCGGGGCTTGATCAGGACCTAGAGGGATTTCCGCGCGCCCCGGCTTACGGAAGCTGCTCTAAAAGCCTTGCGCTGAAGCGTTTTCCTCCCGCGAACCGGTGTCCGCTTCGCTCGAAAACGCCCTAGTCCCCACCGTAGCGATGGAGGTCGGAGCCGTGGCGGCGCAGCCAGGCTTCGGCCTCCCGGCGGTTCGGGCACACCTGCTCCACCAGCCGCCAGAAGCGCGGGCCGTGGTTCATCTCCAGCCGGTGGGCGACTTCGTGGGCCGCGAGGTAGTCGAGAACGAAGCGCGGCGCCATCACGAGCCGCCACGAGAACGACAGGTCGCCCTGTGCCGAGCATGAGCCCCAGCGGCTCGCGGTATCGCGCAGGGTGATGCGGCCCACCTCCACCTTCAGCGCGCCTGCATAATGCCTGACCGCTGTGGTCAGCGCCTGTCGTGCTTCCCGCTTGAGGTAGTCCTGCACCCGCCGGGCGAGATGGGGAGCTTCCCCCGCCACATGCAGGGCGGGCTGGCCATCGCCATCCGGCGCCACCCAGACGGTGCCGCGCGCCTGCGGGCAATGGACGATGCGATGGGGTGTGCCGTGGAGCGGGATCAGCGCGCCGGGCTCGAACAGCACCTTCTCCGGCAGGCGCACGAGGCGCACGCGCACCCATTCGCGATGGCGCTGCACGAAATCGCGGGCGAAGGCGAGGGGCACGTGGGGCGGGGCGGTGAGTGTCACGTCCCGCGCGGCGGCCCGGACCCTGAGGGTGAGCCGGCGCGCCTGGGGGTTTCGACGTACCGCCACGCGCAGGGGTCCGTCATCGAGCAACAGCTCAATCCATTCAGCCGCCCGCTGCGCGGGCGGCTTTGGGTCCTGACGGCGAAACAGCATGGCGGCAACCGGGGCGACGTTACCACCGCATCTTCCCCTCAAATGGCTCTCCCTGCCAGTGCTAAGTCGGAGCAAGCCGGGGATAAAAGGCGGTCACATTCTTGTTGAGGGCAAACATGTCCGGGCCGTCCTCAACCGCCTCGGGCGCCGGCCGTGCGCTGGTCACATGGTCGGTGGCGCCGCGGGGCAGTTCCTGGGACAGGATGAAGTCGGCGATGCGCGGGGCGATCTCCGAGCGGAAGCGCGAGCCGTTGAACACGCCGTAATGGCCGACGCCCGGCTGCTCGTAGTGGGCGCGCTTGTCCTCGGGAATGCGCGGGCAGATCTTGTGCGCCGCCTTGGTCTGGCCGATGCCCGAAATGTCGTCCTTCTCGCCCTCCACCGTCATCAGCGCGACGCGGTGGATGGCGTCGGGCTTCACCGGCTGGGAATGGTGCAGGATCTCACCCTTGGGAAGGGCGTGGGTGATGAACACGTTCTCAACCGTTTCAATATAGAACTCGGCCGTCAGGTCCATCACCGCCAGGTATTCGTCGTAGAAGTCACGGTGCTTCTCGGCCGAATCGCCGTCGCCCTGCACCAGATGGTGGAACAGGTCCCAATGAGCCTGCAGGTGGCGGTCCAGATTCATGGACATGAAGCCGTTGAGCTGCAGGAAGCCGGGATAGACCTCCCGCATGGCACCGGCATGGGGCCACGGCACGGTGGTGAGCACGTGGCGCTTGAACCAGTCGATGCCGCGATCCTTGGCCAGGGCGTTCACCGCCGTCGGCGCCTCGCGGGTGTCGATGGGGCCGCCCATGAGAATCATGGACTTGGGCACGAAGGGGTCTTCCTCCGCCTCCATGCGCGCCACCGCCATCATCACCGGCACCGCCGGCTGGCACACCGCCATCACATGGCAGTCGCCGCCCATGCGATGGAAGATGGAGATGAGGTAGTCGACATAATCCGACAGGCTGAAGCGGCCATCGGTGAGGGGCACGAGCTTGGCATCGACCCAGTCTGTGACATAGACATCGTGGGTGGGCAGCATGGCTTCCACCGTGCCGCGCAGCAGGGTGGCGTGGTGGCCGGACACCGGGGCCACGATGAGCAGGCGCGGCTGCGGCCCGCGCGGCGGATATTCGAACGCGCGCTCGAAATGCAGCAGGTTGCAGAACGGACGCTGCCACACTGTGTTGATATGCACCGGCACCTTCTGCCCGCCCACGGTGGTGTGGGTGATGCCCCAGTCCGGCTTGCCATAGCGCCGCGTGGTGCGCTCGAACAGCTCGCAGGCGGCAGCCATGGACTTGCCGAGGGTGGTGTGGGAGACCGGATTGATGGGGTTGTTGAGGACCGCCCGGCTGGCATCCGCCACCGCCCGCGACGGGTTGAGCGCAGCGTAACCCATCTCATACATCCAGTAGAGCGGGGTCGACAGGCCGACGTCACCCTGGCGGGGTAAACGCAGCGCGCTCGCGAACTCACCGATTGCCATCTGCGCTCCTCACGATTAGTGCGCTCCGTTACGGGTGGCGCCTTCCCCAAAACGTGAGCGCACTTGCAGGTTTGGTCAATGCCGACAAAAGACATAGAGTCCGCTTCGCGCAAGCTTATGGTATCTGGGCCACTATTCCCTTACGTCACTTTGGCGGGCGGGCGGGTTCCATGCCGCGCGGACTGCCTTCAAGCCGCTGATCGGAAAGGCGCTCTCCCATGAGCACCGCCTTCGTCACGCCGCCGCACGGCCGCTCCTTCGGGCTGCGCCTCGACACACTGATTCGCCTGCGCTGGCTGGCGGTGTCCGGACAGATCCTGGCCCTTGTGGTGGTGAACCTCGGGCTCGGCTTTCCGCTGCCGCTGACCCCGTGCCTCGCCGTCGTGGGCCTGTCGGCACTGGTGAACGTGCTGCTGCGGGTGAAATATCCGGTGGCCCGCCGGCTCGGGGACGCCGCCGCAGGGCCGCTGCTGGCCTACGACGTGCTCCAGCTCACCGCTTTGCTCTATCTGACGGGCGGACTAAAGAACCCGTTCGTACTGCTGTACCTTGCCCCGGTCATGATCTCCTCCACCGCCCTGTCGTGGAGCACCACGGTGCTCCTGGGGGTGCTCGCGGTAACCTGCGCCGGGACCGTGGGCCTGTGGGCGCGGCCGCTGCCGTGGGCGGGCGGCAACCTGCCGGTGCTGCCGGACCTTTATCTCGCCGGCATCTGGGTGTCCCTGTCGGTGGCGGTGGGCTTCATCGGCCTGCACGCCTGGCGAGTGGCCGAGGAGGCGCGGGAGCTGGCCGACGCGCTCGCCGCCACCGAGCTGGTGCTGGCGCGCGAGCAGCACCTGTCCGCCATCGACGGCCTTGCCGCCGCCGCCGCCCACGAGCTGGGCACGCCGCTTTCCACCATCGCCCTGGTGGTGAAGGAGATGCAGCGCGCCATGACCGCGAATGATCCCCTCGCGGAGGACGTGGCGCTGCTGCGCGATCAGGCCAACCGCTGCCGCGACATCCTGCAGAAGCTCACCTCCTTGAGCTCGGGCGACGCGCCGTTCGACCGCATGCCGCTGGCGCATCTGCTGGAGGAGGTGGTGGAGCCGCACCGCAATTTCGGCATCGCCATCAACGTCCAGGTCAAGGACGATCCGGACGCCCCGGTGATCGCCCGCAATCCCGGCCTGCTCTACGGCCTGGGCAACCTGGTGGAGAATGCGGTGGATTTCGCCGCCACGCGGGTGGATATCAGCGCCCAGTGGAGTTTCGCCGGCCTCGACATCGTGGTGGCGGACGACGGGCCGGGCTTTTCGCCGGAGGTGAGCGGGCGCATCGGCCAGCCCTACGTGACATCCCGGGCCCGCGACCGCTTGGAAGAGGACGGCGAAAGCGGGCTGGGTCTCGGCTTCTTCATTGCCAAGACCCTGCTGGAGCGGACCGGGGCGACCCTGAGCTTCCAGAACCGCTTCCCGCCCGAGACCGGCGCCGTCATCCGCATGCATTGGCCGCGCAAGGCGCTGGCCATAGAGACGGATGAATACGCGACAAAGGGACGCGGATCAGATTAATCTACCGGGCAGGCGGCGTAGAAAGCCGCAGCCAGTTCTGTTCGTAACCGGCCCTGCCGGAACTGGATTTGAGGAAGACGTTATGAATGAGACGACGCCGCCCGACGTAGGGGAAGACCGGTCGGTTCTGATCGTGGACGACGACCGTTCCTTCCTGCAGCGCCTCGCGCGGGCCATGGAAGCGCGCGGCTTCGAGGTGGCCACGGCGGAGACGGTGGCCGACGGCCTCGCCCGCGTGGAGGCCTCGGCTCCCGCCTATGCGGTGGTGGACATGCGCCTCGGCGACGGCACCGGGCTCGACGTGATCTCGGCGCTCAAGCGGCACCGGCCCGGCGCGCGGGCCATCGTGCTCACCGGCTACGGCAACATCGCCACCGCCGTGACGGCGGTGAAGCTCGGCGCGGTGGACTATCTGGCCAAGCCCGCCGATGCCGACGACGTGGTGGCCGCGCTGCTCGCCAACGCCGACCACAAGCCGATCCCGCCGGAAAATCCCATGTCCGCCGACCGGGTGCGGTGGGAGCATATCCAGCGCGTCTACGAATTGTGCGGCCGCAACGTCTCCGAGACCGCCCGCCGCCTCTCCATGCACCGCCGCACGCTCCAGCGCATCCTGGCCAAGCGCGCGCCGCGTTAGGGCAGGGTGGGGGCTGGGACCCCTCCGCTAAACCGGCGCTGGTGTTCATGCCCCGGCGCTTTGCCCCCTCCCCAATCCTCCCCGCAGGCGGGCGAGGGGGCTGACTGGTGCTGGAGAGGGAGAGGGTGGAGAGCGAGGAGCGCTGCGCTCCCTCAGGCCGCGAGATGCCCTCCGCCGCCCTACATCAGCCCCGGAGCAGGTCCGGGTCGTAGAGCACGGCCAGCCGCGTGGCGGCGGCGCGGGCGAAGCGCAGGGTCAGGGCCTTGCGGGTGGCCGGCGGCAGCGGATGCACCGGCGGTTCCCGCAGGCATTCCGCCCCGAAGGCGTCCGCCACCAGCAGCCCGGTCTCCTGCGGCAGGATCTCCACGGGGAAATCCAGCGGCACGGCGAACATGAGCCGGTCGCAGAAGGCGCGATACTCCGGCCACTTGGCGTCGGTGCGGAAATCCGTCACCGACGACTTGATCTCGATGATGGTGATCTCGCCCTTCGGCCCCAGCGCCAGAATGTCCGCCCGGCGGCCCGACACCAGCGCGAATTCCGGAATACCCGCCAGACCTGCCAGCGCCAGATGCCGCAGCACGCCGCGCTGCACCGCCCGCGCCGTCTCCGACTGGCGCCCGTCCGGCCGCAGTTCGGGCAAAAGCTCCCTCACCGCTTGGCTTCCACCGGGGTGGCGCCAGCTTCAGCCTCGGCGGGGGTGGCGGCGAAGCCGCGCTTGATGGCGGCGTTGAGCTCGCCGCCGAACACGAAGATGGATGCAGTGAGGTACAGAAAGACCAGGGCGATCATCACCGAGGCGAGGCCGGCATAGGTGCTGACGTAATTGGCGGGAAATTCGGCGAGGTAGAAGCCGAAGGCGGTGGCCGCCACCAGCCACAGCACCAATGTCACCAGGATCCCCGGCGCCACCTCGGCGAGCGAGCGCCGCCCCGCCGGCAGCCACAGATGGGCGACCACCAGCGACACCACCAGGATGATGGCGGTGGCGCCGAAGCGGATCAGGGTGATGGCCCCCGAGAAGGGGGCCAGCGCCGGCACCTGCGCCACCGCCGCCTGCCACAGCAGCGGCCCCAGCACCACCAGGAACGACAGGGCGAGCATGGAGACGGCGGCGAGCAGCACGTAGCCGATGGATTCCAGCCTGAGCCAGTACCAGGAGCGCATCTCCTTCACCCCATAGGCGCGGTTGAGGCCGATGCGCAGGCTCTCGATGCCGTTGGATGAGAAGTAGATGGCCAGCACCACGCCATAGGTGAGCACGTCGGTGCGCACCTGGTTCACCACATTGTAGATCTCGCGGGAGATGGGGCCAGCCACCTGCTGGGGCCAGGTTTCCAGGATCAGCTGGATGGTCTCGTTGGCCAAAGGCTGGAGGTTGAGGAAGCCAGCCAGCGCGGTCACGAAGATCAGGAACGGGAACAGCGACATCAGCGCCGAGAGGGCGATATGGCTGGCGATCGCCCAGCCGTCGTCGGCGGCGAAGGTCCAGAACGCATCCAGCGGAATATGGATGATGCGCCGCAGCATGGGGACTCCCGTTTCCTTCCACATCGGGCTTTCCTCGGTGATTGGCAAGCGCGCGCAGGCACACCTGCCGTGCGCCTCCCGCCCGCCGCGCCGGCTGGCGGAGGCCGGGGCCATGGGATAGGAACGGGGTCAGGCGGCACCTGCGCTGCCGCGCCCGAGCGTTTGCGGATAGGACCATGCCGAGCCCCGAGCCGGGACCCGCCTTGCCCAGCCTCATGGAGCGTCTCTCCAGCCTCTTGGGCCCCAGCCATTTCAAGCTCGGGCTGCGGGCGGCCGTCGCCGGGTTGGTGGCCTACGGGCTGGCCACCGGCCTTGCCCTGCCCAACGGCTATTGGGCGGTGCTCACCGCGGTTCTGGTAGTGCAGGCCACCATCGGCGCGAGCCTGACGGTCGCCATCGACCGGGCGCTGGGCACGGTGGTGGGCGGTGTGGTGGGCGTGGCGGCGGCCATGCTGGCGGGCAATTCGGCGACGCTGACCTATGTGGCACTGGGCATCGCCGTGTTCTTCACCGCCACCTTGTCGGCCCGCTCCGCCAGCTTCAAGCTGGCGCCGGTGACGGTGGTGATCGTGCTGCTGGCGGACCCCAGCCATCTGGAGCCGTGGCTTTCCGGCCTGCACCGGGTGTTCGAGATCGCGGTGGGCGGGGTGGTGGGCATGGCCTCGTCCATCCTGATCCTGCCCGAGCGCGCGCTGCTGCGGCTGTTTCCGTTCTGCGCCAAGGCCCTGCGCCTCAATGCCGGGCTGCTGGAGCTGGGCCGCGATGGTCTGCTGGGCCGTGGCCTCGACCCCAGCGCCCTCGACCGGCTGAATTCCGGCGCGCGCCAGGCCCTGCGCGCTGCCGATGCGCGCATCGCCGAGGCGCTGCGCGAGCAGGTGGGTGGATGGACCGGGCAGGTGGATCCGGCGCCGGTGGTGCGGTGTTGCCGCCGGCTGTGGCACTCGGTGATCATCCTGCTGCGCGGCGCCGACCGGCCCATGGACACGGAGGTCGCCACTCGCGTCGCCCCGAGCCTCGATGCCGCGGTGGCCGGGCTGAACGGCCATATGCTCGCCCTCGCCGATCGCCTGGATGGCCAGAAGGTGGAAGGCCTGGAGCAGAAGGCGCAGGCTGCGCGGGCGGCGGTGGCGGCGCTGGAGGCCGAGGCCGAGCGCCTCAATGGCGAGGGTGTGCTGGAGACGGCGGGCGCCGACACGCTCACCGCGCTGTTTGCGGCGGTCTCCGCCTGCAACCATGTGCGCGAGAACCTGGACGATCTCGCCGCCCGCTTCGACGAGGTCGAGGCGGAACGGTAGCAAGATCCGCAGTCATGATTCTTCTGGCTGGAAACAATTTATTTTCCAGTGGAAAATAACCCACGCACGCAGCACAGCGCATGGGAAGAAGGTCGGATCGACCGGTCCTGCGAATTCCTCTCTAAGTCGCCGGCACCGCGTCGCCTGTGGCGGCGCACACGGCCGCCGTAATCAGGCGTTGCTTTGGGCCGGTTCCAAGGCAAGGATAAGCCAATTCTGCAACGCACAATCCGGGAGAAAGCCTTCATGAGCGCCAGCGCCGCCCTTCAGACCGTCGCCACCGACACACTGGATGCCGTCGCGCTCGGCCGCACGGCCACGGCGCGGCTGGAAGCCCTGCTGGCGGAAGCCACCTCCCTGGTCAAGGCGCAGGTGACCGAGGGTGGCCGCATCTCCCCGGCGCTGCTGGAGCGCGAGCAGCGCTCGACCCATGGCCTTGCGTGGCTCGCAACTTATGTCTTCTCGGTGCGCGAGCTGGTGCATTATGCCGACCGCCTCACCGAGATGGGCAAGTTCGGCGCCACCGAAAAGCTGATCGTGCAGATCGGCCTTGGCGAATACGTCGCCCAGATTCTCGGCGGCATTCCCATGAGCCAGGGCGAGATCGTCCGCCTCGGCGACCTCTACGTCTCGGACGACACCGAGGCCGCCCTGCGCGCCGATCCGGCCATCGCGACCCTCGCGGCCAAGGGCAATACGGCGGCGAGCCGCGCGGCGCTGGCGGACATCATCCGCGGCGCCCACCCCACCGGCACCATCGGCGAAGCCGGCCTCGACGAGACCACCGAGGCCATGCGCACCGAGATGCACCGCTTCGTGGAGGCGGAGGTGGCTCCCCACGCCCACGAATGGCACCTGAAGAACGACTATATCCCGCTGGAGATCATCACCCACCTCTCCGAGATGGGCGTGTTCGGCCTCACCATCCCGGAGGAATTCGGCGGCCTCGGCCTGCCCAAGGAGGCCATGTGCGTGGTCACCGAGGAGCTGTCGCGCGGCTATATCGGCGTCGGCTCGCTGGGTACCCGCTCGGAAATCGCGGCGGAACTGATCCTCGCCGGCGGCACCGACGACCAGAAGGCCCATTACCTGCCGAAGCTCGCGGCCGGTGAGATCCTGCCCACGGCGGTGTTCACCGAGCCCAACACCGGCTCGGACCTCGCCTCCCTTCGCACCCGCGCGGTGAAGGAGGGTGATGTCTACAAGGTCTCCGGCAACAAGACCTGGATCACCCACCCCGTCCGCGCCGACGTTATGACGCTGCTGGTGCGCACCAATCCGGCCGAGCCGGGCTACAAGGGCCTGTCCATCCTGCTGGCCGAGAAGCCGCGCGGCTCCGATGAGAACCCGTTCCCCGCCGAGGGCATGACCGGCGGCGAGATCGAGGTGCTCGGCTATCGCGGCATGAAGGAATACGAGATCGGCTTCGACGGCTTCACCGTGCCGGCGGCCAACCTGCTGGGCGGTGAGGAGGGTCAGGGCTTCAAGCAGCTCATGACCACCTTCGAGAGCGCCCGCATCCAGACCGCCGCCCGCGCCGTGGGCGTGGCCCAGGCGGCCATGGAGGTGGGCCTGAAATATGCCGAGGAGCGCATCCAGTTCGGCAAGGCCCTCATTCACTTCCCCCGCGTCGCCGACAAGATCGTGATGATGGCGGTGGAGACCATGATCGCCCGCCAGATCACCTACTTCGCCGCCCGCGCCAAGGACGAGGGGCGCCGCACCGACCTTGAGGCCGGCATGGCCAAGCTCTTGGGCGCCCGCGTCGCCTGGGCGGCGGCGGACAATGCGCTGCAGATCCACGGCGGCAACGGCTTCGCGCTGGAATATCCGGTGTCGCGCATCCTGTGCGACGCGCGCATCCTCAACATCTTCGAGGGCGCGGCCGAGATCCAGGCGCAGGTGATTGCCCGCCGCCTGCTCGACGGCGGCAACTGAGGCCGGTTCCGTCGCCGGGACGCGGACGATGAGCGAGGCCGTGCTGATCGAGGATGCCCGGCCGGCGGACGAGGCCGAGTGGCGCCGGCTCTGGGCGGGCTACAACGCCTTCTATGAGGCGAGCGTCGCCCCGCAGGTCACCGACCGCACATGGCAACGCATGCTCGATCCCGCCTCTCCCCTGCTGGGCCGCGTGGCCCGGCGCGGCGGGGGGCTGGCGGGATTTTCAATCAGCGTCCTGCATGAGGGCACCTGGGTGGTGGCCCCGGTCTGCTATCTGGAAGACCTGTTCGTGGACCCCGCCTGCCGTGGCCTCGGCATCGGCCGCAGCCTGATCGCCGATCTCGTCAGCCTCGGCAAGGCGCGGGGCTGGTCGCGCCTTTACTGGCACACCCGCCGGGATAACCCGGCGCGCGCGCTCTACGATCGCTTTGTCGCGGCCGACGATTTTGTCAGGTACCGCATGGAGCTGTGACGGCTCGGGCGCCTCTCGCGGCGCCTATTTCAGGCGGTCCGCATTGTCTTTCGCATAGGTTTCCAGCGACCGGGGCGCGTGGCCGGTCAGGGTCTCCACGTCCGTGGTGACGGCGGCGGTCCAGCCCTCGCGCACCGGCACGAAGATGGAGGCGAGGAAGCGGGCATAGTCCTGCGGCACGCCGGCGCCCACAAGGATGCCGACGAAGGTGCCGTCGTCGATGGGGGTGTAGGTGACCGGCCTGCCGATGACCGGGGCGAGGATCGCCGCCGCGTCCCCATAGCCCAGCGCCTCGGGGCCGGTGAGGTTGAAGGCGCGGCCGTCGAACCGGTCGGAGGTCAGCGCCGCCGCGGCGCTTTCGGCGATGTCGCGGGTGTCGATGAAGCTGGACTTGCCCGCGCCCGCCGGCACGGCGATGACGCCGTGGTCGAGGCCCGGCTTCCAGAAGGTGTGGAAATTGTCCGCGAACCAGTTGGGCCGCAGGATCACATAGGGCGTGCCTGACGCCTCCAGCGCCCGCTCCACCTGCCGGTAGGGGATGGCTTCATCCGCATCGGCGCCAAGCACGCTCTGGAACACCACCTTCACCTTGCGGGCGGCAGCGGCCGCGATCAGCGGCAGAAGCTGGCCCTTGGGGTCCATGGAGCCGGTGGGCAGCATCACGAAGGCGCTCTTTACCCCGGCAAGGGCCGGGCCGAAGGTGGCGGGATCGGCGATATCGAAGGCGACGCCCTCGGCCCCGTCCACCGCCTTGCCGGAGCGCGAGGCGGCCCTGACCCGGGCGCCCCGCGCCTTGAGCGCCTCAACCAGAGGGCGGCCCACATTGCCCGTGGCCCCGATCACCAGAATCGCGTCGCTCATGTCCTGCTCCCGAAATGCTGCCTGATAGGTTTCCATTGGAAACCATGTATCGGGGAGATACATACAAGCCTTGCCGGCGGCCCGGAAGAGAGCACCTGAAGCTCACATGGTCACCGCTGGGAAACCGGCCACCGGGTGGGAGGGACCATGGATCAGCCCTATGATGTCTATCAGGATCGCTGCCCCACCCGCATGGTTCTGGACCGGCTGGCGGACAAATGGGCGCTGCTGATCCTCGACCGGCTGCGGGATGGCCCGGTGCGGTTCAACCATCTGCGGCGCGACATTGCCGGCATCTCGCAGAAGGTGCTGTCGCAGACCTTGAAGAAGCTGGAGCGGGACGGCCTCATCTCGCGGCAGGTGTTCCCCACCGTGCCGGTGACGGTGGAATATGCCCTCACCGGCCTCGGCCGCACCCTCACCGACACCGTCGCAGCGCTCGCCCACTGGGCCGAGGCCAACATGGATGCCGTGCTCGCAGCCCAGAAGGCCTATGATTCCATCGTGCGGTGAGGGGACAGCGGGACGGCGCTAGTCCGCCTCCTCTTCCGGCCCCGGCACATATTCCAGGATATCCCCCGGCTGGCAGCCGAGGATCTCGCAGATGCGCGCCAGCGTGTCGAAGCGCACGCCCTTCACCTTGCCCGACTTCAGCAGCGAGACGTTCTGTTCGGTGATGCCGATGCGCTCGGCAAGCTCGCGCGATCGCATCTTGCGGCGCGCCAGCATCACGTCGAGATTGACGATGATGGGCATGTTGCTCCCATAGCCCTTCGCATCAGAGCGTTTTCGAGCGGGGTGGATACCGGTTCGCGTGACGAATCTGATCGGATCGCGCTCTAGACGAAGCTTGCATTTTCTTCGGCGATTCGCGCCGCCTCGCGCATGACCGCGCCGACGCCGATGATCAGCAGTCCGACGATCACCGCCACCACGTCGTGGCTCGACAGCGACACGGCGAGGGCGCGTTCGCCAGGGGGATTGCCCAGGGTGAGCGCGACGCTCAGCGCAGCGCCGACGAACGGGCTGATCAGTCCCTGAACGGCAACCGCCGCTCCGAAGCGTTCGAGGCGGTGCGCCAGCGTCTGCGAGATGAGTTCGCCGCGTCCGAAGTCGCGGAAGATCTGGCGGACCTGCAGCAATCCATAGGCCAGGATGCCGAGCGGCACCGCGGAGATGACGAGGCCGGCGCACAGGCTCGCGCCGTCAAGCGAGACCCGGTGCCCGGCGAGGCCGAGGCGCGGCACCACCATCTGCTCCACGAGGGCCGGGCGCAGCCAGATGCCGAGGCCCGATGCCACCAGCAGCAAGAGCACCACGAGGGTGACCAGGGAGAGCGTGCGGCCAAGCCGTACGAGGCGACGAAGGCGGGGGTCGAGGGGCGTGGAAGACATGGGGAGCCTTTTCTTGACGCAATCAAAATTTATCGTAAAACAATAATAATGCAATCGCTAATGAGAAATGACATGCGTCTCGGCCGTGCCTTTGTCCGCCGCTCCATGCTCCTGCTGTCGCTGGCCCTGTCCGTCGGCGCCTGCTCGCATGTTCCCGTCAGCAGCCTGCCGCAGCTGGCGAGCCTCGATCTTGATACGGCGGATCTCTCGGTGCTGCGCGCCGCCGTGCGGGCGCCGAAGGAGATCGCGCCGGTGCCCGGCGGCGCATTCGTCAGCATGTCCTATTGGCGGCAGGGCGAGGAGGGTCGCAAGACCACCGTCCAGGCGTCGCTGGAGGTGGAGGCCGACCCGAGGGCGCTCGCCGCCCTGAAGGAGGAGGAGCGCGAGGGGCAACGCATCACCGTGTTCCGGCTGACCGACGAGGGGCGCCGCAAGCTTGAGGCCGCCCGCAGCGAGATGCTGGCGCTCAAGTCCGACGAGCTGGCCAAGGGGCGCCGCCTCCACGGCTCCCTCGCCGTGTCCGCTGAGGGCTGCGTCCGGGGTGCGCTGCCCGCGGGCCCGCTGCTGCTCAGCACCTACCTGCGGCTGAAGCCGGGCGGAAACTTCGTGCCGCTGATCCGGGACGTGGATCTGCGCAGCCTCCTGGCCCAGGCCGGCTCCGACGAAACCGCCATGAAGGCCTGTGCCGGCTGAGGAGCCTTACGCCTCGGGCGCTGGCGGGATATCGATCACCAGCGGCTCATGGCCGGTGAGGCGGAAGAAGGCGTCGAGGGCCTGCGGGGTGAGCGAGGTGGTGCGCTCGTTGGTGAGGGGGTGGCAGCACACCGCCTCCGCCTTCAGCAGCGCGGCGTCGATGGCGATGGTCACGAGGCCGGCCGCATCATTGGCGGCGGCGAGCAGGGTCACCGATCCCGGCAGCACGCCCAGATGCTCGTAGAGCGCCTCCGCCGAGCCGAAGGACAGCGAGCCCTTGGCCCCCAGCGGCCCCTTCAGCGCCTTGAGGTTCACCGGCGTGTCCTCGGCGATGGCCACCAGGAAATAGGTCTTCTTCCCGTCGCGCAGGAACAGGTTCTTGGTGTGGGCGCCGGGAATGTCGCCGCGCAGGGCTTGGGATTCGGCCACCGTGTGCACCGGCGGATGGGCATGGGTGGTGGCGGCGATGCCGTTTGCGGCAAGCAGGTCGAGGAGCGCGTCGGGGGTCAGGGGCATCGGGGCTGTCTGGCGTGGGAGGAGGGGTCACCTGCGCCGCCCGCGCGAATCGCGGGCGCGCGACCCGTCAGGCGGTATCGCATGGCCATGCCGCCGGCCGGTCCCCGGCTGTACCGCCGCCGTGCCATGGCGCGCAAGGCCGGGCACCGCGGGCCAGCCATGCCGGAGCGGCCGCGCTGGCGCAAGGGCAGCACCCGGGCCTGCCTCTCAAGCGTGCAGAAGCAACAGTGTTGTGCCGTCGCGTTGCTCTTTCGCTCCTGCACAAATTCCGTAAGACTAACGTCGAAAAGCGGCTGCGATCCGCTCCGGGGGAAGGGTTGCCAGATGACGAGTGCGGTTTGGTCCATTGAGGCGCCGGGCGACGAGGAAGTGAAGGATCGGCCCCTGCGCGAGGATATTCGCCTGCTGGGGCGCATCCTTGGCGATACGGTGCGCGAGCAGGAGGGCGAGGAGGTGTTCGATCTGGTGGAGCGCATCCGCCAGACCTCCATCCGCTTCCACCGCGACGACGACGAGACGGCCCGCGAGGAGCTGGGCGCGCTTTTGGAGCAGCTCTCCTCCCAGCGCGCCGTCGATATCATCCGCGCCTTCAGCTATTTCTCCCACCTCGCCAACATCGCCGAGGACGAGCACCACATCCGCCGCAACCGCGCCCATGCCATCGCCGGCTCGGCGCCGCGGGCCGGGAGCCTGGCCTATTCGCTCGCCCGCGCCGAGGCGCTGGGCATCGGGCCGCAGCAGCTCACGGAGTTCTTCTCCGGCGCGCACATGAGCCCGGTGCTCACCGCCCATCCCACAGAGGTGCGCCGCAAGAGCACCCTCAACCGGGAGATGGAAATCGCCGCCCTGCTGGACCGCCGCGAGCGCGTGGTGCCCACCCCGGCGGAGCAGGAGCAGGACGAGGAAACCCTGCGCCGCGCCGTGCTGACCCTGTGGCAGACCGCGCTGCTGCGCCGGATCAAGCTCACCGTGCTGGACGAGGTCGCCAACGGCCTGTCCTATTACGACTACACTTTCCTCAGCGAGCTGCCGCGCCTCTATTGCTCCATCGAGGACCATGTCTCGCAGGGCGGCTCTGAGGTAGCGCTACCTTCGTTCCTGCGCATCGGCAGCTGGATCGGCGGCGACCGCGACGGCAATCCCTTCGTCACCGCCGACGTGCTGAAGGAGACCGTGCGCGTCCACCGCGACCGCATCCTCGCCCATTATGAGCAGGAGCTGACCGAGCTGGGCGCCGAACTGTCCCTCGGCGCGCGGCTCATCAAGGTTTCGCCGGAGCTGGCGGAACTGGCCGCCCGCTCCCCCGACCGCTCCCAGGAGCACCGCGAGGAGCCCTATCGCCTGGCGCTCGCCTATGTGCTCGGGCGGCTCAGGCTCACCGCCCGCCACCTGAAGGGCGAGGCGCCGGAGGGCACGGAAGCCGAGGACGCCGGCAGCCTCGCGCCTTACGTGAACGCGGCGGCGCTGAAGGCCGACCTCGACATCATCTACGCCTCGCTCTGCGACAATGGATCGAAGGTGCTGGCCCGCGGGCGGCTCCGGCTGCTGCGGCGGGCGGTGGACTGCTTCGGCTTCCACCTCGCCTGCATCGACCTGCGGCAAAATTCCGACGTGCACGAGCGCGTGGTGGCGGACCTGTTCGAGAAGGTGGCCCCCGGCACCAATTACGTCGGCCTCGACGAGGAGGCGCGCATCGCCCTCCTGCTGCAGGAACTGGCCACCGCCCGGCCGCTGGCCTCGCCCTTCCTAGCCTACGAGGACGAGACCCAGTCGGAACTCGCCATCCTGCGCATGGCCGCCGAGGCGCACCGGGCGCTGGGGCGCGAGGTCATCCCCAACTGCATCATCTCCAAGGCGGAAGGCGTCTCCGACCTCCTGGAAGTGGCGCTGCTCTTGAAGGAGGTGGGCCTCGTCACCGCCGAGGGCACCACGGCGCTGAACATCATCCCCCTGTTCGAGACCATCGGCGACCTTCAGGTCTGCGCCAAGGTGATGGACCGGGTGCTCTCCCTCCCGGCCTATCGCAAGCTGGTGTCGAGCCGGGGCGACGAGCAGGAAGTGATGCTCGGCTATTCCGACAGCAACAAGGATGGCGGCTTCGTCACCTCCGGCTGGGAATTGTACAAGGCGGAGATCGGCCTCATCGAGGTGTTCCGCGCCCATAACGTGCGCCTGCGCCTGTTCCACGGCCGTGGCGGCTCGGTGGGCCGCGGCGGCGGGCCGAGCTATGACGCCATCCTCGCCCAGCCGGGCGGGGCGGTGAACGGGCAGATCCGTATCACCGAGCAGGGCGAGATCATCGCCTCCAAATATTCCAACCCGGACATGGGCCGGCGCAACCTGGAGATCCTGGTCTCGGCGACCCTGGAAGCCTCCCTGCTCCAGCCCCAGTTCAATGCCCCGCGCACCGAATTCCTCACCGCCATGGAGGAAATCTCGGATACAGCCTTCAGCGCCTACCGCAATCTTGTCTACGAAACCGAGGGCTTCGAGGACTATTTCTGGTCCTCCACCGTCATCAGCGAGATCGCCACATTGAACATCGGCTCGCGCCCGGCCTCGCGGGCGAAGACGCGCTCCATCGAGAAGCTGCGGGCCATTCCGTGGGTGTTCTCCTGGGCCCAGTGCCGGCTGATGCTGCCGGCCTGGTACGGCTTCGGCTCGGCGGTGGAAGCCTTTGCCGAGCGGCGGCCGGACTATGGCCTGTCTTTCCTGCAGGCCATGTATCGCGAATGGCCGTTCTTCCGCACCCAGCTCTCCAACATGGACATGGTGCTGTCGAAGTCCTCGCTCGCCATCGCCTCGCGCTATGCGGAGCTGGTGCCGGACGTGGAGCTGCGCACCCAGATCTTCGGCCGCATCCGCGCCGAATACGAGCGCACCATCAAGTACGTCCTCGCCATCATGGGCCAGCAGAAGCTCTTGGAGGACAACCCGCTGCTCGACCGCTCCATCCGCAACCGCTTCCCCTATCTCGATCCGCTGAACCACCTGCAGATCGAGCTTTTGCGCCAGCACCGCGCCAATTCCGGCGACGACAAGGTGCTGCACGGCATCCAGCTGTCCATCAACGGCATCTCGGCGGGCCTGCGCAACTCGGGGTGAGGGGAGGGGGGCTGTCCGCGCCGGGGTACATGCCCTTCGGATTGCTTGGCCGACTTGCCAGTTTCACCACCGTCATGGCCGGGCTTGTCCCGGCCATCCACGCTGCTCCGCCGGCGCAATACGGCCAACATCGCGTCCGGCCCCCCGGGCGTGGATGCCCGGCACGAGGCCGGGCATGACGTTGCGAGGGGCCATCGTTCCCGGAACGGACCAGCGGCCCGCTCACTCCCCCGGCTGAAGTGCCGGAGGAGTTGCGGTTCCGTGGCCCGCACCTTGGGGTGCTCCGTGAGGCGCGTCCGGCGCCAACGTGCCGTGGCCGTGCTGGGTCAGGGGGCGGTTGCCCGCAAGCGCCCGCAGCATCACGTAGAACACCGGCGTCAGGAAGATGCCGAAGGCGGTCACGCCGATCATGCCGGCGAACACCGCCGTGCCCATGGCGTTGCGCATCTCCGCCCCGGCGCCGATGGAGGTGACCAGCGGCACCACGCCCATGATGAAGGCCAGCGAGGTCATCAGGATCGGCCGCAACCGCAGCCGGCTCGCCTCCAGTGCGGCCTGAACCGGGGTGCGGCCGGCGAATTCCAGCTCGCGGGCAAACTCCACGATCAGGATGGCGTTCTTGGCCGAGAGCCCCACCAGCACCACGAGGCCGATCTGGGTGAAGACATTGTTGTCCCCGCCGGCGAGCCACACCCCGGTCATCGCCGCGAACAGCCCCGTGGGCACGATCATGATGATGGCGAGCGGCAGCACCAGGCTTTCATACTGGGCCGCCAGCACCAGGAACACGAGGAAGATGGCCAGCGGGAACACCCACACCGCCGAATTGCCGGCCAGGATGTCCTGGTAGGTGAGTTCGGTCCACTCGAAGGAGAAGCCCTTGGGCAGCGTCTCGGCCGCGATGCGCTCCACCGCCGCCTGAGCCTCGCCGGAGGAGAAGCCGGGGGCGGCGCCGCCGTTCACATCCGCCGAGAGGAAGCCGTTGTAGCGCATGGCCCGCTCCGGCCCCGCCGCCGAGCGCACCTTGAGCAGCGCCGAGAGCTGGATCATCTCGCCGGTGGCCGAGCGCACCTTCAGGGTGCCCACATCCTCGGGCCGGGCGCGGAACGGGGCGTCCGCCTGCACCCGCACCGTGTAGGTGCGCCCAAAGGTGTTGAAGTCGTTCACATAGGCCGAGCCCAGATAGATCTGCATGGTCTCGAACACGTCGGTTACGGCCACGTTCAGCTGGCGCGCCTTCACCCGGTCGATGTCGGCGAACAGCTGCGGCACGTTCACCTGGTAGGAGGAGAACAGGCCGGCCAGCTCCGGCGCGGTGGCGGCCTTGGCGAGGAAGGCCTTGGTGGCCGCGTCGAGCGCCTCGTAGCCGCGGCCGGCGCGATCCTCGATCTGGAACTTGAACCCGCCGATGGTGCCGAGCCCCTGGACCGGGGGTGGGGGGAACATGGCGATCATCGCATCCGGGATGGATGCGAATTTCTGGTTCAGTGCCAAGGCGATGGCGTTTCCGGACAGGGCCGGGGACTTGCGCGCCTCGAACTCGTCCAAACCGACAAAAACAATGCCGGAGTTGGAGGAGTTCGTGAACCCGTTGATGGAGAGGCCGGGGAAGGCGATGGCCGACTTCACGCCCTCCTGCTTGAGGGCGATGTCGCTCATGTGGCGGATCACCTCTTCCGTCCGGTCCAGCGTGGCGCCGTCTGGAAGTTGAGCGAAACCAACGAGATACTGCTTGTCCTGCCCGGGCACGAAGCCGGGCGGCACGGCGCGGAACAGCACCGCCGTCATGGCCACCAGAACGAGGTAGAGCCCCAGCATGATCACCTTGTGGGCGATGGTGCGCTTCACCACGCCGCCATAGGCGTTGGAGCCCTTCACGAAGGCCTTGTTGAAGCCCTTGAAAAACCAGCCGAAAGATACATCCATGATGCGGGTGAGAAGGTCTTTCGGCGCATCGTGCCCCTTCAGCAGCAGCGCCGAGAGGGCGGGGGAGAGGGTGAGGGAATTGATCGCCGAGATCACCGTCGAGATGGCGATGGTGAGGGCGAATTGCTTGTAGAACTGGCCGGTTAGCCCGGTGATGAAGGCCAGCGGCACGAACACGGCGATCAACACCAGGGCGATGGCGATGATCGGTCCGGACACCTCCTGCATGGCCTTGTAGGTGGCCTCACGCGGGGAGAGGCCGCCCTCGATGTTGCGCTCCACATTCTCCACCACCACGATGGCGTCATCCACCACGATGCCGATGGCGAGCACCAGTCCGAACAGGGTCAAGGCATTGATAGAAAAGCCGAACAGGTGCATCACCGCGAACGTGCCGACGATCGACACCGGCACCGCCAGCAGCGGGATGATGGAGGCCCGCCAGGTCTGGAGGAACACGATCACCACCAGCACCACCAGCAGCACCGCTTCCAGAAGCGTGTGCACCACCGCGTCGATGGAGGCGCGGACGAACTGGGTGGTGTCGTAGACGATGGAATAATCCACGCCTTCCGGCATGTTGGCCTTGATCTCCTCCATCACCCGGCGCACCTCGTCGGCGATGCGGATGGCGTTGGAGCCGGGGGCCTGGAAGATGGGAACGGCCACCGCCTGGGTGTTGTTCAGCAGCGAGCGCAGGGCATAATCGGAGGCGCCCAGTTCCACCCGCGCCACGTCCTTCAACAGCACGATCTCGCCGTTGGTGCCGCTCTTCACCACGATGTTGCCGAACTCCTCCACGTTGGCGAGGCGGCCCTGGGCGTTGATGGACAGCTGCAGGTCGAGCCCCGGAGCACCGGGGGAAGCGCCCACCACGCCGGCCGCCGCCTGCACGTTCTGGGCGCGGATCTCGCGCACCACGTCGGCGGCGGAAAGCCCGTGCTCGGCCACCTTCTGCGGGTCGAGCCAGATGCGCATGGAATAATCGCCGGCGCCGAACAGCTGAACCTGCCCCACGCCCTCGATGCGGGCGAGGCGATCCTTCACGTTCAGCACCGCGTAATTGCGCAGATAGGTGGTGTCGTAGCGATTGTTGGGGGAGATGAGGTGAACCACCATGGTGAGGTCTGGCGAAGACTTCACTGTGGTCACGCCGAGGCGCCGCACTTCTTCCGGCAGGCGGGGTTCCGCCTGGGAGATGCGGTTCTGCACCAGTTGCTGCGCCTTGTCCGGATCGGTGCCGAGCTTGAAGGTGACGGTCAGCGTCATCAGGCCGTCGGTGGTAGCCTGGCTGGACATGTAGAGCATGTCCTCGACGCCGTTGATGGCCTCTTCCAGCGGCGTCGAGACGGTCTCGGCGATCACCTTGGGGTTGGCACCGGCATAGGTGGCGCGCACCACCACTTGCGGCGGCACCACTTCCGGATATTCGGAAATGGGCATGGCCCGCATGGAAATGAGGCCGGCGAGGAAGATGAGGACCGACAGCACGCCCGCGAAGATGGGACGGTCGATGAAGAACTTGGACAGGTTCATGGGACCCTCCCGATGATGCGGGTGGCTGAATGGGATAGGGAACGCGGGACGCGACGGGTCCTTGCCCGGTCCCGTGCGGGAGGGGCGGACGAAAAGGTGGGTGAGGGGCGATGCCGCTTGCCGGGGGCGCAGCGCACGGCCCGCCCCTCACCCGCCCTCTCCCATGCGGGGGAGAGGGATCTAAATCCGGTTCAGACGCTGCGCGTTATTCCCCGGTCCGGCCGGGGGGTAACGGCGCGCGGCGTCAGTTGGCGAGGGTCGCGGGCGCCGCTTCCGTCACCCGCATGGGCACGCTCTGGGGTGCCACCGGCGCGCCGGGGCGCACGCGGTGGAGGCCGTTGACGACGATGCGCTCGCCCGCCTTCAGCCCGCTGGTGACCACGCGCAGGCCATCCACGGGGGCGCCGAGCGTGACCTCGCGCCACACCGCCGTGTTGGCGGCATCCACCACGAAGACGAACTTCTTGTCCTGGTCGGTGCCCACCGCCCGCTCGCTCACGAGAAGGGCCGGCTCGCTGACAGGCTGGCCCATCTCAAGGCGCGCGAACTGGCCGGGCAGGAGCCGCCCGTCGGCATTGGCGAAGCGGGCGCGCACCCGCACCGTGCCGGTGCGCACGTCCACCTGGTTGTCCACCAGCTGCATGTGGCCTTCCACCGGCGTGCCACCGGCGGAGGTGGTCATGAGCACGGGGATGCGGTCGAGCTGGTCGGAGACATCCGCGCTGGCGCCGAGCCCGGCGAGTGCGCGGGAGACGGTGGCCTCGTCCGCATTGAAGCTGGCATAGATGGGGTCCACCGACACCAAAGTGGTGAGCACCGGCGCGCCGGGGCCGGCGGCAACCAGGTTGCCCACCGTGATCTCCGATTTGCCCACCCGTCCCGACACCGGGGCGCGGACGCGGGTGTAGGAGAGGCTGAGCTTGGCCGAGGTGAGCTTGGCCTCGACCGCGCGCAGGGCCGCCTCGGCGGCGCGCTGGCCGTTGACGCGCTCGTCGAGATCGCGCTGGGAGACGGTGCGGGAGGTCCACAGGCGCTGGCCGCGCTCCAGCTCGTTGCGGGCGAGTTCCACGCGGGCCTGGGCGGCGGCCACCTGGGCCTCGGCCTCGGCGACTTCCGCTTCAAACGGCTCGGGATCGATGGAGACGAGCAATTCGCCTTCGCGCACCAGAGCGCCCTCGCGGAAATGGATGGCCTTGATGGCGCCGGCGACGCGGGAGCGCACCTCCACCCGCTCCACCGCCTCGAGGCGGCCGGAGAAGGTCTCGAACAGCCGCGCATCGCGGGGCTCCACGGTGGCGACGGAGACCGGCACGGCTGTGGGCGCTGCCGCCGCCGGCTTCTCCGCATGGGCGCGGGTCTGTGGCAGGCCGTAGAGCGTGCCCAGGACGGCGGCGAGGGCCACGGTGCCGAGGAGGAGGCGGTTGCGCAGGCGGGCGGTGCGGGGTGCGGTGCTGATCGGGGCGGTCATGGGGCAGATCCTGGGGGAGTTCTGGATGTTCGGCGGTCAGAGGACGGCCGGGGCCGGCTTGCGCCGACGCGGTCGGGACGTTTCGAAGAAGCGGGAGAACAGGGTGCGCATGGTGCCGGCCCAGGATTCGGGCTTTTCCGGCGGTGCCGAAATGCCCTCGGGCCAGTGGGTCGGGCCGGGCAGGATGTGAAGCTCGGTGGCGACACCGGCCTTCTCCAGCGCGCAGGCATAGCGCGCGCTCTCGTCGCGCATGGGGCAGTCCTGCGCGCTCACCACCAGGGCTGGCGGCAGGCCCTGCAGGCGAGAGGAGGCGAGGGGCGCGGCATAGGGGTGGGCGGCCTTCTCGGGGGAGCCCAGATAGGTCTGCCAGCCGTCAGCCCACTTGCAGCCGCAGGTGCCGGCTTCGGCGGCGCGCAGCGAGGCGGTGGCGAGGCTGGGGTCGAGCATGGGCGAGATGAGGATCTGGCCGGCGAGGGGCGGCGCTTGCTGGTCACGGGCCATCATGGCGAGGCCGGCGGCAAGGTTGCCACCCGATTCCTCCCCGGCCACGTAGAGCGGGGCGTTGCGGCCGGCGAACTCGGCCCGGCGGCCGTAGAGCGCAGCCAGGGCGCCGAAGGCGGCGGTCAGGGCGAAGGGGAACGGACGCTCGCAGGCCAGCGGATAATCGGCCGAGACCACCACAGCACCGGCCTCCGCCAGCAGGGCGGCGACATACGCGCCGCACTCCAGCGTGCCGCCGGTGAAAGCGCCGCCGTGCAGGTGTAAAATGAGTGGCACTGCGCCCTTGCTGGGGTGGACACCATACAGCCGCGCCGGCATGGGGCCGGCTTGCGTCTGCAGGGATGTCTCTTGCCAGTGGGGGGCCATCGCGAACCGTCCTCGATGCCGGCGGGACCGTCCGCCTTGTGCAGTGCGAGAACGATATTGATCTAGATTATACCGATAAAGCCGCGAAATATGGTATCATTATTCATTAATGTGAATAATGGGCGCATATTTTCGGGGCGGAAGGTTGCAACATGGACCAGCTTGCTGCGATGCGGGCCTTCGTGCGGGTGGTGGAGACCGGGAATTTCACCCGCGCCGCCGACCTCATGGACATGCCCAAGGCGACACTGACCAAGCATGTGCAATCGCTGGAGCAGCATCTGCGCACGCGCCTGTTCAACCGCACCACGCGGCGTGTCACGGTCACCCCCGATGGTGCGGCGTATTACGAGCGGGCGCTGCTGATCCTCAACGATCTCGACGAGCTGGACGGCTCGTTGTCCACGGCGCAGGCCCTGCCGCAGGGCCGGCTGCGCATCGACCTGTCGCCGTCGCTGGCCACCCGCCTGCTGATCCCGGCGCTGCCGGACTTCCTCGCCCGCTACCCCGACATCGCCCTCGACGTGGGCTGCACCGACCGGCCGGTGGATCTGCTCGGCGAGAACGTGGACTGCGTGATCCGCGTTGGCGAGATCCACGACCCTAATCTGGTCGCCCGCCGCATCGGCGAGCTGAGCTTCGAGGCGGTGGCAGCACCGGCTTACATCGCCCGATATGGCGTGCCCTCACACCCGAAGGAGTTCGAGGCCGGCCATGTGGTGGTCCGCTATTTCAGCGCGCTCACGGGGCGTTACCACCCGTTCGAGTTCGTCCGGGGCTCCGAGGTGGTGGAAGTGACGGGCGACTACCGCATGGCCTGTAACGATGGCAACGCCTACATCGCCGCCGGCCTTGCCGGCCTCGGCGTGATCCAGTCCCCCGTGTTCCAGGTGGAGGAGCACCTCGCTTCCGGCGCGCTGGTGCGCGTGCTCACCGACTGGACCGCGGGCGCCATGCCCATCCACGTGGTCTACCCGCCGAGCCGCCACCTCTCCAATCGCCTAAGGGTGTTCGTGGATTGGGTGGCGGAGCTGTTCGCCCGTTCCGACCTCGCCCGCCGGGCGGCGTGATCCCGGCGAGGCCGGCGCGCGCGTCTCAATCGTCCGAATAGCGCTCCTCGGCCCATGGGTCGCCGCGCATGTGGTAGCCCCGCTCCTCCCAGAAGCCGGCCTTGTCGCGGGCGATGAACTCGATGCCCTTCAGCCACTTGGCGCTCTTCCAGAAATACAGGTGCGGCACCACCAGCCGCACCGGCCCGCCATGCTCGCGGGTGAGCGGCGCGCCTTCCCACGAATGGGCGATCACCGCGTCCTCGGCGGCAAAATCCTCCAGCAGCAGGTTGGTGGTGTAGCCATCGTAGGAGTGCAGCATCACCGCCGCCGCGTGCGGCGCCGGCCGCACCCGCTCCAGCAGCTCGCGGGTGGAGACGCCCTCGAAGGCGTTGTCATAGCGCGACCAGGTGGTGACGCAGTGGATGTCGCTCACATTGCGGGTCTGCGGCAGGGCGCGGAACGCGTCCCAGTCCAGCGACAGAGCGGTCTCCACCGCCCCGGTCACATCGAGCCGGAAGGCCTCCCGCGTCACCACCGGCGTCATGCCGAGGTCGAGCACCGGCCAGTCCTTCACCAGATGCTGGCCGGCGGGCAGGCGCTCGGTCTCCGGGCGGGTAACGCGGCCGGTGAGGAAGCGCCCTTCCTGCGCCCAGCGCTGCTTGGTGGTGGTGAGCTTCGTATCCGGCGGCAGGGCCGGATCAGAGCCGATGTCGCTGTGAATGTCTTCGCTCATGGGGGCAGCTCCAGGCGAAAGGGAAGGGCGAATGGTTCGCCATGATGCCACGTCATGGCGGCCCGGCAAAAGCCGGCGATGCTTGCCCTCGCGACCCTGTTATGGGAGAGCGACCCCTATGATGGACGGACAGGCAGGATGAGCGTGGCACAGACACACCCGGCGGGGCAGGGCTTCGAGGACCTGGTCCCCGGCCTCAAGGCGCGCCTTCCGGGATTGCGCGGCTCCCTGAAGGCCAACGCGCCGCTCGCCGAATTCACCTGGTTCCGGGCCGGCGGTCCGGCACAGGTGCTGTTCGTGCCGGCGGACGAGGATGACCTCGCCACTTTCCTCGCCGGCCTGCCGGCGGAGGTGCCGGTGACCGTCATTGGCCTCGGCTCCAACCTCATCGTGCGCGATGGCGGGGTGCCGGGGGTGGTGATCCGCCTTGCCCGCGGCTTCACGGATATCGCGGTGGAAGGCAACCGCATCATCGCCGGCGCCGGCGTGCCGGACGTGAAGGTGGCGCGGGCGGCGGCCGATGCGGGGCTTGCCGGCTTCTCCTTCCTGCGCGGCATTCCCGGTGCCGTGGGCGGCGCCCTGCGCATGAATGGCGGCGCCTATGGCGGCGAGACCAAGGATGTTCTGGTCAGCGCCGACGCCGTGACCCGAGCCGGCGCGAAGGTGCGCTTCACCAATGCCGAGATGGGCTTCACCTACCGCCATTGCGGCGTGCCGGCGGACGTGGTCTTCACCCGCGCCGTGTTCGAGGGCCGGCCCGGCGATCCGGCGGTGATCGCCGCCGAGATGGCGAAGATCACCGAAAGCCGGGAGGCGACCCAGCCCATCAAGAGCCGCACCGGCGGTTCCACCTTCAAGAACCCGCCCGGCACCAGCGCCTGGAAGCTGGTGGACGCCGCCGGCTGCCGCGGCCTCACCATCGGCCGGGCGCAGGTGTCCGAGCTGCACACCAACTTCCTCATCAATCTGGGCGGCGCCACCGCCGCCGAGATCGAGGGGCTGGGCGAGGAAGTGCGCCGCCGGGTGAAGGCCCAGTGCGGCATCGAGCTGGAGTGGGAAATCAAGCGCATCGGCCTGCCTGCGGCGTCCTGAGCGGGCCATTAGCAAAGGCGCAAGGCAATGGCGCCATCTTGAGGCGCCATTTGGGGCACTGGGCAGGAGCGTCATCGGGCGCGCGGCCGAGCCGTGGATAGAGACCGGGAATTCAGATCATGGCGAAACACGTGGCGGTGCTCATGGGCGGCTGGTCGTCGGAGCGCGAAGTCTCCCTGCGCTCCGGCGCCGCCTGCGCCGGTGCGCTGGAGGCGGCAGGCTACCGGGTCACCCGCGTGGACGTGGGCCGCGACGTGGCCGAGGTGCTGACGCACCTGAAGCCGGACGTGGCGTTCAACGTGCTGCACGGCCAGCCCGGCGAGGACGGCACCATCCAGGGCATCCTCGAAATCCTGCGCATCCCCTATTCCCATTCCGGCGTACTGGCCTCGGCCCTCGCCATGGACAAGGCGCAGGCGCGAATCATGCTCGCCGCCGCTGGTGTCCCGGTGGCGAAAGGCGGCCTCGTCTCCCGCGCCGAGGCGGCAAAGGCGCACATCATGCCCACGCCCTACGTGCTGAAGCCCAATGCGGGAGGGTCCAGCGTCGGCGTCTTCATCGTGCGCGAAGACCAGGCCCATCCGCCGCAGGAATTGACCCGTGAGGATTGGCCGCACGGAGAAAATCTTCTCGCCGAAGAATTTATTCCCGGCCTCGAACTCACCTGCGCGGTGATGGGCGACAAGGTGCTCGACGTGATCGAGATCGAGTCCACACAGAAGTTTTACGATTACGAAAGCAAATATGCACCGGGCGGCTCGCAGCACATTCTTCCGGCCCGGATTTTACCCGAAATTTACCAACGGGTGCAGATGTTAAGCCTCACGGCGCACCGAGCTCTCGGATGCCGGGGGGTGTCGCGGAGCGACTTTCGGTTCGACCCTTCGAGAGGGGATGGCTCCGGCCTGATCTGCCTCGAGGTGAACACCCAGCCCGGGATGACTGAGACGTCTCTGGTGCCGGAACTGGCCGCCCACGCGGGCATCTCATTCGGTGAGCTTGTGACATGGATGGTGGAGGACGCTTCGCTGGAGCGCTAAGACCCCGCCCCGAGGCGGGGCGGAAACCGCCGCAGCGTCCGGTTCCCCTGCCGCCGCCGGGCCGGCACAAGCGCCTGCCGGTGGAACCGCGCCCCACCAGCCGCCTCTCCCTCCTGCTGCGCCGCCTGACGGTGCGCCTCGGCTCCTCCCGCCTCGGCCGGCGCAGCGCCAGCCTGCTCACCATCGCGGTGGTTGGCGGCTTTTCGGCTTACGGCATCATGCTCGGCGGCCATGCCGAGACGGCCAAGGGCATCGTCATCGACGTGGCGGACGCGGCCGGCAACGTGGCCGGCTTCAAAGTCAAGGAAGTCAACATTTCCGGCCATAACCACGTGACGCCGGCGGAAATCCTGGAGACGGCGGGCATCAAGTCCTCCACCTCCATCCTGTTCCTCAACGCCGACGAGATGCGGGCGCGCCTCGAGGCGCTGCCGTGGATCCAGTCTGCCAGCGTGCGCAAATTCTATCCCGACCGCATCGACATCGCGGTGGCCGAGCGGCAGGCCTTCGCCCTGTGGCAGGTCAACGGCGAGCTGAAGGTTATCGCCCGCGACGGCATCCCCATCGCGCCCTATTCGGACGATCCGCGCTACGTGCAGCTGCCCATCGTGGTGGGCGAGGGCGCGCAGAAGAAGGTGGGCGAGGTGGTGGACGCGCTGGCCCGGGTGCCGGCCCTGCGCGACCAGGTGCGTGCCGCCATCCGCGTCGCCGAGCGCCGCTGGACGCTGAAGATGCGCAACGGCATCGACGTGCGCCTGCCGGAAGAGGGCCTGGATGAGGCGCTGGTGGCGCTCATGGATCTCGACCGCGAGAAAAAATTGCTCAGCCGCGATGTTTCCATCGTGGACCTGCGCCTGCCGGACCGCGTCGTGGTCCGGCTTTCGGATGCCGCTGCCGACGCCCGTGCGCAGATGTTGAAGGCGCGGGCCAAGGCTAAAAAGGGAGGCCCAGCATGAGGCACCGGCTCGCCCAGGGCTTCGCGCCGAAGATGCGCCCGATGCCGCCGAAAAAGAGCGGCATCGTCGGTGTGCTCGACATCGGAACCAGCAAGGTGGTGTGCGCCATCGCACGGCTGAAGCCGCGCGGCGCATCGGATGTGCTCACGCGGCGCACCCACGCCATCGACGTGCTCGGCATCGGCCACACCCGCGCCCATGGCATCAAGGGTGGCGCGATCGTGGACATGGCCAAGGCGGAACTCGCCATCCGCCAGGCGGTGGACATGGCCGAGCGCGCCTCGGGGGTGCAGATCGCCTCCGTGGTGGTGGGCGTCTCCGGCGGGCGCCTTGCCTCCCAGCATTATGAGGCCGCCGTGCGCCTCACCGCTCCTGCTGTCGAGGAGTTCGACATCCGCCGCGTGCTTGAGGCCGCCTCCACCTACGGCGTGGGCGACGGGCAGGCGGTGATGCACGCCCTGCCGGTGGGCTATTCGCTGGACGGGCGGCGCGGCATCGGCGAACCGTGCGGCATGCTAGGGCGCCAGCTCGGCGCCGACATGCATGTCATCACCGCCGATCTCACGGCGCTGAAGAATCTCGTGCTGTGCGTGGAGCGCTGCCATCTCTCCATCGAGGCCATGGTGGCGGCGCCCTATGCGGCGGCACTGTCCTCGCTCACCGACGACGAGATGGAGCTGGGCGTCACCCTCATCGACATGGGGGCCGGCACCACCACCTTCTCCATCGTCGCCGGCGGCCACTGCCTCTATGTGGACGGCGTGGCCCTGGGCGGCCAGCACATCACCAACGACGTGGCCCGCGGCCTGCCGGCGCGCCTTGCCGACGCCGAGCGCATGAAGGCCCTGCACGGCGCCGTGGTGGCAGTCTCCTCCGACGACCACGACATGCTCACCGTGCCGCCCTTGTCGGGTGATTCGCGCGATCAGCCGCACATGGTGCCGAAATCGCGCCTCGTCACCATCGTCCGTCCCCGGGCGGAAGAAATTGTCGAACTGGTGCGCGATCGCCTGAAGGCCTCCGGACACGCCGGCGACGCCGGCCGACGCATCGTGCTCACCGGGGGCGCGGCGCAGCTCCAGGGCCTGCCGGACCTCGTGGCGCGGCTCATCGGGCCGCAGGTGCGCATCGGCCGCCCGCTAGGCGTTTCCAGGCTTCCCGAGGCGGCGCGCGGCGCTGCATTCGCGGTGACGGCAGGCCTTCTTGTTTACCCTCAGGTGGCAGGGTTGGAGCACTTCGAGCCCCGCCGGAGGCAGGCGGTGGTGGGCGAAAGCCCGAATTATTTCGGCCGCGTGGGACGCTGGCTGAAGGACAGCTTTTAGACATGGTTAACGAAGCCTGGGCTAACAAAGTGGTCAGACAGGATTCGTGAGAGGCGGACAGGCCGATCGGGTTCGACGGAGCAAAAGCATGACGATCAATCTTCAGATGCCCGACATTCGTGAGCTTCGTCCCCGAATCACGGTGTTCGGTGTGGGCGGCGCTGGTGGCAACGCGGTGAACAACATGATCACCGCCGGCCTCCACGGGGTGGAATTCGTGGTGGCGAACACCGACGCCCAGGCGCTCTCGCTCACCAAGGCCGAGCGCGTGGTGCAGATGGGCGTGGCGGTGACCGAGGGTCTCGGCGCCGGCTCGCAGCCGGAAGTGGGCCGCGCCGCGGCCGAGGAAGTTATCGACGAGATCCGGGATCACCTCTCCGGCTCACACATGGTGTTCATCACCGCCGGCATGGGCGGCGGCACCGGCACCGGGGCCGCTCCCGTGGTGGCGCGGGCCGCCCGCGAGCTCGGCATCCTCACCGTGGGCGTGGTGACCAAGCCCTTCCACTTCGAGGGCGCCCGGCGCATGCGCGTCGCCGAGCACGGCATCAGCGAGCTGCAGAAGAGCGTCGATACCCTCATCGTCATCCCGAACCAGAACCTGTTCCGGGTGGCCAACGAGAAGACCACCTTCGCCGACGCCTTCGCCATGGCGGACCAGGTGCTCTACTCGGGCGTCGCCTGCATCACCGACCTGATGGTGAAGGAAGGCCTCATCAACCTCGACTTCGCCGACGTGCGCGCCGTGATGCGCGACATGGGCAAGGCCATGATGGGCACCGGCGAAGCCTCCGGCGACAAGCGCGCCATCCAGGCCGCCGAGGCAGCCATCGCCAATCCGCTGCTGGACGAGACCTCCATGCGCGGGGCCGGTGGCCTGCTCATCTCCATCACCGGCGGCAAGGACATGACCCTGTTCGAGGTGGACGAGGCGGCGACCCGCATCCGCGAGGAAGTGGACCCCGACGCCAACATCATCCTCGGCGCCACCTTCGACGAAGTGCTGGACGGCATCATCCGCGTCTCCGTGGTGGCCACCGGCATCGATCCGGCGGTCATCCCCGACCAGGTCAGCCCCGGCGCCGAGCGCTTCCCCGATCTTGCCGGCCGCAAGATCTCCAACGCCGGCCGCGCCGCCGTCGAGGCGACCCGCGAGGCGCAGATCCGCACCGCCGTCGCCTCCATCTCGGCCGAGGACCTCATCGGCATGGAGGACGCCCAGGCCCAGGCGGCGCAGGCTCACGCGGCCTATGCCCCGCAGTCCTTCGCACCCGCTGCCCCGGCGCCCCAGCAGGCCGTCGCCATTGACGACGTGACCATCCGTGCCGCCGCGCCCAAGCCCTCCTACTTCGCCGAGCCGGAGCCTGCAGCTCCCCCCGCGCCCATGGTGGAGGACGAGTTCGCGCCCTACATCCCGCCGCAGGGCCAGCGCCCGCGCAGCCAGCGCATGCCGCGCGTGGACGAGCTGCCGCTGCCCGGCCAGAACCAGATCCGCGCCCAGCGTGGCGAGCCGCCGGTGGAGCAGCCGCAGCCCGACAAGAAGCGCATGACCCTGCTGCAGCGTCTCGCCCATGTGGGACGCCGCGAGGAGGAGCCGGAGCCCCAGCGTCGCGACCAGCCGAGCATGCGCGCCCCCGAGCGCCGTCCGGTGGAGCCGCGGCAGGAAGCCCGGCCTGAGCCCCGGCAGGAGACTCGCGACGTGCGTCCGACCCTTCCGGGCCGCGCCGGCGAGCCGCCGGTGTCGGAATTCGCCAAGCGTCCGCCGGCCCGTCCGGCCGCCGAAGTGCCGTCCCGTCCGGGTCCGCACCACGAGGACGACCAGCTGGAGATCCCCGCTTTCCTGCGCCGCCAGGCCAACTGAGAAGTCGGGACCGAGCCCTGACCAGACGCGATCCCGGATGCCCTCGCATCTGCGGGATCGCGGATGAGGCGACCGGTCGGGAGGTGTCCCCCCCATCCTCCGTCCGGATGCAACCTGAGGCTTTGTTGTGATGCCGGCATCGGTCGAAAGACCGGTGCCGTTTTCACATCGGCGGGGGCGTGGCGCCATCGTGATTCGGGCGCGGCCGGCCTGCAACGGTATTGCGCAGCCTGTAACAGTCGCCGCGAGGCGCTTGGCGCCGGATCCGCTAACGATCTGATAGTTAATGAAAAATTGAAGCGAAAGCTTGGTAACAGTTGGTAGGCAAGCGTGATTTGGCGTCGCCTGTTCCGGCGACTAGGGTGCACCCATTCCAAAGGTTCCACACGTCTCGCGTTGACAGTTTGTTGGTACAACCGAGGCGAAAGTGGGAACGCAAGGTGAAGGTTTGAGGGACGGGTTGCGGCGGCCATGAGGCACCGGACCCCATCTCCGATACGGGACGCATCGACATGCAGACGACACTGGCTCGCGAGATCACGCTCAAAGGTGCGGGTGTCCATGCGGCTGTCGACGCCACCGTCACTTTGAAGCCTGCCCTCGCGAACACTGGTATCGTCTTCGTCCGCTCCTTCGCCGATCAGGCGCCCCGCAAGGCCACCGTGAGCCGCACTTCGGTTCAGGCCACCGACCTTGCCACCGTCCTTGGCGATCGCTCCGGCGCCCTTGTCTCGACTGTCGAGCATCTTCTCGCGGCCTTCCACGGCTTGGCGATCGACAATGCCCTGGTGGAGATCGACGGGCCGGAAGTTCCGATCCTCGACGGCAGCGCCGCCCAGTTCGTGGCCGCGATCGATGCCGCCGGCGTCACCGAGGTGCGCGGCCGCCGCAAGTATCTCAAGGTGCTGAAGCCGGTTCGGGTGGAGAACGGCGCCTCCTTCGGCGAGCTCCTGCCCTATGACGCGGGCTTTCGCCTGGAAGTGGAAATCGAGTTCGCCCACGACGCCATCGGACGCCAGCGCTTTGCCGCCACCATGTCCCCCGCCGTGTTCCGCCGCGAACTGGCCGGTGCCCGCACCTTCGGCTTCCTGAAGGATGTGGAGCGCCTGCGCGCTGCCGGCTATGCCCGCGGCGCGGCGCTGGAGAACACCGTGTGCCTCGACGAGGCCGGCGTGATGAACGAGGGCGGCCTGCGCTTCACCGACGAATTCGTGCGGCACAAGGCCCTCGACGCGGTGGGTGACCTGGCCCTTTCCGGCCTGCCCCTGCTCGCCCGCTATCGCTCCTTCCGCGGCGGCCACAAGCTGAACTACCAGGTGGTGGACGCCCTCTTCTCCGACCGCTCCGCCTATGCGGTGGTGGAGGCCCCGGCCCGTCCCGTGCGCGACACGGTGGGTGCCGACATGGGTGTCTCGGCCCCGGTGCCGGTGTTCGCTCCGGAAGTCTGACCGGCTCTTTGATCGCATTAAAGCGGCGCCCCACGCGGGCGCCGTTTGCGTTTGAGGCGGCCTTCGCGGGTGGTTCGGACCGGTGCTTGCGGTTTTTTAACCTGGATTCCCGTTCATTGCGGACGGATCTGCGCAAGTGGACCCGAAGCCCAGCGAAAACTCGGCTCTGACGGCGTCATCCGGCCGGGGCCGGGCAGGTCGTGAGCCGGCGTTGCGGGGACGCCACAGTACGGCATTGGCCGACCATGGGCACGGCCATGCCGCCGCGCCGCCACATTGCCGACGGAAAGCCCCGATAGCGCGGAGACGGAAATTTTTTCCTCCGGCCCGGCGGGCGGGGCCGGGTGGGGAAGACGCGGCGGGGACGAAGCTGTGGCAGGTGCGTGTTCCATGGCCGGCGCCTTGAGCCGGATATGGGAACAGGCGCCAACGACGGGGTGAGGACCAGGGCCGGGCGGTGCCATCGTGGCGCCATGTTCCGGCCGGCAATCCTCCTTTACAAGCAGCGCCCTGGGGCGCGGGACGGAAGCTGAACCGTGATGCGATTCTTTTACGAGGTCCTGAAGGTGCGCGCCGTCGTCCGCGGCGGAGCGCTGGCACTCGCCCTGGCGATGGGCCTGCTTGTCACCGGCTGCGCCAGCGACAAGGACGATGTGCTGCCCCCCGACGAGCCGGCGGAGAAGATCTACAACGAGGGTCTGACCCTGCTGCGCCGGCAGGAGCCGGAGAAGGCCGCCAAGCGCTTCGAGGATGTGGACAAAACCCATCCCTATTCGGAATGGGCGCGCAAATCGCTGCTCATGACCACCTATGCCTATTTCGAGGCCGGCAAATACGACGAGGCCATCGCAACCGGGAAGCGCTACATCGCGCTTTATCCCGGATCGCAGGATGCGGCCTATGCGCATTATCTCGTCGCTTCCGCACTTTACGAGAACATTCCCGACATCACCCGCGACCAGCGGAAGACCCGCCAGGCGCTTGATGCGCTTGAAGATGTGGCGCGCAAGTATCCCAACACCGAATACGCCGCCACGGCGAAGAAGAAGATCGAGGTTGCCCGCGACCAGCTCGCCGGCAAGGAGATGCTGATCGGCCGCTACTATCTGGAGCAGCGCAACTACACGGGCGCCATCAACCGCTTCAAGGTCGTGGTGACACAATACCAGACGACGCGTCAGGTGGAGGAAGCCCTGTATCGCCTCACCGAGGCCTACATGGCCCTCGGCGTGGTGAGCGAAGCGCAGACCGCCGCCGCCGTACTCGGCTATAACTTCCCCGACAGTTCGTGGTACAAGGACGCCTACAAGCTGGTTCAGGCCGGAGGGGTCGAGCCGCAGGAAAACAAGGCGTCCTGGATCAGCCAGGCGTTCAAGAAGATGGGGCTTGGCTGATCATCCATGCTGGCAGCGCTCTCGATCCGGGACATCGTCCTCATCGAGAAGCTCGATCTCACCCTCTCGGAAGGCCTCACGGTCCTCACGGGTGAGACGGGTGCTGGCAAGTCGATCCTGCTCGATGCCGTTTCCCTCGCCCTCGGCGGGCGTGGCGATGGCGCCTTGGTACGGCACGGCCTGCCCAAGGGGCAGGTGACGCTCACCTTCGACCTCGCCCCCGATCATCCCGCCCACGCCATCCTCGCCGCCGCCGAGCTGCCGGATGAAGGCCCCCTCGTGGTGCGCCGCATCCAGATGGCGGACGGCCGCACGCGGGCAAGCGTGAACGAAGAATCGGTCAGCGTGCAGACGCTCCGGCTCATCGGCGGAAGCCTCATCGAGCTGCACGGCCAGCACGATGACCGTGCCCTGGTCGATCCAGCCAGCCATCGCGCCGTGATCGATGCCTTCGGTGGCCTCGCCCCCCGGGCGGAGGCCGTCGGCGCCCTGTGGAAAGCATGGCGTGCCGCCCTGTCGGACGCCCGTGCCGAGCGGGACCGGCTGGAGATCGCCGCCCGCGAGGCCGATTTCACCCGTCATGCGGTGGAGGAGCTCACGGCCCTCGCTCCTGAGGTCGGGGAAGAGGCGGCGCTGTCGGAACGGCGCACCGGCATGATGCGCTCGGAAAAGATTGCCGCCGACCTCGACGAGGCGCTGGACGCGGTGGCCGGTGGCAGCTCGCCGGTGCCCTCGCTGGCCGCCGCCGTCCGCCGGCTGGAGCGCCGCGCCGGTGAGGCGCAGGATCTGGTACGGCCGGCCGTGGAGGCCATCGACCAGGCTCTCGACGCGCTGGAGACCGCCCGTGCCCATCTCGAGGCGGCGCTGGCGGATGCCGCTTTCGAGCCGGCGGAACTGGAGCGAATCGAGGAGCGCCTGTTCGCGTTGCGCGCGGCGGCCCGCAAATATGCGGCGAGCGTGGACGACCTGCCGGCGGTTACCGCGCGGTTCTCCGCCGAACTCGAACGTCTCGACCAGAGCGCGGCCACCCTCGCCCGCCTGGAGAAGACGGTTGCCGAGGCGGAAACCGCCTATCGCACGGCGGCCGCCGCTTTGTCGTCGGAGCGCCAGGCCACGGCCGGCGTGCTCGACGCGGCGGTGGTGGCGGAACTGCCGCCTTTGAAGCTGGAGCGCGCCGCCTTCATCACCAAGGTCACCAGCGATCCGGCCTCGGCCGGGCCCGACGGTTACGACCAGGTGGAATTCTGGGTGCGCACCAATCCCGGAACGCGGCCCGGGCCCCTCATGAAGGTGGCGTCCGGCGGCGAACTGTCCCGCTTCCTGCTGGCGCTCAAGGTGGTGCTGGCGGATCGCGGCTCGGCCCCCACCCTCATTTTCGACGAGATCGACACCGGCGTCGGCGGTGCGGTGGCGGATGCCATCGGCCAGCGCCTGGGACGGCTCGCTCAGAAGGTGCAGGTGTTGTGCGTGACCCATGCGCCGCAGGTGGCGGCGCGGGCGCGTCACCATCTGCTCATCGCCAAGGCCACCGCGGACGGCGCGCCGGGACAGGACGGTCTGGCCGAGGACGCGCCGGTCACCACGCGCGTCGCGCCGCTCAATGCCACCACCCGGCGCGAGGAAATCGCGCGCATGCTGGCCGGCGCCACCGTGACCGCCGAAGCCCGTGCCGCCGCCGACCGCCTGCTGAAGGCCGCACGGTAGAGGCGCTCGGACGCCGGATCCGTGCTTTGAATTTATGGGCAGCGGATCGCGTGGTGTGGCCCTTTCGCGACCGCCGGGACGTCCCGAATCAGTCCGCCTGCGGCTTGTCGCGGCGCAGGGATTTGACTTCGCCGCGCCGCTCCTTGGCCGCGAGGCGTCGTTCCTTGGAGCCCAGTGTGGGCCGGGTGGGCCGGCGGATCGGCGCCACGATGGTCGCGCTGCGGATGAGCTCGACCAGCCGCGCAACGGCATCCTCGCGGTTGCGTTCCTGGGTGCGGAAGCGCTGCGCCTGAATGATGATGACGCCGCCCTGGGTCATCCGCTTTCCGGCCAGCCGGACCAGGCGGTGCTTCACTCCCTCGGGCAGGTTGGGCGAGTGGGCGGCATCGAAGCGCAACTGCACCGCGCTCGACACCTTGTTCACATTCTGCCCACCCGGCCCCGAGGCGCGCACGAAGGCGAGCTCGATCTCGTCCTCCGAGATGGCGATGCGGGGAGTGATTTCGATCATGGCAGAACCTTCGGCGTCGGGCGCGACCGCGAGGGCTCGCTGGGCCGCATTCGGCCTTCCGTCCGCCAACGGTGCTCAGCCCGCCAGCGCCGGCGCCATGCTCTTAGACCAAATGGGGCTGCCGACCAACGGCTTCGATGGCTCGCCTTGCCGCGCGGAAGCAGCTCCCGCCCCCTGTGTGGTCCGGCACACGGTGGCGAACGAGCGTGCCGGGGCCGCTCCGGTCAAATGGCGTGGCGGTTGGCGGTGGGGCCGAAATGCTCGACGTAGCGCGGGCTGATCACCGAAACCGGCAGGATGATCAGCACGTCGGTGGTGCCGAACTGGTAGTCCACCACAGCGCCGTCCCCGACAAAGCCGCCGAGGCGCAAATAGCCCTTGATGAGTGGGGGCAGGGCCTGCAATGCGGCCTTCGGGTTGATCTCTGCCTTCGCCATGCGATCCATGCTCACATGGCGGCCGTCCACGGCCCGGGCGCGCCATTCGTCCGGCGCCAGCGCATTGTGATGGAGGAAGGAGAGCGGCAGGGCCAGCGCCGCAGGGTCGGTGCCCTCAAGGCTGGCGCAGCCGAACATGGCGTCGATCTTGTTGCGCAGGATGTAGGTCCACACCCCGTGCCAGAGTAGCTCCACCGTACGCTTGTTGCGGTAGGGCTTCAGCACGCACGAGCGGCCGAGTTCCAGGAAGCGGAGGTTCGGGTGGGCGGCAATGATGCCGTTCACGTCGAACTCGCCCTGGGTGTAGAAGCCGCCGTGGCGCTGGGCCACGTCCTGCCGCAGCAGTCGGTAGGTGCCGACCACCTTCGGCTTGCGCCGGCCGAGGACCATCTTGCCCGCGTCGTGGTCGAGCACGAGCAGATGCTCGCAGATGGCGTCGAAGCTGTCCATGTCGCGGCGAGCGAGGCGGGCTGGTCCATCCGGCACCGCCGACATCTCTTCGTAGAACACCTTGTAGCGCAGGCGCTGGGCACGCCGCACGTCGCGCGCGGTGCGGGCGAGCCGCACCTCCAGCGCGCCGAGGCGCCCGAGGACGAGGCCGTCCGGATCGGGTGGCAGCGCGTCCTTGTAGCGGATGCCCGAATAGGCGCGGAAATCAGTCACCAGCTTCTGGGGTACGGGCATGGCGGTCTTGCCAGCCGGCCCGATGGACTTTCCGAACGGGGCGTGGAATGCGTTCTCGCGGCTGATGGGCCCGATGGCGCCAAGGCCAGCGCCGGCCTGCCCGAAGCCCGGCCGCGAGTCGTCCCGTGTCAGGTCCCAGGAGAAATCCCTGGAGAGATCGCGCGCAAAATCGCGTGCCAGATCACGGGCAACGTCGATCCCGCGCCCAAACAGCGCCGGCAGGCTGAAGCTCGGATCGGTCTGTCCTGTCCGTTTCATTGCAACGACCCCCTCCCCGGGCCGCCGCCTGCGGCGCGCGCGCCATCCCTGAACATCCGGTCCTGGAACAGCGCCGGCAAGGGCGTGATCCGAAACGCGAGGCGTCGCCCCCATCATCCTCGGGAACCGCTACCCTCGGCTACCAGGCTATGAACGTCACCAACACCATAGTTTTTCAACGCCCATGTGACAATGGAGCCGCGCCGCCTACCGCGGGATCGAGGTCCGGCGGCGGCCCGCCAGGAAGGCCGTTTCGACGGTCCGATTTTGTCGGCCGGAGCGAGCACAGATTGTGGCGTGTCGAGGTAAGCCTGGGCATTCCCCAGCTTGCGAGGGGTCAGGGGTGATGCTAGCGCCAGCGCGAGGCGCCGGCACGAAGGCGCCGATGATACCAAGGGGGCAAGATGTCTGCTGTTCGTGGAATGTTCGCGGCTGCGGCGCTGGCCGCAGGTCTGGTGCAGATCGCGCCCGGTGCTGCTGTCGCGCAGCCTCGGCCGACGCCGGCCGAGGTCGACACGGTGATGGTCCAGGGCGCCGGCCAGATCACGGTTCTCACCTACAAGGCGAAGTTCGTGTCTGCCGACCCCGTGACGCGACGCGTGGTGCTGGAAGATCCCTCCGGTCGCCGCTGGGCGGTGATCGCGCCGCCAGTGCTGGGTGATCTCACCTTCTTTCGCAACGGCGAGACCTTGATCATCCGCGTGGCGCCCGGCGTGGTCACCGCCCTCGGCAAGGCGCGTCAGGGCAAGCCCGGAGAGGTGATGAACGAGGTGGCGCTGGATGCCGGCCTGCCTGGCTGGCCGGAAGGCTTCGGCGTCCGCGAGGTTACGCTGACGACAACCTTCGTGGATGTGAACAAGGCTGCTGGAACGGTCACCTTCGAAGGGCCTGACGGCGGGGTGCGCACCGTGCGCGCAGCCAACGACAAGGTGCTCGCCGACCTGCAGCAGGTCGAGCCCGGCGACCTTGCGCAGATCACCTATCTTGAAGGCCTTGCCGTCAACGCCGTTCGCTGACCCGGCCCAAGCTGCGAAGCGGCGCCTCAAGGCGTCGCTTCGGTTCTCCGTCGCGATCATGCTGCCGCCCTCGGGCGTTCAGCGGCGGCGCGATAGGCCAGTGCCTCCGCGAGGTGTCGGCGCCCGACACCGTCGGCGCCGTCAAGGTCGGCAAGGGTGCGCGCCACCTTCAGGACCCGGTGATAGCCACGGGCGCTGAGGCGCATGGCATCGGCAGCGTCGCGCAGCAGGGCCGCGCCGCCGGCGTCCGGTGTCGCCACCTGGTCCAGCAGGGGACCTGAGGCCTCGGCATTGGTGCGTACGTCCCGCCGCCCGAGGGCGGCGTAGCGTTCCATCTGGATATCCCGTGCCATGGCCACCCGCGCCGCTACTTCCCGGGAGCCCTCCGTCGGAGCGGGCAGCACGAGATCGGAGGCAGACACAGCCGGCACTTCCAGGTGGATGTCGATGCGGTCGAGGAAGGGGCCGGACAGCCGGGCCTGATATTCGTCGGCGCAGCGCGCGCCGCGCTTGCAGGTGAAACCGGGCTCGCCCGCGCGCCCGCACCGGCATGGATTCATGGCCGCGATCAGCTGGAAGCGGGAGGGATAGGTCACGCGATGGTTCGCCCGCGCGATCAGGACCTCTCCCGTTTCCAGGGGCTGTCGCAGGGAATCGAGCACTTGCGGAGAGAATTCGGGCAACTCGTCCAGGAAGAGGACGCCATTGTGCGCCAGGGAGACCTCGCCGGGCTTTGCCTTCGCGCCGCCGCCCACCATGGCCGCCATGCTGGCGGAATGGTGCGGCGCGCGGAACGGGCGGCGGTCCATCAGCGCGCCGTCCTCAATGGACCCGGCCACCGATGCGATCATGGAAACATCGAGCATCTCGGCGGGGGACAGGGACGGCAGGATGGAGGGGAGCCGCTGGGCCAGCATGGATTTTCCTGCGCCCGGCGGCCCAATGAACAGAAGGTTGTGCCCACCGGCGGCGGCGACCTCCAGGGCGCGCTTGGCGGTCTCCTGTCCTTTTACATCCTTCAGGTCGAGCATGGCTTCCACCTGCGCCTTCATCCTGGGTTCGGGCCGGCCCATCACCTGCCGGCCGGTCATGTGGTTGGCGAGCTGGATGAGGGACTGTGGCGCCAGGATCTCCATGTCGGGGCTGGCCCAGGCTGCTTCCGCGCCGCACGCGGCGGGGCAGATCAGCCCGTGACCGCGCGCGTTTGCGCCGATGGCCGCCGGAAGCACACCGGCCACCGCGGCGATGGCCCCGTCGAGGGCCAGCTCGCCCACCACGGTGAAGCCGCCGAGCGCATCGGACGGTATGGCGCCAATGGCAGCCATGAGGCCGAGCGCGATGGGCAGATCGTAGTGGGAGCCTTCTTTCGGCAGGTCCGCCGGCGCGAGGTTGACGGTGATGCGCCGCGCGGGAAGGGCGAGGCCCGAGGCGATGAGCGCCGCGCGCACGCGTTCGCGCGCCTCCGAAACCGCCTTGTCGGGCAAGCCGACGATGGTGAAGGCCGGCAGGCCCGCCGCGACATGCACCTGCACGTCCACGGGGCGCGCGTCTACCCCCTCGAATGCGACTGTCGCTACCCGCTGGATCACCGCGCCCACCCCGCTCGACTGCCTGCATCCCAAGGTAGCTGAGGATTGCCGTAGCGACAAGAACGAAAGCGGAACAATTTTGCTTGCCACGTCCGTAGTCGCGGCTATTCTGGCTCGGCTTGAGCGAATAGGGGCGCGAGATGACGGACGCTTCAGGGGGTGGAATGCGTAGCCATGAGGCGCATGTGGCCGACATGTTCGGGCCTCAGGCGGCGGCCTATGTGGCGAGCGCAGTCCATGCGCGCGGCGCCGACCTTGAAGCCCTGTCGGCACTGGTTGCGGAGCTGCGGCCGGCGCGGCTGCTTGATCTCGGGTGCGGCGGCGGGCATGTGAGTTTTGCTGCGGCGCCGTTCGTGGCGGAGGTCGTCGCCTACGATCTGTCCGATGACATGCTGGGCGCCGTCGCTGCCGAGGCGGAGCGGCGCGGTTTTGCCAATATCACGACGCAGCAGGGCGTGGCCGAGCGCCTGCCATTCGCCGATGCCAGCTTCGATTTCATCGCCACGCGCTTCAGCGCCCACCACTGGCGGGATGTCCCCGCCGCGATGGGGGAGGCGCGGCGGGTGTTAGCGGTGGACGGGCGTGCCATGGTGATGGATGTAATCGCCCCCGACTGGCCGGTGGCGGATAGTTTCCTGCAAACCATCGAGGTGCTGCGCGATCCCTCCCATGGCCGCGACTACCGCGAGGCGGAATGGGTGGAACATGCGGAGGGCGCCGGTTTCCGGGTCATGCGAACCGCGCGGCGACGCCTGCGCCTCGAATTCAGCGCCTGGGTCGAGCGGATCCGCACGCCTGAGCTACATGTGGCGGCCATAAGGTCCCTGGTCGCCGGAGCGAGCCGGGATGTGGCCGAGCATTTCGAGATCGAGGCGGATGGCTCCTTCACCCTCGACACGCTGACGCTGGAAGTGGAGCCGGCCTGAGCGGGTGCCGGCGTTCTCTTCGCCAATGCATGTCGCCTTGCCGAGGGGGGGGACGGGACCGTTTTTCGGACGACGGCCTATTTCTTCTCCAGCATAAGCCGGCCCTGCTTCTTGATGAGGTCCTGTGCCTTGCGGGCCAGAAGGTCGAGGAGGAAGGGCAGTTCGACCGACAATTGGACGGCCTCGTCCGTCACGTCGAGAGTGCCGCTCGCAGTTTGGCCAAGGGCCGCGATATGGAAGTCCAGATGCTCGCCGGTCCAGACTTCCTGGAGGATGGTGATGTGTCGGCCGAAGCGCGAGCGCACGGTGGTGAGCCCCACCTGGAGGCGCCGTGTCGCCTCCGCCTTGCCGAGGCGGTGCGGAATGGAAGCGGTGAACGGCTGGCCCATGTACCCGTCTCCTGTGCCTGTCTCCTGGCTGGAGGCGGCCGGGGGGTGACATCCTCCGGCCAGGTGTTTTTTTGGCGTCGTCGATGAAACCGTCGCCGGCGCGTCTCGATCGGATCGGCTTCTGCGATCAGAACTGATCGGTTCCCGGAACGCGACCCGCATCGCTCGCATCGCGATTGGAGCGGGGAGTTCGGTTCCGCATGTCAGACAAGTGCGCGCTTCTCCTCGATCCTGTCCCAGATCTGGGCGGCGATGTCGGGGCCGCCCAGGCGCTTGATGGCGCGCAGGCCCGTGGGGGAGGTGACGTTGATCTCGGTGAGGTTGCCGTCGATCACGTCGATGCCCACGAAGATGAGCCCCATCTTCTTCAGTGAAGGACCAATGCGGGCGCAGATCTCCAGTTCCCGATCCGTGAGGTCGGTGGGTCGGGCGGCGCCGCCGCGCACCATGTTGGAGCGAAGGTCGCCCTCGCTCGGCACCCGGTTGACCGCGCCTGCCGCCTCGCCGTCCACCAGGATGATGCGCTTGTCGCCGTGCTTCACGGCCGGCAGAAACTGCTGGATGACCCAGGGCTCACGGAAGGTGGTGGCGAACAGATCGTAGAGCGAACCGAAATTGAGGTCGTCGGCGGTCAGGCGGAACACGGCCGCGCCGCCATTGCCGTAAAGCGGCTTCATCACCACGTCGCCGAATTCGGCGCGGAACGCCTTGATCTCGCTAAGGTCGCGGGAAATCAGCGTGGGCGGCATCAACTCGGGAAACTCGGTGACGAAGATCTTTTCCGGCGCGTTGCGCACATGGGCCGGATCGTTCACCACCAGCGTCTTGGGGTGGATGCGCTCCAGCAGGTGGGTGGCGGTCACATAGGCCATGTCGAAGGGCGGATCCTGGCGCATCAGCACCACGTCCATCTCGGTGAGCGCGATGCGCCGCTTCTCGCCGAGGCTGAAATGGGCGCCGGCCTCGTCCTTCACCTGGAGCGGCTCGACGGTGGCGAAGACGGCGCCGTCGCGCATGGCCATGCGGTCGGGTGTGTAGTGGAACAGGTCGTGCCCGCGCGCCTGGGCTTCGAGCAGCAGGGCGAAGGTGGAGTCGCCCGCAACGTTGATGTTGGCAATATGGTCCATCTGGACCGCGACCTTGAGGGCCATGGCAATCTCCGGACGCCCGGCTGGGGCTTCGCCTTATCTATAGGCGCGCACGGCAACCTGCCACCCGCGCCCCGTTCAGAATTCGGCCTCGAATGCTCCGGGCAAATGCTCGGCGGCGCCCGAGCGGGCGAGGAGCACGGCATCGAAGCGCATGTTGAGGCGCGCCAGCTCCGGATGGCCCGCGAGGAACGCCTCGGCCGCCGCGGCGATGCGCCGCCGCTGGCGCGGCAGCAGCGAGAAGGCCGCATCCGAAAGGGTGCTCCGCAGCTTCACTTCGCAGAAGACCAGCAGGTCGCCCTGGCGGGCGATCAGGTCGATCTCGCCGGCCTTGGTGCGGACCCGGCGGGCCAGGATCTCGAAGCCATGGGCTCCAAGCAGGGTCGCCGCGCGCTCCTCGGCGGCGAGACCCCGGTCGTGGGCGGCACGGCGGCGGCGCGTCGCGGCGGGAACGTCAGTCATCGGCTGCCTTGTCCCCGGCCCGTCCTTCGGCCAAGGCAAGGGCGCGGGCATAGACCTCCCGCTTCGGTCGCCCGGTCATGGCGGCGACGGCGGCGACGGCGTCCTTCAAGGTGGCGTCCTTGAGGGCGCGGGCGAGGGCCTCATCCACGTCGGCGTCGCCGGCGGCTTCCTCCAGCGGAGGTCCTACCACCAGCACGATCTCGCCCCTCGGCGCCTCCGCCGCCCCATAATGTGCGGCGAGGGTGGCGAGGTCGCCGCGGCGCACTTCCTCGAAGGCCTTGGTGAGCTCGCGGCAGACCGCGGCCTTGCGCGGGCCGAGGCGGTCGGCGAGGTCGGCGAGGCTTTCGGCGAGGCGCGGGCCGGTCTCGTAGAACACCAGCGTGGCCGGTACGCTCGCAAGGGCTGTAATGCGGTTGCGGCGCTGGCCGGATTTCGGCGGCAGGAAGCCATCGAACAGAAAGCAGTCCGTGGGCAGGCCGGCCGCCACCAGGGCGGCGAGCAGGGCCGAGGCGCCGGGCACGGGATGCACCGTGTGGCCGGCCTCGGCCGCTTCCACCACCAGCTTGAAGCCGGGGTCCGAGACCAGCGGCGTGCCGGCATCCGAGATGAGCGCGACGCGGTGGCCGGCGGCAAGCCGCGCCAGCAGCTTGGGCCGGGCACTGGCGCCGTTGTGGTCGTGATAGGGCACGAGCGGCGTGGTGATGCCGTAGCGTTCTGTGAGCCGGCGGGACATGCGGGTATCCTCGCAGGCGATGACGTCCGCGCCCGCCAAGGTTTCCAGCGCGCGAACGGTTACGTCGCCGAGGTTGCCGATCGGTGTCGCAACCACGTGCAGGCCGGGGGCTAGCGCCGGGGCCGAGACGCGGGTGCCGGCGAGGAGGAAGGTGTTCGCGTCCGCCCCTGCGGCGGAGGGCTCCGGGCGGGTAGGGGCAGGCGAGCGGTGCGGGCTGGTCATGGCGCCACCATAGCCCCGCTCGCGCGGGACGAAAACCGGGACGCGGGGCGGGTGTGACTGAAGAGACCGGGCGCCCGCCCTCACCCCATCCGACGGGCGGCGGCCACCACCGCCTGGCCGAAGGCGAGGCCGCCATCGTTGGCCGGTACGTCGCCGGGCACCAGCGGGATGAGGCCATGGGCCTCAAGCCGCCGCACCGTCTCTTCCAGCAGCCGGGCATTCTGGAACACGCCGCCGGACAGGGCGACGGCGGTGAGGCCTTCCTTCGCCGCCACCTGCACCGCCGCCCCGGTGAAGGCTTCGGCGAGGCCGGCGTGGAAGGCGGCGGCCATGGCGGCGCGGGGCGACCCGGCGTGGAGGTCGTCCACCAGCGCCTTGAACAGCGGGGCGGGGTCGATCTCGATCGGGACCGCTTCAGCATGCAAGGCGAAGGGGTAGGGCGGGGCGTCGCCCTGTGCCGCCGCCTCCAGCGCCATGGCGGCCTCACCCTCGTGGCTGAGGCGGTCGGGCGCAAGGCCCAGCACCGCCGCCACCGCATCGAACAGCCGGCCGGCAGAGGAGGCCAGGGGCGCGTTCAGCCCCTTGTCCATCATGGCGCGCAGGGTCAGGAGCGGCTTGCCGGCCAACAGCGCCGCGAGGCGCGGGTCGCCATCCACAGCCGAACGCCCCAGCGCGCGGTCGAGATGGGCCAGGAGCACCCGCCACGGTTCCCGGCTCGCCGCGTCTCCTCCGGCCAGCGGGATGGGGGAGAGGCGGGCGACGCGCCGGCTGGCGCGGTAATCGCAGACGAGGATTTCGGCGCCCCAAGCGGTGCCGTCCTCGCCCAGGCCGAGGCCGTCCAGCGCGATGCCCACCACCGGCCCGTCCGCCCGCCGCCAGCCGGCCTCGGCCATGGCGGCTGCCATATGGGCATGGTGGTGCTGCACCCGCTCAAGCGGCAGGCTACGGGTGGCGGCCATATCCTCGCCGAGGCGGGTGGCGCGGTAGTCCGGGTGCAGGTCCACAGCTACCGCCGCAGGCTTGTGAGCGAAGAGGGCGGCGTAATCGGCAAGCGCGGTCTCAAAGGCGTCGCCCGTGGCCGGCTCGTCCAGGTCGCCGAGATGGTGGGAGAGCAGTGCTTTGGCGCCATGGGTCAGGCAGAGAGCGCTTTTCAGCTCCCCGCCCAGGGCGAGCACGGGCGGGGCATCGGCGAAATCGGCAGGCAGGGTGAGAGGCATGGGGGCGAGCCCGCGGCCGCGCCGCATGATCCGCAGCCGGCCCGCTACATGGCGCGCCACGCTGTCGTCGAGGCGGCGGGCGATGGGCCGGTCGTGCATGAGGAACGCATCAACGATGCCGGCGAGGCGTTCGCGGGCCTCGTCGTCGCGGAAGATCTGCGGTTCGCTGGAGCGGTTGCCGGAGGTCATCACCAGCGGGCGGCCCACGGCGGCCAGCAGCAGGTGGTGCAGGGGCGTATAGGGAAGCATCACGCCGAGATGGCGCTGGCCCGGGGCGATGCCTGGCGCGAGTGGCGCACCGGGCTTCAGGGATAGCAGCAGGATGGGGGCGGAAGGGTGGGCGAGCGCCGCCTCCTCCTCCGGCGTGATGAGGCAGAGGCCGTGGGCGGTGGCCATGTCCGCCATCACGGCCAGCGGCTTGGTGGGGCGGTGCTTGCGGGCGCGCAGCAGGGCGACGGCGTCCACCTCGGTGGCGTCGCAGGCGATGTGGAAGCCGCCGATACCCTTGATCGCGAGGATATGCCCGGCGCGCAGCAGGGCGGCGGCACGCTCGATGGGGTCGGCCCCGGCAGCGTCGTCGCCCTCCAGCCACAGCTTCGGGCCGCAGTCCGGGCAGGCGATGGGCTGGGCGTGGAAGCGGCGGTCGGCAGGGTCGTCATATTCGGCGCGGCAGGCGGGGCACATGGGAAAGCCGGCCATGGTGGTGGCCGGGCGGTCGTAGGGCAGGCCGGTGACGATGGAGAAGCGCGGACCGCAATCGGTGCAGTTGGTGAAGGCGTAGCGGAAGCGCCGGGCCTTGGGATCGGCGATCTCGGCTCGGCAGGCGGGGCAGGTGGCCACATCCGGCACCACCCCCACCGAAACCGTGCCCGCCGCACTCTCCATGATGCGGAAGGGACCGTCCGGGACCTGGGCCGGGCGTCGCATCATTTGTTCCACGCGCGCCAGCACCGGCGCCTCGTCCGCCAGCGCCGCCGCGAAGGCATCGCGCGCCGAAGCCAGGCCGGCGATGCGGATGATGACGCGGTCGCCGGCGTTGCGCACGTCTCCGACGAGGTCCAGCCGGCGGGCGAGGCGATAGACGAAGGGGCGGAACCCCACCCCCTGCACGATGCCGGAAACCTCGATCTCCTCGCCCGCGACCTCGGTTCCCATGAGATTCAATGCACCGTGCAGACCATGCAGGGGTCGAACGAGCGCACGATGTGCTGCACGCTCACTGGCGTGGTTTCACCCTGCCGGATGGGGGCGCCCACCAGCGCCGTTTCCAGTGGCCCCGGCTGGCCAACCGCATCGCGGGGGGAGAAGTTCCAGGTGGTGGGGGCGATGATCTGGTAGCGGGCGATGCGCCCCTTCTCCACCACCATCCAGTGGCCCAGCGCCCCGCGCGCGGCTTCCGTGAGGCCGAAGGCGCGGCCGGACTGCGGCATCGCGCCTTGCGCGCACCAGGGCGCGCCGGGATGAAGCTGGCGCACCCAGCCTTCCATGGCGATGAGGGTGCGCGCCGTCTCAACCAGCCGGCCGACGACGCGGGCGCGCACGTTGGCGCCCTCCCTCGCCGCAAGGTCGCGGGCGAGGGGATGGCCGGCCACCACCTGACGGGCGAAGGCGCCGGTCTCGAACGGCAGGCCGGAGAGGCGCGGGGCCTTGCACCAGGTGTAGCCGGTCTCGTCCGCCCCATCGGGGAAGGTCGAGCCTTCGAAGGGCGGGTGGGGCGCCTCGCGGCCTTCCATGCGGGCGAAGCTGTGGTCCTCGGTGATGGCGGCCGGGTCGAGGCCCTTGGCCCGCCCGTTGGCAAAGGTGCCGCCGGTGTAGAGCCGGCCCTCGTCCAGCGCATAGGCACCGTAGGAGAGGAAGCGGTCGTGGGCGCGGCCGAGGCGGGCCAGATCCAGGTCGGCGGCGATTTCAAGGAACAGGCGGAAGTCGCCGTCCGGCCCCGCCTGTCGCCATGCTTCCAGTTCCGCCACGTCGGCGATCTCGGCCACCCGTTCCAGCGGAGCGCCATAAAGGCGCTCCTCCAGGTCCGCGCGCACGGCGCCGAGGGTGGCGATGAGGCGCATCTGGTCCCGCGCGTCGGCGCCCTTGGCGACGCCCCCCGGCTGGATCGCCAGCGTGTGCGGCCAGCGTCCGGCGAGCAGGCCCATCACGTGCAGCAGCGTCGCCCGCGTGGCGAGTGCCCGGCGCACGCTCTCGCCCTGCGCCGCCTTGAAGCGTCGGGCGGCGGTGGCGAACCACGGGCGGTCCTCATAGATGGCCCGGGCGAAGTCCGGCATGAAGAAGACGTGGAAATGGGTGAGGTGGTCCGCCACGTTCTCGGTGGCGAGGATGAGGTTGGTGGCGACCCGGCCATTGTCCGTGGGCGCGATGCCCTCAAGGCCGGCGAGCGCCAGCGCCGCCGCATGGGACTGCGACACCGAGCAGATGCCGCAGATGCGCGGCGCGATGACAAGGGCGTCCCGCGGGTCGCGCCCCTCCAGGATGCGCTCGAAACCGCGGAACAGGGGCGAATTGACGAAGGCCTGCCGCACCTCCCCGTCGGCCACGTCGAGCCGGACTTCGAGGTCGCCTTCCACCCGGTTGAACGGCCCCACCACGAGCCGTTTGGTCTCTGTGCTCATCGCTTGCGGATATCCCGCACGGCAGGTGGCGTCAGCACGTGGTCGGCGGTGGCGTTGCGCCTCAGCCGGTCCGGGGTCGCCGCCTTGGCGAGGGACGACAGGGCGATGAACCACGCCTTGGGCATGTCGGTGGGCAGGCCCACGGGGATGCCGCCGATCTTCGGGGTTTCAAGGAAGGCATGGCCCGGCTCCTCGAACTCGGGGGCGGTGCAGTTGATGCAGGCGTGGCCGCCGCGGGTGCAGGAGCCCTCGCCGTTCCAAAGCCGGGTGTTGCAGTCGGCATGGGCCTGGGTGCCGAGGCAGCCAAGATGCTCCATCATGCAGCCGAGGTCGCTCATCTTCTCGGCGCTGGCCTTGTATTCGTAATATTCGTTGCGCGGGCAGCCATGGTGCACGAGGTGGTCGGCGTAGAAGCGCGGGCGGCCATAGCTGTCGAGGTCCTCCGCCCGCATGAGGTCGGAGGCGAGCAGCATCAAGGTCTCGGTCACCCAGTTGGGATGGGTGGGGCAGCCGGCGACATTCACCACCGGCAGGCCGGAGCGGGAGCGGAAGGCCGCGCCCAGCGCCCCGCCGGGACGGCGCCCGTCATATTGCAGGCCGCAGGCATCGGCCGGATTGACGCCGGCCGCCGTGACGCCGCCATAAGCGGCACAGGTGCCCACCGCCACCACATGCTCGGCGACGGCCGCGAGCCGCCGCGCCCAGTCGATGGTGGCGGTGTCGGTGCCGGCGAGGGTGTGGAAGCGCCCGGTGCCGTTCGGCCCGCGCAGCAGCGCCCCTTCGATGCACAGGGCATCGAGCCGGACCTCGCCCGCGAGCACTGCCTCGAACAGGGCGATGGCCTCGTCCCCGGTCTCCTCCGACAGGGTTGGGTGCCACAGGAAGCGGATGTTCGCGCTCGCCAGCGTCGCGGCAAGGTCCGGGGCCTCGGCGCACAAGAGCGACATGGTGCAGCCGCCGCAGCCGCCCGATTGCAGCCACAGCACGGTGAAGGGCTCGCGCGCAAGGGTGCTCATGGCCGGGCCGCTGACGGGAGGATAAGGGAGATGACGGCGCCGCCCTCCGGGTGGTTGGCGGCTTCCAGCCGTCCGTCATGCTCCTCGGCGATACGGTAGCAGATGGAGAGGCCGAGCCCCGTGCCCTTGCCCACCGCCTTGGTGGTGAAGAAGGGATCGAAGATGCGGCCGAGGATGTCCTCGGGGATGCCGGGCCCGCTGTCGTGCACCCGCACCGCCACCCGCTCGCCGTCCGGGCCGCCGAGCCGCTCGCCGGTGATGTGGAGGCGCGGGTCGGGCCGGCCCTCCAGCGCGTCCACGGCGTTCTGGACGAGATTCATCAGCACCTGGTGGATGTGGCCGGGATGGCCCACCGCCTCCAGCCCCTCCGGGATCGCGACGCGGATGGCGAGGTCGGGCATCTGGGATTTCGCCACCCAGTCCACCGCCGAGCGCACCACGCTGGCGAGGTCGAACACCTCCCGCGCCTCGCGATTGTCGGAGGAGAAGCGGCGCAGGTCCGCCACGATGTCGCGCACCCGCTCGGCGCCTTCCAGCATGCCGGCGAGGGTGGCGGGAATGTCGGCCAGCGCCCGGTCGATGCGCAGTTCCCCCCGGGTGCGGGCGAGGGCGGCGGCATCGGCGCCCCCATGCACCGCGTCGAGATAGGTGATGAGGCGCTCCGCATAGCGCTTCAGGGCGTGGGCATTGCCATAGACGAAGGAGATGGGATTGTTCAGCTCGTGGGCGACGCCGGCCACGAGGCGGCCGAGGGAGGCCATCTTCTCCGCATGCACCAGTTGCTGCTGGGTGCGCTTGAGATGTTCATGGGCGCTGGCGAGGGCGTGGTAGGCGGCGCGCAGCTCGCCGATGGGCCGGCCCACCAGCACCACGCCCACCGGCCGCCCGCGCGGGTCGAAGCGCAGGGCGCCGTTCACCGAGACCGCCTGAGGGCCTTCCGGCGTGGCGAGGGTGAATTCCCGGTCGGCGATGCGCTGGCGCCGCGCCGCCGTGGCGAGCACATCGCTGGCAGAGGTGGGGGAGGAGGGGTCGAGCAGCGCGGCGAGGGGGCGGCCGGTGAGGGCGTCCGCCAACTGGCCGAACACGCGTTCGGCGGCGAGGTTCACCTGTTCCACCCGCCCGGCGAGGTCGCAGGCGATGAGCACGTCGGTCATGGAGCCGAGCAGGCCGGCGATGAAGCCCTGGGCTTCCTCCAGCGCGGCGTTCTTCTCCTCCAGCTCCACCTGCTGGCGCACCAGCTCCGCATAGGTCTCGTCCATCTTGCGGATGACGGCGATCCAAGCCTCCTCCGCATCGACGGCGCCGAAATCGGGCGCGCCGCTGGCGAGGGCCAGCGGGCTGTCGGCGAGAAAGTCCTTGCCCTCGGACATGGGCATCGGGCGTGGTCCTGACGCGGGAGTTGGGACGCGGGAGCTAAGACCCGCGAGTTAATCCCGCGCCGGGGAAAAGCGCAACGCCGCCCTCAGCGCGGCTCCACGCCGTCGCGCAGGGCCCGCAGGCGGTCGTAGGTGTCGGGGAAAGCGTCGAGCCGGGTCAGTCCCACCATGCGGATATAGGCGGAGGGTCCGAAGCGGATCCACTGCACCAGCTTCACCGGCGCGCCGGTCTTCACGTCGGTGCCGGTGGCCATCACCTCGAAGCCGGTCTGGCCGGAGATGCGCTGCGGTTCCGCGCGCTCCAGCTTCAGGTCCTTCACGCCGGGCAGGGTGGACAGGAGCCGGAGCGCGAACTGGCGGCGTTCGTCCTCGCGCGGCGCGCCGCCGCCCACGGTGACCACGAACAGGGGCTGGTCCACGCCCTCCTGCACGTCCTTCGGCCCGTCGGTCAGGATGAGGGTGGTGCCGGCCAGCGCCCGCACCGGGCGGAAGCCGGCGAGGTTGGTGACGGCGAAGGGCAGGGCCGCCACCTGGTCCGGCACGGAGCGGATCGCAAGCGTAGCGAGGGCGGCCCGAACGGCGGCATCGGGATAGGCGGCGGCCTCGCTCTCGGGCACCTGCAGGGTGATGAGGCCGGTCAGCTGGTCGCTGCCCACCAGCAGCACCCATTTGCGCAGGGAGACCGGTCCCGCCGTCTGCGTGCCGGTGAACAGCACCGCCTTGGCGCCCTTGAGGGGGAAGGCCTCGCGCTTGTCGAGGGTGATGCCCTTGCCGGCCAGCGCCGTGTCGGTGAAGCCGGCGTCGATCTGCTCGTAGGCGTCCGGAGGCATTTCCACGATGAGCAGGGAGGCGTTGTGGGCGCGATCCTCGAACCCGGCGAAAGCCTGCCCTTCCACCATGCCCGGCGGCGGGACGAGGCCGATGGCCGAGCCGCGGGGGAAGGTCGGATCGGCGGCGAAGGCCGAGGACAGGGGCGCCGTAATCAGGGAGAACGCGAGGACGACGGCGGACAAGAGCAGGCGCATGGAGGGCTCCGGCGGGGGAGGAGGGACCCGGCGGCAGGGCCTCCGCTCCCTGGTACCGGATCGAAGGACCTGTTTCGGGCGACATTCGGGCTTTTCTGTGGGGCGTTGCCACAGGTGCGATGCTTCAGGTAGCTGGATTGACGCGCCGCAGCGTGAGGTTGAAGCGTCCGCCCTCGGGCAGCAGCGTGGAGGTGCCGGGCAGGATGCGGTCGATGCCGTGGAACGCGAGCCGGCTCGGTCCGGACAAGAGGAAGATGTCGCCGGAGGAGAGGCGGATCGAACGGGTGGCGCCGCCCCGCGTCTCACCGCCGATGCGGAACAGGGCGGTGTCCCCCAGCGAGAGGGAGAGGACAGGCGCGGTGAAGTCGGCTTCGTCGCGGTCCTGATGCAGGCTCATGCGCGCATCCGGCCCGTAATAATTGATGAGGCAGGCCTCGGCCGGGGCCTTGAAGGCCGCATAGGTGGTCCACAGCGCGGCCAGCGCCGGCGGCATGGCGGGCCAGGGCGCGCGGGTCTCGGGATGGAACGGTTGGTAGCGATATCCCGCAGCGTCCGAGACCCAGCCGAGCGGCCCGCAATTGCTCATGCGGACGGAAAACGGCTTTCCGGTCCGCGGCATGGCCGGCGTGAACAGCGGGGCTTTGTCCAGCACCGCGCGGATGTCCGCAAGCAGGGCGGCCTGCGCGTCCCGGTCCAGCGCCTCGCGAAACCACAGGGCGCCGGGGGCCACCTCCAGATGGGCTGGCATTTGGGCCGGCGCGGAAGCGGGCGTTGCCGTCATGTCTTCAGGCGCTCCGAAACCGGCATTTCAAAGAAAACAGAGGTACTCGATGGCAGCTTTCCCTTGGCGTGACCATGGCTTTAATGGGGAAGTAACCATATGTTACATATCACAATTAAGCTAAGTCGGAACAAAAAGGCGCGGCAGGATGTCTTCGGGTCGCTGGGATCGAGAGGAGAGTCGTCATGAATCCCCGCCTAAAGAGTCTCTGCGCTAGCGCCGGTCGTTCGGTTGGCCTCGGCATCGCAGTGCTGATCGCCGGGGTCTGCGCCGCGTCGGCACAGGCCGTCGTGGTGGGACCCGGAGGGTATATCTCGCCGGCCCAACGCGGGTACATCCAGGGTTATGTGGTGCGTCACCCGGTTCCGCCGGCTGTGATCCCGGGGGGCTTCGTTGCCTCCGTGGGGGCGGTGTTGCCGGCCGGCATCCCGCTCCAGAGCTTCGGCGTGGCGCCGACCTACCAGCGCTACGCCACCTACCAGCAGGGCTATTACGGGCCGGGCTATTACGGCCAGGTCTATTACGGCCAGGGCGATCCGGGGGTCGGCTATCCCGACCGGGGCGGCTACGACGTGGCCGACTACAACACGCCGGTCTATCCGGGTGAGCTTTATGGTGGTGGCTATGGCGGCGGGGCTGACCTCTCGGGCTACCGTTACGTGGTGCTCCCGGGTGCCGAGGCGGCGCTGGTGGAGCCCCGGACCCGTCGCATCATCCTGATCATCGAATGAGCGCGATGGTCGCATGACCCCGGCTCCCTTTTCCCGCGGCGGGGGGAAGAGGGGGCCGCAGGTCTGGTGGCTGGGCGCCCGGTGACCCAGGTCAGCATTTTATCCGGATCGCTGGCCGTGGCGGGCCTGTTGGGGCATGGTGCCGGCGCTCGCCCATCAGGCAGGAGAGGCCATGGCACCGCACGCGAAGTTCTACTGGAACGAGCTGATGACCGACGATGTGGAAAAGGCCAAGGCCTTCTACAGCGCCGTGCTCGGCTGGACCTTCAGCGAGATGCCCATGGAGGGCGGCCGGTCCTATTATGTCGCCATGCTGGGCGACGAGCCGGTGGCCGGGCTGATGGACAAGACCGACATCGTGCCGCCCTACGTGCCGCCCCATTGGTTCGGCTACATCAGCGTGGATGATGTGGATGCCCGCGTGGCGCTGCTTGAGGCCAAGGGCGGTCAGGTGGTGCGACCGCCGTTCGACATCGAGGGTGTCGGCCGTATCGCCATCGTCGCCGACGCGACCGGCGCTCCGCTGGGCCTCATGACTGCCTTCGACGAATAATTCGATCGGCTCCGGCCTGCGAGGCGCGTTCTCTCATGTGCAGCGCGGGCTCGCCGATGGACGATGAGCCTGGCTTATCGGCCGTTGGCATGAGCCGGGGGCGGCGCAGGTCACCGTGCGTCAGGCGATCACATCGGCCAGCCGCACCCGTTGCACCCCGGCGGAGGCCATGTCGGCGTAGGCCTTGGCCAGGGATCCGTCCACGTCCAGCGCCCGGCAGGCATCCTCGATCACATGGGTGACGAACCCGTGCCGGGCGGCGTCCACCGCCGACCAGGACACGCAGAAGTCCGTCGCCAGCCCGAGCAGATACACCGTATCGATACCCCGGTCCCGCAGGTATCCGGAGAGGCCGGTGGGAGTGGTGCGGTCCGCCTCGTAGAAGGTGGAATAGCTGTCGATGGTGCGGTGGTGCCCCTTGCGGATGACCACTTGGGCGTGGGGAACGTCGAGTTCGGCGGACAGGCGGGCGCCCTCGCTGTCCTGCACGCAATGGTCCGGCCACAGGATCTGTCGCCCATAGGGCAGGTCGATCTCGTCGAAGGGCGCCTTGCCCGGGTGGCTCGAGGCGAACGAGACATGGCCCGGCGGGTGCCAGTCCTGTGTCAGCACCACATGGGGGAAATGCCGCGCCGCGAGGTTTGCCAGCGGCACCACCTCATGCCCGCCCGGTACCGCCAGCCGGCCGCCGGGCAGGAAGTCCACCTGCAGGTCCACCGCGACGAGCGCGGAGCGGGTCCTGTTGCCGGCGGTTGCGAGCGGGGCCGGGGAGGGGGCGGGCATCGTATGGTCCTTTGCGATGACGCGCAGGCTCGCGCGGACGTGAAAAAGGAACAGACCGCGAGCCGGCACGCCTTGCGGCGCCAAAACACCCCCCCTATATCCGCCTCGATCGTCGTTGTCGCGACGAACCCCAATTCGAAAGTTCAGGGGGCCGGCGGATCGGTTGCGGGAGGGGCCTGCGGCCATCTCCCGCGGGTGCCGAAAGGGCCCGGTCGGCCTGCCGACAAGGAGAGAACCATATGGCCAAGATCATCGGTATCGACCTCGGCACCACCAATTCCTGCGTCGCGGTGATGGAGGGGTCCACCCCGAAAGTCATCGAGAACGCCGAGGGCGCGCGCACCACGCCCTCCATCGTCGCCTTCACGGAGGACGGCGAGCGTCTCGTCGGCCAGCCCGCCAAGCGCCAGAGCGTCACCAATCCCGAGCGCACCTTCTTCGCGGTGAAGCGCCTCATCGGCCGCCGCTACGACGACCCGACCGTCGAGAAGGACAAGCATCTCGTCCCCTACTCCATCGTGCGCGCCGACAATGGCGATGCCTGGGTGGAAGCGGACGGCAAGAAGTATTCCCCCTCGCAGATCTCCGCCTTCGTCCTGCAGAAGATGAAGGAGACCGCCGAGTCGTTCCTGGGTGAGAAGGTCGAGAAGGCGGTCATCACCGTCCCGGCCTACTTCAACGACGCCCAGCGCCAGGCCACCAAGGACGCCGGCCGCATCGCCGGCCTTGAGGTGCTGCGCATCATCAACGAGCCCACGGCGGCGGCGCTGGCCTATGGCCTCGACAAGAAGTCGGCCGGCACCATCGCGGTGTACGACCTCGGCGGCGGCACCTTCGACGTGTCGGTGCTGGAGATCGGCGACGGCGTGTTCGAGGTGAAGTCCACCAACGGCGACACCTTCCTCGGCGGTGAAGACTTCGACATGCGGCTCGTCACCTATCTGGCGGACGAGTTCAAGAAGGAGCAGGGCATCGACCTGCGCAACGACAAGCTGGCCCTCCAGCGCCTCAAGGAGGCCGCCGAGAAGGCGAAGATCGAGCTGTCGAGCGCGACCCAGACCGAGATCAACCTGCCCTTCATTACCGCCGATGCCACGGGCCCGAAGCATCTCACGCTGAAGCTCACCCGCGCCAAGTTCGAGGCGCTGGTGGACGACCTCATCCAGCGCACGGTGGAGCCCTGCCGGCTCGCGCTCAAGGATGCCGGCCTCACCGCCGGGCAGATCGACGAGGTGGTCCTCGTCGGCGGCATGACCCGCATGCCCAAGGTGCAGGAAGTGGTGAAGCAGTTCTTCGGCAAGGAGCCCCACAAGGGCGTCAACCCGGACGAAGTGGTCGCCATCGGCGCCGCGGTCCAGGCCGGCGTGCTCCAGGGCGACGTGAAGGACGTGCTGCTGCTCGACGTGACCCCGCTGTCCCTGGGCATCGAGACCCTGGGCGGCGTGTTCACCCGGCTCATCGACCGCAACACCACCATCCCGACGAAGAAGAGCCAGACCTTCTCCACCGCCGAGGATGGCCAGACCGCGGTGACCATCCGCGTGTTCCAGGGCGAGCGCGAGATGGCGGCGGACAACAAGATGCTCGGCCAGTTCGACCTCATGGGCATCCCGCCCGCGCCCCGCGGCGTGCCGCAGGTGGAGGTGACCTTCGACATCGACGCCAACGGCATCGTGCAGGTCTCCGCCAAGGACAAGGGCACCGGCAAGGAGCAGCAGATCCGCATCCAGGCCTCGGGCGGCCTGAATGACGCCGACATCGAGAAGATGGTGAAGGACGCCGAGGCCCACGCGGCCGAGGACAAGAAGCGCCGGGCCCTGGTGGAAGCCAAGAACCACGCGGAAGCCCTCGTCCACTCCACCGAGAAGGCCGTCGCGGAGCATGGCGACAAGGTCGGCGCGGTGGAGAAGGGCGCCATCGAGGCGGCCCTGGCGGATCTCAAGTCGACGCTGGAAGGCGATGACGTGGAGGCCATCACGGCCAAGACCAACACCCTGGCCCAGGCCTCCCTCAAGCTCGGCGAGGCCATGTATGCGGCCCAGCAGCCGGGTGCCGAGGGCGCCGCCAAGCCGGCGGACGACGTGGTGGACGCCGAGTTCACCGAGGTCGACGACGACAAGAAGAAGTCGGCGTGATCCCTTCGCCCAAGGCGAAGGCGATGGCAATATGTTGTCTGTCCCGGCTTCGGCCGGGGCAGGCAATGCATCGGGGCTTGATGGATGAAGGGCGCAAGGAAGGTCATTCTGGGCGCCGGTATGGGCGCCCTTCTCGTTTCATCGGTGAGCGCCGACGAGCCGAGACGATTGACTGCCCAGTATTATTACGATCGGGCCCTGACGGCCGAGATGGTCCTTCTTGATGCGATTCGGGCGAACAAGCCGCGGCGCATCCTTACGCTCTATAATGCGTTGGTGGACGAGATCGACATATTGGCCGGCCCGCGCGTTTCGAGCGACAGCAGCGGCATGTGTGCCTTCCTTATGCACGCTTTGGCTGCGGTGACGCTGACGACGTACGGTCACATGGAGCGACGCGCCCAGTCGACGGCTATGGCTAACGGAGCCTGGACCAAATATCGAGAGGTCGTGTCCAGGTGCGAGAGGCAGCCGGGCGTGGTGGTCTTTGACCGGAAGCTGCCGGAAAATTTGAGTGAGGTCTTTTGAGGCGATGGCCAAGCGCGATTATTACGAAACCCTCGGCTGCGACCGCGGCGCCGATGACACGGTGCTCAAGGCTTCCTATCGCAAGCTCGCCATGAAGTGGCATCCCGACCGCAGCCAGGGCAATGGCGAAGCGGAGGTGATGTTCAAGGAGGTCAACGAGGCCTACGAGGTCTTGAAGGACCCCCAGAAGCGCGCCGCCTATGACCGCTTCGGCCATGCCGCCTTCGAGAATGGTGGCGGCGGCGGTCCCGGCTTCGGCAATGATTTCGCCTCCTCCTTCGCCGATATCTTCGACGATCTGTTTGGCGGCGCCATGAACCGCGGCCGCGGCGGTGGCCAGCAGCGCGGGCGCGGGGCGGACCTGCGCTACAACATGGAAATCACGCTGGAGGAGGCCTTCTCCGGCAAGACCGCGCAGATCAAGATCCCCACCTCGGTGTCGTGCGAGACCTGCTCGGGCACCGGCGCCAAGCCCGGCACCCAGCCCAAGGCGTGCCGTATGTGCGGCGGCGCCGGCAAGATCCGCCACGCCCAGGGCTTCTTCACCCTGGAGCGAACCTGCCCGAACTGCCAGGGCCGCGGCAGTGTCATCGAGGACCCCTGCAGCGACTGCGGCGGTGCCGGACGGGTGACGCGCGAGCGCAACCTGTCGGTGCAGATCCCCGCCGGCGTCGAGGACGGCACCCGCATCCGCCTCGGCGGCGAGGGCGAGGCGGGTGTGCGTGGCGGGGCGGCGGGCGACCTCTACATCTTCCTCTCCATCGAGCCCCACACCTTCTTCCAGCGCGAAGGCGCGGACCTCTACTGCCGGGTGCCCATCTCCATGGTGACGGCGGCGCTGGGGGGCACCGTGGAAGTGCCGACCATCGATGGTGACAAGAGCAAGGTGAAGATCCCCGAGGGCACCCAGTCGCAGAAGCGTTTCCGCCTCTCCGGCAAGGGCATGCCCATCATGCGGGCGCGCAACCACGGCGACATGTATGTGCAGGTGGTGGTGGAAACGCCGCAGAAGCTGACCAAGCGGCAGAAGGAATTGCTCGCCGAATTCGAAAAGGACAGCTCCGGCGAGACCCATCCCGAATCCACCGGCTTCTTCGCCAAGGTGAAGGAGTTCTTCCAGGGTGCCGCCGGCGAGGGGGCCTGAGGGGCCTCCCCGCATCTGATCGGCGGGACTGCCTTCACGCGGCCTGCCGGGGCTGCGCCGCTAGCGCTGCCGCAGTCGCGGCCGCCATGGTTCGGGCGATACCGTCGGCATAGGATGTCTTCGCCATGGGGCCGATGAGGGCTTCCAGAGCGGTATCGTCCATGATGACCGGCGTGGTCATCAGATAATTCATCTCCACCAGTTCGCGCATCACCGGGTCGAACAGGCCGGCGAGACGCAGCATCGTCTTGTTCGCCACCATAAGTCGCGGCTTGGCGTTGGGTCTGGCGTTCGCCAGGGCAAAGGCGCGCTCTGCCACCTCCCGTACGCTGATGGTGCCGGCGCCGCCCAGGTTGAAGGTGCGGCCGAAGGCGGCGTCGGTCGCAAGCAGGGTGCGCACCACCGGCCCCACGTCCGGCACGAAGACGAACTGGTGCGGCCGGTCGATGGGGCCAACCACCTTCGCCCGCCGGCCCTCCGCCGCGGCGGCGAAGATGTCGGCGAGAAAGCTGCGTTCCACGCCCGGCCCATAGAAATCCGGTAGGCGCAGGATGGTGGCGCGGATGACGCCCGCCGCGTCCGCTTCCATCAGCACGTCTTCCTGCGCCTTGCGCATCTGGCCCTTGAACGTATGCGGCGTGCGCGGGTGGCTCTCGTCCACCAGCGCGGCCTGCGGCCGTCCGAAGGGGTAGGCGGTGCCGATGAGCAGCAGGCGCGACACCCCCTCCGCCGCCGCGGCCTCGACCGTGCGCGCCATGAGCCGGGGGTGGAGGTGGAAGGCGTCATAGGGCACGCCCACCATGTAGACGAGGGTATCAAGGCCCCGGAACGCGCCCCGGATGGTGGCGGGATCGTCCGGGTTCCAGGTGCGCAGCTCGGGATCGCAGGTGCGCAGCGCGGTTTCGGGCCGGGCGGCGAAGGCGCGGGTGAGGCCGGCAAGCGAGCGGCCGATGGCGGCAAAGGGCGTGCCGGCGTCACCGAGCGCTGCGGCGATGCTGGCGCCGATGGATCCTGTCGCGCCGACGAGACCGATACGGGGCGAGGCTTGCGAGGCGAAGGGGACGGGCATTAGAGTGCTCCTGAACAATGTTCACTGAACATCGTTCATAAACTGAACGACGTTCTTGTCAACTCCGGAGACGATGGTTTGCCGTCCGCGCCCCGTGCCCGCCGCAAGGAAGACGCCCGCGCCCGCATCCTCGACGAGGCACGGCGCATCGTGCTGGAGCACGGCTTCGAGGCCCTCACGATGCGCCGCATCGCCGAAGCGGCAGGCTATTCACCCGCCGCCCTCTATCTCCATTTCGCGAATCGGGATGCCATCGCCCGCGAGCTCGGGGAGAGCGGCATGCGCAGCCTGCTTGTCGCCTTGACCCAGGCTGCCGCGGATCCCGATCCGGTGGCGCGCCTCGGGGCGCTGGCTTTGGCCTATGTCGCTTTTGCTCGGAGTGATCCGGAGACCTACCGCCTGATCTTCATGGAACCCGGCTTCGCCGCCAGCGCCCTTGGCGGCAAGGACGAGGCGGGGGCTGCGGCATTTCAACTTCTCGCCGGCAGCTTCGAGGACCTCCACAGGGCCGGCCGGCTCAGGCCGGGGCAGGATCCGGCCGCGCTCGCGCTCACCTTCTGGATCCTGGTCCACGGGACGGCGAGCCTGAAACTCACCTGCTCTGCCTTTCTTTCGCCATCGGAAGAGGACCTTCTCGCCGCCGCCCTCGCCGCCCTTCTCAACGGGGTGCTGGAGCCGGATCCGACCGGGCAGAACCCGCCTGGGCGGTCAATCCGTCGCTGAAACCCCTGGGGCGGGGAGCGCCCTGTCCCATCGGTTGGCATCGCAAGCTGATCGGACGACGCCTCCCCTGGCCGAGTGGCACGAACCTTGACCCCGCCTGCTTTCCCGTCTAAGCGCCTGATATCCGATCCTCTCGGGCGCCCGAGGTGCCGTTGATGCTTCACTCCCACGACCAGCGCCGGCCGGTTCACAAGCCCTTGCTTCCGAAGCCGAATCTCAAGGACGAGGTCCGCTTTCTGCAGTCGTGGTTCCAGAATCCGCTCAAGACCGGCGCCGTGGCGCCGTCCAGCCCGGCTCTGGCCAAGATGATGGCAAGCTACCTCGACCCGAAGCAGGACGGTCCTGTCATCGAGCTGGGACCGGGCACGGGTCCGGTGACCAAGGCCCTGATCCAGCGCGGCTTCGCGCCGGAGCGCCTGTTCCTCATCGAGTACAACCCGGAATTCTGCGCCCTGCTGCGCCTGCGCTATCCCGGCGCCACGGTGATCAACGGCGACGCCTATACCCTCGCCAAGACGCTGACGGGCCGCCTGCCGGGCAAGGCGGTGGGCACCATCTCGTCGCTGCCGCTCTTCACCATGCCGGAGAGCGAGCGGCACCGCATGGTGAACGAGGCGTTCGACATGTCCATCCCCGGCTCGCCGTTCGTGCAGTTCACTTATGCGGTGGTGACGCCGGTGCCGCTGGTGCCGGGTGCCATCGAGGGCGAGCGTTCGCCGCGGGTGTGGAGAAATATTCCCCCCGCCCGTGTCTGGGCCTATCGCCGGCCCTGAGGTTTCCGTGCCGCCGGCGCCGCCCGGCGCCCGGACGGCCACACCGCCGGGGCCCTTAAGTGACGGATTTCCTTTATCTAACCCACCCTCAGGTCGCGGTGGACCCGGCCGTGCCGGTGCCCCGCTGGGGCCTGTCCGAGGTGGGGCGGGCGCGCACGCGCGCCTTTGCCGCACGCGCGGATCTCTCCCCCTACCGGCGCATCGTGTCCTCCACCGAGGTGAAGGCGATGGAGACGGCCGCGCTCCTCGCCGAGGCCCTTGGCCTTGCCGTCGAGGTGGCGGAGGGGCTGGAGGAAAACGACCGTTCCGCAACAGGTTACCTGCCGGAAGCCCAATTCCAGCAGATGGCGGATGCCTTCTTTGCCCGCCCGCAGGAGAGCGTCGCCGGCTGGGAGCGGGCGCAGGACGCGCAGGCGCGAATCGTCGCCGCCGTCACCCGAACCCTCGCCGAACTTCAAGACCATCGGCAGGTTCCAGTTCTGTTTGTGGGCCATGGCGGGGTCGGCACCTTGCTTCTGTGCCATCTGGCGGGCTACCCCATCTCCCGCATCCATGACCAGCCGCCGGTGGGCGGCGGCTGCTGGTTCCGCGCCGGAGCGGATGCGCGCCCGGACCGCTGGCGCGCCATGGAAGAGGATGCAGGCACGGCCTGCGCCCGGGAAGACGCCGCAGGACGAGCCTGCGCCGGGGAAGAGGGCGCGGCCCAGGCCGGCGTCCGTGACGACAGCACAGCGCCAGCCGGCGCGCGGGAACAGGGCGCAGCGCTGGCATGCGTCCCGGAGGAGGGCCCATGAGCCTTGTCGATGCGAAAGTCCGCGACCGCATGATCGTGGCGCTCGACTATCCCAACGTGAGCGCGGCCGAGGCCCTGGTCTGGCAGCTCGGCGACGTGGTGACCTTCTACAAGATCGGCCTGGAGCTCTCCATCGCGGGGGGGCTCGACCTTGCCGCCGACCTCATCGGCGCCGGCAAGAAGGTGTTCCTCGATCTCAAGCTGCACGACATCGGCAATACGGTGGAGCGGGCGACCGAGGCGGCGGCGGCGCGCGGGGTGCACATCCTCACCGTCCATGCCTATCCGCAGACCATGGCGGCGGCGGCGCGGGGGGCCAAGGGCAGCCCGCTCGAAGTGCTGGGCGTGACCGTGCTCACCTCCTATGACGACGCGGACCTCGCCACCGCCGGCTATCGCATGGGGGTGACCGACACGGTCCGCCTGCGCGCCGGGCAGGCTCTGGAGGCAGGGATCGCGGGGGTCATCTGCGCGCCCACGGATGCGGCCATGGTGCGCGCCATCCTGGGGCCGGATCGCCGGGTGGTGACGCCCGGGGTGCGGCCGAAGGGGGCGGACGTGGGTGACCAGAAGCGCATCGCCACCCCGGCTGAAGCCATCGCCGCGGGCGCCGACCGCATCGTGGTGGGCCGCCCGGTGACGGCGGCCGCGGACCCGGTGGCGGCGGCCGAGGCCATCCTGGCGGAACTGGCGGGGGCCTGACGGCCGGCAACAGGGCAATGGAGGGGGCGATGGCGAAGGGCTACTGGTTCCTCAATCTCGATGTGGTCAACCCGGTGGACTACATCACCTACCGGGAAGCCAACGCCCGCTATGCGGCGGAGCACGACCTGCGCTTCATCGTGCGCGGCGGCGATTTCGAGCATCTGGAAGGCATCAAGCGCCACCGCAACGTGCTGGTGGAGCTGCCCTCCTTCGACGTGGCGGTGGCCACCTACGAGGCCCCCGACTACCAGCCGGTGAAGGCCCTGCGGCAGGCCACCGCCATCGCCGACCTTGCGGCGGTCGAGGGCTATGAGGGTCCCCAGCCCTCGGCGGCGCCGCCGCCCGAGGGCACGCCGGACAAGCCCCGCGGCTACTGGATGGCCAAGGTCGATGTCACCGACCCGGAGCGCTACAAAGATTATATCGCCGCCAACGCCGAGCCGTTCGCCGAATACGGCGCCTGGTTCCTGGTGCGGGGCGGCCGGCACCAGCTGCTGGATGGCCGTGGGCGCCAGCGCTATGTGGTGATCGCCTTCCGCGACGTGGAGACGGCGCGGGCTTGCTACTTCTCGCCCGGCTACCAGCGGGCACGCGCCATCCGCCAGTCGGCGTCGGTGGCAGACCTTGTCCTCATCTCCGGCTATACCGGGCGCGAGGCGCCCCCCTCCTGACGGACCCCCGCCCCCGGCCCTTGGGGCCGTTCTCGCCAGGGCAGTGCCACCGTCTTTGCCGCGGCGCCGTGAAGCGCCGCCCGGCCACGCGAAGGACCAGAAAAATCGTGTCTCAGCTGCGCATCGTCATCTCCGGAGCCGGCGGCCGCATGGGCCGCGCCCTCATCAAGGCCATCTCGGAAACCGAGGGCCTCGCCCTGGTGGGGGCGCTGGAATATTCCGGCTCGTCCTTTCTCGGCGAGGATGCCGGGGCCATGAGCGGCCTGAAGCCCAACGGCGTCACGGTGGAAAGCGATGCGGCCCCGACCCTCAACGGCGCCGACGTGGTGGTGGATTTCTCCACCCCCTCCGCCTCGGTGCGGCTGGCGGAGACCCTGGCGGGGGCGGGCATCGCCCATGTCATCGGCACCACGGGCTTCTCCAACGAGGACAACGCGGCCATTGCCGCCGCCGCCCGTCGCACGCCCATCATGAAGTCCGGCAACATGAGCCTCGGGGTCAACCTGCTGGCCGCCCTCACCCGCCGGGTGGCGGCGACGCTGGACGACAGCTTCGACATCGAGATCGTGGAGATGCACCACAACAAGAAGGTGGATGCGCCCTCCGGCACGGCGCTGCTTTTGGGCGAGGCCGCCGCCCAGGGCCGCGGGCGCCATCTCGACGAATGCTCCGAGCGCGGCCGCGACGGGGTCACCGGCGCGCGCAAGCCTGGCGCCATCGGCTTTGCCAGCCTGCGTGGCGGCTCGGTGGTGGGCGAGCATATGGTGATCTTCGCCGGCCAGGCCGAGCGTATCGAGCTGGTGCACAAGGCCGAGGACCGCATGATCTTCGCCCGCGGCGCGTTGACGGCGGCGCGTTGGCTGAAGGGCCGCGAGCCGGGCCTTTATTCCATGGCCGACGTGCTCGGCCTCGGCGATTTCTGAGCGCCGAATTCTGACCGCCGATTCCTTGTCCGCAGATTTTCGAGCCGGGAGCCACGCCCGGAGACTACCCAGGAGCTTTCCATGTCCGACCGCATCCTCGTCCTCGTCCGTCACGGGCAGAGCGAGTGGAACCTGAAGAACCTGTTCACCGGGTGGCGCGACCCCGACCTCACCGAGCAGGGCGTCTCCGAGGCCAAGCGCGCCGGCGCGCTGCTGAAGGCCGAGGGGCTGAAGTTCGACGTGGCCTTCACCTCCGATCTCACCCGCGCCCAGAAGACGCTGGGCCTCATCCTCGGCGAGATGGGCCAGGAGGGCGTGCCCACCACCCGCAACGTGGCCCTGAACGAGCGGGACTACGGCGACCTCGCCGGCCTGAACAAGGACGACGCCCGCGCCAAGTGGGGTGACGACCAGGTGCACATCTGGCGCCGCTCCTACGACATCGCCCCGCCCGGCGGCGAGAGCCTGCGCGACACGGTGGCCCGCACGCTGCCCTATTATGTGCAGGAAATCCTGCCGTGCGTGCTGCGCGGCCAGACGACGCTGGTGGCCGCCCACGGCAACTCGCTGCGCGCCCTCATCATGACGCTGGAGAAGCTCTCCCCCGAGGGCATCATGAAGCGCGAGCTGAACACCGGCGCGCCCATCGTCTACAAGCTGGCGGCGGATTCCACCGTGGCGGAGAAGCGCGACCTGGTGGCGTGACGCAAACGCTGAACGAAATGGCCGGTGAGCAATGCTCACCGGCCATTTCTATTTCACGCCTGTCAGTTCTGAACCCTACCCCTGCTCGTGGAGCAGGCGGGCCACGGCGGCGCGCAGCTCGGGGAAGCCGGCGCCGGTCTGGCTGGAGGTGGGGAACACCACCGGATAGGCCGCCGGCCGCCGCTTGATCTTCTCCTGCACGCTCGCGATGACGTGCGGCAGGGCGCTGGGCTTCACCTGGTCGGACTTGGTGAGGATGATGGCGTAGGACACCGCCGCCTTGTCCAGCAGGTCGAGGATCTCCTCGTCCACCGGCTTGATGCCGTGGCGGCTGTCGATGAGCACGAACACGCGCGCAAGGTTCACCCGGCCGCGCAGATAGGCCTTGATGGTGTGGGTCCAGGCCTCCACCTTCTCCTTCGGCGCCTTGGCGAAGCCGTAGCCGGGCATGTCCACCAGCGACAGCTCAGGCCCCACCCGGAAGAAGATCAGCTCCTGCGTGCGCCCCGGCGTCACCGAGGTGCGGGCCAGCGCCTTGCGGCCGGTCAGCGCGTTGACGAGGGAGGACTTGCCCACGTTGGAGCGGCCGGCAAGGGCGATCTCCATGCCGACCATGGGCGGCAGCACCTCCACGGTGGGGGCGGCCGTCACGAACTGCCAGTCGCCGGCGAACAGCAGGCGGCCGGTTTCGAGAAAAGGGTCGGGCGCGTCGGAAGCGGTATCGGTCATGAGGGCGTTATCGTGGAGCCGGGCCGATGGCGCAAGCGCTTGGTGTGAAGCCCGCGCGGCGCCCGGTTCTGGCTATTGCCGGAACCGGTCTTGAGATCGGCAACTCGGGAACACCCGAGTTGCTGAGCGTCGCCCTCTCGGCACCGGTCGAAGACCGGAGCCGTTGGCATTACTGCCGCTTGGCGCCCAGGAAGGTTTCGGCGAACCAGCGGTCGATGGTCATGGGCTGTTCCGGCTGGGGCGGCGGCGGCATCTGGCCCACCACGGCGGGCGGGCGATCATCCGGCAGGCTCTCCGGCGGCAAGAGGCTGCCCCCCGGTGCGCCATAGCCGGCGCCGCCGAAGCCGTAGGAGCGCAGGCCCCCCGGCAGCTCGGCCACCGGCACGCCCTGGTGCGCGGTCTTCATCACCCGGCTCCAGATCTCCACCGGCAGATTGGCGCCGGACGCCTTCTTCGTGGGGGAGCTGTCGTCGTTGCCGAGCCACACGGCGGTGACGTAGCGGGCGGTGTAGCCCACGAACCAGGCGTCGCGATAATCCTGGGAGGTGCCGGTCTTGCCCGCCGCCTCCCAGCCGGGAAGATCGGCGCGCCGGGCAGTGCCGCTCGCCAGCGTCTCCATCATCATGTGGTTCATCATGGCCGCATAGGCCGGGTCCATGACCCGGCCGGGACCGGAAATGTTGCGCTGGTACAGCACTTTGCCGTCGGCGCCCTTCACCACGTCGATGACGTGGGGGATGACGCCGATGCCGCCGGTGGCGAACGGCACATAGGCACCGGCCAGCTCCAGCACCGAGACTTCCGAGGTGCCGAGCGCGATGGACGGGTTGGGATCCAGCGGGGAGGTGATGCCCAGCCGCTTCGCCGTCGCCACCACCGCCTTGGGGCCGACCTCCAGCGTGAGGCGCACCGAGACCGTGTTCAGCGACAGGGCCAGCGCCTGCGTCAGCGTCACCGGGCCGCGATATTCGTGGGTGGAGTTTTCCGGCCGCCAGCCCTTGAGCTGGATCGGCCCGTCCTCGCGCACCGTCTCAGGTGTCAGGCCGTGCTCGATGGCGGTGAGATAGATGAAGGGCTTGAAGGCGGAGCCGGGCTGCCGGCGCGCGGTCACTGCCCGGTTGTACTGGCTGTCGGCATAATTGCGCCCGCCGATGAGGGCTTTGACCCCCCCGTCGGTGTCGAGCACCACCAGCGCCCCCTGGCCGACGCCAAACTTGCCGCCGGACTTCGCCAGCGTGTCGTCCAGGGCCTTTTCCGCCGCCTGCTGGAGGCCGGCATCCACCGTGGTGCGCACGGTGACATCACCGGGCAGATCCTCGCCCACGAAGGAGTCGAGCTGGTCCATGACCCAGTCGGCCACATAGCCCGACGAGTCCGGCATGCCGGCGCGCGAGAGCTGGGCCGGACGGGCCAAAGCCGTGCTCGCCATCTCCGGGGTGATGAGGCCCTGCTGGCGCATGGCGGCGAGCACCAGCCCGGCGCGGGCCTGCGCGCCCTTCAGGTTGCGGGTGGGGGCAAGGCGGGAGGGGGAATTGACGAGGCCGGCCAGCATGGCCGCTTCCGCCAGCGTCACCTGCCGGGCGGACTTGCCGAAATAGCGCTGGGCGGCGGCCTCCACCCCATAGGCGCCGGCGCCGAAATAGACCCGGTTGAGATAGAGGTCGAGGATCTCCGCCTTGGTGAACTTGTGCTCCAGCCACAAGGCGAGCACCAGTTCCTGGACCTTGCGGGAGGCCGTGCGCTCCTGGGTCAGGAACAGGTTCTTGGCGAGCTGCTGGGTCAGGGTCGAGCCGCCCTGCCGCAGCCGCCGCGAGGTGAGGTTGGTGACCAGCGCGCGGGCGAGGCCCTCCGGATCGAGGCCGAAATGGCTGAAGAAGCGCTGGTCCTCGATGGCCACGAACGCCTTGGGCAGATAGGGCGGCAGCTCGCCGATGGGCACGGCGACCCCGCCCATGTCGCCACGGGTGGCCAGCGTCTTGCCGTCTGCGGCCTGCACGGTCACCGTGGGCGGACGCTTGGGGATCATCAGCGTCTGCATGGGCGGCAGCTTGGAGGCTTCCCACGCGATGACGCCGGCCAGTGCCAGCACCGCCCATACGCCGAGGATGAGGCCCCATTTGATCAGCCCGAACACGAGCGACCCGCGCCGCCGGCGGCGGGCTGGCCTGCTGCTCTCTCTGGACTTCTGGGGCGGATCGGCCCGGCCACGGCGCGGCTCGGCGGGCTTCGGGTCGGGCGCCGGCTTGGCGGTCTTGGCGCGCGCGGCCCGGCGCGGTGCATCGACTGGGGGCGGGGCGGAACGGTCGCGGGCATCGAGACGGATGTCGAACAGGCTCTCGGGGCGCTCCAGCACCGGTTCCCGCCTCGTTGCCTCGCCTCGTCCGCGTGCCGTCATGAATGATCCCGTCGCTTATGCCCCCGTCCGCCGCACTGCGGGAGCCATACCCCTTGCAGCACCAAAATGGGGCGGAAGCGCAGCGCAGCGGAAGGCACCCTAACGGCAGCGGCATAAGGACCCGTTAAGGACCGCCGAGGGGACCCTGCCGGCACCGGTCCCAGAAGCCGGTGCGCCGGTCGGGCGTGCGGTAGTACCAGCACATGCCGTTGGCGGGGGGCGGGCCCACCAGCCCCGCCGCCATGCCCGGCTGGAGCATGCCCAGCGCTCCGCCGTTCGCCACCGGGCCGCCGGGACCCCAGCTCTGCGTGGGCGCGGGGAGGATCACCGGCGGCACCTGGTTGATCAACGGCGCGGCCAGCGGCGCCGGGGTCGGTTGGGGCGGTGCGGCCAGCGGCGCGGCGAGGGGCGCGCTCATCACCGGGCCGCGCTGGGGCGGCACCAGCGGGGGCGGGCGAGTCGGCGGGCCGAGGGCGGTAGGGGGCGCGGGCGGGGGCAGGCGTCCGGTGCCCGTGGGTGCGCCCACCGGCTTCAGCGGGGCAACAGAGGGAGGGCGCGCCAGAGGCGCCACCGGCTTCGGGGCGGGCCGCACCACGGGCGCCGCCGGGGTGAGCGGTGCCGGGCGCAGGGGGGTGCCGACCTGAGCGCCGGCGGTTCCGGTTCCGCCCACCGCCAGGCTTGCCATCAGAGCGGCCAGCACTCCTCTCCGCGTCCCGCCGCGCATCATCGTCTCCCTGCGTCAGCCCCATGATCGGCGGCAAGATAGGCCGTTTGATGGGCCGCGCGACAGGGGTTGGAGCAGCAGGCGGGAGAGGGAAAGGGCAGGGTCGGGCTCCGGCTGCTTTTGACCGCGCCGCGCGATGGGGGCAAGCTCCGCCCAGGATGGTGCGCGGACGACCTGCCCGCCGAGGAGTGCCTGCCGTGAGCTTTGCCCCTTGCCCCGACCCCACCCCCGGAGATGCCGGCAGCTGCAACGCGGTGGAGACGGTAATCATCCCCCGCGCCCACGACATCGGCGGCATGGAGGTGGCCCGCGTGCTGCCCTCGGCCCAGGGGCAGATGATCGGGCCGTTCATCTTCTTCGACCGCATGGGGCCGGTGCGGTTCACCGCTCATCAGGCGCAGGACGTGCGCCCGCATCCCCATATCGGCCTCGCCACCGTCACCTATCTGTTCGACGGCACCATGGTTCACCGCGACAGCCTCGGCAACGAGCGGGTGATCGCGCCGGGCGCGGTGAATTTGATGACCGCCGGGCGCGGCATCGTCCATTCCGAGCGGCACGACGCCACGGTGAAGGCGCGCGGCGGCCCGCTGTTCGGCATCCAGAGCTGGATCGCCTTGCCCAAGGCGCGGGAGGAGGACGCCCCGGACTTCCTCCACACCGGCGCGGAGGACCTGCCCGTGGTGTCCGACGGCGGGCTGACGGCGCGTATCATCCTCGGCAGTGCCTTTGGCGCGGCGTCTCCCGTGGGGCTGGCCTCGCCGGCCACCTATGCCGAAATCACGCTCGCGCCCGGCGCGCGCCTGCCCATCGATCCCACCCATGAGGACCGGGCCGTGTTCACGCTGGAAGGCGAGGTGGAGGTGGATGGCACCCGCTTCGAGCCGGGGCGCATGCTGGTGATCCGCCGGGGCCTTGCCACCAGCGCGCGGGCGATCACGCCGGCCCGGCTGATGCTGATGGGCGGCGAGCCGCTGGAAGGCCCGCGCTACATCTGGTGGAATTTCGTCTCGTCCGACCTGGAGCGGCTCGACGCCGCGAAGGCCGCATGGCGGGAGGGGCGGTTCGACCTCATCCCCATGGATCACGACGAGTTCATCCCGGCCCCTGAGGACGGCGCCGGCCGCCCGAGGCCCCAAGCCCCGCGCCCGTAACGCCCCAAGGAGGGCGGCCAAAAATCACGGCATCGGGCAGTTCGTGGCCGCCTCTTCGTTTTCGTCCGAGCCGTGGGGCTGGACGATGGCCGGGGGATCGCTGGCCGGAAAGGTCTCGTCCAGGGCCTCGTCGAGGGTGCTGGAATCGTGCGCCTTGTGCTCGCAGCCTGCGATGCGGGCGGCTTCCTCCTGCGCCGAGGGACGGGAAGCGGGCGCCGGGTCGGGGCGCGAAACGGCGGGGGGATCGCTGGCCGGGAAGCTCTCCTCCAGCGCCTCATCCAGCCGGGCTTCGGTCTGGGCGGAGCGATCCGGCGACACAGATGGCCTGCTGTTCACGGCAACATCCTCCAAGGAGCGGAAACAACCCATCCGCAGCTCGGAATCAACGCCGGTGCCGGAGCTTGCGTTCCGTTCACGTCCTTGGCGATTGCGTGATCGGGCATCGACGCGCGCCGACACCGGAGACCCGGGGGAATCGGGTCTCCGGTCCAGGCGCATGGCTGTCGGCCCTCCATTTAGAAGGTGGTACAAGAGGCGAGAAGAAAGAGCCGGGGGTGGCCGCAACCGGCCCCCGCGCCGAGGTCGCGCGCAGCTGAACGCAGGACATTTGAGCGCGAGACCAAGGAAAGCTTCGACAGAAGCCTCCCTTTTGCTGGGCTGGAGGCGCGTTCACCGTTCGGGCTGGTCCAAGCTGAACGGGTCCGGCTCCAGGCCACCCCCGGCAAGATGCCCCGGGAGGGGGGCAAACTTGGGAGCTCCCGGGTTCGGACAGTGCCGAACCCGGAACAGGCTTCAGAAGAAGCCGGGCTCAGAAGAAGCCAGGCTCAGAAGAACCCGAGCTTCTTGGGGCTGTAGCTCACCAGCAGGTTCTTGGTCTGCTGGTAATGGTCGAGCATCATCTTGTGGGTCTCGCGACCGATGCCGGACTGCTTGTAGCCGCCGAACGCGGCATGGGCGGGATAGGCGTGGTAGCAATTGGTCCACACCCGGCCGGCCTGGATCTCGCGGCCCATGCGATAGGCGCGCGAGCCGTCGCGGGTCCACACGCCGGCGCCGAGGCCGAACAGCGTGTCATTGGCGATGGAGAGGGCTTCTTCCTCGTCCTTGAAGGTCGCCACCGACACCACCGGGCCGAAGATCTCTTCCTGGAACACCCGCATGTTGTTGGTGCCGAAGAACACGGTGGGCTTCACGTAGAAGCCTTCGGAGAGGTCGCCATCGAGCAGGCTGCGCTCGCCACCGGCCAGCACCTGAGCGCCTTCCGCCCGGCCGATGTCGATGTAGGAGAGGATCTTGTGCATCTGCTCCGAGGAGGCCTGCGCGCCGATCATGGTCGCGGGATCAAGCGGCGAGCCCTGCTTGATGGCGGCGACGCGGGCCAGCGCCTTCTCCATGAACTTCTCGAAGATGCTTTCCTGAACCAGCGCGCGGCTGGGGCAGGTGCAGACCTCGCCCTGGTTGAGGGCGAACATGACGAAGCCTTCCACCGCCTTGTCGAGGAAGTCGTCGTCCTTGGCCGCCACGTCGTCGAAGAAGATGTTCGGCGACTTGCCGCCCAGCTCCAGCGTCACCGGGATCAGGTTCTGGCTGGCATAGCCCATGATGAGGCGGCCGGTGCCGGTCTCGCCGGTGAAGGCGATCTTGGAGATGCGGGTGGAGGAAGCCAGCGGCTTACCGGCCTCCAGGCCGAAGCCGTTGACGATGTTGAGCGTGCCGGGGGGCAGGATGTCGGCGATCAGCTCGGCGAGCACCAGGATCGAGGCGGGGGTCTGCTCGGCGGGCTTCAGCACCACGCAATTGCCGGCGGCGAGTGCCGGGGCGAGCTTCCACGCCGCCATCAGGATGGGGAAGTTCCAGGGAATGATCTGGCCGACCACGCCGAGGGGCTCGTGATAGTGGTAGGCGACGGTGTCGTGGTCGATCTCGGAGAGCGCGCCTTCCTGCGCCCGCACGCAGGCGGCGAAGTAGCGGAAATGGTCGATGGCGAGCGGGATGTCGGCGGCGGTCGTCTCGCGGATCGGCTTGCCGTTGTCCCAGGTCTCGGCGCGGGCGAGGAGGTCCAGGTTGGCTTCCAGCCGGTCGGCGATCTTGAGCAGCACCAGGGCGCGGTCGGCGGCAGGGGTGCGGCCCCAGGCCTTCTTGGCGGCGTGGGCGGCGTCCAGCGCCCGCTCGATGTCGGCTTCATCCGAGCGCGGCACTTCGCAGACCACCTTGCCGGTGATGGGCGAGATGTTCTCGAAATAGCGCCCGTTCACCGGCTCCACGAAGGCGCCGCCGATGAAGTTGCCGTAGCGCGGCTTGAAGGGCGAGGCGTGCTGGCTGGCGAGGAATGCGGGTATGTTCATTATTCCCTCCCGAGAGTTGGTGCAGCAGATGGTTTGCAGCGGCCGTGCCAGATCTCGGGAGGGCAGCCGACGGCTTTATTTGCACTGCGGGAAGATGCTGGCCTGTCTTGATTTTGCCAACGGCGGCCAAGCCTTGCCGGAACGTCCGCTGGACGCGACGGGAATAGTCGTGCCAGACTGGCGCACATAAGAACAAGAGCTGCGACACCTGTCGCGATTTGCGACAGGTGTTTCAGGGAGAGATGCCAAGCGAGGGACCAAGATGCCTGCTGTGCCGACGCCCGCCGTGTCGACCTCTGCACTGTCGTCCTGCGCCGCGACCGATGCCGTCCTCGCCGCCCGTCGCCGCTTCTTCTCCGGCGCGCCGGTGCCCGAGGACGCGCTGGCGCAGCCCATCCTGCGTTCCTGGACCCGCTGCGCCGCGCGCGGACTGGGGCCGCAGTCCCGTTCGCGGATGGAGCCGCTGACCGACGGCGAGTTCACCGCCCGGCGCGAGCGCCACGAGACCCTGCGCCGCCGCTGCCGCCCGGAGCTGGAGGCGCTGCATGCCGCCGCCCGTGCGGCGGACAGCATCGTCATCCTCACCGACCCGTCTGGGCTGGTGCTCGACACCGTGGGCAGCGCCGATTTCGCCGATCGCGCCGCCAAGGTGGCGCTGCGCCCCGGCGTGAGCTGGAGCGAGGCCGAGACCGGTACCAACGCCATCGGCACCGCCCTGGTGGAGCGCCGCCCGGTGGAGGTGCGCGGGGCCGAGCATTATGCCGAGGCCAACGGCATCCTCAGCTGTGCCGCCGCCCCCATCCACGACCCGTTCGGGGAACTGGTGGGCCTGCTCGACCTGTCGGGGCCGGCCTCGGTGCCGCACCTGCATGCGCTGGCTCTGGTGGAGCTGGCCGCCGGCCAGGTGGAGCACCGCATGTTCGAGGGCGCCTTCCCCGACCACAGCCTCGTGCGCTTCCACGCCGACCCGAGCTTTCTCGGCACGGCGCGGGAGGGCATCCTTGTCTTCGAGGATTATCGCCTCATCGCCGCCAACCGGCCGGGCCTCGCCCTGCTTGGCCTTGGCTGGGATGCGCTGGGCGCCAAGCGTTTCGGCGACCTGTTCGAGGGCAGCCTCGGCAAGGCGGGGGAGGAGCGGCGGGTCCGCACCCGTCGCGGCGACGTGGCCATGCGCCTCGAACGGCAGGGCATGCCGGTGCGGACCGTTGCGCCGCGCGCCACCCCGTCAGCGGAGCGCCAGTCCGCGCCCGTGCCTGCCCAGGCTCCCGCCCAGACGGGCCCGCGCTTCGATGCCGCTACGGAGCGTGACCTCGGCCGCGCCGTGCGCCTCATGGAGGCCGGCGTGCCGGTGCTGATCCAGGGCGAGACCGGCGTCGGCAAGGAAGTGTTCGCCCGCCAGATCCACCGGCGCGGCAACCGGGGCGCTAGGGCGTTCGCGGCGGTCAATTGCGCGGCCTTGCCCGAGGGCCTCATCGAATCCGAGCTGTTCGGCTATGAGGAAGGCGCCTTCACCGGCGCCCGCCGCGCCGGCTTCAAGGGCCTGTTCCGCGAGGCGGACGGCGGGGTGCTGTTCCTTGACGAGATCGGCGACATGCCGCTTTCGCTCCAGAGCCGGCTCTTGCGCGTGCTGCAGGAGCGGGAGGTGACGCCGCTCGGTGGCGGGCGGCCGGTGGCGGTGGATTTCGCCCTGGTCTGCGCCTCCCACCGCGACCTCAAGCAGCGGGTGGAGGAGGGCAGCTTCCGCGCCGATCTTTATTTCCGCATCGCCCAATATACGGTGACGCTTCCGGCGCTGCGCACCCTCGCCGATCGCGAGGCGCTGGTGGATCGCCTGTGGGCGGAGATGGCCGGTGCCAGCCCCGGCGCGCCGACCCTTTCGGTCGAATGCCGGGCCGCCCTCGCGGGTTATGGCTGGCCGGGCAATTTCCGCCAGCTGGTGGGCGTCCTGCGGGTGCTCCAGGCCCTGGCGGAGCCGGGCGAGAGCGTGGGGGTCGAGGCCCTGCCGGCGGACGTGCGCAGCGCGCCGCTGGAATGGCGCGGCGCAGGCCGGCCCGCGGAGATCATGCCCCCCGGTGCGCAGGCGGACACTGCCCCGTCGCAGGAGTTCGGAGCCCGCGATTTTGGTGCTCGCGATCTTGGAACTCGCGATCTTGGAACACGTGATTTTGGAGCCGGTGATGTTGGGGCCCGCGATCTTGGCGCCTGTGATCTTGGGGCGGTAACGCGCGCGGCCATGGATGCGGCGCTGGCCGCCAGCGGCGGGAATGTCTCGCAGGCGGCGCGCCGGCTCGGCATCCACCGCAGCACCCTGCATCGCCATCTCGCCAGCCGCGGCTCCCGCGGCGGGCATTGAGACCTCAGCCCGTCAGGCCGCGGGCCGGACGGCACTCTCGGCGGCCTGCATCACCTCAGCGAGGGCGGGCAGCACCGTTTCGCGCATGCGGCGGCCGTAGAACAGCGCGAAATGTCCCGCATTGGGCACCACGACCTGCCGCTTCAGGTGGGCGGGAATGTTCACGCACAGGTCGTGGGCGGCTTCGGTCTGGGTCCGGGCCGAGATGTCGTCCACTTCCCCTTCCACGGTGAGGAGGGCGGTGGTGGAGAGGGCCTGCGCCCGCACCGCATGCCCGGCGACGGTGAGGCGGTCGCGGGCCAGGGCGTTCTCACGGAACACGGTTTCCACATTCTCCATGAAGAACTCCCCCGCCACGTCCATCATGCTCCAGCACAGCCGGGCGAGGGGAAAGCGCACGGGGTCTTCGCCGTCGTCGAAGGCGAGGCGGAACGGCAGGTCGCCCCCCGAAAGGCTCTGGCGCCACAGATAGAGGGCGAAGGCGTCGATCTGCCGCCAGGCGGGGAAGATGCGTCGCCCGGCGCCGGGAAAGGCGGAGGAGACGGTCTCGATCACCTGCCGCTCCAGCGCCTCCAGCGAGCGCTCCTGCAGCACGCGCCACAGGCGGGTGGGGTTGCGCGAGGGATCGATGGGGCCGCCGATCAGGCTGAGGCTTGCCGGCGCTGCGCCGGCCTCGGCGAGGAGGCAGGCGGCGGCGAAGGCCGGCAGCGCCCCCTGGCACACCCCGACGATGTGGATGCCGCCTTCCTCGCCAGCCCGAGCGTCGCCGGCCAGCGCGCGCGCCATCTGGGCGGTCTCCATGCAATTCTCGGCAAAGCCGAAGCGCCCGGCCGAGACCGGCACATAGCGGGCATTGGGCCATTCGGTGACCGCCACCGCGTCGGCGACGCCGAGCAGCGCCATCACCAGATCGCGCATGAGGAAGGGATAGGCCCCGGCCATGGGCGCCACCACCAGCACCCGGCGGCGCGGCTGTGGGCTGCGCGAGAACATCCGCATCTGGCCGAACGGCAGGCGGGCCCCCACCACATCCACCATGCCCGCGCCGGGCTGCGCGATGCCGAAGGCCTGGTAGGCGGCTTCGTTCAGGCGCTCGCTTTCGGTGGCTGCCCCGAATTGAAGGGGGCGCAGATCGTCAAGCCACATGGCGCCGGTTGATCCTCCCGCATGGTCAGTGGGCATCATAGAGCCAGTTGTCCCCGCCGCGCCATGCCCCTGACGGGACAGGCGAAAACTCCTTACCCCGGTGCGCGGGACGAGGGGTCAATTCAATCGTTCAGAGCGAGGCGGCGGCGCGGGCGGACTGGTCATAGTGGCCGGAGAGGGCGCGCATGAGGGCGGCGATCTCCGAGAACTTCTCGGGGGCGATGCCGGTGGCCACCACGGCGCTGGTGAGCAGGGCCTCGCGCACCTCGCGGTAGCGCGCGCAGGTGGCGCGGCCCTGCTGCGAGGCGACGAGGGTCTTCTCCTTGCCGCGCCGCCCGGAGACGACAAGGCCCAGGGCCTGGAGCTTCTTGGCCGCATAGGTGACGAGGTGGGTATCCTCCACGTCCAGCACGAGGCACAGGTCGGCGATGGTCTTCGGCCGGTCGCGATGCACCACGTGGTGCAGCACCTGCACGTCGAGGGGCGACAGGTCCGGCACGCCCGCCGCCGCCATGCAGCGCACCATCCAGCGGCCATAGGCATGGATGAGCATGTTGAGGCCGAACTCGAACTCGGACAGGGCCGGGAGCGCGCCGTCCGCGAGATGGGCCGAGGAGACGATGGCGGGGCAGGGGCGGCCCTTTTCGCTCGTGGCGTCGGTCATGGCGTCAGGCCCAAGGGTGTTCGGGCGAGGGCGGCGGCGCACGCAGAGCCCGAGAGAGTGCCCATGGTTCTCCTCATCCCCGGCGGCGGCGCCTTCAGGAGCGGCCTCGATGCAGGCGGCTGGTCGCCCGCGCAGGGATGTTAAGTCATCTCGACAACTCGTCAACGAACAATGGATGTTTCGTCTGGATCGGCTTCAGGGGGATGCCGCCCCGGTCCGGCGAGGCCCGGACAAGCAAAAGGGCGCCCGCATGGCGGACGCCCTGTACTGCACTGCGTCGAAGGTGGGCCTCAGAAGGAGAGGGCGCCGACCTTCTCGACTTCCACGTGGTCGGCCACGCGGCTGATCTTCAGGGTGGTGCCGCTGCGGCCCACTGGGCCGGGCAGGGAGATCACCTGCTGCTGGCCGGGCTGGAGCAGCGTGGACACGCGGATCACGGCCGGAGTGGCGTCGGGCTCGGCGGCGGCATCGACGGTGGTGATCACCTCGTAGCCCTTGCTGTCCTTGACCCAGTAGGTCACGGCGGATGCCTTGCCGCCCAGGTGGGTCACGATGGCCTGACGCTCCGCGGGAAGCGGCTCGCCGGCGAAGGTGGTGGCGGCCACGGTCACGGCCGCCGTGGCAAGGAGGCCGGCCGCGCCGACGATCTTGAGGATGTTGTTCATGTCAGCCTCTGCGCACGCGTGCGGCCGACGGCCTAGGTTTCGGTGCGCTTATCTGCGATGAACATACCGTGATTGTTGCGATGCACAATCCGCATTTTCCGCAATACAGAAATGCATTCCATTCAGAGCAAGCTTCACTCTGATACCGATTTTACCCGGGAGGTCCGAACAGGACGCGCAGCTTGCCGCCGAGGCCGGGCGTCCGCCATGCGTCACGGAGCATGGAGATCCACTCGGAAAACACGATGACCAGTGGATTGCGGCTCGGGGTGGCGCCGGCGACGCCGAATCTCAGGGACTCGCCTCGCGGGGCCTCGGCAAAGGTGCCGAACAGGCGGTCGAACACGATGAGGACGCCGCCGAAATTGCGGTCGATGACGCTGGGGTTGGCGGCGTGGTGCACCGCATGGTGGCGCGGGGTGTTCAGCACCCATTCCAGCGGGCCGAGATGGGGCGGCCGGGCGAGGTGCAGGAAGAACTGGTAGACGAGACCGGCTCCCAGCATGCCGAACACCGCTAGCGGCGGAAAGCCCAGCGCCACCAGCGGCAGGTAGAACACGAGCCCGCCGGTGAGCTGGCCGCCCCAGCCGAGCCGCACCGCGGCCGACAGGTTGAGCCGGGTCGCCGAGTGGTGCACGGCATGGGTCGCCCACAGCCAGCGCACCTTGTGCATGGCGAGGTGGTGGAGGAAGTAGCAGAACTCCACCGCCAGGAAGAGCAGGGCCCAGGGCGCGACGCCCTGCATGGGAATGTCGAACAGGCGGTGCCGGTAGACAAAGAACACCGGCACGGCGGCGAGCGAGGCGGTGAGCGAGCCGATGACCTTGTTGCCGGCCGCGATGGCAAGGGAGGCGCCGCTCTCCCCCGCGTCATGGCTGTCCACATGGTTCACCTTGTGGAACAGGTATTCCGCCGCCATCAGGGTGAGGGCGATCAGTGCGAAGCCCCCGGACTGGGACGCGATGGCGCCACCGGTGAAGAAGCCGGCCATGGCTTTACCTCTTGACTGTCGAGAGCGCCCCCGCACCCCGGGTTTCAGGTCTGGTCGTGTGTCGCGGGTGCAGCGGTGCCGACGCCGTGGAGGTCGGTGGCCGGGCCGCGGCTTTGGGGCGGCTCGCCGCGGCCCGGCACTCCCAGGCGGTGAAGCCTGGAAGGGGTGGCTCAGTAGCGCGACACTGTGCCGGAGCGGTTCACGCTGTTGCCATTCGGGCCGGTGGAGGTGTGGTTGTAGTTGTAGGTGCCCGGCGCGGTCTGCGTGACACTGCCGGAACGCGCCACCGTCCCGCCGTAGGGGCCGGTGGTGGTGGCGCTGCGGCTGCAGGTGCCGCCGGCGCAGCCGCCCGCCGCGCTGGAGGTGTAGGTGCCACGGGGCGTGGAGGTCGAGCCGCTCCGCGTCCAGGCGGCGGCCTCGGTGACGGCGGCAACGGAGAGGACGGCGGTGAGGGAAAGTGCGAGCACCGTGCGGTTCATGACTGGCTCCGAAGGAGGGGCCGCTAGGCCCGTTGCGATGGCGCCACCTTCCGCTCCCGCCTTTGCGTCCGGTTTGCGCCGGGGTGAGCTGCTGTAACGTTTTGTAACCACCGCCGCGGCGCGTATTGCTGGCAGCTCCCGGCTTGGCGACACTTCCCCCATGGCTCAGCGCACCCTTCTCCTGGTCGAGGACGACCGCGAAATCCGCTCCCTCCTCGCCGATTTCCTGGGCCGGGAGGGCTATGGCGTGCTGGCGGCGGAAGACGGCGCGGCCATGGACCGGCTGCTCGCCACCACGCGGCCCGACCTGGTGGTGCTGGACCTGATGCTGCCGGGGGAGGACGGGCTCTCCATCTGCCGGCGGCTGCGGGCGCGCAGCGGCCTGCCCATCCTCATGCTCACCGCCAAGGCTGACGACGTGGACCGCATCGTCGGGCTCGAAATGGGAGCGGACGACTATCTGGTGAAGCCGTTCAACCCGCGCGAGCTGCTCGCCCGCATCCGCGCCGTGCTGCGGCGTGCGGACGGGGCCATGCCGCAGCCGCAGTTCCAGTCGCGGCGCGTGGCCTTCGCCGGCTTCGTGGCGGACCTCGACGCCCGCAGCGTGGGATGCGCCGAGGGCGAGGCGCTGGATCTCACCTCCGCCGAGTTCGAGCTGCTCGCCTGCTTCCTGGAGCGGCCCAAGCGGGTGCTCTCCCGCGACCAGCTCCTGGACTGGACCCGCGGGCGCAGCGCCGATCCCTTCGACCGCACCATCGATGTCTCGGTGAGCCGGTTGAGGCGCAAGCTCGTCGCCGCTGCGCCCGAGGCGGCCCTGCTCATCAAGACCGTCCGCAACGGCGGCTACCTTTTCGCCGCCGATGTCCGCACCCTCTGAAAAGCCCCCCGGCACCCGCTCCAGGGACCGCGCCTTGCCCCGTTTCGGTATCGCCGCGCGCATCGCGATCATTGTCGTCGGGGCGCTGGTGGTGGTGCAGGTGCTGATGCTGGTGGCCTACATCACCGAGCGCCGCGGCGCCGCCCCCCTCGGTCCGTTCGTGCCCATGCTGCAGCGGGTGGCGGCCCTGGCCCAGCTGCTGGAGGAGGTGGGGCCGACCCAGCGCGAGCTGGCCCTGCGCGCCACCACCGTTTCCGGATTTGCACCGGTCTACGTCACCGACCGCCCGCAGGTGGAGACGCCGGCCTATCTCGGCTTCGCTGCGGCACGCATTCGCCAGCTCATGGGCGGACCGCCTGATCGCTTCGTGGCGCTGGCCCTCATCGGTGGCGAGACCGTGGGGCTCGGCCGGGTGGAGCGCCTGCGCGACCTTCGGGGGGCGCGGCTGAGGCTCGTGGTGGGGCTCGAAAGCGGGGGCTATCTCGACGTGCTCGCGGGCGGCGACCTGACCGTTCGCCTCCTGGGCCTGCCGGTGGGGCTGATCGCCGGCATCCTCGGCTTCATGGTGGCGCTGGCCGCCTTGTTCGCCGTGCGGCGGGAGACCCGACCGCTCTCCGATCTCGCCGAGGTGGTGGAGCGCTTCGGCGCGCGGCTGGAGCCGCTGGAGGTGCCCGAGCGCGGGGCGCCGGACGTGCGCCTCGTCATCCGCGCGGTGAACGCCATGCAGGCGCGCATCGCCGAACTGGTGCGCATGCGCACGCTGGTGCTCGGCGCCATCAGCCACGATCTGCGGACCTATCTCACCCGGCTGCGGCTACGGCTGGAATTGCTGCCGCCGGGGCCGCAGGTGGAGAAGGCGCAGGCCGACCTTTCCGGGATGCAGGCGCTGGTGGACGACGCCCTCGCCTTCGCCCGCGCCACCTTCGCCCCGACCCAGGGCGAGCGGGTGGACCTTTGCGCCCTTGCCCGCGCCGAAGTCGAGGCGCGCCTCGCCGAGGGGGGCGCTGTGAGCCTGTCCGGGGCCGACGCGCCGCTGCTGGTGAATGGTGCGCGCGGGGCGCTGGCGCGGGTGCTGGCCAATCTCGTTGGCAACGCCCTCACTTATGGAACGTGCGCCGACATCGCGCTCATCGACCTCGGCGATGAGGTGGAGCTGCGCGTGGACGATCGCGGCCCCGGCATTCCGGTGGCCGAGCGGGCGAGCGTGTTCGAGCCCTTCTACCGGGTCGAGCCCTCGCGCAACCGGGACAGCGGCGGGGCCGGGCTCGGCCTCACCATCGTGCGGCAGATCGTGGAGGGGCACGGCGGCGAGGTCGTCATCGACGATCGTCCGGGCGGTGGCGCGCGCCTGCGGGTGCTGCTGCCGAAGGCGGGCTCGGCCGATCAGGCGGAGAGCGCCGCCTCCACCCCCGCCGCGACGGCGAAGAGGGACTGATCGGTGCCCGGCGCGCCGGCCAGCATCAGCCCCACGGGCGCGCCGGGGAACGGCAGCGAGATGGCGCAGCCGTCGATCATGTTGATGAGGGTGGGGTTGCGCAGGGCCAGCAGGTTGGCGCGGCCATAGGCGTCGTCGTCGGTGGCGAGATCCGCGATCCTCGGCGGCAGGATGGCCACCGTGGGCATCACCAGTGCGTCGAAGCCGGCAAGCCGCGCCGCGGCCCGCGCAACCAGCGCCCGGCGGGCGGCCACCAGTTCCACATAATCGGCGGCGGACTGCTCCGCCCCGCGCTTGATGCGGCCGGCGACACGCGGGTCGTAGGCGTCGGCCTTCTCCGCCAGCAGGCGGCGGTGCACTGCATAGCTCTCGGCGGCCGAGAAGCCACCCTTGGAATTGATGGTCGCCACTTCGCCGAACTCCGGGAAGGGCGCGGAGACGATATGCGCGCCGGCGTGCGCCAGCGCCTCCACCGCCGCCTCGAAGGCCTTGGCCACCTCGGGGTCGAGCCCGTCGAGCGCCACGGTGGTGGGTACAAGCAGGCGCAGCCCCTTGACCGGGCGTGGCGCCAGCGGCGCCGGCTCGCTGCCTGAGAGGATGGCGTCCAGCGCCACGCAGCAGGCCACCGAGCGGGCGATGGGGCCGATGGAATCCAGCGTCGTGGAGAGAGGGAAGGCGCCCTCGCGCGGCACCCGGCTGGCGGTGGGCTTGTAGCCGGTGATGCCGCAGAAGGCGGCCGGGATGCGGCAGGAGCCGCCGGTGTCGGTGCCGAGCGCCGCGTGGGCCATGCCGTCCGCCACCGCCACCGCCCCGCCGGAGCTGGAGCCGCCGGAGACGCGGCCGCCTTCCGCGCGCTCGAACGGGGCGCGCGGGTGGCCATAATGCGGGTTCATGCCGAGGCCGGAATAGGCGAACTCGGTCATGGTGTTGCGGCCGAGGAGCACGAACCCCGCCCGGCGCAGGCGCGCCACCGCCGGGGCATCCGCCGTCGCCGGGGCATTGTCCTTCAGCACCTTGGAGCCGGCGGCGGTGACCTCGCCGGCCACGTCGAACAGGTCCTTCACCGAAATGGGGATGCCGGCGAAGGGCGAGGGCGCCGCCCCCGCCTGCCGCAGTTCGTCCTGCGCCTGCGCCGCCTTCAGCGCCCCCTCCCGGTTCACGCTGACGAAGGCGCGGGCGCCTTCGCCGGCGGGGTCGGCAATGCGATCGAGGCAGGCTTCCGCCAGCGCCCGCGCCGTGGTGCGCCCGGAGGCGAGGTCTTCGGCGAGGGCGGCAAGGGTCGGCTGGGGCATGGCGAAGTCCGGGTCAGCAGAAGGGGCGGGCGGGATCAGGCCGGGTCGAAATAGTGGATTTCGAGCAGCATGCAGCCCTTATCCGATTTGAACGGCCCGTGGAACGCGCCCGGGGGGCGCACCGCATAGGTGAAGGGCGAAAAGCTCTCGCCGCCCTCGCCGTTTTCGTCATTGCCCACGGTGAGGTCGCCGGTGACGAGGAACACCTCTTCCCAATATTCATGCACGAAAGGCTTCGTCGTGAACACGCCGGCGTCGAACTTCAGCAGGCGCGTGCGCGAGCCGCTCTTGTTCTCCTCGTCCAGCGCGCCGGAGAGGATCTTCTGCTTGATGCCTTCCGGATAGCCCGGCGGCACTTCCCAGCCGGTGGCAAGGTCGAGGGTGTGGAACTCGTCGTGGATCTTGGTGATGGGCATCGGGGCAGTCCTGCGGTGAAAGGGGATCACTCGGCGGCGCGGGCGGCGGTCGGGGCCACCTCGTCGGCGAGGGAATAGGAGGAAAGCATCATGTCGAGCAGGCGCTCGGCGCCGGCCCAGTCATAGGTGCGGAAGGAGTGGTTCTTCACCACGAAGCCGGCCCCCGCATAGAACATCTCGTACTGGGCGTGGCGGGAGGCGAATTCCGAGCCCACCGCGTCCCAGGCGAGCTTGTAGAACTTCACCTTTTCTTCGGCGCTGGCAGCCGGCGACTGCTGGGTCTTGGCGATGAGGGCGGCCAGCTCCGGGTTCTGATAGTCATGCACCGAGGAGGGCAGCATGATCATGCCGCCGCCGGCCAATTCCCGCAGGCTGGTGATGAACTTGCCGTAGAGCTGCTGGGTCAGGGTCTGCGCGGCGTAGAGGGTGTGGCGGTCGGGCACGAAATAGGGGCCGTAGAAGCTGCCCTTGGCCTCCATGGCGGCGACGAAGGCATCCACCATGGCGGCCTCGGCGGCGAGCTGGCCCAAGGTCTCGCGCACCTGCGGGAAGCCGGTGGTGCCGTTCACCTCGGCCGTGCGCCGGGCGATGGCGAGCAGGAATTTCAGCTTTACCGACAGGCGGATCTGGGCCTGGTAGTTCTGGTAGACATGGGCCGGGGTGGCATGGAACTGCCGGCCGGTCATGGCGATGTCGCCGGCGATGAAGACCCGATCCCACGGCACCTTCACATCGTCGAAATACAGCACCGCGTCATTCTCGTCGAAGCGGCTCGACAGGGGATTGTCGAACACCGACGGTGCGCCTGCCTCATAGGACTTGCGCGACAGGATCTTCAGGCCCTTCGTGTTCATGGGAATGGCGAAGGAGAGGGCGTAGGCCTCCTCGCCCTTCTGCAGCGGCTGGATGCAGGTGACGAACACCTCATTGGCCATGATGCCGCCGGTGGCGAGCATCTTCGCCCCGCGCACGGTGATGCCGGAGGTGTCCTCGTCCACGATGGCGGCGGAGAGGAACGGGTCGGCCTGCTCGGCCGCGTTCTTGGAGCGGTCGGCCTGCGGGTTGATGATGACGTAGGTGAGATACAGATCGTTGTCGCGCGCATGGCGATAGTAATCGCCAAGCGCCCGGGCACGGGCCGGATCGTACAGCTCGAACTGGTCGAGGCCCATGTACATGCCGGAGATGCAGGACGCCACATGGTCCGGCGCGCGGCCGAGGAAGCCGGCGTGCAGCTCGGTCCAAGCCTCAAGGCCCCGGCGGCGCGTCTTCAGCTCGTCATAGCTGGTGGGCAACTGCCAGATGCGGTTGGCGAGCGTGCCGGTGTCGGTCTCGAAGGTCATCAGCGCGCGGTTGTCCGGCGCGCTGTGGAAGTCGAACATGCGCCCCACCGAGGCCACCGCGCGGCGGAAGGCGGGGTGGGTGGTGGCGTCGGAAATCTTCTGGCCGTCGAGGAAGATCTCGCGGCCGTCCCTGAGGCTGGCGATGTGGGCGCTGCCGGTCTTGATCATGGCGGGTGCTCCGGAAATGGGGGTCAGGACGCGGCGGCCGCAAGGCTGCGGTAGCGTCCGGCATGGAAGACGAGGGGATCAGCCCCCGGCGCGCAGCGATGGGCGAGGACGCGGGCGATGAAGATCTCGTGGTCGCCGCCGTCATGGATGGCGTGGGGCACGCATTCCAGATGCGCCGCCGCCTCGGCGATCAGCGGGGCGCCGCCGGCCCCGCGCAGATGCGCCACCCCGGCCCATTTCTCTCCCTGCGCGCAGGCGAAGCGGCCGGAGAGATCCTGCTGGTGGTGGGCCAGCACGGAGATGCCGTAGGCGCGCGCGGTCCTGAGCGCGGGCAAGGACAAAGCCGACCGCGCCACCGAGAACAGCACCAGCGGCGGATCGAGGGACACCGCGTTGAACGAGCTCATGGTCATGCCGACGAGGGTGCCGTCCTCGCCCTCGGCGGCCACGATGGCGACGCCGGTGGCGAAGGCGCCGAGGGTGCACCGGAAGGCGCGGGTGTCGAAGGCGTCTGCTGGGTTGGCCGACATGGGGCAATGTCCGCTTCAATTAGCTTTGTAACAAAGCTATTATGAAGAGGCGATAGACGTCAAGCCCCTTGTGCGCCTATGAAGCGCGATCAGGATATGTCCGCGTCGGGGGCAAGGCGGGTCCGGGTCACGTCCCGCTGTCGGCACCGCGCCCGCCGGCGGCACGACCAGGGAGCGCCCGCATGCCGCAATCCACGTCCACCACCCGCCGGCGACTGCCCCTGACCGCCTCCCGCGGCGCCCTGCTGGTGAACGGGTCGGATCTCGAATTCCGTGAGATGGTGCACAATATGCTGGCGTTCGCCGCCGCCCTGCAGGAGGTGCGCAACCGGCTCGGCGGCCTCATCGGGCTGTCGGGCACCCAGTACACCATCCTCAATTCCATCGCCCGGCTCAGCCGGGGCACGCCGGAACTGGGCGTCAACGCGCTGGCGGAGCACCTGCACCTGTCGGGGGCGTTCGTGACCATCGAGGTCAACAAGCTGGTGCAGGCCGGCCTCGTCACCAAGGTGCCGAACCCGGACGACCGCCGCCGCGTGGTGCTGGCGGTGACCGAGGAGGCCGAGCGCCGCCTCGCCGAGCTGACACGGGTTCAGGTGCCGGCCAACGACGCCCTGTTCGAGCCGCTCTCGGCAGCCGACTTCAAGGCGCTGCGCGCCATCATCGGCCGGCTCGCCGGCACCGGCGAGCGCACCCTGCGGCTGATCGAATATATGGCGCCCACCGGCACGCTGGACGATGTCGCCGACCACCTGCCGCCGGCTGTGTGAGGGGCTGCGGTCCGAAAGCCGGATCCGGCCGGAAGCATCTCATACCATCGGCCTCGGTGTTCGACCGATGCCAAGTGGGTACGCCCAAACGCCGCGCGGGCTTTGCCATTGCCCCTTGAGCAAAGCTCACGGGGCAATGGTCTCACACCTGCAGCCGCGCCTTCATGGCGCCGCCGGGGCGGACTTCCACCACGCGGCCGTCGCTCATCTCCACGATGCGGTCGAAGATGTCGGACCAGCGCGGATCGTGGGTGACCACGCACACCGCCACCCGGTGCACATCAGCCAGCGTGCGGAACACCTCCATCACCTGCCGGCCGCGCGAGCCGTCCAGCGCCGCCGTGGGCTCGTCCGCCAGCAGCATGACGGGATCGTTGGCCAGCGCCCTCGCGATGGACACGCGCTGCTGCTCGCCGCCCGACAATTGGGAGGGATAGTTGTTCTCGCGGTGGTCGAGGCCGAACTGGGCCAGAAGCTCCCGCGCCCGCGCCTTCGCCTGCTTGGGCCGCACGTCGTTGATCTCGAGGGCGATCTGCACATTCTCCACCGCGGTGAGGAAGGGGATCAGGTTCGCCTTCTGGAAGATGAAGCCCACATGGGTGCGGCGGAAGTCGCGCAGATTGTTGAGGCGGGTCGTGGCGTTGGCGATGGGCTGGTCGCGGAAGTGCACGGTGCCGCTGGTGGGCGGCTCCAGCAGTCCGGCGATCATCAGGAAGGTGGTCTTGCCCGAGCCGGACGGGCCGACGATGCCGGTCAGCTCGCCGGATTTCAGCGCCAGCGTCATGTCGGTGAGGGCGCGCACCTCGTTGGCGCCGGAGAGATAGGTCTTCGAGGCGTTGCGCACCTCCATCACCACATGGCTGGGCCAGAATTGAGCGGTCACGCCAGCACCTCCTGCGCCCGCACCTTCATGGCACGCCGGATCGCGAACCAGCTCGCGCCGAGGCTGATGACGAGCAGCGATCCGCCGATGGCCGCGAGGTCGTCGGGCAACAGCAGCACGGTGCGCGGGAAGTTGGGATAGAGCGTGAAGGAGATCGCCAGCGCCACCGAGAAGCCGAGCAGGGCGATCCACAGGGCCTGTTGCACGATGAGGCCGATGATGACCCGGTCCCGCGCGCCGATGAGCTTCAAGAGGGCGATCTGGTTGATCTTCTCCAGCGTCAGCATGTAGATCGTCAGCGCGATGATGGAGCCCGCCACCAGCAGCGTCATGGCGGTGAAGGCGAGGATCTGCACCCGAAGCCGCCACAGCCGGCCGTCGAGCAGCATGGAGCGCTCTTCTTCTTTCGTGAGGACTTCCACGTCGCCCCAGTTCTTGATCTGGGCCTTCACCACCAGCGGGTCGGCGTTGGGCTTCAGCTCCACCATCACCGCCGCCAGCGCGCCGCCGTCGCCGAGGCCCATGCGCGAGCGCCCCTTGGCCACCCGGTTCAGCAGGATGGCCTCGGAGGGCAGCACCCGGTTGATGGCCTGGGAATCCGCGATGGTGACGAAGAACATGCCGTCGCCGCCCATGTCGACCTGGCCCTTGGTGAGGCCCACCACGGTATAGTCGTCATGGCCGAGGCGGATCACGTCGCCCACCAGCAGGCCGGTGGTCTGGTCGGCGATGGCCTCGTAGCGGGTGGAGCGGAACAGCCTGCCGTCGATGAGCGGAATCCAGCTGCCGGAATCCTTGGGGTAGTCGATGCCGGTGACGGCGAGGCGCACACTCTTGCCGTTGATGTCGTATTGCTGGTTGTACTGGATGAAGCGGCGGGTGGCGGCCACCCCCGGCACCCCCTCCACCCGGCGGTCGAGGCTGGAGGGCACGGCGGAGGTCTCGGCGAACGGGCCGGAGCGGCCGCCCTCCACCACCCACAGGTCGGCGCCCACGTCGTTGATGATGAGCAGCGCTTCGTGGACGATGCCGCGATAGAGCCCGATCATGCCCATGGTCGCCCCCAGCAGGAGGCCGATGCCCACCGCCGTGAGGGCGAAGCGCAGCATCGAGAACCGCATGTCCTTGAGGGCGATGTTCATGGGCCTGCGCCTCCGCCGCCAGTTGCGCCCATTGGCGTCAGGGCACCTCTTCCCCGAGGTCGACCGGCTCGAAAGAGTAGCGGCCGACCGGCGACAGCACCACGTCGCCGGCCTTCAGGCCGCGCGAGACCTCGATGTTGGTGCCGCTGGTATAGCCGAGCGCCACCGGGGTCCAGGTGGCCCGGCCCGACCGCGCCAGCCAGACGCCGGCGCGCCCGTCGCGGCGGGTCACGAAGGTTTCCGGCACGCCGATGGCCATCGCCGGGGATTGCGCTTCCACCGCCACATTGGCGCGCTGCCCGATGGCCCAGCTTTCGGGGAGGGCATCAAGGGTGATGTCGATGGTGAACTCGCGGGTCTCCTGGTCCACCTGCCGCGACAGGCGCAGCACCTGCCCGGTCCACACCCGCGTGGGATCGGAGGCGAAGCGGATGCGCGCCGCCTGCCCCGGCCTGATGGAGGAGCGGGCGGATTCGTCGAAGCGCGCGGATATGATGATGGTGGATAGCTCCACCACCTGCATCAGGTTGGCGCCGGGCAACAGCAGGTCGCCGGGATTACGCTCGCGCGAGATCACCACGCCGTCGAGCGGTGAGGTGATGGTGGCATCGGCAAGGCGGGCCTCCAGCACCTTCACGTTCGCCTCCTGGGCGAGCAGCTCCGCCTTCGAGCGCTCTATGGCGGCGTCGGCGCGGGCCATCTCCGCCTGGGCCTGCAGGAAGTTGGATTCGGCGGTGGTCAGCTCGGCGGGGGAGATGACATTGGTGCGGGCGAGGGTGGTGCGCCGTTCGAACTCGATCTTGGCCCGGTCAAAGCCGGCCTTGGCGCGGGCGCGTTCACTCTCGCTCCCGGTGATGCCGAGGGCGGCGGCGCTGGCCTGCGCCTGGGCGGCGGCGAGCTGGTTCTGGAGGTCCACCGATTCCAGCCGCGCCAGCACCTCGCCCTTCTTCACCACATCGTTCTTGTCCACCTCGATGGACTTGAGGAAGCCCTGGATGCGGCTCGTCACCACCACGCGGTTGATGGCGTCGAGCAGGCCCGGCCCGTTGATTTCAAGGCTCATGGGGCGGGGCTGCACCTGGTGCCAGGCGGCGGTGCGCGGCACCACATACCAGTAGCCGAGCAGCAGTCCCGCCACCACGGCGACGGCGAGCGCGATGGTGAGGCGGCGCCAGCCGGCGGAATAGTCCGTCTCGACCAGGGCGGGGGGAAGGGGCTGCGGCTTCACCGTGTCCCCTCCGCAGGCGGAAGGCGTCCGCCCCTGCGGGCGATGGCTGCCTTGCTCACGCGGTCTCCTCCTCCGCGTCGGTATCCACGATGGAGGCCACCCCATCGGGGCCGACGCCCATGCGGTCGATCACCTCCTCAAGGAAGCCCCGGCCCTCGGACCGCGTCAAGGCGGTGAGGTCGAAGCCGATGCGGTAGGCGAGGCCGTCGGCGCTCTGGAAGGAGCGCAGGTCGATCTCGTTGATGGCATAGCGCGAGAGTTTCGCCGAGAGCGGCGCCACCTTGATGAGGCCGAGATCCAGCTCCTCCGCCTTGCCCTGCCGCTGCAGCGCGGAGGTGGTGGCCCCCCGGGCGAAGCGGTCCGGCGTCTGCATGCCGGTGTAGTAGAGCGAGAAATAGGAGCCCTTCGCTACCAGCTCGTCGTGGAGCGGGCCGTCCGCGCAGGCATATTCGAACGGCACGTAGGGCAGCGTCTGGTTGAGCTGTTCGGACAGGTGGGCCGCCAGCGTCTCCAGCTTCGGCATGGCGCGCGTCGGCGCCCTGAGCAGGGTGGTGCCGGCCACCCAGCTGATGAGGCTGGTGAGCCGCCGGTCGGTGCGCATGGCCGCCGCCACGCCGGCGATCACGTCGTCCACGCCACCCTGGGCGGCGAGGGTCTGGGTGTAGGCGGCGATCAGGAGCGCGGTCTCGGTCACGCCGGCGGCGCGGGCCCTTGTCTGCACCCGGTCCTGGCCGGCGGGGCTGAGGAAGGCGAACATCTCCGCCCCCGGCCCGCCGTGGGTGAGGTCGAGGTTGGAGGGCAGCCCCTTCGCCTTGCGGCCGAAGTTCGGCAGCTGGGGCGGGCTGTCCCCGTAGAGGTTGCGCAGATAGGCGTCGCGCTCGGCCATGAAGGCCGGGTCCAGCGCCCGCTCGAACTCGCGCACATATTGCTCGACGCCCATTTCGGCGGGCGGCAGCGGAATGCCCAGGAAGGCCTGGAACAGCTCTTCCACGAACACGCCGAGCGACCAGCCGTCGAACACCGTGTGGTAGCCGTGGGCCATGACCACATCGCCATCAGCCGCGCCGCGCAGCACTGTGATGCGATAGGGCGGGTTGGTGAACGGGTCGAACTCGTCCTCCAGCAGCGCGGCGATGCGGGCATCCACCTCGGCGGCGTCGGCGCCGGGCATGTCCTCCACCGCCATGGACGGCTCGCCGGGCGGCAGGATGAAGGCGCGCGGAACGCCGTCGTCCCCCACCACGAAGCGGGTGCGCAGGGCTTCCTGGCGCTCCTCCACCAGCATGAGCGCGCGGCGCATGCGGTCGATGTCGGCGCGCGGCGAGATGCGGAAGGCGCGGCCGATGGTCCAGGACACCCGATAGGCGTGGTTGGTCTCGCTCTTCATGAGGGCGCGCAGCAGCATGCCCTGCTTGAGGGAGACCGGAACCTCGCGCTCGCCGTTGCTCTGCACCGGCGCGGGCGGGGGCGTGGGCACCGCCGCCGGCGGGGCGGCGGGCACGACGATGGGACGGGCCTTGGCTTCCGGCGCGTGCCAGGCCGCCTCGATGACCGCTGCCGGGGTGCCGGTGAGTTCCGACACGGCGGTGGCGATGCCATCGAGCAGGGCGCGCCCGGTCTCGGCCGGGAAAGCGGCGGTGTCGAGGGCGAGCCGCAGCCTGAGGCCCGCGCCTTCCGCCACCACGTCGAGCCGCAGCTCGTTGAACGGGTCGGTGAGCACCACTAGTGGCTCGATGATGCCGAGGGCCTTGGCCCGGGCCGCACCGTCGGCGTCGATGAAGGCGAAGCCCACCTGCCGCAGCGCCGCGCCAGCGGTGTTGAGGCGGTCCGCCAGCAAGGCTTCCACCGCCGCCGTATCCAGCGCCCGGTGGCTTCGCGCTGCGGCGAGGCGCTGGCGCGCCCGCCGGATCAGCCAGTCGGCGGGGGCGTCCAGGCGATCCAGCAGCAACGGCACGCCGGTTCCCACGGGGCCGATCAGGGAGGCGGGGACTTCCCGCCGGACCGGGTCATGGCATTCCACCAGCGCCCGCTCGATGCCGAAGCCGGCAGCGAGCGCACGCCCCAGCGCGGCGACGAGGAACGCTTCCTGGTCCGGCGCGGCGAGCGCGTCGAAGCCCGGAACGCTCAGGGTGGCGTCGAAATGGCCCACTGCGCCGCGATTGAGGCCGAAGCCCGCGGGCGCCGACGCCAGGGTGCGGCCGAGGCTCGGCAGGGCTTTGGGCGGCGTGCGCAGCATTTCCTTCCAGAAGGCCATGTGCCCGGCGAGGGCCATGGAACCATCCGCCGGCCGCTCGGTCGCGGCGAAGGCGGCAAAGGGCGTGCCCGGCGCGGGCGTCGCCTCAGCCGCCGCGACGAGGGCGGCGAGCGCGAGGTGGGGGGACAGGGCATCCGCCGCCGCGCGATGGGCCCGCGCATGGAGCGTGAGGGTGCCGTCCGCCGCCTTGGAGAGGCCGAACCGCCACAGCGGTCCCGGCTGGGTGACCGGCGCAAGGCCGGAGGCGTCCGTGATCCACTCGAGGTCGGGGGCTTCGCCGGCGACGATCTCGCCGGTGGCCGTGCCGGTGAGCTTGAGGGCGTCCTCGGCCAATGAGAGGGCGGCGAGCGCTTGCGCCAGCGTCTCGAAATCGAGCGCGGGATCGACCGCGCGGGAGGCCGCGACCTCCAGCGCCGCCCGGGTGACCGGGGAGGTCATGGGCCGGCCGGAGAGGGCGATCACCGCCTCCTGCCGCACCAGCGGACGGAACACCGCGCCGGCGCCCGTGCCGCCGGCCCCGCTGCTGCCGTCGGCAAGCGCCGCGGCGGTGGCTGCCCGGGCCTTCTGGGTGGCCTCGAAGGTGGCGGCCACCACGCCGGACAGGCCGGTGACGGTGGGGGTCTGGAGGAACTTGGCCACCGGGATGTTCACATCCACATGGGCCTCGATGCGGTTCTTCAGCTCGAACGAGGACAGGGAGTCGAGGCCGAGCTCGGACAGGCGGCGGTCGGAGGGGATGTCGTTGGGCGACACCTTCAGCACCTTGGCCACCTCGCCCCGGATGAGGTCGGCCAGAAGGCCGTCCCACGCCTCGCGCGGGGCGGCGAGCAACTCGGCCTGGATGCGCGAGCGCCCGCCGGTGCGCTGGGCGAGCAGCGGCTTCACGCGCGCTGTTCCGGCGGTGCGCGCCAAAGCCCGCGAGATGGCAGCCCAGTCGGCGCGGGCGAAGCCGAGATTCTCGTCCTCGGCGCGCAGCAGCGTGCCGAGGGAGGCGGCGGCCTCCGTGTCCGGCACCGGCTTCATGCCGATGCTTTCCAGGTAATTGCCCAGCGCCTCGGAGCGGGCGACGAAGCCCGAGCCGGCGATGGAGCCCCAGGCCGCCGCCGAGCCGGCAAGGCCCCGGCTCTTGCGGAACGAGCCCATGCCGTTGAGCACCGAATTGGCCGCCGTGTAATTGGCCTGTCCGGGGCTGCCGATGACCTGCGCCAGCGAGGAGAAGCTGACGAAGAAGTCGAGGTCCGCCCCGTGCCGGGTCACCGCCCGGTGCAGGCTCCAGGCGCCGCCCGCCTTGGGGCGGATGACGCGGGAGATCTGGCCTTCGTCGAGCTGGCTGACGAAGCCGTCCTGGATCACCGCCGCGCCGTGGACGATGCCCTTGAGCGGCTTGTCGGACTTCGCATGGGCGGCGACCAGCGCGTCCACGGCCTCGGCGTCGGTCACGTCGAGGGCGATGGGAACCACCTCGGTCCCTCGTGCCGCGATGGCGGCAAGGACCGGCTCGGAGTCCGCGTCGGGGGTGCCGTTGCGGCCGCACAGCAGCAGCCGCCCGGCGCCCTGCCGGCTGAGGAAGTCCGCCACCGCCACGCCGAAGCCGCGCAGGCCGCCGGTGACGAGATAGCTCGCCTCGCCCGAGAAGCGCATGGGCTGGTTGAGGTCGACTTCCACCTCGATGGCGGGCTCGTCGAAGGTGAGCACCACCTTGCCCAGATGCTGCGCCTTGGAGAACAGGCGCATGGCCTCCGCCGCCCGCGATACCGGGAAGCGGGTGGCCACCAGCGGCCGGTAGAGGCCCTGCGCCACCTTGGCCTCCACCGCCCGCAGCAGGGACGACAGGCGCGCGGGGCGCTCGTCGGCGATGGTGGAGAGGTCGATGACCGAATAGGAGTTGTTGTAATAGAGGGACTTGAGCCCGATGGGCTTGTCCTGGGCGAGGTCGCGCTTGCCGATCTCCACGAAGCGGCCGAAGGGCGCAAGGCACTCCAGCCCCTTGTCGATGCCGGCGCCCGACAGGGCGTTCAGCACCACGTCAACGCCGCGCCCGCCGGTGGCGGCCCGCACGGCCTCGGAGAATTCGAGGCTGCGCGAGTTCATCACGTGCTCGATGCCGAGCTGGCGCAGGAAGTTGCGCTTGGTGTCGGAGCCGGCGGAGGCCAGGATCTCGGCGCCGATGTCCCGCGCCACCTGGATGGCGGCAAGGCCCACGCCGCCGGTGGCCAGATGCACCAGCACCTTCTCGTCGGGTTCGAGGCGGCCGATGTCCACCAGCGAATAATGGGCGGTCATGAAGGCGGCGGGCAGGGTGGCCGCGTCTTCCAGAGCCACGTCATCGGGCACATGCATGAGGAAGCGGGCGTCGGCGGCGGCGAACCGGCGCAGGAAGCCCTTGCCCATGCCCATCACCCGGTCGCCGACCTTGAAGCCGGTGATGCCTTCGCCGGTGGAGCGCACCGTGCCGGCGAATTCCAGGCCGAGATTGCGCCACCAGGCGCCCTCGCCCTCCGCCTCGTCGGGCAGGATGCCCGTGGCGGCCATGATGTCGCGGAAGTTGAGGCCCACGGCGGCCACTTCCACCACCACCTCGCCCGCCTTGGGCGTGGGGTAGGGGCACTCGCGCACCACCACATTGTCGATGAGGCCGGGGCTGGTCATCGTCACGGTGAAATTGGCGGGGTCGGAGCCCTTGGCGATGGTGCGCCGGCGCGGCGCGAGGCCGTTGAGCGGGCCCTGCCGCAGGCGCGGCACGGTGCGTTCGGTGCCGCGCAGGATGATTTCCGCCTCGTCGCTCTCCTCCAGCACCGCCTGGGCGAGAGCCATGCCCTCGCTGAAGGCGGCGGCGTCCGCGTCCACATGGCGGATGGCGAATTCCGGGCATTCGTTGGCGAGGGTCCGCGACAGGCCGAGCAGTGCGGAATCGGCGAGGCCTTCCGTCGTCATGGGTCCGTCGCCGGGGATCAGGCGGCTGGCGCGGCCGATCACCACCAGGGCCGGCCGGCTCGGGGCTGTGCGCAGGCGGTCCAGCACCTGGCCCACCGTGACGAGGCCGAAGGAGGCCGCTTCCACCGCATCGACCAGACGCGCGGTGGACAATTCCGCCTCCGGCCCCAGCTCGGCCCCCGCCGTCGCCGCATAGACGATGCCGGTGAGACCCTCGGGCGCGGCGAGCCGCTGTTCGATCAGGCGGGTGGCGTCCTCCGCCTTCATGGCGGTGAAGAGGTCCGGCGCCAGGGTTTCCACCGCCGCGCCCGATGCCACGAGGGCGGAGGCCAGCGGCTCGGTGGTGGCCGGATCACCCGACAGCACCAGCCAGCGGCCGAGCCGCACCGGGGTGTCGGCCTTGGGCGCCACGGTCTCGAAGGTCTCCTCGATCACCACGGTGCCGCCGTCATTGGCGTTCGTCTTCAGGGCGCCGAGGGTTTTGACCTTGAGGTTCTCCACCGCCAGCAGCGGCGTGCCGTCCAGCCCATAGACGCGGTAGATCCCGGTGTCGTCGACGGGATCGGTGAAGAATTCGCAGATGACTTCCGGCGGCAGGGGGCCGGCCACCATGACCTTGCGGATGCCCACCGGCAGCATCAGCTTGTACTTGCCGGCGACGCTCTCCTCGTCGGGCAGCGGTTCGCCGGGGATCCACAGGCCGAGGTCCACGTCCTCCAGCACGAGGCCGGACTGGAGCACGCTGTCGAACAGGCCGGGGAAGGCGATGAAGCCGTCGCGCTTGGCCGCATCGGCGCTGGAGATGCGCGCCACCGCATGGCGCGGCCCGGCGAGCCACAGGGCGTCCACCGCCTGGAAGGTCGGGCCGTAGTCGAGGCCGTGGCGGGCAGTGAGGCGGTAGAAGTCCTCGCGCTCGATGGCCGGCCGGGTCTCAAGGATGGCCGGGTCGAAGCTGGCGGGGGGCACGGCGAAGGCATGCTGCCAGCCATAGGCCTCCACGCGCAGCCGCCAGTCCTCCTCGGTGTCGCGCTTCATGGAAGAGATGCGCAGCCGGCTGGTGGTGGGATCATAAGTGGTGCGTAGCAGCACCACGTCGTCGCCGCCGATGGACAGGGCCTCGTAGATGCGGAAGTCGCGCAGCTCCACCGGGGCCTCGCCGAACAGCGCGCGCAGGGCGCCCGCCATCATCTCCACATAGCCGACGGTGGGGAACAGGCAGTCCCCGCCGGGGCGGTGGTCGGCGAGATATTTGGCGCTCTTGAGGGTGATCTCGTTGGTCCAGGCCGGGTCCGGCCCGATCTCGCGCCAGCCGAGCAGCGGGTGGCGGTCGCCGTCGAACAGGAATTGGCGCGCTTCCAGCGGCAGTTGCACCAGCCGCTCGTTGACCCAGGGCCGACGCGGCAGGGGCAGGTGCTCTTCCGCACCGGTGTCGCTCTCGCTCCAGTCGAAGGACACGCCGTTCACATAGAGGCTGGCCAGCGAGCGGGCCATCACGAGGCGGTCGTCGCCCTGCCGCTCCAGCGAGGACACGGCCACCACGGAGGCGTTGCGCTCCTGGGCGATGCCGTGGATCAGCGGCGTGACGGTGCGGTGCGGACCCAGTTCCAGGAACGCGTCGATGCCCAGGTCCAGGCAGAAGTCGATGGCCTTCTTGTAGCTCACGGCCTGGCGCAGGTTCTGCCACCAGTATTCGCTGTCGAAGCAGGTCTCCAGCATGCCGGTGACGGTGGAGACGATGGGGAAGGACGGCGGCTTCCAGGAAATCTCGCCGAGGCCTTCGCGGAACTTCGCCTCGCAATCGTCGAGGTGGGGCGAGTGCCAGCCGAAATCCATGGTGAGGCGGCGGGCGGTGACATCCGGATAAAGCCGCTTCACCTCCTCCAGCAGCGCCACCACGGGCGCTTCCATGCCGGAGATGGTCTGGGCGGTGGGGCCGTTGAAGGCGGCGACCACCACGCTCCCGTCGTTGGGCAGCAGCGGGGCGAGCTGGTCGTAGGTGACGCCCAGCGTCGCCATGGCGCCGCGCCGGGTGCTGCCGTGGGGGATGAGGCCGCGGTGATAGATGATCTTGGCGCAGGTATCGAGATCGATGCAGCCGGCGATGTGGGTTGCTGCCACCTCGCCGAAGCTGTGGCCCACCAGCAGTTCCGGCGTGAGCCCGCGCTCCCGCCACATGCGGTAGAGGCCCACCTGGTTGGAGAAGATGGCGGCTTGGGTCACGTCCGCGTCGTTGATGCGGGTGGTGGCCTCGTCGCGGGTGATCTCCTCGATCACGGACCAGCCGGTATAAGGCTTCAGCACCTCGTCGAAGGTCTCGACGAAGGCGCGGTAGGTCTTGTCCTCGGTGAGCAGCTTGCGGGCCATGGCCCACCACTGGCCGCCCTGGCCCGAGAAGGTGAAGGCGAGCCGCCGGGGCTTGGCGCGGCCGGTGATGATATAGGGCGCGATGGCCTCGTTGGCCGGCGCGTCGGCGCCCAGCGCGAGGGTGCGCAGCTTCAGCGGCAGATCCTGCGCCTGCGGATCGGCGAGGATCGCCGCCCGCTCGGTCAGGTGGTCGCGGCTGGTCTTGAGGGCGTTCGCCAGGGTCTCGTAGGGAACGTCGGCGAGGGCGCCGCCTTCATCCACCGCGTCGGCGAGTTCTTCCGCCCACAGGCCAAGGGCGGCCTTGCCGTTGGCCGAGAGCGGAATGAACACCGGGCCTTCGGCGGGCGCCGGCCGGGCGCGCAGGTCGGCACGAAGATCGGTGCGGGGCCGCTTGCCGCCGTGGAAGCTTTCCACCGCCACCGAGGCATTGGTGCCACCGAAGCCGAAGGAATTCACCACCGCGAGCCGCACGTCGTGCTCGCTCGAATAGGGGGTGGGCTCCACCGGGACCGACAGGCCCAGCGCGTCGAACGGGATGGTCGGGTTGGGGGTCTCGAAATTGAGGTTGGGCGGCACGATGCCGTGATGGGTGGACAGCACGATCTTGATCAGCCCGGCGACGCCGGAGGCGGATTCCAGATGGCCGAGATTGGGCTTGAACGAGCCCACCAGCACCGGACGATCCACCCGGCCGGCGCCGAACACGCGACCGATGGCGCTCGCCTCGATGGGGTCGCCCACCGGGGTGCCGGTGCCGTGGGCCTCCACGTAGCCCACGTCCTCCGGGTCGATGTTGGCATGGCCCACCAGGCTTTCCAGCATTGCGGTCTGGGCCACGTCGCTGGGGGCGGTGAGGGTGGGGGTGCGGCCGTCCTGGTTCACCGCCGAGCCGCGGATCACCGCATAGATGCGGTCGCCGTCGGCGACGGCGCGGGCCAGCGGCTTCAGCACCACGATGCCGCAGCCCTCGCCACGGACGAAGCCGTCGGCGCGGGCGTCGAACGTGTAGATCCTGCCGGTGGCCGACAGCATGTTGGCGCTGGCGAAGGCCACGAACGGGCCGGGGTCCAGCATCAGGTTGACGCCGCCGGCGAGCGCCACGTCGCAGGTGCCCATGGCGAGGTGGCGCATGGCCTGGTCCACCGCCACCAGCGCCGAGGAACAGGCGGTGTCGAGCGCGATGCTCGGCCCCTTCAGGTCGAGCCGGTGGGAGATGCGGTTGGCCGCGATGGAATAGGCCGAACCTGTGCCGGCAAAGATGTCGGTGGCGACGCGCCGGTAGCGCTGGCTGTAGCTGAAGTCCGAGGTGGAGATGCCGACGAAGACACCGGCGCGCTGGCGCTGCAGGGTGCGCAGCGGCACGCCCGAATCCTCGATGGATTCATAGGCCACCTGCAGCAGCAGGCGCTGCTGAGGATCCATGGACATGACCTCGCGCGGGGCCATGTCGAAGAAGGCGGGATCGAAGTTGAAGACATCGCCGGAGAGGAAGCCGCCCCACTTGGAATAGGAGCGCCCGGCGCTCTCGGGGTCGGGATCATAATAGTTGCGGACGTTCCAGCGATCCGCCGGTATTTCGCGAATACCGCATCGTTTGCCCAGCAGGAAGGACCAGTAACCTTCCGCGCTCGTGATGCCACCTGGGAAACGACAGCCGATTCCGATGACCGCAACAGCTTCGGGTTCTTGACCAAGGCCGTTTCCGACCACCCGCGCCTGACCATCGAGAAGATCTAAGCTATCCATGGGAAGCGCCCTCTTCCGCAGAATTGCCGCAACGCAACCTATTCAAATCCGCGCGGGGCTGTCACGTTTTTTCTTTTGCGTTTCCCGAAAATCCAAGTAGACGCCCATAGGTTAAGTAGGTTGAGGCACCATACTACCGAGTTTTGCTTGCGTTTTTTCAGAATTTCCGCCACACTCCGTTAGGGCCGGGACGCCTTCTGCGCGCCGCCCTTATGATGCATTGCAACTTGGAGTAGGCCGGCTGCTGCTGGCTTCATGCTGCTGGCTGAAAGGCTGGTTCTGGCGCGCAAGAAAAAGCCGGATCCGATGGGATCCGGCTCCGGACATGAGACAGAGACGCGCGATCCGACGCTACGTGCCTAGCGGCCGTCTTCTTCCGCGGCGAGCAGGATCAGATCGCTCAGGGAGAAGCGCGTGAAGTCCGGCAGGCTGCCTTGTGAGAGGATCGACGCGTCCGAATGGAGAGCGAGGGTCCACAGGGCCTCGGCCACGATCCGGCTGCCCACCGGGCCGAGATGCCGGCCGGCCGGTCCTTCGGGGTTGCCGGCCTCCGCCAGGATGTAGAACCACAAGGGCGTCGCCTCGCAGAACGGCAGGGCCGCGACGCGCTGGTGGTCCGGCAGGGCCGCGAGCAGGGTGTCGTCCTTCAGCGGCTTGAGGCCCAGGTGCCGCGCCAGCGCCTGGCCGGTCGGCAGGCCGAGACGGAAGCCGCGCAGCAGGTGGTGGGTGGCGACGGCCTGCGCACTCTCCGGCGCGCCGGAGATGACAGTGTCGAGCCGCCGCGCCCGCTGCGGCGCCTCGGCGGCGAACGGCAGGAAGCCCTCCCAGGAGATCACATGGTGTTCGGGCAGGGTCTCAGGCCGGTCCCGGCCACCGCCCAGCACGTTGCGCGTCACGAGCGCGCTGTGCTCCACGTTGCGGAAATTGAGGTTGTAGTCGTAGCTCGCGCGCCGCATGGAGGGGGCCAGCACCAGAGCTGCGGCGGACAATTCCACCGGCATGAACAGGCCGGCGGGGCGCTCCACCCGCCACAGGCGCGGGCCCTGGGCCATCACGTTTTCGAGAACGTCCGGTGCGCAGAGCTTGGGCAGCAGGTCGAACAGCACCATCCACTGGAAGCGGCGACGCAGCGCGCGCCGCGCCGCCTCGAATGACAGGCCGGAGCCGATGAGGGCGTTGTGGGCCTTGAGAAAGGCCACGTGCAGCTGGCCCAGGATGAGGTGCTCGTCGTTGCGGGCATCGCTCATGCGTGGGGCGCGGTCGCGGCCGGGCTCGGAACTGCGCGGATGGCGGGGCAGGTCGTTGGCCGTGCCGGTGCGCGGCGGGCGGCTATGGGGGCAGCCGTTCGGCTTGGGCGATACGGTGCCGACCAGCATGCGCCGCACCGCCTGCGGGTCACGCGGGGCATCATAGATGCTGTCGAGGTCGAGCCCGCCCGAGCGCCGGTTGAGCAGGCCGGCGAGGGAAGGCAGCGGCGCGAAGGCGTCCGGGCCGAGGCCCGGCGCGTCCGGCGTCCGCCGCTCCCAGACCAGATCGTTGCGCAGGAACTCGACCAGATAGGTATAGGCGGCGGGCAGGTCGCCATCGCCGGCCGACCGGACGCGCGGCGGCGGCGGGCTGTCCTGAAGCGTGTCCTGAACCGTGTCCTGGAGCTTATCCTGCGGCTCGGCCATGGCCGCGGCGAGGCGCGCCAGGTCCTTCAGGGTGCGCGGCTCCGGCGTCAGGCGATGGGCCGGCCCGCACAGGGCGGGAAACATGAAGCCGAAGCCGTGATCAGCGGGGCGGGCGCCCGATTCCAGCGCCAGGGCGCGCACGCGCTCGCCGATCGCCTCGTGGCGCGCCGGGCGCGGATCCTGTCCCCCCGCACACATTTCCATGGACCTTCCAAATGTCATTCGGTTCTTCACGCTGTTCTTGTTGCCCTTGCCCTTCCCGCTTAGGGCAGCATGAAGCCGCAAGGGGCAGCATCCCGCGAATGGGGGATGACCCACCCATCGGCCGTCTTGCAGCCTGAGACGGTTGTGCAATGCTGCGATCAAGGAGCGTGACCGCTCCGGCGACTGCGGCATCGGGTGGCGTCTTGGATGCCACCGTTCGCCCTCTTCCCTGCCGGTCGGCAGGATCGAGGGTGCCAGCGCGCCACGGCTCTCGCGGGGATGAGCCACGGCGGTCCATCGGATCTGAGCGTGTCGTCCCACCGGCCCGGCCGGCCGCGGCGATGCGCGGAAATGGGACGGACATGGGCGATCTCGATCAATATTCCCGCCTCATCGGCGACGTGTACGAACTCAGCGGCGACCCCCAGCAGTGGGGCATCCTTCTGGAGGGCGTGACACGCTTCGTGGATGGCCGCGTCGGCCAGCTGGCGGTGTTCAGCCTCAAGCAGCAGCGCAAGCCCACCTGGCGCGTGTGGGGCCACGACCCGCAGGACTACAAGACCTTCCTCTACCGCCACGCGACGGAAGACCCCCGCCTGTCGTACATCCTCTCCAATCCCGGCCGCATCATCTGCGGCGAGGACGGGGTGGACCCGGACCAGTTCCGCGCCTCCGCCATGTTCCGCGAGGTGGTGGAGCCCATGGATCTCGAGCATTCGCTCGTCTCCTACTTCGCGCAGGAGGCGGACGTGATGGCCACCGTGTGCGCCATGCGCGGGCGGGGGCAGGGGGCGTTCGGCGCCCCCGAGAAGCAGAAGCTGGGCCTGGTGGTGCCGCATCTGCGCCGGGCCTTTGAGCTCTATGCCTTGCTCGACGAGGCGAAGGCCAAGGTGGGCGACATCGCCGCCGCCCTCGATATCGTCGATGCCGGCATCTTCCTGGTGGATGCCGACATGCGCGTCGCCCACGTCAACGTGGCGGGCGACGCCATGGTGAAGGAGGGCGACATCGCCCTGCGCGGCGGCAAGCTCGCCTTCCGCGACGACCGCGCCTCGCGGCAGGTGGCGGCGGCGGTGGCGCTGGCGCTGGCCGCGGCCCGGGGCGAGGCCAGCCTCACCCATGCCGAGCACATGGAGGTGCCGCGCCCCAATTCCGACAGCGGCCCCTACCGGGTGTCGCTGCACCCGCTGCCGGCGGGCGACGGGAGCGTGAAGCTCGCCACCCGCTCGCAGATCGCGGTGGTGGTGCGGGCGCCGGGCCGTAGCGGCACCGATGTGGCGCGCCGGCTGCAGACCACCTTCCGCCTCACCCCGTCGGAGGCCGCGCTCGGCGCGGCGCTGGCGGTGGGCGCCTCGCTCGCCGACTTCGCCCAGCAGCGCAGCGTGGCCATGTCCACGGTCCGCAGCCAGCTGAAGGCGCTCTACGAGAAGACCGACACCAACCGCCAGGGCGAGCTGGTGGCCCGCCTGCGCGAGAGCCTCGACCTGTCGCTGGTGTGAGCCGGGGCAGGTGTGAGCTGTCGCGCGCCTGACATAAGGGCGCGCGAGGTTTTGGAGATCGGCTGCTGACGCCGGTCTCGATTGCGGACATCCTGCGCCGGCCGGGCCGAAGCTTCACGGGGGTGAAGCACCTGCTTCGGGCCGGCGCATGTGCGGGCGCGTTGCCACCCGTACCAGGCTTTGGGGGAGAAAATGCTGGGGCGAAAGGGTCTCTTCGTGCTCGCGGGCGTCGCGGGCTTTCTGGGCCTTGCGGCGGCCACCGACGCGATCATGTCGCGGCGGCAGGCGGTGGAGCAGGCCGGGCCGCCAAAGGTGCTCGACCAGGGCTGGTCGGACAGCCTGCGCGAGCAGTTCTACTATACCTCGCAGGGCTCGCAGTTGTTGCCCTATGCATTCCTGCGGGCGCTGGAGCAGCCGCTCTCCGACAAGCCCTTCCTGGACCCGGCGCACATCGCCGAGATGGGCTTCCTGCCGGCGGACGGGCCCTCGCAGCTTAATCCGGACGGCCTGCCCATCGGCTTCGTAAAGGACCCACGGCCCGGCAACAGCACCATGGGCCCCAGCGTGGGCATGACCTGCGCCGCCTGCCATACCTCCGATATCGAGGCCAACGGCGTGCGCATCCGCATCGACGGCGGCGCCGCCCTGGCCGACTACCAGCTGTTCATGAAGCGGCTGAGCCGCGCCCTCGACAACACCTTGGCCGATCCCGCCAAATACCAGCGCTTCGCCGCGCGCCTCGTGGCCGCCGATCCCAAGCAGATCCGCCCGGCGCTGGAGGCCACCGCCGCCGAGATCCGCCGGCTGGAGGCCGCCTCCTGGACCCCGGTGCCCTACGGCCGCGGCCGGCTCGACGCGTTCGGCCATATCCTCAACGCGGTCGCCGCCGACGCTTTGGGCGAGCCCGCCAACTTCCGCATGCCGGACGCGCCGGTGAGCTATCCCTTCCTGTGGACCACCCCGGCCCAGCGCTACGTGCAGTGGAATGGGGTGGCCGGCAATCCGCTCGGGCGCAATCTGGGCGAAGTGCTGGGCGTGTTCGGCCACACCAGCTTCGCCAACGGCAATCCCGGCGCCTTCGCCTCCACCGCGCTGCCCGACAATCTGGTGGCGCTGGAAGCCTGGGTGGCGGACCTGAAGCCGCCGCCGTGGCCGGAAAAGGAGCTGGGCAAGGCGGACGCGGCCAAGGCGAAGCGCGGCGCCGAGCTGTTCAAGGCCCATTGCGCCGGCTGCCACGGCGGCCCCGAGTATCGCCTCACCCCCGCTTCCGAGAACGAGGGCGGGCGGCAGTGGCTGGCGGTCTCCATGGTGGACATCGCCAAGGTGAAGACCGATCCCAAGATGCTCAACAATTTCACCGGTCGCTTCGCCAAGCCCGGCGTGCTCGGCCCGCTCGTGGCCAACGCGCCGCACCTGTCCGACGGGCAGGTGCCGGCCGGCGCCGTGCTGCTGGCGGCGGTGACCGTCATCACCGAGAACAGCCTGCGCGCCCAGGGCATCACCGGCGATGCGCGCAAGCAATGGTACGGCTGGCGCTTCGCCCCCGGCAGCACCACGCCCCAGTCCGGCTGGCTGGCGCCCCCGAGCTACAAGGCCGGCCCGCTGGCCGGGGTATGGGCGACGGGGCCATTCCTGCACAACGGCTCGGTGCCCACCGTCTACGACCTGCTCTCGCCCGAGGACGAGCGGCCCGCCCGCTTCTACGTGGGCTCGCGGCAGCTCGACACGGAAAAGCTCGGCTTCGTCTCCTCGCCCGATTCTCTGCCCGAGAAGGAACGCGAGGGGCTGTTCCTGTTCGACACCACCCTCGCCGGCAATTCCAACCGGGGCCACGCCTTCCCCGACCCCTCGGTGGCGAAGCTCTCGCCGGACGATCGCTACGCCATCATCGAATATCTCAAGATCCTGGAGGGGCCGGATGTCCGCCGCCACTGAGGGGCCCGCCACGGGCTGCAACGGGACGGCCTCGCCGACGCCCCTGCTCGACCGCCTCGCGGCGCTGCGGCCGGCCGAGCGCTGGCCACTCGCCCGCGACTTCATCGCCAATGAGGCGCGCGCCTTCTTCGCCGAGCTGCGCGCCTACGCCCCTATCTATGAGACCAGCGAGGTGACGCTCATCGCCAAGCGCGCCGACGTGATCGAGGTGCTCTCGCTCCCCAAGGTGTTCACGGTGGATCTCTACAAGCCCAAGATGGGCGACTTCATGCTGGCCATGGACGAGACCATCGTGAATTACCGCGACAAGTCGGTGATGCGCGCCATCCTCGCCTGGGACGACCTGCCCAAGATCCGCGCCGTCGCGGCCGAGGTGGCCGACGCGGCGCTGGATGCGGCCGGCTGTGAGATCGAGGCGGTGCAGCAGCTCGCCCGCCACGTGCCCATGCGCATCGTGCAGCGCTGCTTCGGCATCCACGGGCCGGACCAGGACCTGCTCGACTGGTCCTATGCCAACCAGATGGACCAGTTCAACAATCTGCCCTACGACGACCGCCCCGACGCCGACGCCATCCACCAGGCGGCGGAGGACTCGCGGGTGAAGCTGCGCAATCTGTTCGCCCAGCTGATCCCGGCGCGCATCGCCGAGATCAAGGCCGGCACCGCCCCCGACGACAGCCTGACCCGCATCCTGAGCCTGAACCTGCCGGCGGCCGACCATTTCGGCATGGACCGGGTGGTGATCAATGTCGGCGGCCTGCTCATCGGCGCCATCGAGACCACGGCGGAAGCGGTCATCAACGCCCTCGCTGAGCTGTTCGCCCGGCCCGAGGCGCTGGCCGGCGCGCGGGCGGCGGCGGAGGCGGGGGATGACGCGGCCTTCGATGGCTATGTGTGGGAGGCGCTTCGCTTCTCGCCCATCGTCGCCTTCATGTTCCGCGAGGCGGCCTCCACCATCACCATCGGCCAGGGCACCGACCGGGAGAAGGTGATCGGCACCGGCACGGTGGTGCTGCCGCTGAGCCTGTCCGCCATGTTCGATCCGGATTTCGTGCCGGACCCGGAGGCGTTCCGGCCCGACAGGCCGTTCCACACCTACCTGCACTTCGGCTACGGCCACCACGAGTGCCTCGGCCGCTATGTGGGCGGCGTCATGATCCCGGAGATCGTCAAACGGGTGCTGAAGCGCCCCGCCGCCCGGCCGCTGGCGCCGGTGGACATGGCCGGCACCCCGTTCCCCCAGAACTACCGCATCGGGCTGGAGTGAGGGCGGTCTGCACGTGACCCAAAGAAAAACCCGCCGGGTTGCGCCGGCGGGTTCTTCTTTAGGGGAGCGGAAGCCGGTCAGCGCCGCATCTGCTGGAGCAGTTGCAGGTCGGGATAGCCGTCGGGCAGAGCGCCCGAGCGCACCTGGTAGTCCTGGATGGCGACGCGGGTCTTCTGGCCGAGGATGCCGTCCACGTTGCCGATGTCGTAGCCCATCTGCGCGAGGCGGGACTGGATCTCCTGCCGCTCGGCCTTGGAGAGGCCGCGCTCTTCCTTCGGCCAGGACTGGACGAAGGTGCCGCCGCCCCGCAGCCGGTCCGCCAGGTGCCCGATGGCGAGGGCGTAGGCGTCGGCGGGGTTGTACTTCAGGATGGCGTCGAAATTCTTCATCATCAGGAACGCCGGGCCATTGGCCCCGGCGGGCAGCAGCAGGTAGGCGGTGTCGGAGGCGCGGGGGAAGGCGACGCCGCTGGGCCGGCGCAGGCCCATGCTGTTCCACTCGCCCAGCGTGCGCTTGATGGTGCGGTTGGCGTTGCGGTAGTCGAAGCCCTGCGGGAGCACCACCTCATAGCCCCAGGCCTTGCCGAACTCCCAGCCGTCCAGCTTCAGGTTGTTGGCGGTGGAGGCGATGATGTCCGGGATGGAATCCACCACGTTGCGCTTGCCGTCGCCGTCGAAGTCCACGGCGAAGCGCTGGAACGAGGTGGGCATGAACTGGGTGGGGCCGAACGCGCCGGCCCACGAGCCCTTCATGTGGTCATAGGGCACGTCGCCCTTCTCCAGGATCTGGAGGGTGGCGATGAACTCGTCGCGGAAATAGTCCTGCCGCCGGCCGATGCAGGCGAGCGTCGCGGTGGATTCCAGCACGTTGCGCCGGCCGATGCCGTCGGGGTCGCCATAGGTGGATTCGATGCCCCAGATGGCCGTCACCGCATAGCGGTCCACGCCATAGGCCTTTTCCATCCTGTCGAAGATGGGCTTGTAGCGCTCCAGGATTTCCCGGCCCTTCTTCACGCGCGTCTCGGTGACGAGCATGTTCACATAGGCGCCGATGGGCTTGGAGAATTCCGGCTGGCTGTCCATGAACTCCATGATTTTCATCTGGGGTTCGAGGTTGGCCGTGTAGCGCTCGAAGGTGCGCCGCGACACGCCCTTGGACTGGGCCAGCGGCCACAGATTGGCGATGCAGGCGGGGAAGTTGGCCTGGGCCTCCGCCAGCGCCTGGGGCGTCATCAGCGGGTGGCCGCCGTTCGCCGGTGCCGCCTGGGGCTGGCCCAGCGGCGGGAAGCCGAAGATGGAGCCCGTGGTCTGGGCCTGCGCCCGTGCCGGCGTGATCAGCCCCGCCGCCGCGAGCGCGAGCCCGGCGACGAAGGTGCCCTTCAGGGCACGCATGCAGGTCGTTTGAGCCATTGCCAAGCTGTCCTCCCCGGCGCGCGTCCTTCTGCCGCCGCCTCGCCTCACCGATAGGCCTCTACTGGGCGGCAATATGGTTGCGTCGCGGTTAATGGATGGCAAGTTTCCCGTGGACGCCGCCGGGCGGTACGCCGCGACCGGGGCCGGCGCTGCTGCGCCATTGTTGCGGCCGGGTTACCATGGCCGAATATATTTGATGCAGCGCAGCGTGGTCGAGTTGCAATGCAGCGCAGCCTGTGACGGTGTGCTAGAGCAAACGCTGTCCGGCATGCATCGCAAGCCGGCTCACCCGCGTTCTCTATTCTGGGGGAGAGGCGGCTCCGATCCGGTCGGTGGGGCCCACCTGATCGGAACCGGCTCTGCAATACCCGACGGCCTGGCAAAGAAGGGGCAGAATTGATGCGTCAACCCATTCGTAAGGCGATCCTTCCTGTCGCGGGTCTCGGCACCCGCTTCCTACCGGCCACCAAGGCGGTGCCGAAGGAAATGCTCACCGTCGTGGACCGCCCGGTGGTCCAGCACGTGGTGGACGAGGCGCGTGCCGCCGGCATCGAGCACATCGTGTTCGTCACCGGCCGCAACAAGGCGGTGATCGAGGATCATTTCGACCGGCAGTTCGAGCTGGAGCGCACCCTCGAGGAGCGCGGCAAGACCAAGGAACTGGCGCAGCTCGACCGCGACACGCCGAAGCCCGGCACCACCTCCTTCACCCGCCAGCAGCTGCCGCTGGGCCTCGGCCATGCGGTGTGGTGCGCGCGCGAGATCATCGGCGATGAGCCCTTCGCGCTGCTGCTGCCCGACATGCTGCACATGCCCAAGGCAGGTAATGGCAACGGCCAGGGCTGCCTTGCCTCCATGGTGGAAGCCTATAACGAGACCGGCGGCAACCTGGTCGCGGTCTACGAGGTTCCGGACGACCAGACCCACCAGTACGGCATCGTCGGCGTGGGCGAGGAGAAGGCCAAGGGCGCCAAGGCCATCACCCAGATGGTGGAGAAGCCCAAGGCCGGCACCGCGCCGAGCAACCTTGCCATTTCCGGCCGCTATATCCTCCAGCCGGCCATTTTCGACCTGCTTGCCAAGCAGGAGCGCGGCGCCGGCAACGAGATCCAGCTCACCGATTCCATGCTGAAGCTGAAGGAGACCGACCCGTTCTTCGCGGTGCGCTTCGACGGCAGCATCTATGATTGCGGCTCGAAGATCGGCTTCCTTATGGCCAACGTTGCCTATGCCCTGTCCCGCCCGGACATCGAGGGCGAGTTCCGCGCCGAGCTGAACGCGATGCTTGCGGGCAACTGAGCCCTGATGCTTCAGGGGCCGGCGGCGTCCGGCCCCTGAAGCGCCTTGCCTATTCCGCCGCCACGGCGGGTGCCTGCGGCGGGGCGCGGAAGCGGGCGAGAAGCTCGGCTTCCTCCGCCTGCACTGCCGCCAGATGCCGCGCCTTCACATGGCCGAAGCCGCGGATCTTCTCCGGCAGCGCCGCGACGGCCACCGCAACGGCATGGCTCGCGCCATCGAGGCCGGCGATCAGTTCTTCCACCGTCTTCTCATAGGCGCCGATGAGCGCACGCTCGGTGCGCCGCTCGGCGGTGTAGCCGAACGGGTCGAACACCGTGCCGCGCAGCCCCTTCAGCTTCGCCAGCAGGCCGAACGCCCGCATCATCCAGGGGCCCAGCGTCATCTTGCGCGGCTCGCCGGTGATGGGGTCGTGCCGGGCCAGCAGCGGCGGCGCGAGGTGGAATTCGAAGGTGAGGTCCCCGTCGAATGCGGCCGCCGCCTGGGCGCGGAAGGCGCCGTCCGCATAGAGCCGGGAGACCTCGTATTCGTCCTTGTAGGCCATGAGCTTGAACAGGCTTTTTGCCACCGCCTCGGCCAGCCCGCCCCGCCCCGGGGCTTTCTGCGCCTCGGCGGCCCGCACCTTCTCCACCAGCCGGGCATAGCGCTGCCCGTAGGCGGCGTCCTGATAGGCGGTCAGCTCGGCGACGCGGCGGGCGATCACCTCGTCGAGGCTTGCCGAGAGGCGGCGGGCGTCGCTGGCGATCTCGCCCTTCGGGGTCGCCACCTTTTCCACCGCCGCCGGATCATGGGCGGCGCGGCGGCCCCACAGGAAGGCGGTCTTGTTCATGGCCACCGCCTCGCCGTTCAGCTCGATGGCCCGCTCAATGGCCTCCGCCGACAGGGGCAGGGCGCCGAACTGGTAGGCATAGCCCACCATGAAGATGTTCTGCGCCAAGGCGTTGCCGAACAGGGCCTGGGCCAGGCGGCTGGCTTCGATGAAATGGGTCATCTCGCTGCCGGCGAGATCGCGGATGGTGCGCTTGATGCGCTCGGTGGGGAGCGAATAATCGGCGTTCCGGGTGAAATCGCCGGGCAGCACCTCATGGGTGTTCACCACCACGATGGTCTTGCCGGGCTTCACCGCCGCCAGCACCTTCTTGGTGCCCGCCACCACCAGGTCGCCGCCCAGCACCACGTCCGCCCCGCGCGCCGGCACGCGGATGGCGGTGATGTCGGCCGGGTCGTTGGCAAGGCGGATGTGGCTGTAGACCGCGCCACCCTTCTGGGCGAGGCCGGCCATGTCGATCATTCCGCAGGCCTTGCCTTCCAGATGCGCCGCCATGCCGAGGATGGCGCCGATGGTGACCACGCCGGTGCCGCCGACGCCGGTGGCGATGATGCCGTAGGTGCCATGGATCTCAGGATGGGCCGGTTCCGGCAGCGCCGGCCAGTCGCCCTCCGCGCCTGCGGCGCCCGCCACCTTCTTGGGCTTGGCGCCCTTCACGGTGACGAAGGACGGGCAGAAGCCGTTCACACAGGAGAAGTCCTTGTTGCAGGACGACTGGTCGATCTCCCGCTTGCGGCCCCATTCGGTCTCCAGCGGCTGCACCGAGACGCAGTTGGACTTCACGCCGCAATCGCCGCAGCCCTCGCAGACCCGTTCATTGATGAGCACCCGCTTGTCCGGGTCCGGATACTGGCCGCGCTTCCTGCGGCGGCGCTTCTCGGAGGCGCAGGTCTGGTCGTAGATCAGCACAGTGACGCCGGGGATTTCCGCCAGCTCCCGCTGCACGCTCTCCAGCTCGTCCCGGTGGTGAATGGTGAGGCCGGTGGGCCAGTGGGTGTTGGGGGCGTATTTGTCCGGCTCGTCGGTGACCACCACGACCCGCTCGACGCCCTCCGCCGCCACCTGCCGGGCGATGACCGGCACGGTGAGGTCGCCGTCGTGCTTCTGGCCGCCGGTCATCGCCACCGCGTCGTTGAACAGGATCTTGTAGGTGACGTTCACCTTGGCGGCGCAGGCGGCGCGCAGGGCGAGATAACCCGAATGGTTGTAGGTGCCGTCTCCGAGATTCTGGAACACGTGGGGGCGCTTGGAGAAGGAGGATTCGCCGATCCAGTTGGCGCCCTCGCCACCCATCTGGGTGAAGCCGGTGGTCTCCCGGTCCATCCACTGCACCATGTAGTGGCAGCCGATGCCGGCATAGGCGCGCATGCCTTCCGGCACCTTGGTGGAGGAATTGTGCGGGCAGCCCGAGCAGAAATAGGGGATGCGGGTGGCCACGTCCGAGGTGGCGGCCAGCACCCGCTGGGCCTCCTCCAGCTCGGCGACGCGCTCCGCGATGTCCGGGATGTTGCCATAGGCGAGCAGCCGGCGGCCGAGCTGGATGGCGATGTCGTTGGGGTCCAGCGATCCCTTCACCGGGAACAGCCAGCGGCCCTCTTCATCTTTCTTGCCGATGCAGACCGGCTGGTTGGCGGTGCCGTACAGCTCCTCGCGCACCTGCACCTCGATGAGTGAGCGCTTTTCCTCCACCACCATGATGAGGTCGAGGCCGCGGGCGAACTCCTTCAGTCCCTCCGTCTCCAGTGGCCAGGGGCAGGCCACCTTCCAGATGCGCAGGCCGAGATCGTTGGCGCGGACCTCGTCGATGCCCAGTTCGTCCAGGGCGAGGCGCACATCCAGGTAGGACTTGCCTACGGTGGCGATGCCGATGCGCGGCCGCGACCCGCCCGAGGTGATGAACCGATTAAGCCGATTGGCGCGCAGGAAGTGCAGCACCGCGTCGCGCTTGAATTCCTGGAGCCGCTCCTCCTGCGCCAGCGGGGTGTCGCCAAGGCGGATGTTGAGCCCGCCGGGGGGCATGGCGAAGCCCAGCGCCGGCTCGATGCGCACCCGCTCCAGCCGTCCGTCCACGATGCCGGTGGATTCAATGGTGTCCTTCACCGCCTTCAGGCCCACCCAGGCGCCGGAGAAGCGCGACAGGGCCCAGCCGTAGAGGCCGTAGTCGATGATCTCCTGCACGCCCGCCGGGTTCAGCACCGGGATCATCACGTCGACGAAATGGAATTCGCTCTGGTGGGCGGTGGTGGATGATTCGCAGGTGTGGTCGTCGCCCATGAGGGCCAGCACGCCGCCATGACGGGAGGTGCCCGCATTGTTGGCATGGCGGAACACGTCGCCGGAGCGGTCGACTCCCGGTCCCTTGCCGTACCAGAGGCCGAACACGCCATCGAACCTGCCCTCGCCCCGTAGCTCGGCCTGCTGAGAGCCCCACAGGGCGGTGGCGGCCAGATCCTCGTTGAGGCCGGACTGGAACTTGATGTCGTTGGCCTTGAGGATCTTCTCGGCGCGCAGGAACTGCTGGTCGAGCCCGCCGAGCGGCGAGCCGCGATAGCCGGTGACATAGCCGGCGGTATTGAGGCCGGCGCGGCGGTCGCGCTCCTTCTGCATCAGGGCGAGGCGCACCAGCGCCTGCGTCCCCGAGACGAAGACGCGGTCCTGGGTGAGGTCGTATTTGTCGTCGAGCGAGACGGGCGTCAGGGCCATGGGCGCCTCCAGGCGGGCGCGGCGCGGACGGGGTCAAACCGTCGCAGCCGTTCGACCTTAGGCTGGCACGGAGTGTCGCACCCGGCAATTTCGTTGTTCTAAGTCAAAGCGCAACGAAATTGCTCAAAAGCTGGGCGTGACGCATTTTGGCGCATTGCGGCATCTGCGCAGCGGCAGTGCAGCATGAGTCTCAGGCTGGAATGGGGCCTTCAGCCCGGCAGCAGCCGCTCGCTCTGGAGATAGCCGGTGAGCAGGGCGAAGCCGAAGGCCATCACCAGGATGGCGGCCCCCAGTTCCACGCCGAGGCGCAGCAGCACTGCCCGCCGGTCGTCGCGGCCCGCGAGCCGCACTGCGAGGCGCTTGCCATAGACCGCGATGGCGGCGATGGCCGTCACCATCAGCGCGGTGCCGAGGCCCATGGCGAAGGCGGAGGCGACGCCGCTCATGAATACGCCCTGCGCGAGGGCGAAGGTGAGTACGAGGATGGCCCCCGAGCACGGCCGTGCGCCGGCGGAGACCACAGCCACCGCCGCCCGCTTCCAGCCACCCTTGCCCTCCAGCAGGGCGGGATCGGGGGCGTGGATATCGCCGCAGTCGCAATCGGCGCCGTGGACATGGGCGCTCTCGCCCCGCGCCGCAGCAACCAGCGCGCGGCCCTTCACGATCGCGAGATAGAGGCCGAACACGCCGATGCCGCCATAGGCCACGATCTCCACCCAGTTCATGGCCTGCGCCATGGACACGGCGGTGGCGTTCAGCGCCAGCGCCAGAATGCCCACGAAGACGATGGCCACGATGGCCTGCACCATGCCCGAGGCCAGCGCCAGCACCGCGCCGCGCCGGAGCGTGCCGCCATCGGCCAGAAGATAGGAAGAGATCACCGCCTTGCCGTGGCCGGGGCCGGCGGCATGGAACACCCCATAAGCAAAGGAGAGGCCGGCAAGGAGGAAGGTGGCGTTGCCGTCCTGCTTGCTGGCGCGCACCGCCTGCACCAGCGCGCGGTAGAATTCCGCCTGCTTGGCGAGGACGAAGCCGGCGATGCCTGTGGGCTGGGGCCCGCCGCCGAGACCGAAGGGCGTCGCCTTGGGGGCCGGGCCGAAGCCCTGCGCGAAGGCGAGGTCCGGATACAGCACCAGCGCCGCCAGCAGGGCGAAGGCGAGGGCGGCGGTCAGCCCCAGCAGCAGCACGGCGAGCCAGCGCAGGGGCCGCCCGGCCCCGGCCGGCGCTTTCACGGTCATCTGGCTCACGGGCATTTCACCGTGATCTTGTCGGCGAACTGGGCGCCATAGGTGCTGGCCGAGGTGAGGTTCGAGAAGAAGGCCTCGTTCAGCGTCCCGCTCGCCGGCGGCTCCGGGGAGATCACCTCCTGGGTGCAGCCGCCCGGGGCGGAAATGAGCTTCACCGGATCCTTCTCGTTGAAGGAGAAGGAGACGAAGGCGGTGGGATCGTAGATCTCGAGTGAGGTGGTCCCCTTCGCTGCCACCGGCTTTTCCAGCGGCAGGGTGAAGTGCAGGGTGAGCAACTCGTTCTCATAGGTGAGGAAATAGTCGACGGGGTCCTTGAAGGCGAGCTTGGTGGTCGCCGTCTTGCCCACCACGAAGTAGTTGTATTCCTTCAGGGACGTGACGTTCACCTCGGCGAGGGGCTTCAGCACATCGTCGCCATAGCTGCCGTCCTTCTGCTTCTCCATGCCCTGCAGGGCGAAGGCAGAGAAGGCATCGTCGAAGGTCCAGATCTGCTTCACCCCGGTGAGGCGGCCGCTGGCATCGTAGACCAGCTCGCTCTTCATGGTGACCCACACATGGGGGTGCGCCTGCGCCGGGCGCGGCGCCAGGGCGGCGAACAGGAGCGCGGTCACAAGGCTCAGGGCGACCGTCACGGTGCGCGGCGTCATCGGCAATCGTCCTCGTTCACCCGCCCGTGGATGCGGCCGCTGCGGAGGCAGCCCCGAATCCGGGCAGGGTCTCACCTTGCCCCGGACTTCGGCGGAAGCGTGGCACGCCCCAGTGGCACAGTTTCTTGCCGGTGGCGTGACAGGGGCAGCTGCCGCAACGTCGGTGGCGCGGTTATCCCCTTGTCCGGCCCCTGCTGCGTCAGCCTGCTCGTCAGCTCTGCTCGTGCTTGGGCTTTTCCGCGGCGCGGCGGCCGAAATCGGGAGCGGCCGTCTCCTGGCCCTGCTCGATGATGGAGCGGCGGATGGCCCTGGTGCGGGTGAAATGCTCGAACAGGGCGTCGCCGTCGCCATAGCGGATGGCGCGCTGGAGGGCGGTGAGATCCTCCGTGAAACGGCCGAGCATCTCCAGGACCGCCTCGCGGTTGGAGAGGAACACGTCGCGCCACATGGTGGGGTCGGACGAGGCGATGCGGGTGAAGTCGCGGAAGCCACCGGCCGAGAACTTGATCACCTCGGAGGTGAGCGTCTCCTCCAGCTCGGCCGCCGTGCCCACGATGTTGTAGGCGATGAGGTGCGGCACATGGCTGGTGATGGCGAGCACCAGGTCATGGTGCTGGGCGCTCATGGTCTCCACGTTCGCCCCCGCCGCCCGCCACAGGGCGACCACGCGGTCCACCGCGGCGGGATCGGCCCCCTCCGGCGGGGTGACGATGCACCAGCGGTTCTCGAACAGGGTGGCAAAGCCGGCGTCGGGGCCGGAAAACTCCGTGCCCGCCACGGGATGGGCCGGCACCAGATGGGCATGGGCCGGCACGAAGGGGGCCATGGCCTCCAACACCGAAGCCTTCACCGAGCCCACGTCCGAGAGGATGGCGCCGGGCTTCAGATGCGGCCCCACCTCGGCGGCCACCGCGCCGGAGGCGCCCACGGGCACGCAGGCGATGACGATGTCGGCGTCCTTTGCGGCCTCGGCGGCGCTCTGGGTCACCTCGTTGGCAAAGCCCAGCTCGCGCACACGGGCGCAGACGGTGGCGTCGGCGTCGGCCACCACGATGGTGCCGGCGAGATGCTTCTCCCGTGCCGCGCGGGCCAGCGACGAGCCGATGAGCCCCGCCCCGATGATGGCGAGGCGTGGAACGAGCGGGCGGATCACTTGTCCTTGCCCCCGGCTTCCTGCCCCGCCGAGCTGTTGCCCGACATGAAGTCCGCGAGGGCGGCCACCACCAGGTGGTTGGCCTCCTCCGTGCCCACCGTCATGCGCAGGGCGTGCGGCAGGCCGTAGGATGCCACCTGCCGCAGCACCAGGCCCCGCTTCATCAGGAAGGCATCCGCCTCCTTCGCCGTGCGGCCGGGGGTGTCGGGGAAGTGGATGAGCAGGAAGTTGGCGACCGAGGGCGTGACCTTGAGGCCGAGCCCCTCGATCTGCTCCGTCAGCCACGGCAGCCAGCGCGCGTTGTGCGCCACCGCCTTTTCCACATGGGCGGCATCCGCGATGGCGGCGGCGCCGGCGAGCAGGGCCGGGGTGTTCATGTTGAACGGGCCGCGCACCCGGTTCATGGCGTCGATCACATGGGCCGGGCCCACCGCCCAGCCGATACGCAGGGCGGCAAGGCCATGGATCTTGGAGAAGGTCCGGCTCATCAGCACGTTGTCGGCGGTGAGCGCCAGTTCCAGCCCGGTCTCGTAATCGTTGCGGCGGACATATTCCGCATAGGCCGCGTCCAGCACCAGCAGCACATTGGCGGGCAGGCCGGCATGCAGGCGGCGCACCTCGTCGAACGGAAGGTAGGTGCCGGTGGGATTGTTCGGATTCGCAAGGAAGACGAGCCGTGTCCGCGGCGTCACCAGCGCGAGGATGGCGTCCACGTCGGCGGTCAGGTCCCGTTCCCTGGCCACCACCGGGGTGCCGCCGGAGGCCAGCGTCGCGATCTTGTAGACGAGGAAGCCGTGCTCGCTGAAGATCACCTCGTCGCCCGGTCCCACATAGGTGTGGGCCACGAGGTTCAGGATCTCGTCCGAGCCGGCGCCGCAGATGATGCGCGCGGGATCGAGACCATAGGCCGTGGCGATGGCTTGCCGCAGCACGGTGGCGGAGCCGTCGGGATAGTCCTCCAGCTTGCGGCCGGCCTCGGCGAAGGCAGCCACCGCCTTCTCGCTCGGGCCGAGCGGGGTCTCGTTGGAGGAGAGCTTGAAGACCTTCTCCACCCCGGGGGCGTGGCTCTTGCCGGGCACATAGGCCTCGATGGCGAGCACACCGGGCCGCGGCTCGGGTCGCGTGGACTCGGGGCGGCCGGGAGCGGGGATCGGGTCTTTCAGCACGGCGGACATCTCAACATACTCCAGAACCTGACGGATCGGGCCGCCCGGCGGCCCTTGGCATTCAGCCCTTAGGTCTTAAGCCCGCGCGGCACCTGAGCGAGCCCACTAAGCCCGCGCGGCGCCTGAGCGGGCTTAACCGACACCGGTCGAAGACCGGGGTCGACGGCACTAAGTCTCCGCCCCCACCTTGTGGATGGCGGCATGGCTGCCCACCTCGGCGACCGCGCGGACGCCGGCGCCGGCCTCGGTGAGGGCTGCGATCACCTCGTCCACCGCATGGCCGGGGGGCAGGGAGGCGAGGAGTGCCGCACCGTCGAGGGCGTCATCGGGCGCCACCACCACCTCGGCGAAGGCGGGTATGCCACGGCCCGCCGCCGCGCTCCATCCCGTGACGCGCAGCGAATAGACGCGGACCTCGCGCACGGCGGCATCGTCGATGGGGTGGGAGACCACGAACACCGGCAGCCCGGCGGGATGGTCCGCCCGCTCCACGAACGGCAGGCGGGCGATGATCTTGGGAGCGCCCTCGGCCTCCAGCGCGGTCCACCACGGGTCGCCGGAGCCGGGGGCGACGGCGGCGATGAGGCCGAGGTCACCCTTGGAGCCCTTCACCGCATCGATCACTCCCCGCGCGCCCATGTGGGGCACGAACGGAACGGTGAAGCCGAAATGGAAGCGCGCGCTGTCGCGCATGGCCGGCTCGCCCACCGCAAGGTCGGCATGGACCGAATAAGGCGCCTGCACATAGGTGAAGGTGGCGATGATGACGCGCCAGATGCTCTCCACCGTGTCGAGGGGCAGGAGGCCGTCGTGGCGTTCCACCAGCCGGCGCATCATGTCGGCCTCGCGGGCCGGGCGGAAGGCGGAGCCGCTCTCCGCGCCCGCGGTGCGCTTCACCTGCACCAGGCGGTCGATGATCGCGCTGCGCTCCATGAGGAGGCGGTGCATGGCCTCGTCGATGCGGTCGATCTCGGAGCGCAGGTCGGCGAGCGAAAGCGGGGTCTGAGTTTGCATCTTGGCGTTCGCGCGGCTGGGAGGGGGAGCCTTAGCCGGAACGGGGCGCGGAATCAAAGGATTGTTGGCCGGCCGCCCCGCCGGTGCGCCGCTTCATGCCGCCGGGGGTGGCAGTTCGGGCTGGGGTGGCGGGGGCGGAAGCCGTCCCGCGCGCTCGGCCGGCGACCGCAGGATCGGCTTGAAGAAACCGGCGGTGGAGCCGGCCACCAGCCAGTACGCAAGCCCCGCCGCAAGGCCGGCGGCCACGATGTAGAACGGGTCGGCGACGACGCTCGCGTCCGGCGGCGGCGCGAACAGCTGGGCGCCGATCCAGGCGGAGACGACGCCATTGGCCACATGGAAGATCCACGAGCGCACCGCGAACGCCTCGGAGAACAGGATCCCCACCGCCGCCACCAGCCACATGAGGGAGAGCAGCATCATCAGGAAGGCGACGGACGAGATGACGGCGATGACCAGGCCAAGGGCGGCCTCGCCCGGCTGGGTCGTGTCGAACAGGGTTCCGATCCGCCATTCGCCCACCACGATGACAGCGGCGGCCGCCACCACGGCGGCGAAATAGCCGAGGGGGACCAGGACGAAGCGCAGCAGCAGGCGGGCGAGATTGTCCATTCAGGTTCCGTCATTCCGCAAGGTGGCAGACGGCTTCCACGTTGAGGCCGTCGGGATCGAAGACGAAGGCGCCGTAATAATGCGGGTGATAGTGGGGCCGCAGCCCCGGCGCGCCATTGTCGCGCCCGCCGGCGGCCAGCGCCGCCGCGTAAAAGGCATCCACCGCCGCCCGGCTGGTGGCGGAAAACGCCACGTGCAGATGCCCGGTGGCGGTGGGGGCGTCGCCGATCCAGAATTCCGGCTTGCCGGCGCCGAAGCCGATGTAGCGATGCCCGCCGGGCGGGTTCGACTCCATGACGATGCCGTAGCCGAGCGGCGCGAGGGCGGCGAGGTAGAAGGCGCGCGAGCGCTCCACATCGCGCACGGAAACGCCCATATGGTCCAGCATGGTGGCCTCCTCAGCCTGTTTGCCCCGCCGGCGTGCGAGCCTATCAGCGTCGCACGACAGGGTCCGGACGGGCCGGCCTACTCGTCCTGCGCCATCATGGCGCGCAGGGCGAGGCGCTCGCGGGCGGAGAGCTTCTCGCTCTCGCTCTTCAATTGCCCGCAGGCGGCGAGGATGTCGCGGCCGCGCGGCGTGCGCACCGGGCTCGCATAGCCGGCGCGGAACACGATGTCCGAGAAGCGCTCGATGGTCTCCCAGTCGGAGCATTCGTACTGCGTGCCCGGCCAGGGATTGAACGGGATGAGGTTGATCTTGGCCGGCACTCCTTCCAGCAGCTTCACCAGCGCCCTGGCGTCGGCGGGGCTGTCGTTCACCCCCTTCAGCATGACGTATTCGAAGGTGATGCGCTTGGCGTTGGAGGCGGCGGGATAGGTGCGGCACGCCTCCATCAGCTCGGCGATGGGGTACTTCTTGTTGATGGGCACCAGTTCGTCGCGCAGCTTGTCCCGCACCGCATGGAGCGAGATGGCGAGCATGGGGCCGACTTCGGCGCCCAGCCGCTCGATCTCCGGCACCACGCCCGAGGTGGACACGGTGATGCGCCGCTTGCCAAGGCCGAGGCCATCGCCGTCCGAGAGGGTCTCGATGGCTTCCTTGACGCTGTCATAGGCATAGAGCGGCTCGCCCATGCCCATGAAAACGATGTTGGTGACCAGCCGGTCGCCCTCGGTGGGCAGGCCGGGACCTGTCGCGCGGTCGCGGCCGGGATAGTCGCCGAGGCGGTCGCGGGCCACCATCACCTGGGCCACGATCTCGGCGGCGGTGAGGTTGCGGACCAGTCGCTGGGTGCCGGTGTGGCAGAACGAGCAGTTGAGCGTGCAGCCCACCTGGCTGGAGACGCACAGCGTGCCCCGGTCGCTCTCGGGGATGTAGACGGTCTCGATGTCGTGGGGCCGCTCGCCGGGATGGTCGGCCGGAAAGCGCAGCAGCCACTTGCGGGTGCCGTCCTGGGACACCTGCTCCATCACGATCTCCGGCCGCGCCAGCGAATAGGCGGCGGCAAGGTCGGCGCGCAGGTGCTTGGAGACGTTGGTCATCTCCGCGAAATCGGTGGCGCCGCGCAGGTAGATCCAGTGCCAGAGCTGGTTCACCCGCATGCGCCGGTCGGAGCCGCGCACGCCGATGGCGTCGAGCGCCGCGCCCAGCTTGTCCCGGTCGAGGCCGATGAGGGACGGCAGCGGAGCGGGGGCGTCCGCGCCAAGGGACGGGGCGGGCGCAGCTTCGGGCGCGGTGGCTTCGGTCGCGGTTTCGGGTGTGGACATCATGGCGTCACACATAATGCCTTCGGCCCGCGCTTTCCACTTGGAGTTCCATCTGGAGATTGCAGGGCTGGTCAAGGATTCGCGCGGGGTGCCTGCTGTCCGGCGGCTGGCGAGGGCCTCAATGGGTCCGCACGCCCTCCTGCGCGGTGCGGGGAATGATGGCGCCCCGGTGCATGATCACCTCCGCTGCGAGACGATGGCCGGCGCGGGCGGCGTCCTCTGGCCCGGCGCCCTGAAGCCGGGCGGCGAGATAGCCGGCGTTGAAGCTGTCGCCGGCGCCGGTGGTGTCGAGGGGCGAGACCGCGCGCTCCACCGGCACCTCCACCGTGCGCCCGTTCGCATGAACGAGGGCGCCGGCCGCGCCGTTCTTCACCACCACCTCGGTCAGGCCGAAGGTGGTCATGCGCTCGATGGTGGCGGCGGGCGAGGCATCGCCCCACAGGGCCACCTCGTCCTCGAAGGTGGGCAGCGCCATGGAGGCGCGCTTCAGCGCCTCGGCGAACACGGTGCGCGCCCGGTTGAGGTCGCCGCCCCAGTTGCGCGGGCGGAAATTGCCGTCGAACACGGTGAGCGTCCGCTCCTGCCCGCTCGTTCCCGCCATCTCCAGCGCCGCGAGGAAGCGGCCGAGGCCCTGGTTGGAATAGAGCGACAGGGTGATGCCGGAGAAATAGACGGCGCGCGCCTCCACCAGCGCCGCCGCAACCTCCTGCCAGCCTTCGGCCTCGAAAAGGGTGCGGGCGGGGGAGGTGTCGCGCCAGTAGTTGAAGCTGCGCTCGCCGCTCGCATCGGTGCTGATGAGATAGAGGCCCGGCGCGCGGCCCTTGAGGCGCGGCACGAGGCTCATGTCCACCCCTTCCGCCGTGCCGAGGGCGAGGATGTCGTCGGAGAAGGCGTCGTCGCCCAACGCGGTGGCATAGGCGACCTCGATGCCGGCCCGGGCGAGGTAGACCGCCGTGTTGAACGTGTCGCCGCCATAGGCGAGGCCGAACCGGCCGTCCGAACCGCGGGCCAGCTCCACCATGACCTCACCCACGCACACCACCTTGGACACGAGCGCCTCCGCTTCCTCTCCCGCCTGCCGGGGCGACCGTAGCAACACCTGAGCGGCGATCAATCGGTTTTTATTGTATTTTCAGACCGGATGGCGGCCCTTCTGCCGGTCCCTTCGGGTGCGGAAAGCGCGATGACGCCTCAGTCGGCGGCGGGGGGAACCGGGTGGGTCCAGGTCCCCGGGCGATCCTCCGGTCCGCCGGGGCGGGCGGGACCGGGCGCCGCTGGCGCGGACGCCACGTAGCGGGTGCGCAGCTCGCCGGCGCGGCGGGTGTTGGCCTCGATGAGGCACAGGGCACGCTGCTCGAAATTGCCGATGCCGCGCGGCCCTTCGAACGGGGCGACGCTCTGGCAGTCGAAGTTGCGGTAGAGCAGGAAGCGGGACTGGGCTTCGTCCAGCATGGTCTTCCACCGCGCCCGCTGGACGCCCTGCAGATCGGTCCGCGCCTCGATGACGGCGAAGGCGTTGGACACCTCCACCTCCAGCGCCTGCTCCGAGGTGCGGGTGGCCTCGAACAGGCAGCGATTATATTGCCCGCCGGAAATCCTGTCCTTGGGGCAGGCCGGGGTTCCCGCCCAACGCTCGGGGCCGGTCGGCGTCCCGCGCCGGACCGGGTCGGCAGCGCGCACCGGATCCGCTGCCGCCTTGGGCGCCACCGGGACTTCATGCGCGGCGTCGTCCGCCTCAGGCCCTGACACAGAGGTCGGGAGCGGGGCCTCGGCCGGCGCATCAAACGGCGCCGGCTGCGACAGTCCGGGCGGGACGGGGGGATCCGGCGGTGGGGCGATGGCGAGCATGATCAGCGGACTCACCGCGAGCGCGAGGACGGCCAGGCCGAGCCATCGCCCCCGCGCGGTGCGCGCCGCCACGCCTCAGGCCACCTTGCGGTTGGCGGCGAGGAAGTCGCCCATGCGCGCTAGCGCGGCCGCGATATTCTCCCGCGAGGTGGCGTAGGACAGCCGGAGATAGCCTTCGCCATAAACGCCGAAATCCGGCCCGCCGATGACCGCGACGCCCGCCTCCTCCAGCAGGGCGGAGGCGAGCTTCTTGGCCTCGCTCCAGCCGGTGCCGGAGACGTTGGGGAAGGCGTAGAAGGCGCCCTTCGGCGTCGCGCAGCGCACCCCCGGCAGGGCGTTCAGCCCGTCCACCACGATGCGGCGGCGGGCGTCGAACTCGGCGGTCATCGCGTCCACCGCATCCTGCGGGCCTTCAAGGGCGGCGATGCCGGCATATTGGGTGGCAGCGTTCACGCAGCTCCAGCAATTCACCGCCAGCTTGCGCACCTTGTCGTAGAGGTCCTTCGGCCAGATGGAATAGCCGAGACGCCAGCCGGTCATGGCATAGGTCTTGGACCAGCCGTTGAGCAGGATCAGCCGGTCACGGATCTGCGGATAGGCCAGGAGGGTGCGGTGTTCCTCGCCGTCGAACAGGAAGCGGTCGTAGATCTCATCCGACATCAGCGCCACATGGGGGTGGGCGGCAAGGCCCTTCACCAGCTTGTCAATTTCGGCCGCTGGGGTGACGCCGCCGGTGGGATTGGCCGGCGAGTTGATGATGAGCAGGCGCGTCTTCGGCGTGATCAGCGCCAGCGTCTCCTCCGCCGAGAAGGCGAAGCCGTTCTCCTCGCGGATCGGCACCGGGACAGGGGTGGCGCCGGTGTGCTCGATCATGGAGCGGTAGATGGGGAAGCCGGGGTCCGGATAGAGGATCTCCGCCCCCGGCTCGCCGAACAGGCGGATGGCCGCATACATGGTGACCTTGCCGCCGGGCATGATCATCACCAGGTCCGGGTCCACCTCCACGCCGTAGCGGCGGTTGAGGTCGGCGGCCACCGCCTCGCGCAGCGGCAGGATGCCCACCGAGGGGGTGTAGCCGTGCTGGCCGTCGCGCAGCGCTTTCACCGCGGCCTCGACGATATGGTCCGGAGTGCGGAAATCCGGCTGGCCGATGCCCAGGTTGAGGATGGACCGCCCTTGCCCGGCCAGTGCCGTGGCGCGCGCCAGCACGGCGAAGGCGTTCTCCTCGCCGATGCGGTCGAAGGGGGCGGTGGTGATCAGCATGGCGGGGCTCCTTGGGATAACCGCCCCACGTCCGGCGTCTTGAGCGCCGCTCGGCGGGGGAGGCACTGGATAGCAAAGATGGAAGGGGGAGGGGAGTGGCATAACCGGCCCGGCCCCGGCGTCCCGGCTCCCGCTCTGCGGGCATTCCGGCCTCATGCTGCGGTGCGATAGTGGTAATTGTGCACGGTGCGGCCTTCTGGTTTATATGCAGGCTTCCGTTTGCGCCGCAGCCGCGCCATTCCGGGGGATAAGCGGGCGCCATGGGACCTCTGGACCGGAAGCTGCTGAACTGGCGGGCTGGCGCGGTGGCGGCGGCCATCTTCGCAGCGGGCCTTGCGGCGACGTGGGCGGCCGGGGCGCTGGCGCGGCACATCATCTTCTCGAACACCCAGAGCCGGTTTTCCGCCGATACCGCCGAGATGGCCGCCGCAGTGGGCGAGCGGGTGCGCGCCCATGCCGAAGTGCTGGTGAGCATGCAGGGGCTCTATGCCTCGGTGGGGCGCATCGATCGCGCCCAGTTCCAGCGCTACGTGGACGTGCTGGATCTGGTGCGGCGCTATCCGGGCTTCGAGGCGCTCCAGGTGCTGCGCCATGTGACCCCGGACGGCCTCGACGCCTTTGTCGCAGAGGTGCGCGCCGATACCAGCGTCGATCCGCGCGGCCAACCCAATTTCACCGTCCATCCGGCCGGGCCGCGCCCGGTCTATAACGTCATCCAGTTCGTGGAGCCCATGCGGGGCAACGAGCGGGTGCTGGGCTTCGACGTGGGCTCGAACCCGGCGCAGCTCGACAGCCTGGTGCGCGGCGGCGACACCGGGCGCATCGTCGCCACGCCGCCGGTCAAGCTGATCCAGGACGAGAGTGGCGGGCTCGGCTTCATCCTGCGCGCGCCGCTCTACAAGGCGGGGGAGCTGACCGCCACCGTGGAGCAGCGCCGCGCTGCCCTGCTGGGCTTTGCCGCCGCCGTCTATCGCGCCAACGACCTCATGCGAGGGGTGCTCGACGCCCGCACCCTCCAGCAGATGAACGTGCGGGTGCTCGATCGCGGCTATGCCCGGGTGTCAGCGGAGGGGGGGGTCACCGCCGTGCCGGCGGACCCGGCGGCCGCCGCCGTGCTGCTGTTCGACAGCCGCGAACCGAACCTCCAGGTGGTGACGCCGGTGGCGGAGGTGCCCATCGGCATCGCCGCCGAGCGATCTCTGGTGGTGGGCGACCGGCTGTGGCTGCTCCATTTCGCCGCGCGGGCGGGGTCGAGCTACGAGGCCGACCAGACCATTCCCGCCGTGGTGCTGGCCAGCGGCTCGGTCATCAGCCTGCTGCTGGCGGGCATGGCCTTGTCGCTGATGCGCGCAGGCCGGCTGTCCCGCAGCCTCGGCACGCTCGATGCCGAGCAGCGGGCGCTGGTGGAAAATCCACTGGCCGGCATCCTGTTCACCCACGGGCGCGCGGTGTTGCGCGGCAATCACCGCATGGGGGAGCTGTGCGGCCGCCCACCGGAGGCCCTGGCCGGCCTCGACCTCGCCGATCTCGCGGCGCGGCCGGAGGATGTTGCCGCCTTCGAGGCGGCGCTGGCCGCCATCGCCGCCGGCGGAACCGCGGCGCTCGAACTGCACCTCGATTGTCCCGATCGCCCGCCCGTGGTGGTGGATGCCTTCGGGCGTCCCCTGTTCCTCCAGGGGCGACGGGGCGACGGGAACGTGCTGTGGGTGATGCAGGACAAGACCGACGCGCTCGCCGTTGAGGCCGAACGGCGCAGCCACGAGCGCGCGCTGCGCGAGGCCAATGCCGATCTCACCCGGCTGGTCGATGCCGCCGAGGCCCGCACCCGCGAGATCACCCTTCTCGCTGAGCTGAGCTCCCTCCTGCAATCCTGCCAGTCCACGGACGAGGTCTTCGCCTCGGTCCAGGCCTATGCGTCGCGGCTGTTTCCGGGCGAGGCGGGCGCCCTCTACGTGCTCAATCGCAAGCGGGCGCAGGTGGTGCGCGGCGGCCGCTGGGGCGCGCCGAAGGCCGATGTGGCCTCCTTCACCCCGGACGCCTGCTGGGCGTTGCGCCGGGGGCAGGCCTTCCCAGTCTCCGAGGCGAGCCGGGGTCTCGTCTGCGATCATGTGGCGGGCGCCGTCGGCGATGCCGGCGTGCCTGACCATGTGTGCCAGCCGCTGATCGCGCGCAACCGCCTGCTGGGCTTGTTCTATCGCGAGCCGGCGGCGGAGGGGGCCAGCGCCTCGGCCCTCCAGCTTTCCACCATGCTGGCCGAGCAGGTGTCCCTCGCCCTCGCCAATATCGACCTGCGCGAGCAATTGCGCGGTCAGGCCCTGCGCGACCCCCTCACCGGCCTCGGCAACCGGCGCTTTGTGGAGGATGCGCTGGCCCTCCAGATCGCCGGTGTCACGGGGGATGGGCGGTCGCTGTCGGTGGCGCTCATCGACCTCGACCATTTCAAGCAGGTCAACGACACCCACAGCCACGAGGCGGGGGACGCGGTGTTGCGCGCCATCGGCGACGTGTTGCGTGCCAACATCCGCAAGGGCGACATCATCGCCCGCTACGGCGGCGAGGAGTTCCTGCTGCTGCTGCCCAATACCGCGCCGGACGGGGCGCTGGCGGTGGCGAACCACCTGCTCCAGGCGATCCGCAGCCTGCGGGTGCTGTGGTCGGGCGGGGTGCTGGAAGGCATCACCGCGTCCATCGGCGTGGCGACTTTCCCCGATCACGTCAGCCGGCCGGACGACCTGATCGTCTCAGCCGACGCGGCCCTCTACCGCGCCAAGGCGCTGGGGCGCGACCAGGTGGTGGGGAGCCCCGCCGCGCCCGATGCGGCGGGGCGGCCGGACCTGTCGCCCCTGCATTCGGCGGAGTGAGGCGTCCCATCACGGGTGAAGGCGTCGACCCCTGAGCATCGCATGCGCGCCGGATCCGGCATGGAAACGTGCGGCGCCCGCGCAACTGCCGTCTTCGCTGCCGTCGCACCCGGCCGCTTCAGGCACGGGGGCGCCTCAGGTACGCGGGCGTTCGCACGAGCGTAGGCCTAGGCGTGCAGGCCTGGGCCGATCGTGATAGGGAAAATAGAGGTATGTGGTAGCAGCGGGCGGATTTGAACCGCCGACCTCCGGGTTATGAATCCGGCGCTCTCACCAACTGAGCTACGCTGCCACGCGGAGAGACGCGCATATAGGGGCGGCGCGGCGCGGGTGTCAAGAAAGCGTAGGGCGCGGAACGATGCTCCGCACCCGATTTCCACCGCTCGCCCGCGCGCGACGGGGCTCTATCAGCGGGCCCGCTTCTTGATGCGCACCAGCTTGAAGAAGCCCACCGGGAACACCGGCGAAATCTCGATCACTTCCATGTCGGGATAGCGCGCCGCCCAGTTGCGCAAACGGCTCGCCTTGAAGGCGATGCTCCAGCCCACCTTCTTCACCAGCGGGGCCAGCGCCGCCTCGATATGCATGGTGGCGCCCTCGTCCGCCCCGAGCTTGGATGCGATCACGATCTCGCCGCCGGGTTTCAGTACCCGGTACATCTCGTCGAGCGCACCTTCCGGGTCCGGAACCAGGGTGATGACGAAGGGCACTGTGACGGCGTTGAAGCTCTCGTCGGCAAAGCCCAGGTTGCAGGCGTCCATGGCGGCCAGCAGGCCGACCTGCGACAGGGACCGCTCCACCTTCTTGTCCACCGCCTTCTGCAGCATGTGGAACGACAGGTCGATGCCGGTCACCTGCGTGCCCTTGGGGTAATAGGGCAGCACCAGCCCGGTGCCCACGCCCACCTCAAGGATGCGGGGGCCGCAGGCGGCGGCGGCGGTGGCAGCCTTGCGCTGGGCGTCCGCCAGCAGCTTCACATAGACCTTGTCATAGATGGGCGCCCACTTGGCGTAGGCGCGCTTCTGTCCCTCAAGATCGTACTGAACCGCCATTCTCAGTCTCTCCCGGCCTCAAGGCCGCCTTTCGGCGCTTGCCTCAGGCCACTTCGGCGACGCTCTTCGCCACCCGTTCCGCCCGCATGATGGTGCCGCCGCCCAGAAGGCGCGCGGCGGCGCCGGCGTCATCGTAGAGCACGCAGGCCTGCCCCGGCGCAACGCCCTCTTCGCCTACCGCCAGATGCACTGCCGGCGTGCCGTCCGTCGCGCGTGCAAGATGCGCCGGCACCGGCGGGCGGGTGGAGCGCACCTTCACATACACGTCCGCCTGCCGCGCCAGCGCATCAGTGAAGGGGATGTCGCCCAGCCAGTTCACGTCGTCGATGGTGATGGCGCTCACGCTGAGCGCCGCGCGCGGGCCGACCCGCACCTGCTGCCGAGCAGCATCGATGGCGATGACGTAGAGCGGCTCCGGCGTGGCGATGCCGAGGCCCTTCCTTTGACCGATGGTGTAGTGCATGACGCCGCGATGGCGGCCGAGCACGCGGCCGTCCAGATGCACGATGTCGCCCGGCTCGGCGGCCTCGGGCCGCAGGCGCTGCACCACCTGGGCGTAATCGCCGCCGGGCACGAAGCAGATGTCCTGGCTGTCGGGCTTGTCCGCCACCGGCAGGCCGAACTCGGCCGCCAGCGCCCGCACGTCCGCCTTCCGCATCTCGCCCAGGGGAAAACGCAGGCGCTCCAATTGGGCGGCGGTGGTGGCATAGAGGAAATAGGACTGGTCGCGCGCCTCTTCCGCCGCGCGGTAGAGGCCGCGCCGGCCGTCCGGCAGCGCGCGGCTGGCCACATAATGGCCGGTGGCGAGATAGCGCGCGCCCAGCTCCTCGGCGGTGGCGAGGAGGTCGCGGAACTTCACCGTGCGGTTGCAGTCCACGCACGGGATGGGGGTGACCCCCGAGGCGTAGCTGGCGGCGAAGCGGTCGATCACCTCTTCCTTGAAGCGGCTTTCGTAGTCCAGCACGTAGTGGGGAATGCCCAGCGTGCGGGCGACCTCGCTGGCGTCGTAGATGTCCTGCCCCGCGCAGCAGGCGCCGCGCCGGTGGGCGGCCTCGCCATGGTCGTAGAGCTGGAGGGTGACACCCACCACGTCATAGCCGGCGCGGGCATAGAGGCCGGCGACCACGGACGAATCCACCCCGCCCGACATGGCCACCACCACGCGGGTGGAGGCGGGGTCGCCGTCGGTGTCGAGAAGGGGAAGGTCGGTCATGGTCGTGTGATGCTCGCCCGGCTGCGGCTGCCGCAGGTTAGGCTGCGCGGGATGAAGGTGCAAATGGCTCGCATCCTTCAGGCCACGGGAGCAAGGCGAAATCGGGGCCGGGCGCGGTTCGATCGCGCCCGGCCCCATCATATGAGCTGTCGTGACACCCTTGCACCGGCGTCACTTATCCCTGCGTCACATATTGCCGCGTCACTTGCACTCCTGCGCGGCCCGGTCGAGGGCCTGGCCGAGGCCGGTCATGGAATATTTGTCCGTGGTGGGGTTGCCGCGCAGGGACGTGGACACGACGGTCAGGTCCTTGCCGCGGCGCATGGCGTCCACGAGCTTGGCCTCGTCGGCCACGTTGCGCACCCAGGCGCCCTCGTTCTTCGTGTAGAGCTGGAGCTTCATGGCGCCGATGGTCAGCGTCGCGTCCGAGCCTTCCTTCAGCGGGAAGCCCATGGTGACGGTCACCTCGTTCTTCACGTTCTCACTCGGGCGGGTGGACACGAAGAAGAACGCCGGGTCGCGCTTCAGGCCTTCCGGCGCGCGGGTCTTGGGCTGGGAGATGGCGTAGCACACCTTCGGGCTGACGGTGGAGACGTAGACGCTCCAATCCCCGAACTGCGCCACGGACTTGGACTGGGGCTGCCCCTGCGCAGCGGCGGGGGCCGCGAGCGCGCAGGCGAGGAACACGCCCAGGAGAGTCGGATGGACAGGAGTCGGATGGACACGAGGAAGCGTCATGGCTTCTCCTATTTCACCAAGGCCCTTCAGGCGAGCCGGACGAGAGCGCGATCCGGCGAGATCGAAACGGTTCCATCTCATCGGCAAATCGCCCTCTCACTCTGTGAAGAGAGACGGATGGCGTGTTCAGGCGAAAGCGCAAGGCGTTTCCGTCCAGACACATCCGGCTCCCGAGGCGTGGCCGCTACCGGGTAGCGGCGCAGGCGGTCAAAAACGTGGCGGTCGAAAAATGGCAGCTACGTCTTGCGTTTTCATAAACCAGAGGCTCCGCTCCGCCTGAGGCGACCGTTCTGCCGCGCGATGATTCGAAGCGGCATGCGGCTTTGCGCCGAAAGCCCGCCGGCAATCCCGCAGCGGGGGCCGTGCTCGAAGACATGGGCATGCCGCTGGGGAATGGATATGTATCCGGAGCTTTTGCGCCTCGGGGTTAAATTTTGGTAACCCGTCGCCCGATCCACCGTGACAGAAGGTGAGCCCATGAAAGCGGTCGTCTGCGTGCGCCATGGTCCCCCCGACGCCCTCGAAATCCAGGATCTGCCTGATCCCGTGCCGGGGCCGGGGGAGGTGGTGGTCGAGGTCTCGGCCATCGGGCTCAATTTCTTCGACACGCTGATCATCCGCGATCTCTACCAAGTCAAGCCGGCCCTGCCGTTCTCGCCAGGCGCCGAGTTCGCCGGCCATGTGGCGGCGCTGGGCGCTGGCGTCACCGGCTTTGCCGTAGGCGAGCGGGTGTGCGGCTATGTCACCCACGGCGCCGCGCGCGAGAAGGTGGTGGTGGAGGCCCGCTTCCTGGCGCGGGTGCCGGACGACCTCGACCTGGTGAAGGCCGCCGGCCTCATCGTCACCTACGGCACCTCGCTCTATGCCCTGCGCGAGCGCGGCAACCTGAAGGCGGGCGAGAGCCTCGCCGTCCTCGGCGCCTCGGGCGGGGTCGGGCTCGCGGCGGTGGAACTCGGGCGCATCATGGGCGCGCGCATCCTCGCCTGCGCCTCGTCCGCCGAGAAGGTGGCCTTCGCCAAGGCCCACGGGGCGGACGAGGGCTTCGACTATGCCGAGGGCGACCTCAAGGGCGCGCTCAAGGCGTTCGGCGGGCCCAAGGGTCTCGACATGGTCTATGATCCGGTGGGCGGCGACATGGCCGAGCAGGCTCTGCGGGCGCTCGGCTCCCTCGGCCGTTTCCTGGTGGTGGGGTTCGCCGCCGGCGAAATCCCGAAGATCCCGCTCAACCTGTTGCTGCTGAAGAATTGCGACGCGCGCGGCGTGGCCTTCGGCACGGTGGCGCGCAGTGATCCGGCGTGGCTTGCCGGCGTGGTGGCCGAACTGATGGAGCATGCGCGCACAGGCCGCATCTCCGCCCATGTGGACAAGACCTTCCCGCTGGAGCGCTGCGTCGATGCGCTGGGGGAGATCGCCGGGCGGCGCGTCAAGGGCAAGGTGGTGCTCACCACCGGCCGCTGACGGCTCGACGCCGGGATGCGGGCGCCCGGACGGTTCAGGCCGTCTCGTCTTTCAGGCGCCCCAGGGCGTCACGGGCGGCGGTATAGTGCTCGGGCGTCACATGGCCCGACAGCAGCTTCAGCGCTGCCATCAGCACCGCAGCATCGTCGGTGAAACCTATGATGGGGAATATGTCCGGCATCACGTCGAGCGGCAGGATGAAATAGGCCAGCGCCGCCATCAGCGTCGCGCGCACCCGGAGTGGCGTGTTGCGGTCGAAGGCGGCGAAATAGCTCGCGACGGCATCTTCCGCGAAGGGGATCCGGGCTGCGGTGGCCTTGATCTTGGCCCAGAAGCCGCGGCGCACGTGCTCTTCGTCGCGCGCCGCCTTTTCCCGTTCATCGGGGGACAGGCCGTCGTCATCCAGAATGGTGCTGGTCATGCCCAACATTTGGGAAGGCTTCGCCCGCCCGCAAGGCCTCTGGGCGACCCTGCGTCAGAGCAGCGGGTAGGCTGCCTCCACCAAATAGGGGCCGCCGCCCACCGAATCGCGCGAGGAGAACAGCACGAAGCGCGGCACGTGGAACGTCGGGCTGCGATAGGGGCCGCGCATGGCGAGATAATCAGCCACCTGCCGCGAGGAGGCGTCCCGCAGCCGGGCCAGGGTGACGTGGGGCTTGAAATTGCGTTCCGCGCCGAGGCCGAGGCGCTGCATGATGCGCTCCTGCTCGGCCTGCAACTCCATGAGGGCCGCATTGGCCTTCACCGCCGCGAACACCGCGCGGGGCTTGTGGCCGCCGAACTGGTCGATGCCGTCCAGCGTCAGGTCGAAGGCGGGCCGGCGCACCTGGCCCAGCATCAGCATGATATCGCGGGCTGTGGCGTCATCCACGTCGCCGACGAAGCGCAGGGTGACGTGATAGTTCTCGGGATCAATCCAGCGGGCACCGGAAAGTCCGCCGCGCAGCAGCGACAGGCCCAGCCCGACCTCGGGGGGGATCTCGATGGCGGTGAACAGTCGCGGCATGGAACCCTCCGCGATCGGCCGGCCCGTGGCCACGGGTCGGCTCAGACAGCGCCGGCGCCGGGGCGGGACCGCCCGGTGGAGCGACGATGCCCCAAGTGAAGAAGATTCGCGCCGGGAAGAAAAGAGAGGCGGCCCCATGAGGCCGCCTCCGCTGTGTCGTGGGGTGCGCGATGCACCTGTTTTTTCCGCAGTCCCGAAGTCTGCGCGCCTCAACGCCGCCGTTCGCCGCCACCGCCCTGAGGGCGAGGCCGATGCTGCTGCGGCGGCCGGGCATTGTGCTGCGGCCTCGCATTATGCTGCGGCCGGGCATTGTGCTGGGGCCGGGCACGCTGCTGCGGGGGGCGGGCATTGTGCTGCGGCCGGGGCCGGGCATTGTGTTGCGGCCGGCTCTGCTGAGGCCGGTTCTGTCCCGCGTTCGGCCTCTGGCTTGGCCGATGCGCGTTCGGCCGCTGCTGCGGGCGGTTCTGCCCCGCACCGGGACGATCAGGCCGGTTGGGACCCGCACCGGGACGGTCAGGACGATCAGGCCGGTTGGGACCCGCACCGGGACGGTCAGGACGATCAGGACGGTTGGGACCTGCGCCGGGACGGTCAGGACGATCAGGGCGGTTGGGACCCGCGCCGGGCCGATCCGGGACGCCGGGCCGGTTGGGACCCGCGCCGGGTCGATCCGGGACGCCGGGCCGGTTGGGACCCGCGCCGGGTCGATCCGGAAAGCCGGGGCGGTTGGGGCCGCCGGGCCGATCGGGGAACCCGGGGCGGTTGGGGCCGCCGGGCCGACCGGGGCCGACCACCGGCCTGTCGGGCTGGCCGGGCTGCCAGCCCGGCGGACGGCCGGGACGCCACGGGCCCGGACCCCAGGCCGGCGGGCGTCCGCCACCACCCCAACCCGGCCCCCAATGCGGCGGCTGGTGCCAGCCGGGCGGGGTCACCCACACGGTGTTCCAGCCGCGGTTGTTCCAGCCCCAGCGATTGTTCCACGACGACCCCACCAGCACGCCGGTGCCGAACAGCAGGGCGCCGGTGGCGAAGGTGGTGAAGGCGGCCGAGCTGTCATAGACCGGCACGTAGATCCGCTCGGGATTGGCCGGCTGGATATAGATGGTGCGCTGGCCGCCGTCCTCGCGGGTGGTGACCACCTGCTGGGGCGTGGTCTTCAGGTTGCCGACGCTCTGCGCCTTGGCCCGCAGCATCTGGATGGTGTTGGACACGTCCTGGGGCTGGGTGGAGAAGGCAAGGCCGAGGGATTCGGTCCATTCCATATGGTCGTGGAGCTGGCGGATCACATCGGGGAAGCGGATCAGCGCCTTGACCGAGCTGTCCCAGTCCTTGGCATCGATGGCCGCGAAGTTGCGGGCCTGCACCCGGCGCGGATTGGCCTCGATCCAGTTGTAGGCGTCCACGATCTGCTCGGGGAACAGGGTGGCCGGGAACAGGATCGCCAGCAGCGGGTCGGGATAGAGCGCCACCGGGCCGAGAAGATATTCGAGGTCCGAGATCGAATAGATCGGCGCGGTATTGGCCGGCTGGGTCGGCGCGGTCGGAAGCGGCGCCTGGGCCGCGGCGGGCGAAGGCGGGGCGGGTGGAGGCGGGGCGGCCTGCACCTCGGGCGCCGGCGGAGCCGGGGGCACCGGCTGGGACTGCGGCACGGGCTGGGTCTGCGGGTCAGCCGGCGGGGTCTGGGCCAGGACGGGATAGACCGCCGTCGACCAGCCGAACACGGCCGCCACGGCGACGCGGGACCAGTTGCCGGCGCGGCCTTTCACGCACGTTCTGACGGATAATGGTGGCATTCACTACTCCTCACGCAGGGGTTCTGGCCCCTGCCGTTCTTGCCCTTGATGTGTTCCGAGTTGCAGGCAGCACACGCCGCGGCGCCCGCTCCATGCTCGGGTAGTAACGGACTTGGAGCGCGAAACGGTGGTCGGCTGCGATCAAACAAACGTTACGGAACTGGTACCAGAATATCGATTTCCAGGGCTTCGGGGGAGCCGCTGACGATGTCGGTCCGGTACTGCTCGATATACATGTCGGTCTGCTCGACGTTCTTCTCGTCGAGATAATTGGCGATTTGCTCGTAGGTATTGTCCATGTCGGCGAAGGAGCCGGTATGGGTGAATTTCAACACCTTGCCCGCGTGGGAGCCGCCGAGCTTCATGCCGTCGCCGGGCTTCTGGGTGGTGGTGCCGGAGAACGGCACCTGGATCTCATATTCGAAGCTCAGGTCGTCGCTCGAGGTGTAAACGATGAAAGTGTCGCCCGCGCGGGTGAGCCCGAGGCGCTTCAGCTCGGCGTCCGCCTGCTTCACGCTGGTCACCAGCTTCTCGAATGCCTCTTCCCAGGTGGCCGAGCCGGTGAGCGTCAGCACCGGCACCGGGGAAAGGGTGATCTCCTGCGGCGCGAAGCTGCGCCCGGCGGGTGCGACGGGTGTGGTCTCCACCTTCTTGGGGTCCACCACCGGCGGCGGCGTCAATGCCCCGCCCGCGCCGGGCTGGGCGGCGGGGGCCGGGCTCTGCGCCGCGGCGGGCAGGGGAGCCAGCGCCGGGAGGGCGCTCAAAACGGCGCTCAGGAGGGCACCTGCCGCGGCCCTCCTCATCCTGTCGAGGCTGACCCAACGCAATCCGGCCATTGATCTTTCTCCCGCCCCGCCGAAGCAGTGGAGCACCGTTTCTAGCATGTTCTCGGGCGGCGGCGAGGCCGCACTTCGGCGGCTTTGCGGCGGCCCTGGGGCCTGCAACCGACGCTTCTGCAGCCGGGGCACGCGAGGGGTGGTGTCGCCAGCGGATCGGGGCCATATAGGACGGCAGTTTCAACCCGAGTGGGTCACCCGATACGATTGGCTAACCTTCTGTATCGAGTGACCCGCTCGATCCATGCTTTGTGGCTCGACCCGCCGTGAACCCGCTCGCTAACCGCCCCTTCGTCAAGATGAACGGCCTCGGCAACGAGATCCTCGTGCTGGACCTGCGCGCCGACCCCGTGGAGGTGCCCGCCGCCGCGGCGCGCGCGCTGGCACGCCCCTCCGTGCTGCCGTTCGACCAGGCGATGGTGCTCTATCCGCCCCGGCGCGAGGGCACGGCGGCCTTCGTGCGCATCCTGAATTCCGATGGGTCTTTTTCCGCCGCCTGTGGCAATGGCACCCGCTGCATCGCCGCGCTGGAGGCTGAGCGCACCGGCGCCCCCCATGCCCTGTTCGAGAGCGAGGCCGGCCTTCTGGACTGCCTCGTGCGCCCGGACGGGCAGGTGGAGGTGGACATGGGCGCGCCGCGCTTCGACTGGCGCGACATCCCGCTCGCCCGTGACGTTGCGGAGACGGCGCAGGTGATCGTCCCGGGCTTCGAGGCGCTGGGGCCGACGAGCCTTGTCAGCATGGGCAATCCCCACGCCGTCTTCTTCGTGCCCGACGCGAATGCGGTGGATGTGGAGAAGCTCGGCGCCGCGCTGGAACATCATCCGCTGTTTCCTGAGCGCGCCAACATCTCCTTCGCCAGCCTCACCGCGCCCGACCGGATCCTGCTGCATGTGTGGGAGCGGGGTGCCGGACGGACCCGTGCCTGCGGCACCGCCGCCTGCGCCACCGGCGTTTCCGCCGCCCGCACCGGGCGGACCGGGCGTTCCGTGACCGTGACGCTGCCCGGCGGCGACCTTGAGATTTCCTGGCGCGAAGCCGACGGCCACGTGCTGATGACCGGCCCGGTGGAGCACGAGTTCTCCGGCACTCTCTCCCCGGCCATGCTGGAGGAGGCCGCCTGATGGCGGCTTCTTCGGTTCCGGCCGCTTCCTCGGCGCCCGCAGCGCCGGGCACGGCCGTGCGTGTCGTCTCCTTCGGCTGCCGGCTCAATGCGCTGGAAGGCGACGGTATCGCCCGCGCCGCCACCGCCGAGGGGCTGGAGCGCACCCTCGTGTTCAACACCTGCGCCGTCACGGGTGAGGCGGTGCGGCAGGCGCGGCAGGCCATCCGCCGGGCGCGGCGGGAGGATCCCGACCTGCGCGTCATCGTCACCGGCTGCGCCGCCCAGACCGACCCGCAGGCCTTCGCCCGCATGGACGAGGTGGACCTCGTGCTGGGCAATGCCGACAAGACCCTTCCCGCCGCGTGGGCCACGACCCGTGCCGCCCTCGATTTCGGCATCGGCGCCGAGCAGAAGGTGCGGGTGCAGGATATCTCGGCGGTGCGCGCGGCCACCCCCCATCTCGCCGACCGGTTCGAGGGGCACACCCGCGCCTTCGTGGAGGTGCAGAACGGCTGCGACCACCGCTGCACCTTCTGCATCATCCCGTTCGGTCGTGGCCCCTCGCGTTCCGTGCCCATGGGCGCGGTGGTGGATCAGGTGCGGCGTCTGGTGGCGAACGGCCACCGCGAGGTGGTGCTCACCGGCGTCGACCTCACCGCCTACGGTGCCGACCTGCCTGGCGCGCCCACCCTGGGCCGGCTGGTGCGCTCGGTGCTCACCGGCGTGCCGGACCTTCCCCGCCTGCGCCTCTCCTCCATCGACGCGGTGGAGGCCGACGACGAGCTGATGCGGGCGCTGGCTGAGGAAGAGCGGCTGATGCCGCATCTCCACCTCTCGCTCCAGGCCGGCGACGACCTCATCCTGAAGCGCATGAAGCGCCGGCATTCCCGTGCGCAGGCGCTGGACTTCATCTCCGCCCTGCGCCGGGCGCGTCCGGATGTGGTGCTGGGCGCCGACATCATCGCCGGCTTTCCCACCGAGACCGAGGAACAGGCCCGCGCCACCCGCGCCTTCCTCGACGAGGCGGGCCTCGCCTTCGTCCATGTCTTCCCGTTCTCGGCGCGGCCCGGCACCGCCGCCGCCCGCATGCCGCAGCTTCCCGCCGGCGTGGTGGCGGAGCGCGCGCGCCGGCTGCGCGAGACCGCCGCCGACCTGCTGCGTCGTCATCTCGCAAGCGAGGTGGGCCGGCGCCGGCAGGTGCTGGTGGAGGCCGGCGGACGTGGCCATACCGAACATTTCACCCCGGTGCGCCTCGCCTGGCCGGCCGAGCGCGGCAGCCTCGCGGCGCTGCGCATCGCCGGACACGACGGCGCGCGCCTGATCGCGGCGTGACCCCTCTTCAAGGAACGGCCTGAGCCATGAGCGACAACGACCGGAATTCCCCCGCTGACGCGCAGAAGAAGAAGCGCGGCCTGTGGGGCTGGCTGAAGTCCGGTTTTGAGGATCCCGTCCCGCGCTTCACCCATGAGACCCCGCAGGAGGCCGGCGCGCCGGCTGACGAGGGGCGCGAGGCTGCGCCCGCGCCGTCGGGCGATGCCGCGGCCGTGACCGGCGAGGCTTCATCCACGACGCCCGTCCCCGCCGCCGAAGTCGGACCGGAAGCAGCGCCTGCGCCGGTGGCCGAGGTGCCGCCCCCGGTCCCTGTGGAGGTCCCCGTGGCGCCCGCAGGCGGCCCGGCTTTCGGTGCGCAGATCGAACAGCCGCCGGCCCCCACCGTGGTGCCTGTCCCTCCGGCCGTGGCTGAATCGACGTCCGAAGCGGTTCGGGTTCCCATGGCTGAGCCGGAGCCCGAGGCGCCGGTCGCCGAAGCCCCGCCGGCCATCGCATCCGAGAGCGTGGAAGCCAGCGCGCCAGCCTTTGAGGCGCCGCCCGAAGAAGCGCCTGTTCTCGAAGCCCCCATTGTTGAGGCGGAGCCCGCGCCCGAGGTCCCGCCTCCCGCCGTCGAGCCTGCGCTGGTCGATGTGCCGCAGCAGCTTCCGGTGGAGCCCGAGCCTGTCGCCGACGGTCCCGCCGCCGAGCCTCAGCCGGCGAAGAAAGGCTTCTGGAGCCGGCTTGCCTCGGGCCTCGCCCGCACCGCGTCCAGCCTCGGGCAGGGCATCACCGACCTCGTTTCCAAGCGCAAGCTCGATGCCGACACGCTGGAAGAGCTGGAGGACGTGCTCATCCGCGCCGATCTCGGCGTGGAGACCTCCATGCGCATCGTGGAGACGGTGGGCAAGGGCCGGCACGACAAGATGATCTCCCCCGAGGAGGTGAAGCGCCTCATTGCGGAGGAGGTGGAGCGCATCCTCATTCCGGTGGCGCAGCCGCTGGTGGTGGATACGGCGCACAAGCCCTTCGTGGTGCTGATGGTGGGGGTGAACGGTTCGGGCAAGACCACCACCATCGGCAAGCTCGCCGCCCAGTGGCGCACCGAAGGCAAAAAGGTGGTGCTCGCCGCCGGCGACACCTTCCGTGCCGCCGCCATCGAGCAACTGAAGGTGTGGGGCACCCGCACCGGCGCCACCGTCATCGCCCGCGAGCAGGGCTCCGATGCCGCCGGCGTCGCCCATGAGGCGGTGGTGGAGGCGCGCGCGGCCGGGGCCGACATCCTTATGGTGGACACCGCCGGCCGCCTCCAGAACCGCACCGAGCTGATGGCGGAGCTGGAGAAGGTGGTGCGCGTCATCAAGAAGCTGGAGCCCTCGGCGCCCCACGCAGTGCTTCTGGTGCTCGACGCCACGGTGGGCCAGAACGCGCTGTCGCAGGTGGAAGCCTTCACCCGCATCGCCGGGGTGACCGGGATGGTCATGACCAAGCTCGACGGCACGGCGCGTGGTGGCATCCTGGTGGCCATCGCCGCCAAGCACAAGCTGCCGGTGCACCTCATCGGCGTGGGCGAGGCGGCCGAGGACCTCCAGCCCTTCGCCGCCCGGGATTTTGCCCGCGCCATCGCCGGGTTGAACTGAGGGCGGCCGAGCCGGGAGCAGGCTGGGGCGGCCGCTATTGCCTCGCCCGGGATGGTGCGGCTATGTTTGCGTACAATATTTGAAATTGTATGGCTCGTGGGGCTGCCATGGCGAGGGGAGACAGCACGTCGTCATGGATCCGCCCGCTCGATCCGGCCGGCGGGCTGCGCTACCTGCAGATCGTGGATCTCGTCGCCGAGGCCGTCGCCGCCGGGCGGCTGCGTCCCGGTGACCGCCTGCCGCCGCAGCGCAAGCTGGCCGACCAGTTGGGCGTGGACCTGACCACCGTCACCCGCGCCTATGCCGAGGCGCGGCGCCGCAACCTGATCGACGCGGTGACGGGGCGCGGCTCCTTCATCGCGGTGCGGCGGGAGCCGGGCGGGCCGCTGATGGACCTCAGCATGAATATTCCGCCGGCCCCCAAGGGCATCCGGCTGGCGGACCTCATGCAGCGGGGGATCAGCTCGGTGCTGGCGCGCGCCGATTCCAATCTGCTCATGAGCTATCACGTGGGTGCCGGCTCTCTGGCGGACCGGATGGCTGCCGCCGCGTGGCTCGAACCGCTGCTGGGCGCGGTGGATCCGCAGCGGCTGGTGGTGGCCCCCGGCGCCCAGTCGGCGCTGTCCGCCCTTGTCGGCAGCCTGGTCGGGCGGGAGGGCGTCATCCTCGCCGAGCCGCTGGCCTATCCCGGCCTGCTGGCGGCGGCGCGACACTGGCAGGTGCGCCCCGTTGCCGTGCCCGCGGACGCGGAGGGGCCGCTGCCGGAGGGTCTCGAACAGGCGGCGCGGAACCATGGGGCGCGGGTGTTCTGCCTCACCCCCACCATCCAGAATCCCACCGCCGTGACGCTTTCCCCGGCGCGACGGTCTGCGCTTGCCCGCGTGGCGGCGGCGCTCGATCTCATCCTCATCGAGGACGACCCCTACGCCCTGCTGGCGCCCGAAGCGCCGCCGCCCATCGCGACCCTGGCGCCCGAGCGCACCTATTATGTCTCCACCTTGTCGAAGGTGCTGACGCCCGGCCTGCGCACAGCCTTCGTGGTGGTGCCGGACGGCACCGCGCCGGATGCGTTGGTCAGCGCCCTGCGGGCCCATGTGCTGATGCCGGCCCCGCTCATGACGGCGCTGGCGACGGACTGGATCCGCAGCGGCGAGGCTGCTCAGTTGCTCAAGGGTGTGCGCGAGGAGGCCGCCGCCCGACAGGAGATGGCCCGGCACCTGTTTCCATCGGCCCGGTCGCACCGCAGCGGGCTGCACCTGTGGCAACCCCTGCCGGCGCATTGGGACCGCTACCGCCTGGTGGAGACGGCGCGGCGCGAGGGGCTGGGGGTTACGGCATCGGACGCCTTCAGCGTCGAGGCTCGCCCGCCGGATGCGGTGCGCATCTCCATCGGCGGTGTTCCGGACCGGGCAAGGCTCAACGCGGCGCTGGAGAAGCTCGCCGCCATCATGAGCACCCTGCACGCGCGCTATCAGGACGGGGTGGTCTGAGGCGCCGGGATCAGGGCAGCGGCCGGGGCGCGGCGACTTCGTCCTTGACGGTCACGCGCTGGCCTTCCTCCGCCTTGTAGAAGAATTGCGAGGCTACCAGCCACCCCTTCAACGGGCGCAGGGGCGGGATGCAGCTCAGAAGGATGAGCGGCAGGGTGGTCACGAAATGCACCCACACGGGCGGCTCATAGGCCATCTCCAGCCACAAGCCGAAGATCACCGCCGGGATGCAGACGAACATCATCACGAAAAACGCCGGGCCGTCCGCCGGGTCGGCAAAGCCATAATCCAGCCCGCACGCCTCGCAGGAGGGGCGCAGGGTGAGGAAGCCGTTGAACAGATGCCCCTGGCCGCAGCGGGGGCAGCGGCCATGCAGGCCGGTCTGAAGCGGGGAGAGCGAGGGCCAGTGCTCGGCTGACATGACAGGGCTCGTTTCGTCCATGAGGTTGGACCAACGATACCGTGTCACGCATACAATAACAACATTGTATGCGTGCATATCTGGAATGCGTTCGGCTACGCCTTCTCTCGATCGTTCGCGACGGTTGGTCCCGGACCCCGGTCCTCCGGGGTTCGCCTTCAGATTCAATGGCTCTTGTGGGGATGCCCGCTTTCGGAGGCGCCGATACTCTCTACCTGGAACTGGTTCTTGAGCGTCAGGTCGCCGGCCGTGACGGATGCGCCGCCGGGCGTGGCGGGGGACCAGGTATGGTCGACCACGATGGAGCCGGCCTTGAACGCGGGCGCCATTGATCTAATCGACGCAATAGGCTTGTGCTTAATCGAGCCGATCGTCACGTGCCGCAGGCATCTTGTGTGGCCGCTGGACGCATCGCAAGATGCGCCCCGCGTCATCTACAAGTGCAGCATGGGCGGCAGCATGAAGCGCCGCGTTAATCGATAAAGGCCATGGCTTCGTGACCAACCCTCAACCTGCCTGGAGAGCCTGGACCGCAGTCGCTGCGGCCTATCTGCTCGTCCTGCAGGTGCTGGTCACGGGGATCGCGGGCGGTGTCCATGCGGCGTCGTTCGGCCTCGATCCTGTCGCCACGGCCATGTGCGGTCCGTCCGCCCATGGCGGAACGGCGCCGGCGGACGATGGCGCTCTCCCGCCCCACGATAGCCTGTCTTGCTGCGTGCTCGGCTGCTCCATGCTCGGCCCGGGCGCTGCCCCGCCGCCGGCCGAATGGAGCCTCGTCCGGCACCCGGTGATGGTGGTGGCCGACGCGGCCTACCCCTCGTCCCGTGAGGCCCGGCGCACGGTGCGCGGGTCTTCGCCCGGTCTTCCCAGAGCTCCCCCCGGCACGGTCTGAACGCCCTGCGAAGGCAGGGTTTTCGTCCGTTACCCGTCGGTTTTCCGCTCCCGGTCCCGGGATGCGGCCTCGTCAATGGAGCTTTGCCATGTCCAGCCTCACGCGCCTTCTCAAGGGCAGCGCCGGTACCCGCGCACCCTATCGTCCCTTCGCGGAAGAAGTCCTTGCGGCCTTTGTCTTCGCCGCCTTCGTCCTGGTGCTTTCAGTCCAGACGCTGCTGGCGCACGAATTCAAGGCCGGCGCCATCGAGATCGACCACCCGTGGTCCCGGGCGACGCCGGGTGGCGCCACGGTGGGCGCCGGCTATCTGACCTTGAAGAACACCGGCTCCGCGCCGGATCGCCTGGTGTCGGCGGCCTCCGATGTGGCCGAGCGGGTCGAGATCCACGAGATGGCCGTGAAGGATGGGGTCATGACCATGCGCCCCCTGCCGGACGGCCTCGCCATCCCTGCCGGCGGCAGCGTGGTGCTGAAGCCCGGCTCCTACCACATCATGTTTTTCGGCTTGAAGCAGCCGTTGAAGCAGGGGGCGGTGGTGGATGGCACCCTGACCTTCGAGAAGGCCGGCACCGTCGCGGTGAAATTCAATGTGGACGCCATCGCCGCCGAGGGCAGCGGCCACGACCATTCGCACTCGGCCAAGTAGTCCATCCGCATGCGCCCCTCTTGCAGCGGGCGAGCGGGGCTGACGGGAGTGGTTGCCGCCATCGTGGCAGCCACGCGCTTCCTGCCGTGGACGTCCGACACCCGCACCGTGGCCACCCCGGCCGTTTGCGGGAGGGCCGGCATCCCGGCGGGCGCGCGGGCAATCCTGCAGGCTGTGCTGGTCATGGCGGGCGCGCTGCTTTTTGCCGGCGACGCCCTCGCCCATGCCTCGCTGGTCCATGCCTCGCCTGCCGACGGCGCCATGGTGGCCAACGCGCCGCGGACATTCGCGCTCACCTTCAGCGAGCCCATCTCCCCGCTGGTGCTGCGGCTCGCCGGGGCGGATGGCACCGCCGTCACCCTCGACCGCTTCGTGCAACGCGGCGCGACGCTGGATGTGGAGGCGCCGGCGGGCCTGCCGAACGGAACGCACGTGCTCATCTGGCGCGTGGTTTCGCAGGACGGTCATCCGATCGGCGGCGTGGTGGCCTTCTCCATCGGAGCGCCCAGCCCCGGCGTCTCCGCCGCCGCCGTGGAGGTCATCGACTGGCCGGTGCGCATCGCCACCTGGGTCGCGAGGCTTGCCCTCTATGCCGGACTGTTCGTGGGCGTTGGCGGGGCCTTCTTCGCCAACTGGGTCGGCGGACGCTCCCGGTCAGCGACCCGCCTCGGCGCGGGGGCGATCCTTGCCGGTCTCGTGGCCGCGCCGCTGTCCGTCGGGCTGCTGGGGCTCGATGGCCTCGGCGCGACGCTGCGAAACCTGCCCGAGCCGGTGGTGTGGCGGACCGGCTTCTCAACCAGCTACGGTGTGAGCGCGCAGATCGCGGTGGCGGCTCTTGTCACGGGGCTGGGTGCTTTCGGGCTGAAGGGCATCGCGGGCAAGCTCCTGTCGCTGGCTGCGCTGCTGCTGGCCGGATGCGCCCTCGCCGCCAGCGGCCATGCCAGCGCGGCGCACCCGCAAGAAGTGACCCGGCCGGCGGTGTTCCTGCACGCCGTGGGGATCGCGGTCTGGGCCGGCGCCCTCATTCCGCTGGGCAGGGCATTCGCGTCGCGATCGCCCGAGGCAGCAGCGGTCCTGCGTCGCTTCTCGGTGCTTGCGCCGTTTGCGGTGGTGCCCCTGGCTGCGGCGGGCCTGCTGCTGGCGGTCATCCAGTTGGGGAGCCTCACGGCGCTCTGGACGACCGCCTATGGCGCGGTGCTGCTGGCGAAGGTGGCTTTGCTCATGCCGCTGTTTGCCCTGGCGGCCGTCAACCGTGTCAGGCTGACGGCGCCGGCGGAGCGGGGAGAGGCGACGGCGATCGCGCATCTGCGCCGCTCCATCCGCGCCGAGATTGTCCTCATGTTCGCGATTTTCGCGGTCGCGGCGGTGTGGCGCTTCACGCCGCCGCCCCGCGTGCTGGCTGCCATCGCAGCTGAGCCGGCCTCGCTGCATATCCACACCGGCGCGGCCATGGCGGATCTGTCCATCGCACCGGGCCGCTCAGGTCCCGTCAGCGCGTCCATGGTCATCCTGACCGGGGAGTTCGGCCCGCTCGACGCCAAGGCGGTGACGCTGGTCCTCGCCAATCCCGCGGCTGGAATCGGGCCGGTGCGGTGGCCGGCGACCAAGCCCGGAGATGGCACATGGCGCGTGAATGCGCTGGATCTTCCTCATCCGGGCCGCTGGTCCGTCCGCATCGAGATCGTCGGCCCGGACGACGCCCTGAAGGAACTGGCGGGCGAGATCGAGATCCGCCCCTGATTTCGGCGGGGAGGACGCCTGCGCAGCGGGCGCTTCTTGGCGATCAGGCTTGACAGGAACCGCCGATTGTCCGCTGCTGCAAAGGCACATGGTTTTCCATCGGCGCGCGGCGACGCGCTTCGATGGATCTGGGAACGGGGAAGGGCCTGACCGCCCGAAGCCCCGACCGCCCCCGCGACTGTGAGCGGCGAGTGGCCTTCCACGATGCCACTGGACCTGAGCCTTTCGAGGCCGGGTCTGGGAAGGCGGATGGTTGCGACGACCCGCAAGTCAGGAGACCGACCATGGGCATGTGTTCACCCTCACGCCGTCGGGTGAGACGGCAACGGAGCTTTCAATGCACATCGAACCTGGCCTTGTGGATAGCGGAAAGATCTGGCTGAGCTACGTGACGGCGGCTGGCGCCGGCGGCTACACGCTGAAGCTCGCCTTCGACACCCTGCGCGAGCGCGGCGCCGTGTCCTTGCTGACGCGCAGCGCCGTGGCGACCGCCCTCGTGTTCTCCTTCTTCGAGGTGCTGCCGCATTATCCGGTGGGCGTCTCCGAGGTGCACCTCATCCTGGGCTCGACCCTGTTCCTGATTCTGGGCGCCGCGCCCGCCGCCTTCGGCCTTGCCCTCGGCCTGCTGGTCCAGGGCCTGTTCTTCGCGCCCTTCGACCTGCCGCAGTTCGGCATGAACGTGACCACCCTTCTGGTGCCGTTGTTCGCGCTCACGGCACTCGCGCCCAAGGTCATCGCGCCGAATACGCCCTATGTAGACCTGAAGTATCGCCAGGCCCTCGCGCTCTCCACCACCTACCAGGCCGGCATCGTCGCCTGGGTGGCGTTCTGGGCTTTCTACGGCCAGGGCTTCACCGCCGAGAACGCCGCTTCCATCGGGTCCTTCGGCGGCGCCTATCTGCTCGTCATCATCGTCGAGCCGCTGGTGGATCTCGCCGTGCTCGCGGCGGCCAAGGCGCTCAATGGCCTGAAGGGCAGCCCGCTGTTCGAGCGTCGGCTCTACGACGCCGCCTGATCGTTTTCGCTCCCGTATGAAGGCGGCGGCATCCCCTTGGGGTGCCGCCGTTCTTTTTTGGCGTGGCCCGCGTCCTCATGATTGGAAGATGGGTCCGCCGGCACATCGGTCGCATCTGGCCGTCGTTTCCTTATGACCAGCCCCATGGTAAATTTACCGTGAGGGAAGGGATCTGATGCTCAGGCGGCGGCGACAGGCATGGGGGATTGGCTGGATCGCTGCGTTCGCGGCGGCCTATGCCCTTGTCTTCCAGATCGTCCTGACCAGCGCCCTGATGGCCTCGGTCTCGCTTGACGGCGCTGGCGCCATGACGGCTTTCTGCCATTCCGACGCGTCTTCGGACCCGCAGTCGGATGACGGCGGCACCCCGAAATCCATCGTCCACTGTCCCCTCTGCCTCTTCCGCACCGATGTGGCGGCGCTGCCGCCGCCGGTGATGACTCCTGTCATCGACCGCATCGCCATCGAGCTGCACTACCAGGCGGTGCTGCGCAGTTCGCTTCAGGGCGAACCTGTCGCCCTCCCGTTCCAGCCTCGCGCGCCGCCGGCCCAGGGCTAGGACCGCCGCGCGCCTGCTGCGCGGACCACACTAACTCATCCCTTTGTCGCCGAAGACGTCGGAAGACGCTTGCGCGCGTGCGGCTCGTCGTAGCCGGCGCAGCGCACGTCCTGCCGTCGGCAGCCCGGACAGACCCATGCCGATTCCATTTCAATCCCCAAACACCCTGCGCCGCGCCCTGCATCTGACGAGCGCGCTGGTGCGGCCCTCGCTTGCCGTGCTCTGCATGGTGCCGCTCTTCACCTCCGGCGCGCGCGCGCAGAGCGCGATGGAACTGCCCACGGTGGTGGTCCGCTCCGAAACCCCATCCACCACGGCGGGAGGCGCAGCCGACGGTCCGTTCACCCCGGCCGACACCGCGACCATCTCCGGCGCGCAGGCCCAGGGCGCGACCCTCTCGACCAGCGATTCGGGTTCGCTCATCAGCCGGATTCCAGGTGGTGCGGCCTGGGGCGCCGGCGGCGTGTCGAGCCTGCCGGCGGTCAACGGCATGGGGGCGGACCGGGTCCAGGTCTCCATCAACGGCATGCTGTTCGGCCTCGCCTGCCCGAACGAGATGAATCCGCCCCTGTCCTTCGTCAACCCTGCGATGATCGCCGGGGCGCGGGTCTATATGGGCACCGCGCCGGTGAGCGTCGGCGGCGACTATACGGGCGCGAAGGTGGATGTTTCGGTCGCGCCGGCCCAGTTCACGCCGGGCCAGGCGCTGACCACCCACGGCAGCGTTTCCGGCTTCTACCGCAGCAACGGTAACGGCTATGGCGTGGATGCCAATGTCACCGTGTCCAACGAGGACACCAGCGTCACCTATACCGGCGGCTGGGCGCGGGCGAGCGACTATACGGCGGGCGATGGCACCACCATCAAGTCCACCATGTATGAGACGCAGAACCATGCCCTGAGCATTTCGAAGAAGATCCAGGACCAGCTCTTCACCTTTCAGATCGGCGGGCAGTTCATTCCGTCCGAGGGCTATGTCAACCAGTACATGGACCTGGTAGAGAACAAGAGCCTCTTCGGCAACGCCCGCTACGAGGGCCTGTTCGACTGGGGCAAGCTGGAAGCCACCGTATTCGCCAATCGCGTGCGGCACACCATGGGCTTCATCGAGCCGGACAAGAGCGGCGACATGCCCATGGATACGCGCAGCACCGACCTCGGCTATGCGGTGAAGGGGACGTTCGGAGTTTCGGCCCACGACATCATCCGCCTCGGCAACGAGCTTTACTACAATAATCTTGATGATTGGTGGCCCCCGGTGGAGGGTTCCATGATGATGGGGCCGGACACCTTCATCAACATCAACAACGGCCAGCGGCTGCGCCTCGGCACCTTCGGCGAGTGGGAACGCCACATCGACGACAAGTGGACCGCGGTGTTCGGCCTGCGCAACGACATTGTCTGGATGAATACCGGAGACGTGCAGGGCTACAACGAAATGATGTACGGGCAGAACGCCGCACTGTTCAATGCGCAGGACCATGCCCGCACCGATTTCAACGTGGATGCTTCCGTGATCCTGCGCTACGAGGCCAATGAATCGAGCCTCTACGAGCTGGGTCTTGCCCGCAAGACGCGCTCGCCGAACTTCTACGAGCGTTATGCCTGGTCCACCAACGCCATGGCCATGAGCATGATCGGCTGGTTCGGCGACGGCAACGGCTATGTGGGCAATCTCGACCTCGAGCCGGAGGCGGCGCACACGGTGAGCTTCACCGCCACCTGGCACGATCCGGCGAAGAAGGTGTGGGAGCTGCGGGTCTCTCCTTATTACAGCTATGTGCTGGACTATATCGACGCCGACCGCTGCGCCCTGTCCACCTGCCCCAACCTGCCCAGCAACCTCATCACCACCAACAATTTCGTCTATCTGCAGTTCGCCAACCACGACGCCTGGCTCTATGGCGTCAACATCGACGGCAAGCTGGCGCTGTGGGATGACGCGACCTACGGCAAGGGCGCCTTTCGCGGCAGCCTGAACTTCGTGCAGGGCCAGAGGACCGATGGCGTCAACCTCTACCACATGATGCCGCTGAACGGCGTGGTGGCCATCGACCACAGCATCGGCCACTGGTCCTCCAGCCTCGAACTGCAGCTGGTGTCCTCGAAGACGCTGGTGAGCCAGGTGCGCAACGAGCTTGAAACCTCAGCCTATGCCCTGCTCAACTTCCGCACCAGCTACGAGCTGGACATGGTGAAGGTCGATTTCGGCGTCGATAACATCTTCGACACCAATTATGACCTGCCACTGGGTGGGGCAAACCTCGTGAACTACCAGGTGACCAGCATGATGGGATCGTCGGCTGCGTGGGGCTACCCGGTGGCCGGCATGGGCCGCTCGTTCAACACCCGGGTCACGGTGAAGTTCTGACGGAACGTCGGTCACAAACCACCGGGCGGCGCCTGATCCTGCGCATGGGAGGGCGCCGCTACCTCCATGTAAAAATGGGTTCCGGCTGCCTTGGTTCAGTCTCTTTTTCTGCGCATTCCCACGGATGTATTGAATAAATGGAGGGGGCCATGAGGTTAACGCGCCGTGAAGCGGCATTCGGTGGGCTGGGATTGTTGGCTTCCCTGGGGTTACCATCCGCAGCGTCAGCTTGGGACGGTCTTGTTACGGATCTCGTGGAGGGGGTCGAGGACTTCAAGATCGCCTCCGACGCCTACGTCTACGGCTATCCGCTCGTTACGATGGAGATGACCCGGCGCGTCATCACCAATGTCGTGAAGCCGGAAGGCACCCGGGCGCCCATGGGGCAGCTCATCAAGCTGCGTTCCTACCCGGATGCTGCGTTCCGCGACGTGACCGCGCCGAACGCGGATACGCTCTACACCACCTCCTTCTTCGATGTGGGCGCCGAGCCCTGGGTGCTGAGCGTTCCCGATATGAAGGACCGCTATTTCCTCCTGCCCCTGCTCAGCGGTTGGACCGACGTGTTCGAGGTTCCCGGAAAGCGCACCACCGGGACCGGGCCGCAGACCTACCTGATCTCGGGGCCGAACTGGAGCGGGCCGGTACCGGCGGGGATGAAGCAGCTCAAGTCACCGACCAGCCTGGTGTGGCTGCTGGGGCGCATCTACTGTTCCGGCACGCCTGAGGACTATGCCGCGGTGCATGCGCTTCAGGACCAGTTCAAGCTTTATCCGCTCAGCGCCTATGGCAAGGACTGGACCCCGCCCGAGGGCAAGGTGGATCCGGCCATCGACATGAAGACGGCGGTTCGCGAGCAGGTGAACAAGCTCACCGCCACCGAGTATTTCACGTTGCTCGCAGAATTGATGAAGACCAACCCTCCGGCGCCGAAGGATGGCCCCGCCATCGCGCGCTTCGCGAAGATCGGGCTGGTGCCGGGCAAGAGCTTCGACGGCAAGGCGATCGACGCCCGGTGGGAAAAGCGGCTGCCGCAGGTCTCGTTCGATCGCATCATGATGCACTTCAAGTTCAGCGATGGCGACATCCAGCTTATCAATGGCTGGGGCTTCTCGACGAAGACCGGCCTCTATGGCACCAACTACATCCAGCGCGCGCTCATTACCGCCATCGGCCTTGGCGCCAACCGCCCGCAGGATGCGGTCTATCCCACGTCGCTGAAGCCGGCGGCCGGAGGGTCCTACGAGGGCTCGAACAAATATGTGCTGCGCTTTCCGAAGGGTCAGCTCCCCCCGGTGAAAGGGTTCTGGTCGCTGACCATGTATGACGAGGATTATTTCTTCGTCGCCAATCCCATCAACCGCTACTCCATGAGCGTCCGCACCAATCCGAAGCTGGAGAAGGACGGCTCCCTGGTCATCTACATCCAGAATGAGTCGCCGGGGGCCGACAAGGAGGCCAATTGGCTGCCGGCGCCGAAGGGCAAGTTCCTGCTCATGCTTCGGCTGTATTGGCCGGACGAGCGGAAGCCCTCCATTCTCGACGGTTCGTGGACGATCCCGGCGGTCACCAAGGTCGGTTAGCACGAAGGTGCGGCATGAGGGCGATTGAGGCTTGCCGATTTCGCCCCTCGACCGACGCGCGGGCCTGATCGAAGGCCCGCGCGTCACGCCCGATCACAGTTGGTCTCAGTCCGGCGCGTCGGCCATCGTCCTGCCGGAGCCCGCCACGGTCATGGCGAGGGCGGCGGTCGCCATCAGCGCTGCTGCCAGCACCACCGGCAGGGCCTGCCCGAGGCCGCCCAGCGCGCCGGAGACCACTGAGGAAATCCCCCACCCCATGGCCGCCGCCGAGCCGACCATGCCCAGGATCCAGCCCTGTCGCTCCGGCGCCACGCGATCCGACAGCATGGTGACGATGGAGGGGTAGGCGATGTTGACGGTGATGCCGGCGATCAACGCCGCCGCATAGGCCTGATAGGCCGAACCCAGCAGCAGGCACGCCACCATGGTGGTCGCATTCAGGGCGAGCCCGGCCACCGCGAGGCTGCGCATGCCGAAGCGCTCGGACAGGGCCGGCTGCACCAGCGCGTTGGAGATGCAGAAGCCGATCCCCATGATGGACATGAAGGCGCCCACCTGATGCAGGCTCAGCCGCAGTCCGGGCGCGGCCATGAGATAGACCGAGACGAAGACGAAGAAGCTGCCCCACGCCACCTGCATCAGCAGGAAGCCGCCGAGGATGCCGCGCACCGCCTTGTCGCCCGCCGCCTCCCGGAAGCAGCGCACGCCCTCGAAGATGGAGATGGTGGACCAGTCCACCTTTCGCCCGGGCTTCTCTTCCTCCCGGTAGCCGGTCCACAGCAGCACCAGGGCGACGAGCGTCAGCGCCGTGCACAGGTGCAGCGGCGCGGAGAAGGAGAGGGTGGACAGGCCGGAGGCCACCACCGGACCGAGCACGAAGCCGAGCGAGGAGAACAGCATGCTGTAGCTCAAAAGCCGGGCCTTGTTGCTGCCGGTATCCACCAGCGCCGCCTGCGCCGTGGGCTGGGCGGCGGCGGTGGCGCCGCCGATGAACCGGCCGAGGAACAGCAGCGGCAGCAGGTGCAGGTCGATGGCGAGGCCGGCCAGAAGATTGCCCAGCAGCACGCCAGCACCGCACAGCAGCAGCACCGGCCGGCGGCCCCATTGGTCCGACAGGCGCCCCAGCACCGGCGCCATGTACAGCATCAGCAGGACGTAGGTCGCCACCAGCAGCCCGCTGACGAAATTGCGCAGGGGCAGCGACGCATCGGGCAGGAACACCAGCGTCGCCGGGTCGATCAGCAGCGGACCGAGCAGCGGGATGATGACGGTCGCGCTGATGGAATCCACCAGGATCAGCAGATAGAGCGCGATCATGCCGGCGCGGCGACCGGAGCTGCGACGGGGTCGTTTAGGTGCGCCTTCAGGCTCTCCCGCATCCGGTCGGCCAGGCCGCGGATGGTTTCTTCCTTGTAGTTGACGGACGAGTACTGGAACCGCACCTGAAGCTTGCCCTCATGGATGACGGCCACCAGATACAGCCAGAAGTCCGCCGGGTTATCGGCGAACGCGTGGTTCTTGAGGTAGAGCAGGTCCTCTTCCGGCTTCTCGAACACCGCGCCGTGGAAGCTCGCGTCCCAGGTCTCGCCGAAGAAATTGTACAGGATCTTCACTTGGTCCTGCACCGCCAGCTCCGCCCCGCGCGGATGATAGGCGCGCAGCGCGCCATGGGCGATGCCGTGCCGGGGCATGGCGTGAAGCTGCCCGGCTACGTCCGCAAGGCCGCCCGACAGCACGATGGGCGTATGGGTGGTGAACCAGCCGCAGATGCGGGTGGGGTCCACCCCCTCCACCACCGGCTCGCGCCCGTGGCCCACCACGTGCAGCATCAGCCTGTCCTGGCCCGAGGCCTCCACCAGGGCGGCGGCGACGCGCTCATAAGGATTGTGCGGGGTCTCGTCGAGCATGACGCTCTGGAAGGTCACGATGTCCCGCTGCCGGGCACCGGGCTGGTCGCTGTCGGGGGTGAAGGTGGGGCCCTGCTGTTCCAACCAGTAGGGGAATTGCGCCTCGGCTTCCGGGGTAGCGGCGTAGCTGATGAGGCCTTCCACCCAAGCCTTGTAGGTGCCGCCTGCCGGAGCCAGCGGCTGGCCCAGATAGGCCCGCTGCAGGTCGGTGACCACCGCGCCCCAGGAGAGGCCGTCGGTCACCAGATGATGGCAGATCAGCACCAGGCGCTGGCCGTCTTCCGTGGTGAACAGGCCGGCCCGCATGATGGGGCCCTGCGCGATGTCGATGGTCTCCTGCATCTGCGCCGCCCGCGCGGCCACATCCGCCAGCGGGATGTCGGCGCACTCCAGCGGCACCTCGATGCCGGTCTCCACATAATACTGCCGTCCGTCATGGAAGCGGAGGCGCAGGGCGTCGTGGTGCGCCACCAGCGTCTTGAGGGCGTCGCGCAGCCGCTCCGGCTCCAGCGCGCAGCGGAACACGGCGGAGACGTTGAACTGCTGGGGCCGTTCCGTCGCCCAGGTGAAGTAGTAGCGCTGCATGGGAGACAGCGGCTCGTCGCCTGTCGCCTCGCTTGCATCCACTGCCTTCACCGGGGCAAGGCCCTGCACCAGCTCGGCGATGGTGGGGGTGCGCTGGAGCGCGGTGGGATCGAGCGGCAGCCCCACCTCCCGCGCCTTGATGCCGAGCTGCACCGCCAGCAGCGAATCGCCGCCGAGCGCATAGAAATTGTCGTGGATGCCGATGGGCTCGTGCTTCAGCACGGCCTGCCAGATGTCCACCAGCGCCGCCTCGGTCTCGGTGCGCGGCGGCACGTAGGGCAGTTCGCCGGGCATCTGCGCCACGTCGGGACGGGGCAGGGCCTTGCGGTCCACCTTGCCATTGGCCGAGAGCGGGATGCGCTCCAGCGGCACGAACACCCGCGGGATCATGTAATAGGGCAGCTTGTCCTGCAGGGCGGCACGCATCTCGGCGGCGTCCAGCGCGTCTTCCGAGACCACATAGGCCACCAGGAACTTGCCCTTACGGTTGGGCTGGTCCTGCCCGTCCACGATGGCGGCCTTCACGCCCGGCAGCGCCTCGATGGCGCCCTCGATCTCGCCCAGCTCCACCCGGAAGCCGTTCACCTTCACCTGGAAGTCGGCCCGGCCGAGAAATTCCACCTGCCCGTCCGGGAGCCAGCGGCCGAGGTCGCCGGTGTAATAGATGCGCTCGCCAGTGGCGGGATAGGTGATGAAGGCGGCGGCGGTCTTCTCTTCGTCGTGCCAGTAGCCCCGCGCGAGGCAAACGCCGCCCATGAAGATCCGCCCCGGCATGAAGGGCGGGCAGTGGTTGAGACCGGGGTCAAGCACCAGCATCTTCTGGTTCGGCATGGCCCGGCCATAGGGGATGGTGGTCCAGATCGGGTCCACCGCGCCGATGCGGTACCAGTTGGAGATGATGGAGGTTTCGGTGGGGCCGCCCACGCTCCAGATCACAGCGTCTGGGGCGAGCGGGCGCATGCGGTCCGGCAGGTCGGTGGGGATCTTGTCGCCGCCCATCATGAACACGCGGATGGTGGGCAGCGCCTCGCCCGACTGCACCCACATGTCCACATACATGGGCACGCTGAGCCAGATGGTGGCCTGATGCTGGCGTACCAGTTCCACCCAGTGCGGCGGCTCCAGGTGCCGGTCCTCGTCCGGGATCACCACGCCGGCACCGGCGGAGAGCATGCCGAAGATGTCGTAGACCGAGAGGTCGAAGCTGAAATCCGACAGCTGCAGCGACCGGTCGCCCGGCCCGACGCCATGCTCCGCATTGGCGTTGCGCAGGGTGTTCATGACGCTGAAATGGGTCAGCGTCACGCCCTTGGGCTTGCCGGTGGAGCCAGAGGTGAACAGCACGTAGCAGATGTCGCCGATGTCGTTGACGGAGGGCAGGCGGGTGTCCGGCTCGTCCGCCCACAGGGCGTCGTCGTCCACCGCGAGGCCGGGGCGGCCGAGGCGGTCGAGCACGCGCTGCTGGCTCAGCACGATCTCCACCTCGCCTTGCGCGTTCACGGCATCCATGCGCTCGGGCGGCCAGGCGGCATTGATGGGCAGGTAGCCGGCACCCGCCTTGAGGATGGCCATGCAGGCCACCGCCTGCTCCCATCCCTTCTCCATCATCACCGCGACCAGCGTGTTGGGCTTCACGCCCCGCCGGCGCAGGCCGTGGGCGATGCGGTTGGTCAGGCGCTCCATCTCGCCATAGGTCACCACCCGCTCACGCATGAGCAGGGCAGGGGCGTCCGGCTGGCGCTCGGCCCAGTCGGAGAAGGCGTCGTGGATCAGTTGCAGGTCGGGACGGGGCGCGGGCTGCGGCGTCCGCTCGGTCTCGATCCGCTGCACCTCCGCCTCGGTGGCGAGCCTCAGCTTCGACAGTGGCGCATCAGGCTGGGCGCTCACCGCATCGGCGAGCAGGGAGAGGTGGGCCGCTAGCTCCTCGGCGAAGCGGCGGGTGAACTGGGCCGCCTGGTATTGCAGCCGCACGTCCAGCCGCTCGCCCTCGGCGAAGGCGAGGAACAGGAGGTCGTTCTGGCAATCCACCGTCTCGAGCGGCAGCGGCGTGCCTAGCGTGAACGGCCACAGGGGCTTGGCCCAGGATACGGAGACGTTGGGCAATTGGATGCCATCGGACGGGCGCGCCTTGCGCAGGCCGGCGATCACCTCCTGGAACGACAGGCGGTCGTGCTCGCGGGTGGCGCGGCGCTGTTCCTGCACCTGCTGCACCAACTGGGCGAAGGTCAGCTCCGGCGTGAAGCTCGCGGTGGCGATCAGCGTGTTGACGAAGGAGCCCATGGAGCGGGCGAACGGCTTGCCGCGCAGGTCCGTGGGGTAGAGCACCGCCACCATCTCCTGCTCGGTGTAGCGGTGGATCAGGGCCTGGACCAGCGCCAGCGTGGTGATGAACGGGCTGACATTCATCTGCGGCAGGCGCAGGGAGAAATAGAGATTGCCGTCCTTCTCGCCCTGGTAGCTCTCCCGCCGCGTCGGCAGGCCGGCGTGGAAATCGGACTGGGCCAGCGCCTCGATCCAATAGGCCCGGTCGGCCTCGTGGTCGGGGCTGTCCAGATAGGCGCGCTCGTGGGCGTCCCACGCTGCCGGGCCAGGGCCGGGCTCGGGCACCGCCTCGCCGTGATAGCGGGCGCCGACCTCCTCCATCAGCAGCATGATGGAGCCGCCGTCGAGCACCATGTGGCTGCCGTTGAGGACGAAGATGTCGCCGCACAGCACGAACCGGAACAGGGGGCCGTTCTCCACGTCGAACGGCTTGGTGATAGCCCACTCCCAGCTATCGGAGCGCTCCAGCACCCGCGCCGGTGTATCCAGAACCACCTGGTAGGGCTTGCCCTCCACCTCCCGGATCACCGAGCGCAGGGCGGGATGCGCGGCGATGGTCTCGCGCAGGGCCTGTTCCAGGCGGTCGGGGTCGATATCGGGGTTCAGGCGATAGACGAACGGCACGAAATAGGCCGAGCTGTCCGGGGCCCGCTTGCATTCCAGCCAGATGCGCTGGGTGACGACGGCAAGCGGGATCGGGGCCGTGACGACGTTCATCGAGGTCTTCCCGATGCTGGCGCGCGGGGTTGCCGTGCGGAGGGGGACGGATGCGGGTTGGGACGAGGCGAGCGGCCGGATTGATGCAGGAAACCGGCCTTCAAGCAAGAGGCTAAGCTCACGTTTCGTGTCCCATGCGACACAGCCGACGCCCGGGCATGGGCCAGCCGAGCCGGTGCCGGTTGGAGCCGGCACCGGGGGAGGTCAGATGTTGGTCTTGTCGGCGCCCTTCAGCTCCAGGATCTGCCGCGCTTCGTCGGGGGAGGCGACTTCCAGACCCAGGCCCTCGATGATCTTCACCGCCAGCTTCACCTGATCGGCGTTGGAGGTGGCGAGCTTGCCGCGCCCGGCCCACAGCGAATCCTCCAGCCCCACGCGAATGTTTCCGCCCATGGAGGCGGCCATGGCGGCGATGGGCAGCTGGTTGCGCCCGGCCCCCAGCACGGACCAGCGATACTTGTCGCCGAACAGCCGGTCACAGGTGCGCTTCATGTGCATCACGTCCTCCGGATGCGGCCCGATGCCGCCCAGGAGGCCGAACACCGACTGCACGAACAACGGCGGCTTCACCAGCCCGCGGTCGAGGAAGTGGGCGAGGTTGTAGAGATGCCCGATGTCGTAGCACTCGAACTCGAAGCGGGTGCCGTTGTCGTAGCAGGTGGAGAGGATGTACTCGATATCCTTGAAGGTGTTGCGGAAGACGAGGTCGCGCGTGTTCTCCAGATGCGCCTTCTCCCACGGGTGCTTGAACTCCTTATACTTGTCGGCCAGGTGGAACAGGCCGAAATTCATGGAGCCCATGTTGAGAGAGGCCACCTCCGGCTTGAAGGTGGCGGCGGGCAGCACGCGCTCTTCCACCTTCATGTAGGGGCTGCCGCCGGACGTGATGTTGATGACCGCGTTGGTCGCCTGCTTGATGCGCGGCAGGAAGCGGGAGAAGCCTTCCGGCGTCTGGTCCGGCTGCCCGGTCTCCGGGTTGCGGGCGTGCAGGTGCAGGATGGCGGCGCCGGCCTCCGCCGCCGCGAGGGCGTCGGTGACGATCTCGTCCGGGGTGATGGGCAGGTGGGGCGACATGGTGGGGGTGTGGATCGCCCCCGTGATGGCGCAGGTGATCACCACCTTGCGGGATGCGGTGGAGGGGGCCTTGGGGGCGGGCGTGGTCTCGGCCATGGTGTTCAAGCCTCTGTGGAAATAGTGAAATGAATGTATCCTGCCAGCGGCTCCGGTCCTTGACCGGTGCCGAGGGACTTCGCTCAAGCGCCGCGCGGGCTTGGCATCGTCAGGCGCCGATGTCCTTGGCGGCCTTGCGCTTGTGGGCGGCAAGCGCCATCAGGCGCCGGTCGCGCCATACCTGACGCTCGGCCAGCCCGTCTTCAGGCAGGCGGGCGCGGCGCTCGGCAAGCACGGTTTCGAGCACCGGCCCGGCCCAGTCCACGCGGCGCCATTGGTCGGGCGAGATGCGCTCGTAGATCTGCTGGTAGCGCGCCACATAGTCGGCGACGCCGCCGGGCGCATTGAGGTCGATGGTCTCGAACGGCCCCATGAACGACCAGCGCAGCGCGAGGCCCTCGCGGATGCCGATGTCCACGTCCTCCACGCTCGCATAGCCGTCGGCGACCAGGCGGAAGGCCTCCTCCAGCAGCGCGCCCTGCATGCGGTTCATGACGAAGCCGTCCAGCTCCTTCTTCATCACGATGGGGGATTGGCCGGCGGCACGCATGAGGTCCGCGGCGCGGGTCATGGTATCGGCGCTGGTCCAGGGGGCGGGCACCACCTCCACCGCGGGGATCAGATAGGGCGGGTTGATGGGATGGCACACGCACACCCGCTCCCGCCCCTTCAGGTGCTTGGAGAACAGGGACGGCAGGAGCGCCGAGGTTGAGGAGGCAAGCACCGTGTCGGGGCCGGCGAGGGAGTCGAGTTCCTCATAGAGGTATTTCTTGATGGCGAGGTCTTCCGGCGCGTTCTCCTGCGCATGGACGGCCCCGTCGAGCGCCTGCGCATAGGAGGTGGTGGCCGACAGCCGCGCGCGCACCGCGTCAGGGGAGGCGCCGTTCAGCAGATCGTTGTCGGCGAGGTCCGGCAGCACGCCCTCGATATAGGCCAGCGCCGCCTCGGGGGCGCCCTGCGCGTGGTCGGCTAGTGCCACGTCGAAGCCGGCGCGGGCAAAGGTGATGGCCCAGGCACGGCCGATGAAGCCGGAGCCGATGATGGCGATCTTGGTCATGGAAGCCTCTTCAGAATGAACCTTTGCGAGAGGAGGGCGACCTCTGCAGCCGCTTTGGAAACGCCGAAGGGCGTACCCGCGATCACTCGCGTCATGCCCGGGCTGGTCCCGGGCATCCAAGCCGAACAGCTTGGGACAGCGTACGAAAATCGTGCCCAGCCTCTCCGCGTGGATGGCCGGGGCAAGCCCGGCCATGACGGCGATGAAGGGCCTGAGACGGCTGCAAGCGCCATCCGGGCGAATGCTCGAATGGGCCTCACAGCCACAGCACCTGCCGCCGCAAATCGAGGTCGCGGGCGAGCGGCCGGGCGGGGCCTTCGTGCATCACCTGTCCGCGCTCCAGCACCACCGCCCGGTCGGCCAGGTTCAGCACCACGTCGAGATGGTGGTCCACGATGACGAGGGTCAGCGACTGGCGCAGCCGGTCGAAGGCGTCGAACAGCTCTTCCGTCACCGCAGGCGACAGGCCCTCGAACGGCTCGTCCAGCAGCAGCACGCGGGTGTCGCCCATGAGGGCACGGGCCACCGCCACCATCTGCTGCTCGCCGCCGGAGAGCAGGTCCGCCGCCGTATCGAGGCGCACCTTGAGGCGGGGGAACAGCTCCAGCACCTCTTCTTCGGAGAAGTGCCTGCCAGCCCCGGTGATGCGCTTCAGCCGCCCCAGTTCCAGGTTGTGGCGCACGCTCATGCCATGGAACAGCGCGCGGCCCTGCGGCACGTAGCCGACGCCGCGCCGGGCGATGGCGGCGGATGACAGGCCAGCGAGTTCATCCCCCGCCAGCATGATGGAGCCGGACGCCGGCTTCACGATGCCGGTGATGGTCTTCAGCAACGTGGACTTGCCGGCGCCGTTGCGGCCGAGCAGCGCGAGGATCTCGCCCTCCTTGGCCTCCAGCGACACATCGGTGAGGATGCGGCTCTTGCCGTAGAAGGCATCCACCTTCGCCAGCGTGAGCATGGGGGTGTCGGTGGCGGCGGACTGAAGGTCCCGCGATGCCAGCGCCGCCGAGCCGGAGCCGATATAGACCTCCTGCACCTTCTTGTTGGATCGCGCGTCCTCCACCGTGCCGTCCACCAGCACGGCGCCGTCAGCCATGACGGTGACGGCGTCGGCCAGCTCGAATACCCGGTCGATGTCGTGCTCCACCAGCAGTACCGGCACCTGCGCGGAGATCTGCTTGATGAGGTTGGACACCCGCGTGCGCTCGGCGGCCGCAAGGCCGGCCAAAGGCTCGTCCAGCAGCAGCACCCGCGGGCGAGAGGTGAGGGCGAGCCCCATGTCGAGCAGCCGCTGCCCGCCATAGGAGAGGGCGCCGGCCTCCGCCTTCTCCATGCCGGCGACGCCGAGGAAGTCCATCATCTCCCGGGTCTCGGCGACGATCTCGGGAATGGCGGCGGCATCCCGCCAGGGATCAAGCCGGCTCTTGTGGGTGGCCTGCACGCCGAGCCGCAGGTTTTCTTCCACGGTCAGGGTGGGGAAGAGGTTGGTGATCTGGAACGAGCGCGACAGCCCCTTCATGCACACCGCTTCCGGGGCGAGGCCGTCTATGCGCTCGCCGGCGAGGCGGATCTCGCCCGCATTGGGCGGGAACATGCCGGAGATCATGTTGAACGTGGTGGTCTTGCCGGCGCCGTTGGGGCCGATCAGGGCGTGGAGCGTGCGGTCCTTCACCGCCACCGCGCCCTCGCGCACCGCCTTGATTCCGCCGAAGCTGCGCACAAGGCCCTTCGCCTCCAGCACCGGTTCCGGGTTATCCCAGCGCGGGCGGGCGGTGAGGCCGGCGGGCAGGGCCGCGACCCGCGCCCCGGTGCGCTGGCCCATAGCGGCGGCTTCCTCGCTCTTTTTGCGCAGGGGCGCGATGAGGCGGCCCGCCACCCCCACGAGGCCGGTGGGGGAATAGACGATGAAGGCCATGAACAGCAGGCCGAAATAGAACAGCCAATTGGGCGTCCACATGGACAGGAACTCGCGGAACAGCACGAAGAACAGCGCACCCAGGGCCGGCCCGAGGAAGCTGCGCATGCCGCCGATGACCACCATGGCCAGAAGCTCGCCGGAGAAGGCCACCGCGATGGGGTCCGCCGAGGCGAAGCGATGGTTGAAGGTCATGAGCGCGCCAGCCAGCGCCGCGACGCCGGCCGAGAGGGTGAAGCAGGCGATCTTGTAGGCCCTTGTGTCGTAGCCGATGAAGCGGGCGCGCTGCTCGTTCTCGCGGATCGCCACCAGCACCGAGCCCATGGGCGAGCGCACAAAGCGCTGCAGCTTGAACACCACGACGAACATCACCACCGCGACGACGGCGTAGAAGGCCGTCCCCGTCTCCAGGTCAAAGCCGAGGAGGGCTCCGCGCCGCACACCGCCGATGCCGTTCTCGCCGCCGGTCACGGCGGTCCAGCGGAAGGCGACGGAAAACAGCAGCGCGGTAAAGGCCAGTGTCAGCAGCGAGAAATAGACGCCGCGCCGGCGCAGCACCACGAAGCCGATGGGAACGGCGGCGAGCGCCACCACCAGCGCCGCCGGCAGCGCCAGCACCACGCCCCATCCGGGCAGGAGGTGGTGCTGGATGAGGGCCGCCGCATAGGCGCCGAGGCCGAACCATGCACCATGGCCGAAGGAGACGAGGCCGGTGTAGCCGACGAGCAGGTTCAGCGCCATGCAGGCCATGGCGAGGAGCACCACGTCGCTGGCGGAGGTCAGCGTCAGGCCGAGGGCGGACAAGACCGACGGCAGCGCGATGAGGCTTGCCGCGGCGACCAGAAGATTGGCGTTGCGCGCGAGCATGGCGCCTCCTTTGCCCGAGCGGGCGGACAGTTCGGGGCGAAGGGCGGAGTTGGGGGGCTGGAGCATGGCCGCCTCACTCGAACCGCAGGATGCGCTCGCCGAAGAGACCGCGCGGCCTCAGCAGCAGCACCATCAGCATCAGCAGATACATGGAGGCCTCGGCCGCCGGCGGGATGAAATACACCGTGAGCCCGCGCACCAGCCCCACCAGCAGTCCCGCCAGCACCACGCCCCAGAACGAGCCCAGCCCGCCGATGACCACCACCACGAAGGCGGCGGTGAGGATCTCCGCGCCCATGGCCGGATGCACGCCGGAGATGGGCGCGAGCATGATGCCGGCGAGCCCCGCAAGGCCGATGCCGATGGCCGCCACCGCCGTGAGATAGGGCCGGAGCGAGATGCCGAGCGCGCCCACCATGTCGGGGTTCTGCACGCCGGCCCGCACCACCCGACCGAAGGCGGTGCGCTGGAGCAGCAGCCACAGCCCCAGCACCGCCGCGGCGGCGACCAGGAGAATGGTGATGCGGTAGCGCGAATAGATGAAGTCGCCGACGAACACCTGACCCTTCAGGAATTCCGGGATGGCGAAGGGAATGGGCGTCGCGCCGAAGGTCATGCGCAGCGCCTGCTCGATCACCATGGCGAGGCCGAAGGTGAGCAGCAGCGAGAGGATGGGATCGGCCCGGTAGAAGCGCGAGAACAAGAGGCGCTCCACCACCATGCCGATGACCGCCACCGACAGCGGCGCCGCCACGAAGGCGGCGGGAAAGCCGAAGCGGTTGCCGATCTCCACGCCGATATAGGCGCCGATGGCATAGAAGCCGCCATGGGCGAGGTTCACGATGCCGCCCAGCGAGAAAATGAGCGAGAGACCGAGCGCGATGAGCAGGTAGGCGACGCCCACCAGCAGCCCGTTGAGCACTTGCTCGATCAGGAAGACGAGTTCGAGAGGCATGGGGGCTTCTCCGGCCTGAGGCGGAAACCCGGCGCGAGCGCTGCGCATCGCGTCCCGGACGACGGCAAGCCCCTCTCCCGCGTGCGGGAGAGGGGGAGGCGTGACGACGACCTCACCCCGGGAAGGTGCAGGCGTTCTCTTCCGGCGTCGGCGCGATGGCCGAGAGCGCAGTCTCGGGACCGGGCACGGCCGGGCCGAGGATCATCAGGTCCCACTGGTCCTTCACCTCGGCCACCGGCCGGGCGGTGACGGTGTACATTTCCTGGATGAGCTGGTGGTCCCAGGCGCGGAAATAGCCCTTGCGACCCTTCAGGATGTCCAGCTCCGGCTCCTTCTCGAAGTAGCCGATGAGGTCGGCCGCCGTGGTGCTCTTGGTCTCGATCATGGCGCGGGCCACCACCTTGGTGGCCACATAGTCGCCCCAGGCCTGGTTCTCCGGCGGCTTGCCGAACTTCTTCACGAACGCCGCGACGAAGGCCTTGGAATCGGCGGTGGGCACGTCATGGTGCCAGATCAGGGGCCACAGGCCGCCGAAGGTGCCTTTGCCGGCGCCCCAGGCCACTGCCGTGTCGAAGCCGAAGCCGCCGAACGGATACTTCAGGCCGAATTCCGAATATTGCTTGATGAAGTTGGTGATCTGGTTCCCGGCAAGATTGGAGATCACCACGTCCGGCCGCACCTGCCGGATTTTCAGGAGATAGGGGGAGAAGTCGGTGGCGTCGGTGGGCACCAGCTCGTCGGCCACCACCTCGCCGCCGTTGGCCGCGATGTAGATCTTCGCCACGCGGGAGAGATCGTGGCCGAAGGCGTAGTCGGCGGTGAGGAAGAACAGCTTCTTGCCCTTCGCCAGCCCGTCGCGGACCATGGCCGCGCCCACCGCCTTCACATATTGGGTGTTGGCGCCTTCCACATGGAACATGTAGCGGTTGCAATCCTTGCCGCGCAGAGCATCCGAATTGCCGCCGGTGTTCACGAACACCACCTTGTTGCGCGCCGCGACCTGGGAGATGGCCAGCGCCGAGGCGGAGGAAATCTCGCCGATGATCACCGGCACCTTGTCGCGCTCGATGTAGCGCTCCGCCTTGGAGGAGGCGGTGGCCGGGTTCACGCTGTCTTCCATCACCAGATTGATCTTGCGGCCGTTGATGCCTCCGGCGGCGTTCAGCTCCTCCACCGCGAGCTGCACGCCCATCTGCCCATAGGCGCCCAGCGGGCCGAGGAAGCCGGTGAGCGGGGTGAGGTGGCCGAAGGTGATGGTGTCGGCCTGCGCCCTTACGATGGCCGGCATGCCGACGCCGCCGAGGAGAGCGGCCGCGCCGACGCCCTTCAGCAGGGTGCGGCGGGCCAGCGGGGCAGACGCAATGGAGGTGGGATGTGACGTGTCGTTCACGGCGTGGGTCTCCTCCCTTTTGATCCGGCGTGCTGCGGAGGCGGGATTTTCCCTGTCCAACCCGCACCGGGTGATTGCCGATAGGCTCGGCTATCTGTTATCTGTGATCACACATAGCAGACGGGAAACATGGAACACAAGTCGGCATCTGCGGACGAGCGGGAGGACGGGGCAGCGGGAGAGGCGTCCGGAGGCCTCGACGCGCGCGTCGGCCGCATCGTGCGCCAGACGCTGGCGGACCAGGTCTATGGCGACCTCAAGGAGATCCTGCTCTCCGGTCGCGCCGCCCCGGGCGAGCGCTTCACCTTGCGCGGCCTTGCTGGCGCCATCGGCACCAGCGCCATGCCGGTGCGCGAGGCGGTGTCGCGCCTGGTGGCTGAGAATGCGCTGGAAGTCCTCCCCAACCGGGCGGTGCGGGTGCCGCTGATGCCGCGCGCCCGCTTCCAGGAACTGCGCCTCATCCGCTGCAGCCTCGAAGGCCTCGCCACCGAGATCGCCGTGCGCGAGGCGAGCGACGCCGAGATCGCGGAAGTGGAGCGCTTCGAGCGCCTGTTCGCCGCCGAGCGGGACAAGCCGCAGCCGGACGGCGCTGAAGCCATGCGCCACAACAAGGACCTGCATTTCGCGCTCTACCGCGCCGCCCATCTGCCCGCCTTGTTCCAGATGATCGAGGGGCTGTGGCTGCAGATCGGCCCGGTGCTGAACCTCGATTTCCGCGCCGGTCCCGAGCGCGTGCGCCAGGGCGAGGCGCACATCCGCCATGCAGCCATGGTGGCCGCCCTCAAGGCCCGTGACCCGGCGGCTGCCCGAACCGCCCTCGTCGCCGATATCTGGAGCGCGGGGGACTTCATCCTGTCCCGCGATGTCCTGCCGGACTGACGCGGCTTTCACACCCAGAACAACAAGCACTTCAACGGAGAAACGTCATGGACCTCGGCATCACCGGAATCCGCGTGATCATCACCGCGGGCGCCGGGGGCATCGGCCTCGAAATCGCCCGCGCCTTCGCCCGCGAGGGCGCGCGCATCGAAGTCTGCGACGTGGATCAGGCGGCGCTCGATGACCTGCCGCAGTCGGCGCCCGGCGTCACCGGCTCTGTCTGCGACGTGGCCGACCGGGCGGCGGTACAACGCTTCATGGACGGGGCGCTCGGCCGCCTCGGCGGGCTCGACGTGCTGGTGAACAACGCGGGTATCGCCGGCCCCACCGGCCGCGTGGACCAGATCTCCCCCGAGGACTGGGACCGCACGCTGGCGGTGGACATCACCGGCCATTTCAACGTGACCCGGCTGGCCGTGCCGGCCCTGAAGCAGAGCGACAATCCCTCCATCATCGGCCTCGCCTCGGCGGCCGGGCGCTTTGGCTTTCCGCTCCGCTCGCCCTACGCGGCAGCCAAATGGGGGGTGGTGGGTTTCATCAAGTCTCTCGCCATGGAGCTGGGCGAATTCGGCATCCGTGCCAATGCCATCCTGCCGGGCTCGGTGGACGGGCCGCGCATCCGCTCGGTGTTCGAGCACAAGGCCCGCGAGCGCAACCTGTCCATGGAGGAGGTTCAGGCCATGGCGCTCTCCGCCACCTCGCTGAAGCGCCTGATCCCTCCGCAGCATCTGGCCAACGTGGCGGTCTTCCTCGCCTCCCCGCTGGGCTCCACCATTTCCGGCCAGGCCATCGCTGTGGACGGCGATCTGCAGATGCTGGTGTAGCCGCCACCGGACTTGCGCCAGCCCGCGCCAGCCGCCCCGGCCGGTATTCTATCTCAAGACCCGGTGGGGCGGCCCGGCGCTCATGCGCCGGCGTTCGGACGAGCCAAAATCATTCCCACTCGATGGTCAATGGTTTTGAGTGTGCGTTGTAAATATTCGGCTTTTCGCTCCGCCCGCCAAGTCGATACCAACTGCGATACCATCAGGCTAAAGGCGCTGGATTCGCGGATTATCTTTAGCGATCATCGCACCATAAGTGCATTCTAAATCATAAACTAGTGTCGGGAGAAAGCACGGCAAAAGCGACAGGGCCTCCCCTCGCGCCCTTCTCGCTGAGGCTCCCTCGCCGGACACCGCCTCTAGCGTTCGGAACGCTTGTCCACGAAGCTATCGGACAAACGCCTAGCGGAACATAGAGGGAACTTTTATTCAGGATGTCTCCGAAACGCCGTATGATACGGCATGTCGAAGCGAATCACCGATAGTCAGGTCCTGGGCGAGTTGGGCGAGACTGCGATCAAAAAGATCGTTCTCGAAACCGGCTTTCTCTACGAACAGCGTGGGCGCCTCGAAGCGGGCACGGACGGCATCATCGAATTGCGCGATCCAAAGAGTGGGGCGCCTCTCGGCAAGCTACTCGGTGTCCAGGTCAAATCCACCGAAAGCGGCCAATACGTCCGTGAGAACGACAACAGCTTCGAATACCTCCTTAAGCCAGACGATCTGAAATACTGGCGGACTTCGAACATTCCCGTCATCATCGTGCTTTGGCGGAAGTCTGACGAAACGGCGTATTGGAAGGACGTGAGCGATTGCGTCAGGGGCGAGGAACGCCGCCTGAAGTTCGATAAAGGGACCGACGTATTCGACCCGCGCAGCGCTGATCGCATTGGCGCGCTCACGATTGATCGGCGCACGCCGGGCGTTTTCCTGCCGCCGCTCAATAAGGGCGAGGACGCCATTATCAACCTGCTGCGCATCAGGTTGCCGGATGAAATTTTCATATCGACGTCGCCGTTCGGTAGCGGGCGCGACGCTGTGCCCGAACTGGTCAAGCACGGCAACGTTCGGTTTGACTGGGTAATTCGCAAGCGGCGCTTCGTCTCTTTCTTCGACCCCAGGGAGTACGGCACCCGCGCGATTGTCGATCTCGATCAGGTCGAGGCCGTTGATACCAAGCTCATCGCGTTCAACGACGAACAGGATGACCTCAACGACACGATGGATTTGTTGCGGCGCACAGTCGAGCGACAGACAGCGACGCAGCTTTCCTTTCTCCGAAAAGACAGGCTGTTCCACTTCAAGGCGGTCGGGGTCGGAAAATCGCGCAGCTACCGCTACATGTCCAATGTAAACGAAACCTCCGCCAAGGTCGTGAGCGCATATTCCAGCAAGAAGAAGGATGGCTGGGGCTATGTTCGGCATCACGCCGCGCGGCTGCGGTTCGAACGTCTTGCTGACGAATGGTTCTTGGTCATCGACCCGGATTTTCATTTCACCACAGACGGTTTTCAGCCGCACCGCTATCCAGAGGCGCTTTTGGCAGGCAAGAAGCGTTTAGAACGCAATGCTGCTGTGCGCGGCCAGGTGACGATGTGGCAGCACCTGCTGGTCGAGAGCGGCAAACACGAGGTTGGCTTGTTCGATGCCGACAAACCTGCGCCATTGCTGCAATTCGAGCGCCTTCCGGTGATCCAGTTGTCTCAAGCCGTGCCGGAATCCTCATGGAACCGGACCGATCCGCGAGCCAAGGAGATGGAAGCGCAAGACCTCTTTGAGGAAGGGGGCGTCGGATGACTTTCAAGGCGCACGTCTTTGACGAGCCAATGCTTGAATTTGGTGACGGCGGACAGCATTGCGATCCGCGTCAGGGCTTGCGCGAGCATGGGCCGTTGCAACCACGTTCCGGCGACGTTATCCGCGTCGGCGTCATCGGCACGGACGACACCGTTGCAGGCTTCACTGAATTTCTCGCAGAGACCGGGCGAGGCATCGAAAGCGGAAACAAGCAGCTTATCAATCTCAACCCAGACTTTCCGGGGTTGGGCAATCAGAACCCGTTTCGGTGCAAGTTCGAGGTGCCGGACGGGGCTACAGTCACTATTTCCCGGCGTCAGGTCAATGATATCACCGGCATAGGCCGTCACGACGAAGCGGTCCGCCATGCCGTCGAATTGATCTCTTCGCAGCTTTCGGCCCTGGTCGAAGGCAGCGCCAAGCCCGACGTCATTGTCCTGGCCCTGCCCATTCCGCTCATCGAAAAGCTCGTCAACGCCAAGAGCGAAGGGGAAGACAGCGACGACGACGTTGACGGCGGTGACATGCTCAACTTCCGTGACCTGCTCAAAGCGAAGACGCTTCACCTGCCGGTCCCGACACAGATCGTCTGGCCGGATACGTGGGACGATGCCGCAAAAATCCCCCGCAAAATCAAACGCGACAGCAACCGTCAAACGCAGGTAAAGGCGACGCGCGCGTGGAATCTTCTCAACGCGCTCTTCTACAAGGCGGGCAAAGTGCCGTGGCGCTTGCTGCCGGATCAGGCGGAATACCGCACAAGCTTCCTGGGCATCGGATTTTATCGTGACCTCGACGGTCAGCAACTCTGGACCAGCACCGCGCAGATGTTCGACGAGCGTGGGCGCGGTCTCATTTTGCGCGGTGCGCGTGCGCAAACGGAGACACGGGGCCGTCATCCATATCTGACCGCCAAAGACGCGGAAGACCTCGTGGTGCAGTCCATCGCGGCGTACAAAGCGCATCACCGCCATGTGCCTGCGCGGCTGGTGGTCCTGAAGACCTCACGCTTCCGTTCTGAAGAGGCAGAGGGCATCGACGCCGCCCTTGGGAAGTCCGGCATCGAGATGTCTGACCTCGTATGGGTGCAGGAGAGTTCGCCAATCGCCATCTTCCGAGACGGCAATTATCCCGTTCTGCGCGGGACATTCGTCGATCTTGACGGCAAGGGCCTGCTATACACGCGTGGCAGCGTACCGTTCTATGGGACATTCCCCGGCCTCCGCGTGCCGCGCCCTTTGCTCCTTGTGCCCCATGAAAACTCAGACAGCACAATCCTCACGCTGGCGAAGGACGTGCTCGCGCTGACAAAGGTGAACTGGAATACGACGCAGTTCGATCAGAAGCTACCGGCGCCGATCAAGGCAGCACGGGAGGTCGGGCGCATTCTTAAGCACGTCGAGTTCGGGACAGCGGTGTCATCAGATTTTCGCCGTTACACATAGAAGGGCCTTGCTGCTTAAGGGTGCTGATCGTATCGGAGATCACACCCTGCTCCTGGTACTGATCGCCGAACGCATCTTCGACGGCGTGAAGAGAATTGCTCACCGCTTGGAAGACGGGCTGCAAGGCTTCGGCGGCCTCGGTGAGCTTTGGCAGTCGCCGAACGCGGTTAACCATGTCGCACCGCATTGAGGTCAGAGGCGTACGGCTGGTCTGTCCGACCCTTTTCAGCCTGCATGTTCATCTTCCCCCTAGAATGCGAATTTCGCCTGGCCCCGGTCCTCGATCGGCCGCAGCCGGGCATAGGCCAACAGTTCCGCGATCGAACCGCCCTTGTCCCGCCACCCGTAGAAGTTGGCTTCACCGAGCAGGACGTAATGCCATTCCGCCCCACCACGCGCCTCGGGCGGCAACCCATTGATCCGGTCGCACCACGCCACGGCCGCTTTCCGCTTCCGCAGCACGTTCGGGCTGGTGAGCTGGCCCTGCGCCTTGGTTTCCACAAGGTAGACCGCGCCGCCGGCCCGGACGAAGAAGTCCGGCGAATAGAAGGCGGGCAGCCCGTCCTCCTTGATGTAGCGCAGCCGCGCGAAGGTATGCTTCTGCTCGTTGATCTTGCAGAAGGCCTCGACGCTTGCGTCCCGCTCGCATGTTTCCATGAAAGCGAGTTCGAGGCCGCCGTTCCGCGCGGGATAGGGCAGCCGCAGGTAGATCGCCTTCCCAACCGCGAGCGAGGCGCTTTCGCGCATGGCGAGCTTGGGCACTTCTGACAGGCGGCGGTGTGCGACCTCGGCGTCCGCCACGATCACGCTGTCCTCGGCTTCGAGAATGGCCCGCGCCCAGACCTTAATGACGTGCTCCGTCACCGGGTCGATCAACAACACGCGCCAGTTTTCGTCGGACAGTGGGTCCAGCTCGCGGCCGAAGAGGTGCCGGCGGATGAAGGTGTCTATTCCCTCGGCCAGCTCGGCCCTGTTGATCTGAATATAGGGGAACTTGCTCGCGTTGGCGAAGGCCTTCGAGCTGGACGTGGTGTCGGTCAGCGTGACGGCTTCGGTGATCCGGCGCGTGATCCGCGCTAGATAGTCGTTGTAGCCTGTAGCAGTCATGACACCGCCATGCACCCGGTAGTCCCCAAAGCGCGTCCGGGCCTGCACATCCTCGGAATGGAACCGCTCGCCGTGACCGAGCTGGTTCTTGAGCTGTTCGAGGGTGAAAGCCCCGAAGGACGCGAGAGCGGCCGGGTCGATATGGGTATCTTCCAACTCTTCGACCTGTTCGCGCAGAATGAAGGGAATAGCGAAATCGAAATCCTCGAAACCGGGGCGCAGCCCGACCGAGATCAAATCGCCCGTCCCGCTGGTAGTCTTGTCGTCCTCGTCGTCGGCTTCCGCCGCAAGGCCTTCCTGGATCAGCTCGTCATAAAAGCTCTGGAAAGCCGGATGCTCGACGATCGAGAGAATGTCGATCATGTTAGTGGGCGTCCGGCCGGAGCGAATGAGCTGGCGGTTCTCCCGCTTGATGTCGTCATATTCGTTGCCGCGCCACATGAGGCGCAGGCCCCTTCCGATCGTCTGTTCGAGCAGGATGCCGGCGCTCGACGCGCGTAGCGGGACGATGACGCAGATATTGTTCACGTCGAAGCCCTCGCGCAGCATGAGCACGCTCACGATGACGCGCGGGGACAGGTGCCGGTCTACGTCGAACAGCCGCTCGCGCAGCACCTTCCATTCCTCGGCCTTCAGCTCGCCCTTGCGGTTGGAATCGACGCGCAGCACCTCATCGTCTGAAAGGCCTTCGAGCTGCATGAACTCGGCGACGAGCGGCGTAACCGTCGTATCCTCGCAAACGACCAGCATCTTCGGATGCTTCTCGGGATCGAGCCCGGCGAAATCCGTTTCCAGCTTGCGGAGCTTGGTGAGGCCGGCGCGGAGCATAATCCGCTGGCCTTCGGACAAGACCGGATTGCCGTTTTCGTCCCGGTCCGCCTTGAAATCCAGCTCGTCATGGTTGAGCGCGCCGATTTCCGAGCGTTTATCTAGGACAAGGGACTTAACGAGACCGGCCCGCATCGCCGTTTTCAGGTCGAAATCGACGACGATATGCGGGAAGTAGGATTTCCGGCTGTTCCTGCCGTTGCCGACCTCGTTATAGGGCGTCGCCGAGAAGTCCACCTGGACGAACCGGCGGCCCTTCGGCTCTGCGATCAGGCTGAGGCTCTTCTGCCATTCGACCTCCGTTACCTCTCCTTCCCGCTTGAACTCGTGGATATGGTGCGCTTCGTCGTTGAACACTGCGAGCGAGGGCAAATCCTTGAGGTAGGCGAGGATACCGCCGCGCTCGTAGCGGCGGTTCAGCACGTTCAGGTCATTGCCTTTGCTCGTGCCCGGCGTGAGCGGCAGGATGCTTTGCACCACGGCCTTGGGATCGGCCGTTTCGCCAGGTGCTTGTATGTCTTCGTCTTCCGGGGACTCGCCCTCCTCCGACAGCACATGCCAATTGGCGATGGCGATGATGCCGCCGGCCGTGACCTTCCGCCCGATGTCCTCTTTCGGGCAGACCGCGCCCTGCACGAAGCGAAACACCTCGTCCCGATAGGCCTCCGGGATGAACAGCTCCTGGAAGACCGCAAGATCCGAGATCGAGAAGTCTCGCTTGCCGTCGCGCTCCTTCCCCATGAAGGCGTCGAGCAGCCGATCATAGACGATCAGGCCGGGGGCCACGACGAGGAAGTTTTTCGTGAACCGGGGATCGTCCGGCGCGCGGTTGGCGTTGAGCACCTGCCAGATCATGACCGCTTGCAGCACCCAGGTCTTGCCGGTGCCGGTCGCCATTTTCAGGCAGTATTTCGGATAGGCGTTCTTCGGCGCGCGGATCGCCTCGGAATCCCGCGTACTCGCCAGCATCACCTCTGGCGCGGCCGCCTGATAAAGGTCTTGCAGCGTCGAGACGCCAAGCACCTCATGTGCGTAGATCACGTTTAGCAAGGCCTGACGCTGACCGGGGTGGAAATTGAACCGCCGGGTCTCCTGAAACTCCGCCTGAAACCACCATTTCAGCAGTTCGGCCGTGATCTCCGAAACCTGGCCGAGGATCGGGGCCTCGCCATTTTCAAGCCCGGCGCAGGCCTCTTCGACCTTGGCCGTCAGTCCACGGGCCAGCGAAAGATCGTTGATGCTCGCCATCACGCCACCTCGGCCGTCGCTTCGGCCTCGAAGCCGAACACATCGACCACGCGGACGCAGACACGGCGCGCGCCGTCCTTCTTCGGCAGACCATCTAGCCGGGCCGTGCGGCCGACGCGGTACGGATCGCCATCATTGTCCGTGTTGCCCCGGTAATCCTGCCAGACGGAGCGGAACACCTCGCCGTCATAGTCGGGATCGACGCTCCAGTATTCGATCAGCGCCAAAGGGTCGGCATTGACTACCTTTTGCAGCTTGTCGCGGTTCGCCTCATCGAGATTCAGCGCCTCCGGTGACAGCAGCACGTAGTTGGCGATCTCAACCGACAGCGATTCGTCCTTGGCTCCTTGCTTGCGCGTCACCGCGCCGAGCTTGAGATACTGGAGCGAAGCGAAGCGCACTTCGTCGGCCTTGAGCTTGTGGCCCTTCTTCTTGAGCCGGTCGAGCAGGTCCGGCGGGATCACCAGCACTTCGAGGCGGTCTCCCTGCCCCAGCGCCTCGATGTCGTGGCCGATCATCGGCGAGAAGTTCCAGCCGAGAATTACAACCTTGTCCCAGCCGCCCATGAGGTTGTCGCGGATTTCGATCGCGCGGCGCAGCGTGGCGAGGCCGGTCATCTTGTTCGGGCTGTCGGCGAGGACGAGCGTCTTGCTCCCCTGAAGCCGGCCCATGTTCTTGTTCGGGTTTTCCTCGATTGGCAGCGGCAGCGCGCCGTAGAGGCCGAGGACAATTTCAGCGAGGTCGCCGATGCGGAACTTTGCGCCCATCGTCGAGCGGAGCTGTTCAACCTGATAGTCGCCGATATGCTGGTAGAGGAAGGGCTTGGCATCTTGGTCGATCAGGCGCTTGCGCGTAATCATGCAGGCAGGCTTGCCGAGATCGCTGGCAATCCAGCGACGCCCCAGCCGCTCGGCGACGGCGGCCGTCGTGCCAGAGCCGACGAAGAAATCAGCGACGATCGAATCCGCGTTCGTTGACGACACTATGAGCCGCTCGATGAGCCGTTCCGGCTTTCGAGTGTCATATTCGGGGCCGGCTTCGAGACCGATATCCGTCCACATAGATTGAAGCTCGACGCCCGGCAGATCGTCCACATATTGCACGACGTTGGGGCGGCCGGCACCGTCCTTCGCCCAGACGATCCGCCCTTGCACTTCGAGTTCATCGAGAGACCGTTGAACGCTGCATTGCGCCTCGGCCGAAATCAGGTGGCGCAGAAAACCCGGAACGGCCCAATGGCGGCCTTTTCCCATCTGATTGGGATCGACACCCTTCCAAGGTCGCCCGGAATCGCCGTCTCGCCGCCCCGGCGCAGTAAGGGGGCTTTCACGATAACGCCGGCCTCTATCATCTACCTTACGGAACATGCCGTCGATATAACCATCAGTGTAGGGAGTATATTGCTGATTCCAAATCCCGCAGCCGTTTTTAGTGTAGAAAAGTATGTTGTCGTGGACGTGGTTATAATACTCGCTGCCGCCCCTCGACGTGGTGCGCCGCCAGATAATCTCGTTCTCGAAGTTGTAGCGGCCGAAAATTTCGTCGGCGATGACCTTGACGTAGGGCCCGACGCTGCGATCAATGTGGATGTATATGCTGCCAACGTCCGATAGCAGCTCCCTCATAAGAGAGAGGCGAGGCGTAATCATTTGCAAATATGACGCCGTTCCGTCTGCCCAAGTGTCAGAGTATGCAAATTGCTCCAAGATGCTTGGGTTTTGCTCGATTTCAGAATCCGGTAGGACTATCTTTGTTCGATAGTCAGCTTTACTATCGAACGGTGGATCAATGTAAATGAAGTCAATCTTATTGCGTAGCGTCTCGTTTCGAGAGCCGCCGGCAATCAGCGCGGCCATTGCCAAGAGGTTGTCGCCGTATATCAGGGCGCTCCCCTCATCCAAGTTAACGTCGCCGGCGATTCCGCGCTTCTCGCGGAACAAATCCTGCCACTTGCTATCCTTCGAGGGGACAACCAATTCGCGCGTTTGCAGCCCGAGGCGATAGTTGCTCTCGGCCCGCTCCATCACGCGCTCGGCTTCCTTCTTGCCATCCGCGACGATGGCGGGAAGCTGATCCAGCAGACTTTTCAATTCAGTATCCCCCAAAGGTCCATCAGGCTTTTGGCCCTGTGTTGTGCTCGGGCGATGGTACGGGCTGATGCGCCGCCTTCAGCCGCTCGTATTCTTCAACCGACACGAGCACGACCACACTCCGGCCATACTTTTCCACCGTGACCGGCTCGGCGCGCGCCGTGTCGATCAGTAACCCAAAGCCGTTCTTAGCATCGCGCGCCGACATGGTTTTCAGGGCCCGAATCTCATCGATTCCAAATTGGTGAATCGGAATGAAATAGCTCTTTCAGGCAATAGCAGATGGGGGCAGAGTGCGCGACGCTGCGATGTGTGCGGCGCCCGCCCACTCCTCAAGGCGTGCGTCGATCAGATTGCGCGCGATCCGTATTGCATAGCTCGGCCTTAACGAGTCGGCTAGCATTTGTAAAAACACCAATTTTTTCAATATTTTATGGCCTCGATTTAGTCCCTGCGGAACGGCCCCGATCTGCCCTGCGTCATATTGAGAATCCCGCTCTGAAGCGGAGTTTTAAGGATGGTCCGATGTAGGCGGCCACCTCATCGATCTTGAGGTATGGTTTGTCGAATGGGTGAAACGCTAAGTGAGACTTGGCAAATAGCGAAAGATACGAACTCGACAAGGGTTTGAAAATCGGCCAAAACGCTAAGTATGGATATGCGTTCCGGCAATAAGTTAAACCGACTCCAGCAGGAACTCCCGGAAGGGCTCCTGGCCGATGCCGCCTGGATGGAGTCCCACGGCTATTCGTCGGCGCTGCGCAGCCAGTATGTTCGCGCGGGCTGGCTCGATAGCCCGGCCCGGCGCGTCTATCGCCGGTCGCGCACGCCACTCACCTGGCAGCAGGTGGCCGTCTCGCTCCAGACGGTGCTGGACCTTCCGCTGACCGTCGGCGGGCGCACCGCGCTCGAACAGCACGGTTACGCCCACTACCTTTCGACAGCCGTGCGCGAGGTTCACCTCTACGGGCCGAAGCGGCCGCCGACCTGGCTGGCGGACCTGCCACTCGACGTGACCTTTTATTGGCACAACAGCCTGCGGCTGTTTCCCGGCGGCGCCGACGCACCGCCCGAGTCAAACCCGGTCATGGTCAGCGCCGGCGGCCTGACCTTGCCTGTCCGCTATTCCGGCAAGGAGCGGGCCATTCTCGAATTGCTCGACGAACTGCCCGAGCATGAAAGTTTTCATCAGGCAGACGCCTTGATGGAGGGGCTGAGCGATCTGAGCCCACGCCGTTTGCAAGCCCTACTGGAGGCTTGCGCCAGCGTGAAGGTGAAGCGGCTTTTTCTCTACTTCGCCGACCGCCACCGCCATGCGTGGCGATCCCGGCTCGATGTATCCCGCGTCGATCTGGGTTCGGGCAAGCGCGTCCTCGCTAAAGGCGGGAAGCTCGATCCGCGCTACAACATCACCGTGCCGTCCGATCTTGGAGGTCCGTGAAGTTCATGGCCTTCCTGGACATATATCGGCAGCAGGTCGCCCTCCTCATTCGCGTCCTTCCTTTCGTGGCGGAGGAGCGGACTTTCGCGCTCAAGGGCGGCACCGCGATCAACCTGTTCGTGCGCGACATGCCGCGCCTCTCGGTGGACATCGACCTGACCTATCTGCCGGTCGAAGATCGGGCCGCATCGCTCGCGGCAATCAACGCCGCCATGCTGAGGATCAAGGGACGGATCGAGCGGGCGATCCCTGTGGCGCGCGTCAATGCTTCACGTTCCGCAGACGAGAATATCGTCACCAAGCTGATCGTCCGGGCGAGCGGCGTGCAGATCAAGATCGAGGTGACGCCAGTGCTCCGTGGTGCGGTCTATGATCCCGTTGTAATGAGCGTGGTGCCTGTTGTCGAAGACGCCTTCGGCTTCGCCGAAATGCAGGTTGTGTCATTCGCTGACCTCTACGCGGGCAAGATCGTGGCGGCCTTCGACCGCCAGCACCCGCGCGATCTCTTCGACGTGCGCAGCCTCTTGGCAAACGAGGTCGTCGGCGAGGAGTTGCGCCGGGCCTTTCTGGTCTACGTCATCAGTCACAACCGTCCGATGGCCGAAGTTCTCGCCCCGACCCGCAAGCCGCTGGACGAGGAGTTCGCGCGGGGCTTCGCCGGCATGACTCAGGAGCCTGTCGTGCTTGCGGACCTTGAGGCGGCGCGGGAGGCGATCATCGCCGCGATGGTGGCCGAAATGCCGGAAGACCACCGGCGCTTCCTTTCCGGCTTCAAACGCGGCGAACCGGATTGGGCACTTCTCGGGATACCGGAAGCCCGGCATCTGCCAGCCGTCATGTGGAAGCAGCGCAACCTCGCCCAGTTGCCCGATGCCAAACGGCGCGAGCTGGTCGATGCATTGGAGCGCGTTCTCCTTCCATGACCGCAACGCGATCAATGGGGCGTGTCATTTGATGGGCTGATGCTCAGTTATCCTCAACGCCTGATTTCCCTTCGCAGCCCACAGCGCTAGCGCCTTGTCGCGCTCATCGCTTTGGAGCTTTTCAGCCATCCAGAGCAGCGCGCCGTAGATCATGGCGCGATCATCGTCCGTCAGGTCCACGATCCCGGCCTTAACCACGAGGCCGCCAAGCTCGATCAGATGCCGCGTCCGCCTGCGACGCTCGACCTTCCAGGTGCGCATATCATTCCGCGCCCGCGCTCCCTGATGCCGGTTGCGCGCTGCTAGGTTGCGGTTGAGCGCCACCAACGTCGCGGTCAGACGCTGGTGCAGTTCGGCGTGTCCGCCCCTGAAAGAACGCGGCCCCGCGCTTGGCCCATGCCTCCCTCTTTCCGGCGTCCTTGGTTTCGGCCAGCACGATCAGCGCACCCGCCAGTTCCTCTGCGCTAAGAGCGTCGGCTCCGGTTGAGATGACCAGTTCGCCAAGCTGCTGCACCTTGCGGGCCTTCAAGTCCCGTGCCTTGTCTTCCAGCGACTTCAGTTCTGCATCGAAGTCCCGTGGTTTGCGCATCGCCGTCTCCATAAGCTGTCGATGGGCCGATGATAGTTGAGCGCCTGTGGAAATGCTGTAAGGGTGACGGGACGGGCTGGAACGGCGCGATCAGTCCCGAGAAATTAGTTTCGAGGGCGCGCTTATACGTCGTTCCGACGTGTGCTTCGCCGTGGTGATGTTCGGATCGCGATGGCGATCTATCATCTTCACGTTAAGGTCATCGGCCGCAAGGCCGGCTCCAGCGCGGTGGCGTCCGCCGCCTACCGCTCGGCCTCACGGCTGCGCGACGCGCGGATTGATCGCGTTCAGGACTTCTCGGCGAAGCGCGGTGTCGTGCACTCAGAGGTGTTGCTGCCCGACGGGGCGCCCGAGATGTGGCGCGACCGCGAGCGGCTGTGGAACGATGTTGAAGCCTTCGAGGTCAGGAAAGACGCGCAGCTTGCCCGTGAGGTCGAGTTCGCTCTGCCGCGGGAGATGAGTCAGGCGCAGGGGATCGCGCTCGCCCGTGACTTCGTCGAGGCGGAGTTCGTCGATCTCGGAATGGTCGCCGATCTCAATGTGCATTGGGATATTGGCGAGGACGGCATGGCGAAACCCCATGCCCATGTCATGCTCACCATGCGCTCGGTGGACGAGGACGGCTTCGGCCCAAAGGTCCGGGAGTGGAACGCGACCGAGATGGTGGAGCGCTGGCGCGAACGCTGGGCCGCGCTCGCCAATGAGCGCCTCGCGGAGCTCGATATCGACGCGCGCATCGATCATCGCAGCCTGGAAGCACAGGGCATCGCGCTGGAGCCGCAGAGCCAGATCGGCGCGCCCGCGCAACGCATCGAAAGAGAGGGGATCGAGGCCGCCGATCGTGCTGAGGTTCATCGCGAGATCGCGCGCGGCAATGGCGCGCGGATCATCGCCGATCCGGCGCTGGCACTGGAGGCCATCACCCATCAGCAATCGACCTTCACCCGGCGCGATATGGCGCGCTTCGCGCACCGTCACAGCGACGGGATCGAGCAGTTCAACGAGGTGATGGGCGCAATGGGCCGCGCGCCTGATCTCGTCGAACTCGGCAGAGACGGACGCGGTGAGGATCGCTTCACCACGCGGCAGATGATCGAGGCCGAGCAGCGTCTGCACAGGGCTGCCGGTCTCATGGCGGAACGCGAACGCCATGCCGTAAAGGATACGGAGAGGGAGGCGGCTCTTGAGCGCGCCGAGCAGCGTGGCCTTGTTCTCTCCGGTGAGCAGTCTGACGCTCTGGCGCACATCACCGGCACGCACGATCTCGGCATAGTCGTCGGTTATGCCGGGACGGGGAAGAGCGCCATGCTGGGTGTCGCGCGAGAGGCTTGGGAGGCGGCCGGCCTGGAGGTTCGCGGCGTCGCGCTGTCCGGCATCGCGGCGGAGAATCTGGAGAGCGGATCGGGCATTGCATCCCGCACTATCGCCAGCCTGGAACATGGCTGGGGACAGGGTCGGGATCTGCTCACCTCACGCGATGTTCTGGTGATCGACGAGGCCGGCATGGTCGGCACGCGCCAGCTGGAGCGCGTTCTCTCCCATGCCGCTGATGTTGGCGCCAAGGTGGTGCTGGTCGGTGATCCGCAGCAGCTGCAATCCATCGAGGCGGGCGCCGCCTTCCGTTCGCTCGTTGAGCGTCACGGCGGGGCAGAGATCAGCGAGGTACGCCGCCAGCGCGCGGACTGGCAGCGCGACGCCACGCGCGATCTGGCGACCGGCCGGATCGGCGAGGCCATCCAGGCCTATGACAGGGGCGGCATGGTCCATGCCGCGCGAACGCGCGAGCAGGCACGTGGCGAGCTGATCGACCGCTGGGACCGTGACCGGCAGGCCGCGCCGGACCGCAGCCGCATCATTCTCACTCACACCAATGACGAGGTGCGCGCCCTCAACCAAGCCGCCCGCGCGCGGATGCGGGAGGCGGGCGATCTCGGCGAGGAAGTGCAAGTCATCGTGGAGCGGGGAGAGCGTTCCTTTGCCCGTGGCGACCGCGTGATGTTCCTACAGAACGAGCGTGGGCTCGGGGTGAAGAACGGCACGCTCGGCACCATCGAAGAGGTCAGCGCGCAGTCCATATCCGTGCGTATTGATGATGGCCGATCCGTCGCCTTCGACTTGAAGGACTACGACCGCATCGACCATGGCTATGCCGCCACCATCCACAAGGCGCAGGGCATGACGGTGGACCGCACCCATGTATTGGCAACGCCCGGCATGGATGCTCATTCCAGCTATGTCGCGCTATCGCGCCACCGCGACGGGATGGAGCTGCACTTTGGCCGCGACGACTTCGCGGATAGGGACCGGCTGGTGCGCACCCTATCGCGTGACCGGGCCAAGGACATGGCGTCGGACTATGCGCGCTCCGATCCGGCGAAGGCCTATGCCGAGCGCCGCGGCATCACCTTCCGCCAGCGTGTCGTCGAGATCGTGCGCAAGGTCCCGGAAAAGCTGCGCGACCTCGTCGACACGCTCAGGCCGTCCGTGGACACGACACGGGAAGTGCCAGCCCTGCGCGAAGAACTCGGGAACAGAGCCGAGCCGCTCGCGAAGGAGGCTGCCGACGATCCGGAAGCAGTGCTGCGGCGAGCGCGAACCCGCGCCCTCGTCCGACATGCCCGCGCATGGGATGCGATCCTCACCACGGCGGAAGCGACCGGCCAGGGCACGCCCGAGCACTTCCGCGAACTCAGCGACGCCCGCAAGGACTTCGAGGAGGTGCGGCCCAATGGCTGGCGCGATGCGGAAGCCGCCTATGAAAGGAACCCGGAGCTGGTGCACGAGGCGGCCGGCGGCAAGCTCAATCGCACCATTCGCGCCCTCCAGCTCGAAACGGAAATCCGCACCGACCCGGAGCGCCGCGCCGGTCAATTTGTCGAGCGCTGGAAGAAGCTCGACCAGCAGCGTCAGCGCCAGTACAGCGACGGCGATTACTCCGGCTACAATGCTACCCGCGTCCAGATGGGCGACATGGCACGGAGCCTGGAGCGCGACCCGCAGCTCGAATCCTTGCTCGCCTCTCGTAGGAAGGAACTCGGGATCAGCCTCAACACAGGCCGCAGTCTTGGTCGCGAACTGGCCCACAGCCACGGCATCGACATCGACCGCAGCCGTGGTCTTGGACTCTAGACCCATCCGATGTGCCGCCGCCGATCCGCCAGAAAACACCGGCGCGGTTCATCCTCTTGCCCGTCGGCGGCTCCATGCCTTGTCTTGGTCAGGCGCCATCAGGCGCTCCCAGCAGGAGGCAGCACCGCCATGCAGACACCAGAGCGTATCATCCGCCTCAAGACCGTCCTTGCCCGCACCGGCCTGTCCCGTTCCACCATCTACCGCAAGATCGCCGAGGGCACCTTCCCCGCCCAACTGAAGATCAGCACCAACGGTGCCGGCTGGCGGGAATCCGATATCAACCGATGGGTTGCTGATCCGCCCCGATGGCGGGCCACCAATGACTGACAGAATGGACGGGGAAGCATCACTTAGAGATCATCATCCAATTCGTCATCGTGAACCTCGGCGGCGCGCTGTTTTGCGTCGGCGATCAGATCCTTCGCGGATCGCCCGTCTACCCAGGCGTCGAGCATGTCAGCCCAGCACTGAAGCATGATCCTCCGCTCGGCGAGATAGCGGTTCACGTTATAGACGGCGGCGATCCGGTTCCGGGGCGCGTGGGCCAGGCTCATCTCGATCCAGCGATCATCGAATTTGGCGCGGTTCAGGCCGGTCGAGAATGTGCGGCGGAGATCGTGAACGCCGAAGCTCTGAAAATCCGGGTCAGTCTCGCGAATGCGCTCCACCACCGTGTCGATCACGCGGTTGAGGGTGGCATTGCTGATCGGCGTATCGCTGTCGTATCGGCCGGGGTGCAGGTATCGGCTGGTGCCGAACATGGTGCGGAACACCGTCAGAATGTCGAGAGCCTGATCGCTCAGCGGGACCACATGTGCCTTGCCGGCCTTCATGCGCTCGGCCGGGATCGCCCAGCGTGCGGCGGCGAAGTCGATTTCCTTCCACGTGGCGTCGATGAACTCGGATTTCCGGACGCCGGTCAGCAGGACAAACTTCACCGCCAAGCGTAGCGTGGGTGCGGCCGATACATGATCTAGGGCCGCCAGGACCGCGCGGACCTCGGAGGGCGAAAGGGCGCGCTCGCGCGGCTCAAAGGTGGCGATGGCGCTGGTGCGGATCGACTCGGCCGGATTGCTCACGTCTAGCCCGCTTCCCTGAGCATGACGGAACACCAGCAACACGACTTCGCGAACATGCACGGCGACGGCCGGCCCGCGCTTCTCCTTGACCTCGTCGCACAGATGTTTGAGGCGCTGCGGCGTCACTTCCCCCAGCTTGAGCTTCGACAACTCTCCCGCAATGGCGCGATCATAGACGGACCGGCGCATGGCCAGAGTGCTGTCGGCCAGTCTCTCAGCTCCGGACTTGGGATCGGCCTTGTGCTTGAAATAGGCTTCCGCCCACCCGCCGAACGTCAAAGCCTCGGCTGACGCGGTGCGCTTCTCCACTTTGGCTTTCGACGGCGACTCGCCCCGCTCGACCTGACGTCGGGCGCGTGCCAGCAGGGACCTTGCCTCCGCAAGCGACACCTCCATGCCGTATTCCAGCGCGTCGGGCGCCCGTGTCAGCTTGCGCGCCGCCTCGGCGCTATATCGGCCGATGGTCAAGACCTCCTGCCGCCCGTTCACCCGGTACTGATAGCGGAACGAGACGACCCCGGTCGGGGTGACGGCCGCATACATCCCGTCGCGGTCCGTCACCTTGTAGAGCTTGGCCCTCGGCTTGAGATTTTTCAGTTCTTTATCAGTGAGTTCGCTCATAAATCCGCATCCGGTCGAGGGGCGAACGGATACCATCAACAGGCGCTGTTGGTACCGGAAGCCCGTTTCTCGACCATCCTGCGCTATACCAACATCGGTACCAACAAAGTGGTCCGGCGGGGGTGAAACGCAGTGATACGGGGTAGGAAGAAAAATCGTTGTTAGCCAGATGGTTGGTTCGATCTTCGGCACGGCGCGGGATGGTCTGAAACCACCCTAGTTCACTCCCACTCGATTGTTCCCGGGGGCTTGCTGGTGACGTCGTAGACCACGCGGTTGACGCCCTTTACCTCGTTGATGATGCGTGTAGCGGTGCGGCCGAGGAAGCCCATGTCGAAGGGGTAGAAGTCGGCGGTCATGCCGTCCACGGAGGTCACCGCGCGCAGGGCGAGGACGTGGTCGTAGGTGCGGCCGTCGCCCATCACGCCCACGGTGCGCACCGGGAGCAGCACGGCAAAGGCCTGCCAGATCACGTCGTAGAGGCCGGCATAGCGGATCTCTTCCAGATAGATGGCGTCGGCCTTGCGCAGGATGTCCAGCTTCTCGCGGGTGATGGCGCCCGGGCAGCGGATGGCGAGGCCGGGGCCGGGGAAGGGGTGGCGGCCCACGAAGCTCTCGGGCAGGCCGAGCTCGCGGCCGAGCGCGCGCACCTCGTCCTTGAACAGGTCGCGCAGGGGCTCCACCAGCTTCATGTTCATGCGCTCGGGCAGGCCGCCCACATTGTGGTGGCTCTTGATGGTCACCGAGGGGCCGCCGGCGAACGAGACGCTCTCGATCACGTCGGGATAGAGCGTGCCCTGGGCGAGGAAATCGGCGCCGCCCACCTTCCTGGCCTCGGCATCGAACACGTCGATGAACAGCCGGCCGATGGTCTTGCGCTTGGCCTCGGGATCCTCGACGCCCTCCAGCTCCTTCAGGAACAGCTCGGAGGCGTCCACATGCACCAGCGGGATGTTGTAGTGGCCGCGGAACAGCGAAACCACCTCGTCGGCCTCGGCCTGGCGCATCAGGCCGTGGTCCACGAACACACAGGTGAGCTGGTCGCCGATGGCCTCGTGGATGAGCACAGCCGCAACGGACGAATCCACGCCGCCGGACAGGCCGCAGATGACGCGCCCCGTGCCCACCTGCTCGCGGATGCGGGCGATGGCGCGCTCGCGGAAGGCGCCCATGGTCCAGGCGCCCTCGAGCTTCGCCACCTTGCGCACGAAATTGGAGAGCAGCCGTGCGCCGTCCGGGGTGTGCACCACCTCGGGGTGGAACTGCACGCCGTAATAGTTGCGCGACAGGTCGGCGATGGCGGCGAAGGGGGCGTTGTCGGAGGTGGCCACCACCTCGAAGCCCTCGGGCAGGGCGGTGACGCGATCGCCGTGGCTCATCCACACCGTGTGGCGCTCGCCCGCGCGCCAGACGCCCTCGAACAGAGGCACCACCTTCTGGACGGTCAGCTCGGCGCGGCCGAACTCGCGATGGTGGCCCGCCTCCACCGCGCCTCCCAGCTGGGCCGCCATGCACTGCTCGCCGTAGCAGATGCCGAGCACCGGCACGCCGGCGGCGAAGGCTTCTTCGGGCGCCTTAGGGCTCTGGCCCTCGATGACGGAGGCGGGGCCTCCGGAGAGGATGATGGCCTTAGGCTTCAGCCGCTGGATGGCTTCGGCGCCCTTCTGGAACGGCACCACCTCGGAATAGACCCCTTCCTCGCGCACCCGCCGGGCGATGAGCTGGGTCACCTGGCTGCCGAAATCGATGATGAGGACGGTTTCCTGGGCGGCAGTATCCAGAGCGGGGGAGGACATGAAGGGGCACCTTGCGCGCGAAGGAGGAAATGTTGCGCCCTCCTTTAGCGGCAAAGCGGCCATTTAAAAAGTCAAGGCCGGCGCAGGCCGGCCTTGCGCCGGGTGAGGCCCGCTTAGAGGGCGGTCCAGTACGGCTCACACCCGGCCGGCGGCTTCGCGGCTGTGGCTCCGTGGCGGCGCTTCAGCTCGGCGCAGGCGAAAGCGCGGGCATCGGCGGGGAGCTTGGAATTGATGGCGGTGCCGATCTCGTCATAGGGCTCGCCGGAGACATAGACGTAGAAGGCCCAGTAGCCGCCGACGAGGACGACCACGATGAGCAGCAGGCGGATGAGACCCATGGCGTGACGCCTTCTCCTTCACCCGTGCGCATCACGGGCATGGCGGGAACGCCGGAGCTACGGTGAAGGTTCACGCCGGGGCGCTGTGCGGGGGCGGAGGGCCAGAGGGTGGAGAGGGGGGAACACAGGGCGAGCATGAGGAAGAGCGGGACGGCGGTGATGAGGCCGCAAAAGACTGCGCCCGCGCAAATACCCTCATCGAAATCGATTTTCCGGAACTCTTCCGGCGTCGCGTAAGTGATGTCCTCCCCGAGGTTGTAAGGCGGACCCTTTTCATATTTGGCTTTTTGTTCTGTCAGGAACTTGCGTTCCGTCATGAATATCGCGCGCCAGCACCAGAAGGTTGTTACTGGAAGGCTCCAGATCAACGCGAATTCCCAGATCCTTGTGCCGGTCTTTTGATCGAAGACCCAGCCGGGACAATAGGTTCGCGAGGAGTCGATCCAAGCCAGGATGCCGATGGTCGTCGCCAAAACAAGGAGACACCCCACCGCCGCCAGCCGCGTTACCTTCAACTGGAATTTCGGCGTCAGCTTGGGAAACGGGTTCCAGTCTTCGCTGTAGCTCGGCATGGCGCGCCTCCGCCGGACATCTGAACCCGCCTCACCCCGCCCGCTTCATCACGCTGACGAAGAAGCCGTCCGTCCCCGTCCGGCGGGGGGTCATCAGGATGCCCTCGCGGCTGGTGAGGGCGGCGTCCGCAAGGGCCTGCCCGTGCGCGCCGAGGGACAGAACAGTCTCGTTGGGCGGCACCACGTGGAAATCCTCCCGCTTGGAGAGCAGCGCGCGCACCTGCGCTCCGTTCTCCTCGTCCAGCAGGGAGCAGGTGACATAGGCGAGCCGCCCGCCGGGGCGCACATAATGGGCGGCTTCTTCCAGGATCTTGGCCTGCTCGGCGGTGCGCTGGGCGAGTGCACCGGGGCGCACCCGCCATTTGGCGTCGGGATTGCGGCGCCAGGTGCCGGTGCCGGTGCAGGGGGCGTCCACCAGAACGAGATCCATGCGGCCTTCAAGGTCGTGGAGCACGTCCTCGGCGCCGCGCGGACTCCTCACCTGCACGTTGCGCACGCCGGCGCGGGCGAGGCGCTCGTGCATGGGTTTCAGGCGGCGGATGTCGCTGTCGTGGGCGTAAAGCTGGCCCTTGTTGTCCATGAGGGCGGCAAATTCCAGCGTCTTGCCGCCAGCACCCGCGCACAGGTCCAGCACCTGGGATCCGGGCACCGGGCGGGCGAGGATGGCGGCGATCTGCGAGCCCTCGTCCTGCACCTCCACCTCGCCCCGCAGGAAGGCGGGCTCGGCGGAGACCGGCGGGGCCTTGCCCTCGGAATCCAGCAGGATGCGCAGGGCGAGAGGCGAGAAGCGGCCCGGCGCCGGGTTGAGATGGGACAGCTCGGCGCGCACCGCCTCCGGCTCGCCCTTCAGGGTGTTGACGCGCAGGTCCAGCGGCGCGCGGGTGGCGAGCGCAGCGCCTTCCGCCACCACGTCCTCGCCGAAGACGTGGCGCAGGGAGGCGTGGAGCCACTGGGGATAGTCGCCGCGGACGAAGGGCGGCGCGCCCTTGATGCTCGGGTCGGCGAGGCGGGCGCGCTCGTCCTCGGTCAGGGGCGCCGGCGCGAAGCGGGAGCCGTCCGCCAGTGCCGCGATGGCCTCGCCATCCAGTCCCCGCATGAGCACCAGCATGCCCAGCACCAGCGCGCGCGGCTCCTCGGAGCCCATGACATGGGCGGCGGAGGCGCGCCGGCGCAGGGTGTCGTAGACGATGCCGGCGATGGCGGCGCGGTCGCCGGAGCCGGCGAAGCGGTGGGAGAGGCCCCAGTCCTTCAGGGCATCGGCGGCGGGCCGGCGGCGGGTGGTGAGGTCGGTGAGGACCTCGATGGCGGCGGAGATACGGGCGGCGGGGATCATGGTCTATCCGTCAGGGGCGCGCGGCGGCGGGCTGAAGACCTTCCGCCTCCAGCTGCCGGGCGAAGAGGTCGAGGGCTGTGCCCAGCTTCTCGTCGATCACGTGGAGATATTCGGTCCAGTCGCCATAGCCGGTCAGCTCGGCCTTGCCGTCGCTGATGCCGCGCAGGCCGATCATGGGCAGGCCGTGGCGCCGGGCGGCGCGCAGCACGGCGAAGCTCTCCATGTCCACCATGTCCTCAGCGATGGCATCATAGGCGGCGCCCGACACGATGTTGGCGCCGGTGGACAGGGAGGCTTCCGGCACGCCCTTGATGCGGTGGGCCAGCTCGATCACCGCTGGCTCGTCGAGGAAGGGGGTGCGCCCCTTCTCGAAGCCCAGGGCGGAGGCATCCATGTCGCGATAGGCGACCCTCGCCACCTGGTAGACTTCCGCATGGTCAAGGCGGCGCGAGCCGGCCGAGCCGAGGGTGAAGACCACGTCCGGCAGAAGGTTCTGGTGGGCGAGGAGGGCGAGGGCCCGTGCCGTCTCCACCGCCGCCTCCACCGGCCCAACCCCGGTGATGAGGGGATCGATGCGGGACTTCAGATGGGGGCCGTATTCCTGGCTGGTGGCCATCACGAACAAAATGGAATGGCCGCCGATGGAAGACAGGTGGCGGGCGGGGTCGGTCATCAAGATCACCTGAGACGCAAGGCGGGAGCGCAAAGTTTAACTCCTCGACCGCCCCGCTTCGCCTGTCAACCAGTCGCCTTCAGATGTTGAGCAGGATGGCGAAGGCGAACAGCACCCACATCAGCGCCAGCACCGCAAGGCTCGCCAGGTCGAAACTGACCCCGAAATTGATGCGCCCGCGTGCCTCCGCAGACAGCAGGTGCGGGAAGGCGGAGATCAGGCGCAGCAGCACGAACACCCAGGCCAGCACCACGAAGATGATGTCTGCCTTGCGGGTGTAAAGGGCGAGGATGGTCAGCGTGTAGAACAGCACCGCCGCCAGCCCGGCGCGCAGGCCGTCGGCCGTCACCTCGGTGGATTTGACGGCGCGCAGCAGCACCGCGAGCACCAGGGCCACATGCACGAAGAGGGGAAGAAGGATCATCTGGACCGACATGGGGGCCTCCGTCGCGGGACGCGCAAGCCCCAGCCTCACCCGCTCAAGCCGCGCCGGCTCGAACGTCGCCAGCTCAAGCGTCGCCAAAGGGGGGAACCGCAGCCGCGGCCGTTCGTTCCCTCCGAGGTCAGGAGGAGACGACATGGCTGCACAGGGATCGATCGAGGAGCTGCGGCGTACCGTGGAGCAAGGCCGCGCCCCGCGCCCGCTGTTCACCCGCTTCTCCCAGATGGCGGCCCGCTACACCGGCAAGCCCGCGACTTTCATCGGCGCCATGGCCATCATCGTGGTGTGGGGGATGACGGGGCCGCTGTTCGGCTTCAACGACACTTGGCAGCTGGTCATCAACACCTCCACCTCCATCGTCACCTTCCTCATGGTGTTCCTGATCCAGAACAGCCAGAACCGCGATACGGCGGCGCTCCAGATCAAGCTGGACGAACTCATCGCGCGCCTCGACGGGCCGCGCGAGGTGCTGCTGGATCTGGAGGACCTGGACGAGGACACGCTGGAGCGCCTGCGCCTGGAATACGCCCTCCTGGCCGACAAGGCACGCGAGAGCCAGGATTCCGGCGCCAGGCGGGAGGCTGCCTGCCCCGAGCCGGCGGACCCGGCAGGCGCCAAGGCGTGAGCGCGCGGCGCGTTCAGCCGCGGGGCAGGGGATCGACCGCGAAGGCCTCGGGCGGCAGGCCGGCGCGGGCGCGTGCCACCATGGTCTCGAACGCCCGCTCCATGTGGCGGGCGTGGCGGTCGATGTCGAACAGGGGCGAGGTGGGGCGGGCGGCCGCAAGGCGCGCGCGGGCCTGCGCCAGCGCTGCCGGATCGTTGGCGATGGCCACGGCCTTGGCGACGAAGCCCTCCACGTCGGTGGTGATGAAGTCGGCCAGATCCATCTGGGTCATGATGCTGGCGGCGACCCGCGACGCGAACGAGCGGCCGGTGCGTGTCACCATGGGCAGGCCCATGCGCAGCATGTCGCTGGCCGTGGTGTGGGCGGTGTAGGGGAAGGTGTCGAGGAAGAGGTCCGCCAGCGGCAGCCGGGCGAAATGATCTTTCAGCGGCACCATGGGCGCGAACACAAGGCGGGCGGGGTCGAGGCCCCGTGCTTCCGCCTCCCGGCGCAGGTTGTCGGCGCTATTCTCCCGGCTCTCCAGCACCCATAGCACCGAGCCGGGCACCGCCTTGAGGATGCGCGTGTAGGCGGAAAAGACCTCCGGATCGAGCTTCCAGGCTGAATTGAAGGCGCAGAACACGAAGGCGTCGTCCGGCAGGCCGCAATCGGCCCGGGTCGGGCGCTCGCCCACCGGCAGGTCCGGGTCATTGGGCTGGTAGCAGTCCGGCAGGTGGACGATCTTCTCAGTGTAGAAGGCGGCGTCGGCGAACGGCAGGACCACCGGGTCGGCGATCACATAGTCCATGAAGGGCGCGCCGCTGGTGCCCGGATAGCCGAGATAACTCACCTGCACCGGCGCCGGGCGTTCCGCGAACGCGGCCAGCCGCTCGCCGCTGGTGTGGCCCATGAGATCCACGAACACGTCGATCCCGAGGGCAGCCACCTCCTCGGCGATGGCCGCCGGGGTCGCCTTCTCCCTGTCGAGAAAGTGGTCGACCGCGTCGATGATTCTCTGGCGATGCTCGGACGCGTCGTTGTAGCTCACCGATATGGCGGTCACCTCGAAGCGGCTGCGGTCATGCCGCGCCAGCAGCTTGGAGATCAGGAAGGTGGTCGCATGGGTGCGGAAGTCCGCGGACAGATAGGCGACGCGGATCGGTCCCGAGGCGGTGCGCCGGGCCGAATGGTCGAACGTGCGCGGGCGGGCCGGGGTCTGTTCCTCGGCCACCTTGCGCCGGGCCGAGGCCAGATGCAGCGCCGGATCGTCCACATAGAGGGCGGCGAAGGGCAGGGCCGGAACATTCGGCTCGGAAACGCCCCGCTTCAGGTTCTCGAACAGTCGGTCGTGGCCGCGCCAGTCCCAGATCGCCCGCCGGTGCGGCAGCAATAGATTGGCGGACAGCGGCAGGCTGGGGTCGAGGTCGAACGCCCGCTCGATGGCGGCGAGCGACTCGTCCGATTTATTCAGCGCCCCGTAGGCGAGGGAAAGGTTGTGCCAGGCCTTGGCGTCATCAGGCCGGCGCGCCAGCACCTTCTTGTAAAGCTCGATGGCCTCGATTTCCCGACTTTGCCGCGCGCGGACAATGCCGAGCAGGTGCATCACGTCCGCCTGATCCGGCGCCGCCCGCAGGATCTTGCGATAGTGCCGGGCCGCTTCCTCATACTGGCCGCGCAGCTGGTGCTGGTAGCCATCGTAAAGCAGCTTCTGGAGCGCGGGCGTGAGGGGCGGTGGGCCGGGCGGGGGAGAAGGAGGCATGGCGTCGCGTGGTCGTTCCCTGAAAGCCGTCTCTGGAGCCGGATCGGACCAGCCCGTGCCGCAAGAGGATCGGCGGGTGCTCTAGCATGGGCGGGATCGAGGCGATAGCCGAGGGCGCCGCACGGTTCCGGGCCTTGGGGATTCAGGCGCCGGGGCCCTCGGCGGCGGAGGGCGCGATGATGATATGGTCCGGCGCAGCGCCGGCCATGGCCCGCTCCATCATGGCGAGATAGGCCGCTTCGATCTGAGCGCGGTAGCGCTGGATGTCAAACAGTCGAGCCCGCGCCGCGCTGTCCTGGAGCCTTGCCCGGAGGGCGGCGAGCCGGGCCGGGTCGCGGGCCAGCGACAGGGCCAGCGCCTCGTAGGCGGCAGGCGTGTCGGTGACGAGGTCTCCCACTCCGGACAATTGCAGCAGGCGGCCGGCGACCTTCGAGGCGAAGGAGCGGCCGGTCCGCGTCACCAGCGGCAGCCCGACCCGGAGCGCGTCCGAGGCCGTGGTGTGGGCGGTGTAGGGAAAGGTGTCGAGGAACAGGTCCGCCAGCGCCATGCGGGCCAAATGCTCCGGCAGGGGGCGGTGCGGTGCGAAGACGAGTCGCTCAGGCGCGACGCCTGCGGCCTCGGCTTCGCGCCTGAGATTGGCGCGGGCGTCGTCGCCGGCCAGCAGCCACAGCACGCTGCCCGGCACCTCCATCAGCAGGCGCAGCCAGAGGGCGAAGGTGGCGGGATCGAGCTTGCGCGTATTGTTGAAGGCGCAGAACACGAAGCCGGTGTCCGGCAGGCCGCATTCCGCCCGGCCGGGGCGCGCGGCGAGGGCGAGGGTGGGGTCATTGGGCTGGTAGGTATCGGGAAGCTGGACCACCTTCTCGCTGAAGAATCGGGCATCTTCCAGCGGCAGCACGAACGGGTCGGCGATCACATAATCCATGAAATCGGCGCCGCTGGTGCCGGGATAGCCCAGATAGCTCACCTGAACCGGCGCTGCGCGGGCGGCGAAGATCTCGACGCGGTTGCCGTTGGTGTGGCCCATCACATCCACCAGGATGTCGATGCCGAGGCTGCGGGCGCGTGCGGCAGTTTCAAGCGGCTGCTCCCGCTCGCAATCGATGAAGCGGTCGACGCTTGCCTCCACCCGTTTGCGGGCCGGGGAGGCGTCGTTCGGGCCGATGGAGAAGGCGGTGATCTCGAACTTCGAGCGGTCGTGGACCTCCAGCAGCCGGACCAGCAGATGGGTGGTCGGGTGGTTGCGAAAATCGGCCGACAGGTAGCCGATGCGCACCCGTCCGTCGGTTGGCGCGCGGGCGGGGAGCGGCGTCGGAACGATGCCGGCGCAGCGGCGGCCCACGGTGCGGCGCGCGGCGGCAAGCTGCAGCGCCGGGTCGTCGAGCCACAGGGTGAAGAAGGGCGGGATCTCCGGCCTCGCCGGGTCCCCGGCGCGGGCGATGGCCGCCAGAAGCTGAGCGTCGTCCCGCCAGTCGCAGACCGAGCGGCGGGCCGAAAACAGCATGCCCATCCCCTCGGGGAGGGAGGGGTCCAGCGCCAGGGCGCGGGCGAAGGCCTCCGCACCCTCGCGGTTGCGTTCCACGGCGGTGCAGGCGAGGCCGAAATTATACCAGAGCTTGGCGTCCTGCGGCTTCAGCGCGGCGGCGGCGCGGTAGAGCGCGATGGCCTCGTCGGTGCGATGCTGGCGCGCGCGCACCATGGCCAGAAGGTGCATGACGTCGGGATGGTCCGGCACCTTCTTCAGGATCTTGCGATACTGGCGGGCCGCGTCATCCAGAAGGCCGCGCATTTGGGCCTGATAGCCGTCGTGCAGCAGGCGGGTCTGGTCGGGGGAAAGCGGGGGGATCGACACGAAGAGGCTTCGGAAGGTTCTGACCGCACGCGCGAATTGCGCCGACGAGTTGCGCCGGCGAGTTACGCCAGCTTGGCGCCAGCGGGATGCGATTGGACGCTAGCACGGCGGCTTGGGCCGGTATAGTGACGCAACCGGACCCTGTACGACCGGAGACCGCCATGCCCATCTATGCCCTCGACGGTGTCGCGCCCACCCTGCCCGCCTCGGGACATTACTGGATCGCGCCGGACGCGGTGCTCATCGGCAATGTGACCCTGAAGGAAGGCGCCAGCATCTGGTTCGGCAGCGTGCTGCGCGGCGACAACGAGCCCATCGTGGTGGGGGAGGGGTCAAACATCCAGGAAAACTGCGTGCTCCACACCGATCCCGGCTTTCCGCTCACCCTCGGCACCAACGTGACCGTGGGCCACATGGCGACCCTGCACGGCTGCATCGTGGGTGACGGCAGCCTCATCGGCATGGGCTCCACGGTGCTGAACGGGGCGAATATCGCCAGCAAATGCCTCGTCGGCTCCAAGGCGCTGGTGACGGAAGGCAAGGTGTTCGAGCCCTTCTCGCTCATCGTCGGGGCGCCCGCCAAGGTGGCGCGGCAGATCGACGAGGCGACGGCGGCGCGCCTCGTCGGCACTGCAGAGCATTACCAGCGCAACTGGCAGCGCTATGCCAAGGGCCTGAAGCGCATCGACTGACCGGGCCTGGAATAGAAAACGGGCCGGAACCGCGGCGTCGGTTCCGGCCCGTCTTGCCGCCGTGGCGCGGCCGAAGCCGCGCGCCGGCGGAAGCTGATCAGCGCCCGGTGCCCACCACCGGGGGAACGCGGGTCTCGCCCAGGGACACCCAGGTGGAGGGATCGGTCTGGGACTGGCGCTTGACGTAGCGGTATCCGGTGTCCTTCCAGGCGTGGATTTCGGTTTCCTGGTTGTCGAGGATCAGGTCGCCCTTGTCGGTCATGACGGTCAGCACCGCATGGCCGTCGCCCTCGCGGTCGCGCACCACGGTGATGAGCAGGACCGACGAGGGCCAGCCGATATTGATGAGGCGCCGGCGCTTCTCCAGCACATAGTCCTCGCAGTCGCCGCGGCCGTCGTCGGGATAGGCCCAGCGCTCGGTCTCGCCGTAATGGTCGAGGTCGGTCTCGGGCTGGACCGTCTCGTTCACGGTGTGGTTGACGCGCTCCAGCTCGGCGCTGCGCTGGGTGTCGAGCTTCATAACCGTGACGCCGGCGCCGGCCGCTTCGCAATCCTGGGCATGCTCGGCGCAGAAGCGCACATAGCCGGTGGGGGCGGTGGTGACACGCCCGTCGGCGAGATGGCGGGGCGCGAAGGCGGAAGCGAGATTGGCGAAGCGCGTGTTCTGGGCCCGCTGCTCTTGGGCACTGGCGGCGCTCACCCCGGCGCACAGGAGCGCTGCGGCGAGGGCCAACAGGAGGCGGGGAGGCGAGATGCGCTTCGACATGGCGGGAAATCCGACCGGGTTAATGAAATGATAATGCCCGATGCGCGCCGCATTTGCGCCGTCAACCTTCTATTAACCTTAATGGGCCAGGTTTTTAGATACCTCTGATCGGTGCGGCCTTTTGTCGGTGCCGTGCGGGGATGGGGGTGCGCCGGCACCGGCCTGATGCCGCTCAGGGGGCTCGGGCAGCCCCTTCGAAATCGCAAAGCCCACTGCTTTCAACACGATGAACGAAGACACCCCGTTCGGGCCGGGAAGTCGGGGGCTTGCTCGCGCTCGGGCGCTGGGGGTCTGCGGAGAACGTTGGAGCCCGCCCTTATTCATGTTAATGACTGACGGGTCAGTCAGTGAAAGTTAACGATTGTGGCGCGCCTGCCCGACCAGGATCCGCAACTGCAACCGCCGGCCCCCGGGACGCGCCGGCGACGGGCGGCCCCCATGGACAAGGCTGAGCGCCGCCGCGCCATCCTTGCGGCCGCGCTCACCGTTTTCGCGCGCCACGGCTTTGCCGGCGCCCGCCTCGATGACGTGGCCCGGCAGGCCGGAGTGGCCAAGGGCACGCTCTATCTCTACTTCGCCGACAAGGAAGCCCTGTTCCGTGGCCTGGTGGAGCAGAACTTCGCGCCCGTGCTGGCCGATGCGGATGCCGCCATCGCCGTGTTTCCGGGCTCCACCCGAGACCTCATCGACCTCGTCATCGCGATCCTGAGCCAGCGGGTCATCGGCACCCCGGCCGAGGCGCTGGTCCGGCTGATGATCGCCGAGGGGTCAAGGTTTCCCGAGCTGGCCGCCTTCTACCATCGGGAGGTGGTGTCGCGTGCCCTCGGCATCGTGCGTGCCATCGCCCAGCGCGGGCTGGACCGGGGCGAGATCACGTCAGACATCGCCGTACGCTTTCCCCAGCTGATGATTTCCCCTGCCGTCGTGGCCGTGGTGTGGAACGGCATGTTCGGCAGCTTCGACCCGCTCGACGTGAGGGCGTTCCTCTCGGCGCACCGGGACCTGCTGCTGCGCGGGCTCGGATGGAGAGACACGTGAGACCCCATCGATATTCTTTCCTGCTCCGTCCTGTCGCCGCCGTCCTCGCGACGCTCGGCCTCGCCGCATGCGCCCCTGAACCCGCAGACAGCTTCTCCGGCTATGTGGAGGGTGACATTGTCTTCATCGGCCCCACCGAGGCCGGCCGGGTGAGCGCGCTCGCGGTGGAGGAGGGCAGCGTGGTGAAATCCGGCGACGTGGTCGCCCGGGTGGAGGACGATCTGCAGGTCGCCGATCGGGACGCGGCGGCCGCCCAGCTGAAGGAGGCCGAGGCCCGGCTCGCCGATGCGCGCGCGCCGCTGCAGCGGCCCGAGGAAATCGCCGTGCTCGATGCCGCCGAGCACCGCGCCGCCGCCGCCCTCGACCAGTCCCGCCTCGATCTCGACCGCCAGAAGGCGCTGGTGCCCAAGGGCGCATCCTCACAGGCCAACCTCGATGCGGCCCAGCACCAGTTCGACCAGAACCAGGCGGCCCTCGACGAGGCGCGCAAGCGCATCGCCGCCGCCGGCATCGCCGCCCGCACCCACGCCATCGATGCCGCCGAGCAGGCGGTGTCCGCCGCGCGCGCCACCCTTGCCGCCGCGCAGGTCCGGCTCGACCGGCGCACTCTGAAGGCGCCCACGAACGGTCCGGTGCAGACCGTCTATTACCGTGTCGGCGAGCTGGTGCCCGAGGGCCGGCCGGTGGTCTCCATTCTGCCGCCGGGCCTGGTGAAGGTGCGCTTCTTCGTGCCGGAACAGGTGCTGCCGAACGTGGCGCTGGGCAGCCGCGTCACCGTCACCTGCGACGGCTGCCCGAGCACCACGGCGAAGATCTTCTTCATCTCCGCCCAGGCGGAATATACCCCGCCCGTGATCTACAGCCGGGAGGAGCGCTCCAAGCTCGTCTATCTGGTGGAGGCGCGGCCCGACGACCCCGCCAAGGCCCGGCCGGGCCAGCCGGTGAACGTCGCGCTGGGGGCGACGCCATGAATCCGGCCCAGGAGGCCGCACCGGCTGCGTCCGGCCGCGCCACCCCGGAGGTCGCCATCGAGGTGGAGAATCTCTGCAAGAGCTTCGGCGGCCGGCGGGTGGTGGACAATCTCTCCATGCGGGTCATGCGCGGGCAGATCTACGGCTTCCTCGGTCCCAACGGCTCGGGCAAGACCACAACCATCCGCATGCTCTGCGGACTGCTGACGCCGGATTCCGGACGCGGCACCTGCCTCGGCATGGACATCCTCACCCAGGCCCGGCGCATCCGCGAGCATGTGGGCTACATGACGCAGCGCTTCTCCCTCTACCAGGACCTGTCGGTGCGTGAGAACCTGGAGTTCGTGGCGCGGGTCTACGGCGTTCCCGAGCCGGAGAAGGCGGCAGGCGACGCGTTGAAGCGGCTCGGTTTGGAGGGGCGCGGCAAGCAACTGGCCGGCGCGCTCTCCGGCGGCTGGAAGCAGCGTCTGGCGCTGGGCGCCTGCATCCTGCCCGGTCCCGACCTGCTGCTGCTGGACGAGCCCACCGCAGGCGTCGATCCCAAGGCGCGGCGCGAGTTCTGGGCACAGATCCACGACCTTGCGGCGGAAGGGCTCACCGTGCTGGTCTCCACCCATTACATGGACGAGGCGGAGCGCTGCCACGAGATCGCCTACATCGCCTACGGCCAGCTGCTGGCCCAGGGCACGGTGCAGAGCGTGATCGCGGCGGCGGGCCTTGCCACCGTCACCATCGAGATCGCCGGGGCGGCGGGCCACGAGGCGGGGCTGCTCGTCACCCGCCTCGCCCGCGAGCTGTCCGTCCTCGACGGCGTGGAGATGGTGGCGCCGTTCGGTACCGCCCTGCACGTCTCCGGCCGCGACCCGGCGGCACTGGAAGCGGCGATCGCGCCCTACCGCACCGATGCGCGCCTCGTCATCCGCGCCGACGCCCCCACGCTGGAAGACGTGTTCATCGACCTCATGAGCCGCTCGAAGGACGACCTGCGATGAGTGCGCTCACCGCCACCGCCGGCTTCGCGAGGCGCGTCGGCGCCATGATCGTCAAGGAGTTCATCCAGCTGCGGCGCGACCGGGTGACGTTCGCCACCATGATCATGATCCCGCTGCTGCAGCTGATCCTGTTCGGCTACGCCATCAACACCACACCCCGACACCTGCCCACGGCGGTGTTCGCACACGAGAACACGGACGCGAGCCGCGCCATCCTCGCCGCCTTGCGCAACACCGCCTTCTTCGACTTCGTGAAGGAGGTCGGGAGCGCGGACGAGGCGGAGCACATGATCCGCGCCGGCGAGGTGCTGTTTTTCGTGGAGATCCCGGCCGGCTTCGAGCGGGCGCTCAGGCGCGGCGACCAGCCGCAACTGCTGGTGGCGGCCGATGCCACCGATCCGGTGGGCTCGGCCAATGCGCTGGCGGCGCTGGCCGGGGTTGTCAGTTCGGCTCTGGTGCGCGAGCGGTTCGTTGATGCGGCGGGCGACATGCCGTTCGAGATCGTCCAGCACCGGCGCTACAATCCCGCCGGCACCAGCCAGCTGAACATCGTGCCCGGCCTGCTGGGTACCATCCTCACCATGACCATGCTGATCTATACCGCGCTGTCGGTGACCCGGGAGACCGAGCGCGGCACCATGGAGAGCCTCCTGTCCATGCCGATCCACCCGGTGGAGATCATGCTGGGCAAGATCATCCCCTATGTGCTGGTGGGCATCGTGCAGGCGATCCTGATTCTCGGCTCGGGCATGGTGCTGTTCGGGGTGCCGCTGGAAGGCAGCGCCATCTTCCTCGCGGCGGCGACGCTGCTCTTCATCACCGCGAACCTGTCCATCGGCTATACCTTCTCCACACTGGCGCAGAACCAGCTCCAGGCGGTGCAGATGTCCTTCATGTTCTTCCTGCCCTCGATTCTTCTGTCCGGCTTCATGTTCCCGTTTTCAGGCATGCCGGCATGGGCGCAATGGATCGGCGAGGGCCTGCCGCTCACCCATTACCTGCGCATGGTGCGGGGCATTCTGCTGAAGGGATCAGGGTTTGGCGACCTGAAGGTGGATGCGGCGGCGCTTGTGGCGCTGATGTTGCTGGCCATGGGCATTGCCGTGGCGAGATTTCGTCAAACCCTTGACTGAATGCCGCGCGGCACGTTGCCGCTAAGGTGAGCCGCGCCACGATTGGACGGCCTGTGGAAAAAATGCTGCACCCGCAGCGTTCAGACGGGCTTCGGTCAAGGTGTCGCGCCGTGGGGTAATGACAAACGCAACGTCACCTCCGTAAAACACCCGAGCCTAACCCTTGATGGTTGCGACCGGCCGTCGCAGCGCTCATCGACCGCGTCACTTCACGCAGCTTTGACCTGTATCAAGGAGAAAATGGGCTTGCGGCGCATGGTGCGGCGCGGCTCCGAAGGTGCAGTGTTCACGCCTCGGCGCGAGGGGTTCTGAAATGTCAACAATCCAAGATCCGATCCGGACGCCGGCGAAGGCCATGCGGTTCGGCGAAGCCGGACTGCTGGTGGTGTTCGCCGCCTTCGCCTTCTTCGCGATCATTGTAGCCGCCAAGGCCTACACGCCCGCCTACGCGTTCCATGCCTATGTGTTCGCCGCTGCCAGCATCGCGGCGGTGTTCGCCATCGGCAACCGCTACATGGCCCGGCCGGCCGGGCCCGTGCCGCAGGTCAATGCCGACGGCAAGCCGAACTACAATTTCGACGTGGTGAAATTCTGCACCATCGCCGCAGTCGTCTGGGGCATCGCGGGCTTCCTCGTGGGGGTGATCGCCGCGCTCCAGCTGGCGTTCCCGGTGGTCAATCTGGACCTGCCGTGGATCTCCTTCGGCCGCCTGCGCCCGCTGCACACCTCGGCGGTGATCTTCGCCTTCGGCGGCAACGTGCTGATCGGCACCTCCTTCTATGTGGTCCAGCGCACCTCCCATGCGCGCCTCGTGGGCGACCTCGCCCCCTGGTTCGTGGTGCTGGGCTACAATCTCTTCATCGTCATCGCCGGCACGGGCTATCTGCTGGGCATCACCCAGGGCAAGGAATACGCCGAGCCGGAATGGTATGCCGACCTGTTCCTGACGGTGGTCTGGGTCACCTATCTGCTGGTGTTCCTGGGTACGATCCTGAAGCGCAAGGAACCCCACATCTACGTGGCGAACTGGTTCTACCTTGCCTTCATCATCACCATCGCGGTGCTGCATCTCGGCAACAATGCCTCGGTGCCGGTGTCGGTGTTCTCGCCCAAGTCCTACATCCTCTGGTCTGGCGTTCAGGACGCCATGTTCCAGTGGTGGTACGGCCATAACGCGGTGGGCTTCTTCCTGACCGCCGGCTTCCTCGCGCTGATGTACTACTTCATCCCGAAGCGGGCGGAGCGGCCGGTCTATTCCTACCGGCTGTCCATCGTCCACTTCTGGGCGCTGATCTTCATCTACATCTGGGCCGGCCCGCATCACCTGCACTACACGGCGCTGCCGGACTGGGCGCAGACGCTGGGCATGACCTTCTCGATCATCCTGTGGATGCCCTCCTGGGGTGGCATGATCAACGGCCTGATGACCCTTTCGGGCGCCTGGGACAAGCTGCGCACCGACCCGATCATCCGCATGATGGTGGTGGCTGTGGCCTTCTACGGCATGTCCACCTTCGAAGGCCCGATGATGTCGGTGAAGGCGGTGAACTCGCTGAGCCACTACACCGAATGGACCATCGGCCACGTGCATTCCGGCGCGCTCGGCTGGGTGGCCTACATCTCCTTCGGCGCCATCTACTGCTTGGTGCCCTGGCTGTGGAACAAGCGCGAAATGTACTCGCTCAAGGCTGTGTCCTGGCACTTCTGGGTCTCGACCCTCGGCATCGTGCTCTACATCTCCTCCATGTGGGTGGCGGGCATCCTGCAGGGCCTGATGTGGCGCGCCTACACCCAGCTCGGCTTCCTCGAATACTCGTTCATCGAGAGCGTCGAGGCCATGCACCCGCTCTATGTCATCCGCGCCCTCGGCGGCATCCTGTTCCTGTCGGGTGCTCTGATCATGGCCTGGAACGTCTGGAAGACCATCACCATGCCCGAAGCGGCGGCCGAGCAGTCGCTCGCCCTTGCGCCTGCGGAATGAGGAGGCACTCATGGCAACGCAAGGCACCTCCATCTGGTCCAAGCACCAGATCTTCGAGAAGCACTCCTACTGGCTGATGCTGGGCATCCTGATCGTGATCTCGATCGGTGGCCTGGTGGAGATCGCGCCGCTCTTCTACCTGAAGAGCACCATCGAGAAGGTGGAGGGGATGCGCCCCTACACCCCCCTCGAGCTGGCGGGACGCAACATCTATCTGCGCGAGGGCTGCTACAACTGCCACTCGCAGATGATCCGTCCGCTGCGTGACGAGGTGGAGCGCTACGGCCACTATTCGCTGGCGGCCGAGAGCATGTACGACCACCCCTTCCAGTGGGGCTCCAAGCGCACCGGCCCTGACCTTGCCCGCGTCGGCGGCAAGTATTCGGACCTGTGGCAGCGCGAGCATCTCCACAACCCGCGCTCCGTGGTGCCGGCCTCCATCATGCCGGGCTATCCGTGGCTGGCGCAGACCAGGCTCGACACCAAGCACCTCGCCGATGACCTGAAGGACCTCAGGCTGCTCGGTGTCCCCTACACGGACGAGATGATCGCCAATGTGCAGGAAGACCTGAAGGCCCAGTCCACCACCGACGGCGACACCTCAGGTCTCGACAAGCGCTACCCCAAGGCCCAGTCCCGCGACTTCGACGGCAACCCCGGCGAGTTGACCGAGGCCGACGCGCTCATCGCCTACCTCCAGATGCTGGGCACGCTCGTGGACTTCAAGCTCTACGACAACCAAGCCAACGTGAGGTGAGCCCATGCACGAGACCTATCTCTGGCTTGCGTCCTTCGCTCAGACCTGGGGCCTCGTGCTCTTCGTCCTCGGTTTCATGCTGGTGATCGCCTACGTCTTCTGGCCCTCGAAAACGAGGACGAAGGCATTCGACGACGCCGCCAACATTCCGCTCAAAGAGGATTGATCCCGTGAGCACGACTCAAGATTCCCACCATGGCAAGGTGGATGCCGCAACCGGGGTCTCGACCACCGGTCACGAATGGGATGGCATCTCGGAGCTGAACAACCCGCTTCCGCGGTGGTGGCTGTGGGTGTGGTATGCCTGCATCGTCTGGGCCATCGGCTACTGGATCCTGTATCCCGCCTGGCCGCTGGTCAGCTCGGCGACGCCGGGCCTTCTGGGCTGGCATTCGCGTTCGGCCGTCCAGGTCCAGCTCACCGATCTCCAGGCGCTGCGTGCCGAGAGCGCGGCCAAGCTCGCCAACGCCTCGCTCGAGCAGATCGAGCAGACGCCGGCGCTTTTGACCCTCGCCCGGGCCCAGGGACGCGTCGCCTTCGCCGACAATTGCGCGCCGTGCCACGGCGCCGGCGGCGGCGGGGCCACCGGCTTCCCCAACCTCAATGATGACGACTGGCTGTGGGGCGGTTCGCTGGAGCAGATCCAGCAGACCATCCAGTACGGCATCCGCTCCGGCGATGCCGAGGCGCGCACCGGCTCCATGCCCGCCTTCGGCCGCGACGGCATCCTGCAGAAGCCGGAAATCTCGGCGGTCGCGGACTATGTGCGCACCCTGTCCGGCATCGCCCAGCCCGGCGCGGATTTCGCCAAGGGCAAGGAAGTGTTCGCCGCCAATTGCGCCGCCTGCCACGGCGACGACGGCAAGGGCAACCAGGAACTGGGTGCCCCCAACCTGACGGATGGCATCTGGCTCTACGGCTCGGACAAGGCCACCATCGAGTACGGCATCGTCAATGGCCGCGGCAACGTGATGCCGGCATGGCACGCCCGCCTCGAGCCGACCACCGTCAAGGCGCTGACCGTCTACGTGCACTCCCTCGGCGGCGGTCGCTGACGGGAGAGCCCCGCGCGGCCCGGCTTGCCCCGCGCCGGCCGGGCGCGCAGACTGAATGAGAAGCGCGCCGGATCGAGGCAGTTGCCCGGTCCGGCGCGTGCCCTTTCCGGGGTGGAAGGTGAATTGGCCGATGCGGGTGGATCGACCCGGTCAGGTCGGGCCGTCGCCAGCCAGCCGGCAGGAGCGAAGAGGGGCCGACGCCGGCGTCGAGGGGAGCCGGCGCGGGGCGCAGGGGGAGCCAAAAGGTCGCGCGACCAATCGACGGCGCGACCTTTCGCCCGCAGGGCCGAACGAACATTCTAAGCTATGAATGTTATCGTGTCGGCATCGGGTGAATGTCCCGAAACCAGAGCCGACCCAACGAGGGTCCGCCCTCAATCCGTATCGCCGGCCCGAGGCGGCTGGCCAACCTTCGGCAAGCAACCCATGACCGCCCTGTCCACGAAATCCGAGCAGAAGGCCGCGCCCGTGGCCGACCCGGACGACATCCCGCTCTACGAGGCCCGGCGCCAGATCTATCCGCAGAGCGTTCACGGCCGCTTCCGCACCATCAAGTGGATCGTGCTCGCGGTCACGCTCGGCATCTATTATTTCCTGCCGTTCGTGCGCTGGGATCGCGGTCCCGATGCGCCGAACCAGGCGGTTCTGATCGACTTCCCCGCGCGGCGCTTCTACTTCTTCTTCCTCGAGATCTGGCCGCAGGAATTCTACTATGTCGCCGGCCTGCTCATCCTCGCGGCGCTCATCCTGTTCCTGATGAACGCGGTGGCCGGGCGCGTGTGGTGCGGATACCTGTGCCCGCAGACGGTCTGGACCGACCTGTTCATGGCGGTGGAGCGACTGGTCGAGGGCGACCGGCGCGAGCGCATGCGCTCGGACGCGGCGCCCTGGAGCATGGAAAAGTTCGCCCACAAGACGCTGAAGCACTCCATCTGGCTGCTCATTGCCTGGTGGACCGGCGGCGCTTGGGTGCTCTATTTCGCCGATGCGCCCACGCTGGTGGTGGAGCTCGCCACCTTTCAGGCGCCGGCGGTGGCCTACATGTCCATCGGCATCCTCACCTTCACCACCTACGCGCTCGCCGGCCACATGCGCGAGCAGGTGTGCACCTACATGTGCCCTTGGCCGCGCATCCAGGCCGCGCTTACGGACGAATATGCCCTCAACGTCACCTATGCCTATGACCGTGGCGAGCCCCGCGGCTCGCTGAAAAAGGCCGAGGCTGCCCGCGAGAAGGGCCTGCCGGCGGGCGACTGCGTCGACTGCGGCCAGTGTGTCGCCGTCTGCCCCACGGGCGTGGACATCCGCCATGGCATGCAGCTGCCCTGCATCCAGTGCGGCCTGTGCATCGATGCCTGCAACACGGTGATGGACAAGGTGGGCCGCCCGCGCGACCTGATCTCCTACGACAGCGAGGCGAACCTCGAGGCGCGGCTTGCCCACAAGCCCTTCACCCAGCGCATCATCCGTCCCCGCACCATTCTGTATGCGGTGCTGATCTGCCTGGCCGCCGGGCTGATGCTCACCTCCCTCATCGGCCGCTCGACCGAGGGCCTGGCCGCCATCCATGATCGCAACCCGTTGTACGTGCGGCTGTCGGACGGCTCCGTCCGCAACGCCTATACGGTGCGGCTGATCAACAAGAAGCTGGAGGAGCGCACCTTCATCCTCTCGGTAGAAGGCGTGCCTGGCGCGACCATGGAGGTGATCGGCGACAATGCCGACGGCCTCACCATCGGTCCCGATCAGACCCGTGAGATCCGCGTGCTGGTGACCACCCACGACAAGCTCGCGTCGCAGGCGTCCCTGCCCATCACCTTCCGCATCCGCGACAAGGCTTCGGGCTTGACGGCGGCGGTCAACGATCACTTCATCGGCCCGTGAGCAACGGACCGCAAAAACAAGGGAGGCAGGAGGTGGCACATCAGGACGTCGCCCATGCCGATGTCCCCCGCCGGCCGCGTGAGCTGACCGGCCGGGCGGTGCTCTTGATCCTCCTCGCCTTCTTCGGCGTGGTGATCGTGGTCAATGTCATCATGGCGCGCTTCGCCGTCGCCACGTTCGCAGGCGTGGAGACGGAGAGTTCCTACAAGGCCGGGCTCGCCTTCTCGGCCGAGCATCGCGCCGCCGAGGCGCAGGTCGCCCGGCACTGGAACGTGAACGTGGAACTGGCTTCTCCGGGCAATGAGGCGCGGGTGGTCACCATCCGCGTGCTCGATCCCTCGGGGATGCCGCTGTCGCAGCTCACCCCGGACGGGCGTTTTGCCCACCCCACCGACGCCCGGCGCGACGTGGACCTGGACCTGAAGCCCCTCGGCGACGGCCGCTACCGCGCCACGGCGGTGGCGGGACCTGGTCAGTGGGATCTGGTGATTGATTTTGCGCAAGGCGGAGAGCGGCAATTCCGGTCCAAAAATCGCGTGCAGCTTCCGTAAGCCGCTGTGAACGGGCAACCGGCTTCCTCCGGCCTCCCGATGCGGCATCGAGACTGCCGGGCGGCATCCGTCCAGAGTCGTCCGCACCTTGAGTACGATCAGGCCGGTTGGTTCGTCGCGCCGGCCGGCCTGTCGTACTTTTCTCTCATTCGGGTCCGCATCTTCCCGCCGCGCGGTGCGGCGGGGCCCCGCAGCCCCCGGGGATGGAGCCATGGCTGAGGCGATCGACTATTCCGTTTTCGTCGCGCGGTCCGAGGACGGCCTCGCCCAGATGAGCCTCGCCGTGGACGGCATCGACTGCGCCGCCTGCATCGCCGAGATCGAGGACGGGGTAAAGGCGCTGCCTGGCGTGGTGCGCGCGCGCCTCAATTATTCCACCCACCGCCTCACCGTCGCCTGGCGCGAGGAGACCTCACCGGACCGGGTGGTGAGCCAGCTGGAAGCCCTGGGCTATCGCGCCCACCCCTTCGCCGGCCGAGCCGAGGAGAGCGAGGCTCGCCACGCCCGCTGGCTGCTGCGCTGCCTGGGCGTCGCCGGCTTCGCGGCCATGAACATCATGCTGCTGTCGGTGTCGGTGTGGTCGGGCAATGTCACCGACATCACGCCGGAGACGCGGGACTTCTTCCATTGGGTCTCGGCGCTCATCGCGTTGCCGGCGGCCGCCTATGCCGGCCAGCCCTTCTTCCAGAGCGCGTTCCGGGCGGTGCGCTCGGGCCGGCTCAACATGGACGTGCCCATCACCATCGGCGTCACCCTGGCGCTGGGCATGAGCGTGCTGGAGACGGCGCTGAGCCAGCCCCACGCCTATTTCGACAGCGCCATCATGCTGCTGTTCTTCCTTTTGGCCGGGCGCTACCTCGACCACGAGGCGCGCCGGCGCACCCGCGCCACGGCCGGCAACATCGCCGCCCTGCGGGGCGAGATGGCCCATCGCCTCGGCACCGACGGCGTGCCGGTGCTGGTGCCGGTGCAGGCACTGCAGCCGGGCGACACCATCCTCGTCGCGCCCGGTGAGCGGGTGGCGGCGGATGGCGTCATCGCTTCCGGCCAGTCCAGCATCGACGAAAGCCTCGTCACCGGCGAGACCCTGCCGCGCGCCCTGAAGGCGGGGGATGCGGTCTACGCCGGCAGCCTCAACGGCGAGGGCGCGTTGCACCTGACGGTTACCGCCGGCGGCGAGAACACGCTGGTGGACGATGTGCAGCGCCTGCTGGATGGCGCGCTGGCCGAGAAGGGCGCCTATGTGCGCCTCGCCGACCGGGTGGCGCGGCTCTACGCCCCCATGGTGCATCTGACGGCGCTGGTCTCCGCCATCGGCTGGCTCCTCGCCGGAGCGGACCTGCATCATGCGGTGATGATCGCGGTGGCCGTGCTCATCATCACCTGTCCCTGCGCGCTGGCCCTCGCCGTGCCCGCGGTGCAGGTGACGGCCACCGGCCGGCTGTTCCGCGCCGGCCTTCTCATCAATGCCGGCGACATGCTGGAGCGTCTCGCCGCCGTGGACACGGTGGTGTTCGACAAGACCGGCACCCTGACGCTGCCGGAGCCCGCCCTTGCCCTGCCGCGCGGGGCGGACCGGGCGCTGGTGGGCCTTGCCGGGCGGCTGGCCCTGTCGAGCCGCCACCCGCTGGCCCGGGCCCTCGCCCCGCGCGCGGACGGGCCGGCCATCGAGGGCGTGACCGAGGTGAGCGGGCAGGGCGTGGAGGCGCTGGTGGACGGCGCGGTCGTGCGCCTCGGCAGCCTCGCCTTCTGCGGCGCGGCGCCGCCCGCCGATCTGCCGGCCGGCGCCTCCCTCATCGCCCTGCGTCGTGGCGGCCAGACCCTGGTCATGGGTGTCGAACAGGCCCTGCGGCCGGACGCGCCGGAGGTGGTGGCGGCGCTGAAGGCGCGCGGCCTCGACGTGCGCATCCTCTCCGGCGACCGGGAGGCCGCCGTGACCCCCGTGGCGCAGGCGCTGGGCATCGCCCATTGGGACGCAGGCCTCAAGCCCGCCGACAAGATCGCCGCCCTTGATCACCTGAAGGCGGAAGGCCGGCGCGTGCTGATGGTGGGCGATGGCCTCAACGATGCTCCGGCGCTGGCCGCCGCCACGGTTTCCCTCTCCCCCGCCACCGGCGCGGCGGTAACGCAGGCCCATGCGGACGCGGTGTTCCTCGGCCGCCGCCTCGCGCCGGTGATGGCGGCGGTGGACGGGGCGGGGGTCGCGGCGCGGCTGATGCGGCAGAACCTCGCCATCGCCGTGCTCTACAATGTGATCGCGGTGCCGCTGGCCATCGCCGGCTTTGTGACGCCGCTGGTGGCAGCGCTTGCCATGTCCGGCTCTTCCATACTCGTGACCGTCAACGCCTTGCGCGCGGCGCGGCCGGGGCGCAAGGATGAGGCGACCGACGCCGCGGCCCCTGCCGGCGGCGATGCCCGCACATTGGAAGAGGCGGCCGCGTGAACGTCCTCGTCTATCTCCTGCCGCTCGCGCTGCTGCTCGGCCTCACCGGCCTCTTCGCCTTCCTGTGGAGCCTGAAGAGCGGCCAGTATGACGATCTCGACGGCGCCGCCGTCCGCGTCCTGTCGGACGACGACTTGCCCGGCTCGGGCTCGGCCGAGCGCAATTCACCGGCGAGCAAGCCCCGCAACGGTGGATCCAAGCCATGAGACGCACCGCGTCCGCCCCCGAACCCCGCGCGGGCATGCTGGTGTGCGTCTGCGACCCGCAGCTCGACGCCCCCGCCAACGACAACGGGCCGCGTCCCGTCTCCACCTTCGGCCTGGCCCTAGGCTTCGCCTTCGCCGTGCTGGCGCAGACCGTGGCCTCCGCCGCCCTGCCGCTCGCCGGCGCCCAGCTGGCGCCGCGTCCGGAACTGGTGACCTGGCCGTTCGCGGCCATGCTGCTGGGGGCTGCGCTCGCCTCCTTCCCGGCGTCCTTCCTGCGTGACGCGTTCGGCCGGCGCACCGGGTTTGCGCTCGGCGCGTCGCTGGGCATCGCCGGCGGGGCGCTTTTGGTGGCGGCGCTGATCCAGCGCCAGTTCGCCTGGGCCTGCCTGGGAGCCCTGTGGCTCGGCATGGCGCAGGGCTTCTCCTTCTTCTACCGGCACGAGGCCGCCGCCGCGAGCGGGCGGCCCGCCGCCGCCACGGCCGGCGTGCTGGCGGGTGGCGTCGCCGCCGCCTTTGCCGGGCCGACGCTGGCCGGCTTCGCCGAACAGCTTGCCGCACCTTATTTCCTGGTGGGCGCGGCGGCGCTGGCGGCCCTGGCGCACACCTGTTCCCTCGGGGTCGCGGTGACGCTCGCGTCCGACCCGACCACCGTGTTCCATCCCAAGGCCAAGGCGCCCCTCTCCGCCATCCTGTGGCCGACCCTGGTGGGCGGCGCGGCCTGGTTCGGCATGAACACTGTCATGTCCGGCGCGCCTCTGGCGCTGGTGGGCTGCGGCATCGGTGGGGCCGCCGTGTTCGGTTTCATCGCCTTGCACGTGGCCGCCATGTATGCGCCCGCCGTGCCGCTGGCCTTCGTGGGAGATCGTGTGCCGCCGCTGGTGATCGCAGTGGCCGGCGCGCTGCTGGTGGCCATCGGCATCCCGCTCCAGAGCCTGGGCACGCCGGAGACCATCACCGTTGCCCTCATCTGTGTGGGGGCCGGCTGGTCGATAGCAACCGTGGGCGCGACGGCGTGGATCTATCGGGCCGGCCAGCCCAGCCGCCTCGCTTTGGCGCTGCATGATGGCGGCCTGTTCTTCGGCGCCATCTGCGGCGCGCTGCTGGGCTATGTTCTGGCCTGACGGCTTGGCCGGAGTGTGCGCCAGACGGTAGGAAGGCGGGATCGCCCAATGGCCGGGAGCCCGCCTTGACCCATCCCTTCTCGCTGGACGGCCAGACCGCCCTCGTCACCGGCTCGGTGGCCGGCCTCGGCTATGAGATCGCGACCGCCCTCGCGCTGGCGGGGGCCCATGTGCTGGTGAACGGCCGCGACGCCGCCCGCCTCGGCCCGGCGGTGACCGCCATCATCCGCAAGGGCGGCAAGGCCGAGCCGTTCGTGCTCGACGTGTGCGATGCCGAGGCGGTCACCAAGGCCATCGCGGCGGCGCCGCCCATCCATATCCTCGTCAACAACGCCGGCGCCCGCGACCGGCGCGGCTTCCTCGACATGGAGGACGCCGCGTTCCGCCGACTCGTGGAGCTGGACCTGTTCGCCCCCGCCCATCTCACGCGGGAGGTGGCCAAAGCCATGGTGGCGCGCGGCAAGGGCGGGCGTATCATCAACATCACCTCCATCGCCGGGCCGCTGTCGCGGGCGGGGGATGCCGCCTACACCACCGCGAAGGGCGGGTTGGAGGCGCTGACACGGGCGCTCGCCGCCGATCTCGGGCCGCACGCCATCACGGTGAACGCCATCGCGCCAGGCTATTTCCTCACCGAGCCCAATGCCGAGCTGGCCCGCGACCAGGCGGTGGGGGAATGGCTGTCGCGCCGCACCTCGCTTGCCCGCTGGGGGCGGCCGGACGAGGTGGCGGGGGCGGCGGTGTTCCTCGCCTCGCCCGCCGCTTCCTATGTCACCGGTCATGTGCTGGCGGTGGACGGCGGCTACATGGCGCACTTCTGAGCGGCTTCGCTCTTTCCGCGTTCTTTCGCTCAAGCGCCGCGCGGGGCTTCCAGGCGCCTTCGCTCAATCGCCGCGCGGGCTTGAGCGCGCGGCTGCAGTGCTGCGAGGGCGCGTCAGCGCACCCAGAAGCGCGGCAGGAACAGCACCAGCACGGTCAGGATCTCCAGCCGCCCCAGCAGCATGGCCGCCGTGAGTAGCCACAGGGCGGAATCCGGCAGGACGCTGTAGTTGGAGGCCGGCCCCACCAGCGGCCCCAGCCCCGGCCCCACGTTGGCGAGGCAGGCGATGGTGGCGGAGAAGGCGGTCTTCAGGTCGAGGCCCAGCATGTTGAGGGCGACGCCGAACAGGAAGAAGGCCAGCAGATAGAGGAAAACGAAGGACAGAACCGAGGCCACCACGTCGTCCGCCACCGGCGCGCCGCCGTAGCGCAGGGGGAACACCCCGGCGCGGAACGAGATGCGCTTCAGGTGCTGGCGGATGGCCTTGGCGGTGATGGCGAGGCGCAGGGCCTTCAGGCCGCCGGAGGTGGAGCCGGTGCAGCCGCCGATAAACATCAGAACGAAGAAGATGGCGTCGGAGGTGGTGCCCCAGTTGGTGTAGTCCGCCGCCATGAAGCCGGTGGTGGAAATGAGCGAGGCGACGGTGAACAGCGCCCAGCGCAGCGCCGTCTCGCCGGAGGCGACGCCGCTGACCGTGAGCTGCACGAAGGAGAGGCCGGTGAACAGCGCCACGATGGCGAGAAACAGCCGCACCTCCGGATTGGAGAAGATCCGCCACGGGTCACCGGACAGGGCGCGCACATAGAGCGGGAAGGGCAGGGCGGCCATGAGCATGAAGACTACGGCCACATAGTCCACCGCGGGCTTGGCGAACACGGTGAGCGATGAGTCCGAATTGGCGAAGCCGCCGCTCGACAGGGTGGACATGGCGATGGTGACGGCATCGAAGGGCTTCAGCCCCGCCATCAGGTAGAAGCCGGCGCAGACGGCGGTGAGCAGCACATAGGCGACGAGCAGGCGCTTGGCGATGGCGCCGGCGCGGGGCAGGAACTTCTCCGACTTGTCGGAGGATTCCGTGCGGAACAGCTGCATGCCGCCGATGGACAGCATGGGCAGCACCGCTATGGCGATGGCCACGATGCCGATGCCGCCAAACCAGTGCAGCAGCGCCCGCCACAACAGGATGCCGGGCGACATGGCGTCCAGCCCCGACATCACGCTGGCTCCGGTGGTGGTGAGCCCGGACATGCTCTCGAACATGGCGGCGGTAAAGGAGAGGCGGGAATGGCCCCACATGAGCGGCAGGGCCGCGAACAGCGACAGCACCACCCAGACCGACGAGGTCAGGAGGAAGGCCTGCCGGAGGTCGAGCTTGCTGACCTTCTGGCTGCGCCCGCTCATCCACAGCAGCACGCCGACGAAGATGGTGATGGCAGAGGCGCCGACGAAGGCGCCCTGTCCGCCGGAGCGCGTGGCGAAATCGACTATCGCCGGCACCAGCATGGCGACGCCGAGGATGGCGAGGAGGACGCCGAGCGTCGCCGCCACCGGACGCAGGCTGAGCACCGAAACGGCCTCGGCCTCCACCGTTGGGATGCGCGCGGCGTGCATGACGTCCCCCTTCCCCTAATGCGTCTTCGAGCGAAGTGGATGCCGGGTTAGTTCAAAAAATGCGATGCGCAAACGAGATAGAGCATTTTCCGGGAACGTCGTGCACGGAAAATGCTCTCGCCCGTGGCGTTTCTCAGTTCAGGACGCGGCGCACGTCCGGCACATCCAGCGAGAAGGCGGGGATCTCGATGGAGAAGGTCTCGCCGTTGTCGGCCAGCATCTCGTAGTGCCCGCTCATGATCCCGGTGGAGGTGTTGAGCGGCACGCCGCTGGTGTATTCGAATCGGCCGCCGGGCGGCAGGGTGGGCTCCTCGCCCACGACACCGGCGCCGTGGACCTCCTCGGTGTGCCCGTTGGCGTCGGTAATGACCCAGTGGCGACCCTTCAGTTGCACGGTCTCCTGGCCCAAATTGGCCACCTCGACGGTATAAGCCCAAAAATGACGGCCCTGGTCGGGCTCCGATCGCTCCGCCACATAACGCGGCGTCGCGGTCACCTGAATATTCCGAGTGATGGCGCGGTACATACCCGCTCGAGCTCCCCTCACCGCGGGAGAAAATGCCCCCGCGGGCCACAGTGAACCCGCGTTGCCGTCCGGGCGCAACAGTCCGCTCCGTCACGTCGCCGGAATGGAGCCGTTACAAGGCTCCGGCGGCGGTGGCGAGATCGGCGATCAGGTCGTCGGGATGCTCGAGCCCCACGGACAGGCGAAGCAGGCCGTCGGAAATCCCCATCTCGGCGCGGGCCTCCGGCGTGAAGCGCTGGTGGGTGGTGGTGGCCGGATGGGTGATCAGGCTCTTGGCATCGCCGAGGTTGTTGGAGATGCGGATCAGCCCGAGGGCGTTGGCGAAACGGAAGGCGCCCTCCTTGCCGCCCTCCACCACGAAGGTCACGAGGGTGCCGCCGCCCTTCATCTGCCGGCGGGCCAGCTCGGCCTGCGGATGGTCGGCGCGGCCGGGATAGAGCACGGTCTCGATCTTGGGCAGGCCGGCCAGAGCATCGGCGATGCGGCCGGCGCTCGCCTGCATGCGCTCCACCCGCAGCGCCAGCGTCTCCAGGCCCTTCAGCATGATCCAGGCGTTGAAGGGGGAGATGGAGGGGCCGGTCTGGCGCAGGAAGGTCTGCAGGTGGTCAGTGACGAACTGCTGGGAGGAGAGGATGACGCCGCCGAGGCAGCGGCCCTGGCCGTCCACATGCTTGGTGGTGGAATAGACCACGATGTCCGCGCCCAGCTCGAACGGGTGCTGGAGCAGGGGAGTGGCGAACACATTGTCCACCACCAGCCGGGCGCCGGCGGCGTGGGCGATCTGCGCCACCGCCGCGATGTCGATCAGCTCCAGGGTGGGGTTGGTGGGGCTTTCCAGGAAGAACACCTTGGTGCTCGGCCGTGCTGCCGCCTGCCAGGCGGCAAGGTCGGTGCCGTCCACCAGGGTGGTCTCGATGCCGAAGCGCGGCAGGAAGTCCTCCAGGATCCAGCGACACGAGCCGAACAGCGCGCGCGCCGCCACCACATGGTCGCCGGCCGAGAGCTGGCACAGCAGCGCCGCGTTCACCGCCGCCATGCCGGAAGCCGTGGCCCGGGCCGCCTCGGCGCCCTCCAGCAGCGCCATGCGTTCCTCGAACATGGCGGTGGTGGGATTGCCGTAGCGGGAATAGACGAAGCCCGGATCCTCGCCCTTGAAGCGGGCCTCGCAGGACTCGGCATTGTCGTAGACGAAGCCCTGGGTCAGGAACAGCGCCTCGGAGGTCTCCCCATAGGGCGAGCGCGTGGTACCGCCATGGACTAGGCGCGTCTCCGGGTGGAGTGTAAGGGGATCTTTGGGGATGAATTTGGGGGCTGGCTTTTGCGCCACGGACATGACGGTCTCCGGGGGAGGCCGAGGGGATCAGGCGCGGTTCGCCGCCGCGGTGGCCGGTGTGCGGCGCGCGCGGCTTGCCCGTCTGTTCGTCCCCGGCCTTTTAGCAAGGTTGTTTAACGTGGCTGCAAGCGGGCCGGCTCAAATTCACCACGAGTGAGCGGCAGTAAACGCCCGGCCTCCCCTTGGCGTCAAGGGTTTCGTCCGGTAAAGCGAACAAAAAGGACGGGAAAGCGGATATGACCGTGCGAGCGACGGAGCACCAGAAGCCCGGCATTCTGCCCGCCGAGGCCATTTCGGCGCTGAAGGCGACGGGCGCCATCTCCTGCCGCCGGCCGCTCGATGCGGACCAGATCCAGCCGGCGAGCCTGGACCTGCGCCTCGGCCGCACGGCGTGGCGGGTGCGCGCAAGCTTCCTGCCGGGGGCCGGCGTCTCGGTGAAGGAGCGCCTCGCCGACCTCGCCCTGCACGATTTCGACCTCGCCAAGGGCGCGGTGCTGGAGACCGGCTGCGTCTATCTGGTGGAATTGTTCGAGCGCCTGAAGCTGCCCTTTGATCTGGCGGCGGCGGCGAACCCCAAGAGCTCCACTGGGCGGCTCGACGTGTTCGTGCGCGTCATCACCGACGGCGCGCGGGCCTTCGACACCATTCCCGCCGGCTACAACGGCCCGCTCTATCTGGAAATCTCTCCGCGCACCTTCCCCATCCTGGTGCGCACCGGCTCGCGCCTGTCGCAGGTGCGCTTCCGTCGCGGCGTGTCGCGGCTGTCGGATCTCGAATTGCTGAGCCTGCAATCCGCCGAATGCCTGGTGGATGCCCCCCAGCCGGACGTGGCGGCGGGCGGCATCGCGCTGGGCGTCGATCTCGCCGGCGAGGTGATCCCCGGCCTGCAGGGCTTCCGCGCGAAGAAGCATACCGGCGTCATCGACGTGGACGAGGCCGGCGTGCTCGACGTGGAGGATTTCTGGGAGCCCATCCGGCTGCGGCCGGGCCGCACGGCGGGGCTGGTGCTGGACCCCGACGCCTTCTACATCCTCGCCTCGCGGGAGGCGGTGCACGTGCCGCCGGACTATGCGGCGGAGATGGTGCCGTTCGATCCCCTGGTGGGCGAGTTCCGGGTGCACTATGCCGGCTTCTTCGATCCCGGCTTCGGCAATCCGGCGGCCGGCGGGCGCGGCGCCCGCGCGGTGCTGGAGGTGCGCTCGCGGGAGGTGCCCTTCATTCTGGAGCATGGCCAGACCGTGGGACGCCTCGTCTATGAGCGCATGGCGGGCCGCCCCGGCACGCTCTACGGCGCCGACATGCGTTCCCACTACCAGGGGCAGGGGCTGAAGCTCTCCAAGCATTTCAAGCCCGTGGGGAGCTGAGCGCCAGCGGCGCCTCACCCCTTGCCGATGGTCGAGGTGGCGGCCGCGCGGCCGGCGGCGATCATCTCCTCCTTGCGCCACGGCACGGCGTCGTTGAGCGCGGCATTGAGTTCGTGCAGCGGGCGCAGCACCGCGTCGGAATAGGCGAGATAATCCGCCACCAGCGGCAGCACCTCCATCACGGCAGGGTCGTCCGCCATGCCCAGCACGGTGGAGACCGCGGCATCCACCGCCGGGGTCGCCGCATCGGCGCTGCCGCTGCCGGCCTCGCCCAGCACCACCTCGAAGCCGGTGAGGATGCGCGAGCGCGCCGCCTCGATCACGGCCACGACCTCCTCGCGCGCATCGGCGCCCATGGCGCACAGGCGCAGCGCCACGTCCTCCATCAGCGCGAGATAGGTGATGAGCACGTCGAGGGTGGAGACGATGTTGGCCGCGTCCCCCGTCGAATGGCCGAACACCTGCTCGGCGCCGAGATTGGGCAGGCGCGTGCCCATGGCCCGCACGTCCTGGGCGAGGGCGGAGACGCTCGCCTTCTCCCCCGGGTGGGGCCACCAGGAGGCGAAGGCGACGCGGGCGCGGCGCACCAGTGCCTTCACCTCGGGCCGCAACTGCTCGGCGAGATAGACCGGCAGCACCAGATAGGACACCACCAGGGCGATGGCGGCGCCGATGGCGGTCTCGTAGATGCGGGCCAGCATGCCCTCGGTGCCGAGGCCGGAAATGATGTGCAGTCCCAGAACCACCGACAGGCCCACGGCGGCGGATGCCACGTCGTAGCGGTCCTTCTGGGTGACGAGTGCGATCATCTGGGCCGCCATGCAGAAGGCGGCGAGAATCCAGATGTGCGGGCCAAGGCCCAGGAACAGCGCCATGCCCAGCACCACGCCGATGAGGGTGCCCACGGTGCGGTAGCGCACCCGCATATAGGTCTCGCCCACGCTGTTGCCGATGACGAACATGACCGTCATGGTCGCCCAATAGGCGTGGTCGAGATGCACCCCGAGGTCGAGGGCGGTGGTGACGGCCGTGGCGATGGCGCCCTGGCAGGCGATGCGCATGGGCGCGGACAGGGTGCGCCGGCCGTCCGGCCCCTTCACCAGCGCGGGGATGACGCGCGGCGCCGGCGGGGTGGGCGCCGCGTCGTCGTGGGGCGGCGGGAAGGGCGCGGTCTCGGCGGCGGCGATGCCGGTGACCACGAGGGACAGCCGGTCGAACGCGGTCAGAGCCCGCAGCAGGGCGAAGCGGGCATCCGGCGGCAGTTCCGGAACGAAGGCGAGGCGGCGCAGGGACGCCACCGCGCGCTCGAAGCGCTCCTCCGCGTGTACGTCGGAGACCTCGACTGCCTCCAGCCGCCGGGCGATGTGGTCGGCTGCGGCGGCGAAGGGGTGGCGCCAGTCCGGCGTGTTCGGTGCCTTCTCGGGCACGCAGCTGGCAAGCAGCTCTACCGCCACCCGCAGCCGGTAGAAGCGCACGCGCAGGCGCTCGAAATCCGGCTGGGCGGACGGGTCCTCGGCAATGGCCGAGGCCAGCGCGTTCCAGACCCGGCCGCGCAGGTTCTCCAGCGCGTCATTGGCCTCTTCCGGGAAATGCCGGCCGTGGCGCACCGCCTCGGACAGTTCGCGCAGATAGGTCGCCACCGCGCCCTGCATGTCGAGTGTGGTTTCGACGAAGGCATTGACGGCGGAGGGGCGCCAGGGGGACAGGCGCACCGCCGCCGCCACCAGCGCGCCCTGGCAGAAGGCGGCGAGCAGCAGCGCCCCCTCGAACCGCGTCGGCCTGAGGATGGTGCCCACCGTGGCGACGACGATGAGAGCGAGGCCGAGCCTCTGCCCGTCCATGCCATAGCGCCGCAGTGCCAGGGCGAAGAAGGCGAGGGGGACGAGCAGCAGCTTCTGGACGATGTCGTTGCCCGGCCCCTCGCCGGGGCCCACCAGCGTCACCGCCAGCAGGAAGACGAAGCCGAGGGCGAACAGGCGCCCCATGGTGCGCGCCTCGGCAGCGACGCTCGCCGCCGGATTGAAGCTGATCATCACCAGCGCGGCACAGCCGGCCATCATGGGAAAGGTGACATCCATGTTCAGCCGGAACCCGGTGGAGGTCGCGTAGCCCACCAGGATGACGATCACGAACGAAACACCGAGATGGAACGCCCGCGTGAGATCGACCCCGCCGGGATCATGGTCGGCGAGCCACCCCTTCAGCCGGTCGAGGAGCGGCTTGCGGGGGTGGGGCGGGGATAATGGAACAGGAGATGACAGTGGGGGCGACATGGGGTCGGGTCCGGGGCGGCGCGACGTCTCGGGCATGGGCGGAGGAATTCACGGTTCGCCGGGCCTGTCCAGTGCGGCAAGAGCTGCGCCGGCATGCATTCAACTTTTCCCGCATCTGCTCTATAGCCAGCCCTGCCTTCGGCGAAGCACGGCGCCGAGACTTCCTTGCGGCGAACGGGAATGGGCTCAATGACAGCGGAAACGAAGGCGCGGGTACGGGAGTTGTATGCGGCGAAGCTGGCCGCGGGCGATATTTCGGACGATCCGGCGCAGGCCATGGTGGTGCAGGAATTCGCCCGCCTGGAGCTGGAGCTGCGCGAGCGGGCCATGGCGCAGAAGTCTTCGGCGCTGGGCTGGCTGTTCCAGCGCCGCGCCCCGGTGACGCCCAAGGGCATGTATGTCTACGGCAAGGTCGGCCGTGGCAAGACCATGCTCATGGACCTCTTCTTCGACGCCCTGCCGCCCCGGGCCAAAAGGCGGGCCCATTTCCACGAATTCATGGGCGACGTGCACGAGCGCATCTTCCGCGAGCGCCAGGCCCAGAAGCAGGGCGACCGCAAGGTGGGCGATCCCATCATCGCGGTGGCGGCGGCGCTGGCCGACGAGGCGAAGATCCTGTGCTTCGACGAATTCCACGTCACCGACATCGCCGATGCCATGATCCTCGGCCGGCTGTTCGAGAAGCTGTTCGCCGACGGCGTGGTGGTGGTGGCCACCTCCAACGTGGCGCCGCAGGACCTGTATTCCGGCGGCCTCAACCGCGCGCTGTTCCTGCCGTTCATCGGCATGATCGAGGAGCGCATGCAGGTGATGACGCTGGATTCGCGCACCGACTACCGCATGGAGAAGCTGGAAGGGGTGTCCACCTGGTACACGCCCCTCGGACCGGTGGCGGATGGAGCGGTGGCGCAGGCCTGGCGCCGGCTCGCCGGTCCTGGCGGCGGCGTGCCCGGCGAGATCCTGTTGAAGGGCCGGCGCGTCGCCATCCCGGCCATGGCCAACGGCGCGGCGCGCTTCACCTTCGCCAACCTGTGCGAGGCGGCGCTGGGCCCCAACCCCGATTACCTGCGCCTCGCGCGCATGTTCCACACCGTCGTGCTGGAGCACATCCCCATCCTGGGACCGGACCAGCGCAACGAGGCCAAGCGCTTCATCTCGCTGATCGACACGCTGTACGATTCCAACGTGAAGCTCATCGCCTCGGCGGCGGCGGAGCCAGATGCGCTTTATCTCGGCACCGAGGGGGCTGAGGCGTTCGAGTTCGCGCGCACGGTGTCGCGCATCCACGAGATGCGCTCGGGCGAATATCTGGCGAAGCCCCACGGCCGCCCGGATTCGGCCGCGTCGGGGGACACCACGGGCCTGGTGGAAACCTGAAGCCACGTGGCCCGCCGCGCGGGCTGGTACCCAGCGCTTTTGAATGGGCGCATTGACGCAATTTTGCCGTGCGGGTAAAGGATTTATTTACCTCCGGGAGAGATCGATGCGCTCCTACTTCGTCGCGGTTTTTGCTGCTTCAGTGATGAGTGGAGCCGCATGCGCGGCGGATTTGGCGGTCGCCGTCACCAAGGCGCCGCCTGCACCTGCATCCTTCAGCTGGACCGGCTTCTATATCGGCGGCAATGCCGGCTATGCCTGGAACTCGGGAACGTTGGATGGCGTCGGCTATATCTATGGGAGCGATTACGGCTCCTACAGCAATGGCTGGTTCAATGGGCAGAGATCATCCGAAAGCAACTCTTTCACCGGAGGTGCGCAGGCAGGTTATAATTACCAGATTGGGCGAGCTGTTTTAGGGTTCGAGGCGGATATAAACTATGCTGATGCGAGCAAAACTTATGCCGCAAGCAGCACTTATGATCTTTACCCTTATCCCGTCGATAGGCCCGATTACAATTACCACCTGAGAGAGCAGCTTGACGCGAGCGCATCGGTGGAGTGGTTCGGGACCATCCGTGCTCGCCTGGGCGTCACTGCGCTCGACCGCCTTCTGGTCTATGCGACGGGTGGCGCCGCCTATGGCAAGGTGAGCGGCAGCGGCAGCTATTCGTGGCGTGAATACGGCTTCTGGTGGGGCGGCCCGGGCGACCACGCCTTTGACCGCAGTGGCGGATTCGGCGGCACCGATAGCTCGGTACGTTGGGGCTGGACGGTGGGCGGCGGGCTTGAATACGCCATCACCGACAACATCACGGTAAAGGGCGAATATCTCTACGTCGATCTCGGGAGCAACGACTACCGGATTCCCGAGGCAATTGGCGGTGATGAATTCGTCACCTGGACCAGTTCGACCAAGCTGAATGTGGCGCGGCTGGGCGTGAATTATAAGTTCTGAAGACCCGCCCGCACACGGTGCCGATTTCGGCCCCGTGTGCGGGGATAGCGTGAGCGGTCCTGAGGGATCACTCCGTCCCCTGCCGGCTCAGCGCGGCAGGGTGGTCGCGCCCATGAGTTCCTTGTCGATGGCGTGGGCGGCCTGGCGGCCTTCCCGGATGGCCCACACCACCAGCGACTGGCCGCGCCGCATGTCGCCCGCCGCGAACAGCTTGGGCACGGACGTGGCATAGGCGAGATCGTCGGCCTGCACGTTGCCGCGCTTGTCCAGCACCACGCCGGACTGCTCGATGAGGCCGGGATGGGCCGCATGGGCAAAGCCGATGGCGAGGAACACCAGGTCCGCGCGCAGCACGAACTCGGTGCCGGGAATGGGCTGGCGCTTCTGGTCCACGCGGGCGCACTTCACGCCGGTGACGCGGCCGTTGCGCCCCTCGATGCCCAGGGTGGCGCAGGCGAACTCACGCTCGGCGCCCTCGGCCTGGGAGGAGGAGGTGCGAAACTTGGTGGGCCAATAGGGCCACACCGCCAGCTTGTCCTCCTTCATGGGAGGCACGGCGCGGATGTCGAGCTGGGTGACCGAGAGCGCCCCCTGCCGGAAGGCGGTGCCCACGCAGTCGGAAGCGGTGTCGCCGCCGCCCACCACCACCACATGCTTGCCGCCGGCGACGATCGGGATCTCGTTGACCGGCTCGTCGCCTTCGCGGCGGTTCGACTGCACGAGATAGGGCATGGCGAAGTGCACGCCCTCCATCTCCTGGCCCGGCAGCTTGGGATCGCGCGGGGCTTCGGAGCCACCGGCGAGGAGCACCGCATCGTGGGTATCGAGCAGCTCCTGGAACGGGCGCACGATGCCGATGTTCTCGTTGTAGTGGAACGTCACACCTTCCGCTTCCATCTGCTTCACGCGACGGTCGATGTGGTGCTTTTCCATCTTGAAGTCGGGGATGCCGTAGCGCAGCAGGCCACCGGCCTTGGGCTCGCGCTCAAAGACATGCACGTCATGGCCGGCGCGGGCGAGCTGCTGGGCGGCGGCAAGGCCCGCCGGGCCGGAGCCGACGATGGCCACCTTCTTGCCGGTCTTCACCAGGGCGGGCTCGGGCTTGATCCAGCCCTTCTTCCACGCCTTGTCGGCGATGGCCTGCTCCACCGTCTTGATGGTGACGGGCATGTCCTCGAGGTTCAGGGTGCAGGCTTCCTCGCACGGGGCGGGGCAGATGCGGCCGGTGAACTCGGGAAAGTTGTTCGTGGTGTGGAGGTTGCGCGCGGCTTCCTCCCACTCGTCGCGATAGACGAGGTCGTTCCAGTCCGGAATCTGGTTGTGCACGGGGCAGCCGTTGGGCCCGTGGCAGAAGGGCACGCCGCAATCCATGCAGCGCGAGGCCTGGTTAGCCACCTCCGCGTCCGGCAATGGCAGCGTGAACTCGCGGAAATGGCGGATGCGGTCGGAAGCGGGCTGATACTTCTGCTCCCGCCGGTCGATCTCCAGAAAACCCGTGACCTTGCCCATCAGAACCCCTTAGGCGAACCTCGTTGAGGGAACCGCCGCGCGCACCCCATCGATCCGGGTGCCGCACCACGTGTCCAAATACAAGAATTGTTCCAGCTTGAGGACTCGGAATTCGCACGCGCGATCCGCGCGCCCGTTCAAGTCCAGCACACCGGGCGAACGTTCTCTCCCGCTTGCGGGAGAGGATGGGGAGGGGCTGGCCCGTTCCGTTGAGCGCCGTATCCGGCGATGGTGAGCCGCCGGGGCGGCGCTCCCCGACCCACCCCGCAGCGGGGGCGGGCGAGAAGGAACTCGCGCTATTCCGCCGCCGCCAGGCCGCGGCGCTTTTCCATGTCGCGCAGGGCGCGGCGGTATTCCACCGGCATCACCTTGACGAACTTGGAACGGTACTCGGCCCAGTTGTCGAGGATCGCCTGCGCCCGGGCCGAGCCCGTGTAATGCAGGTGCTTGGCGATGAGCTGGTGCAGGCGTTCCTCGTCGTGGCGGGACATGTCGCCCTGCACGTCGATACGGCCCTTGAACTCCAGGTCGCCGCCGTGGTGGTGGAGGCGTTCCAGCAGGTCCTCCTCCTCCTCCACCGGCTCGAGGTCCACCATGGAGAGGTTGCAGCGCTTGGCGAAGCTCTTGTCCTCGTCCAGCACATAGGCGACGCCGCCGGACATGCCGGCCGCGAAGTTGCGCCCGGTCTGGCCGATCACCACCACGATGCCGCCGGTCATATACTCGCAGCCGTGGTCGCCGGTGCCTTCAACGACGGCGATTGCACCGGAATTGCGCACCGCGAAGCGCTCGCCGGCGATGCCGCGGAAGTAGCACTCGCCCTCGGTGGCGCCGTACATCACCGTATTGCCGACGATGATGGAGTCCTCCGGCACGATGGCGGCATTGGCCGGCGGCCGGACGATGATGCGCCCGCCCGACAAGCCCTTGCCCACATAGTCGTTGGCCTCGCCGATCAGGTCGAAGGTGACGCCGGCGGCGAGGAAGGCGGCGAACGCCTGGCCCGCGGTGCCGCTCAGCTCCACATGGATGGTGTCGTCCGGCAGGCCCTGGCCGCCATAGGCCTTGGCCACGGCGCCGGACAGCATGGCGCCGGCTGAACGGTCCACCGAGCGGATCGGCGTCTTGATCTCAACGCGCTCGCCCCGTTCCAAGGCCGGAGCGGCCTGGGCGATGAGGGTGCGGTCCAGCACCCTCTCGATGGGATGGTGCTGGCGCTCGGTGTGGCGGATGCCCACCTCTGGCGGCATGTCGGGCTTGGCGAAGATGCGCGAGAAGTCGAGGCCCTTCGCCTTCCAGTGGTTGATGGCGGCGTTCTGGTCGAGCACCTCGGAGCGGCCCACCATCTCATCCATCTTGCGGAAGCCGAGGGAAGCCATGATTTCCCGCACTTCCTCGGCGACGAAGAAGAAGTAGTTGATCACGTGCTCGGGCGTGCCCTTGAAGCGCTTGCGCAGCACCGGGTCCTGGGTCGCCACGCCCACCGGGCAGGTGTTCAGGTGGCACTTGCGCATCATGATGCAGCCCGCCGCGATGAGCGGGGCGGTGGAGAAGGCGAACTCGTCGGCACCGAGCAGGGCGCCGATGATCACGTCGCGGCCGGTGCGCAGGCCGCCGTCCACCTGCAGCGCGACGCGCGAGCGCAGGCGGTTGGCCACCAGGGTCTGCTGGGTCTCGGCGAGGCCCATCTCCCACGGCGAGCCGGCATGCTTGATGGAGGTGAGCGGCGATGCGCCCGTGCCACCCTCGAAGCCGGAGATGGTGATGTGGTCGGCGCGCGCCTTGGCGACGCCCGCCGCCACCGTGCCCACGCCCACCTCCGACACGAGCTTCACCGACACGTCCGCGTCGGGATTCACGTTCTTCAGGTCGTAGATGAGCTGGGCAAGGTCCTCGATGGAATAGATGTCGTGGTGCGGCGGCGGCGAGATGAGGCCGACGCCGGGGGTGGAGTGGCGCACCTTGGCGATCACCGCGTCCACCTTGTGGCCGGGCAACTGACCGCCTTCGCCGGGCTTGGCGCCCTGCGCGACCTTGATCTGCATCACGTCGGAATTGACGAGATATTCCGCCGTCACGCCGAAGCGGCCGGAGGCCACCTGCTTGATGGCGGAGCGCATGCTGTCGCCGTTGGGCAGGGGCTTGAAGCGCTCGGGCTCCTCGCCGCCCTCGCCGGTGTTCGACTTGCCGCCGATCCGGTTCATGGCGATGGCCAGCGTGGTGTGCGCCTCGCGGGAGATGGAGCCGAACGACATGGCCCCGGTGACGAAGCGCTTCACGATGTCGGCGGCGGGCTCCACTTCCGACAGGTCCACCGGCGCCTGGCCCAGCTCTTCCGCGCTCTTGATGCGGAACAGGGAGCGCACGGTAAGCAGGCGGGAGTCATGATCGTTGATCATGGTGGAGAAGGCGCGGAACTTGTCCCGCGCATTGCCGCGCACGGCGTGCTGCAGCTCGGCCACCGATTCCGGCGACCAGGCGTGATCCTCGCCGCGGATGCGGTAGGCATATTCGCCGCCCACATCCAGCGCCATGCGGAAGATCGGGGCGTCGGAGAAGGCGAGGGTGTGGCGGCGCTCGCTTTCCTCGGCGATCTCGGCGAGGCCCACGCCCTCGATGGTGGTGGCGGTGCCGAAGAAGTACTTGTTCACCAGCTCAGAGGAGAGGCCCACCGCGTCGAAGATCTGCGCGCCGCAATAGGACTGGTAGGTGGAGATGCCCATCTTGGACATCACCTTCAAGAGCCCCTTGTCGATGGACTTGATGAAGCGCTTGACGATCTCCTTGTCGTCCACCTCCTCCGGGATCTCGTCCTTCATGGAGAGCAGGGTCTCGAAGGCGAGATAGGGGTTGATGGCCTCGGCGCCGTAGCCGGCGAGGCAGGCGAAATGGTGCACCTCGCGCGCCTCGCCCGTCTCCACCACCAGGCCCACGGAGGTGCGCAGGCCCTTGCGGATCAGGTGATGGTGCACGGCGGCGGTGGCGAGCAGCGCCGGGATCGGGATGCGGTCCGGGCCCACCAGGCGGTCGGACAGGATGATGATGTTGTAGCCGCCGTGGACCGCCGCCTCGGCGCGCTCGCACAGCCGCTCGACCGCGTCGCTCATGCCCGCCGCGCCCTTGTCGGACGGGTAGGTGATGTCGAGGGTGCGGGTGTCGAACCGCTCTTCCATGAAGCCGATGGAGCGGATCTTCTCCAGGTCTTCATTGGTGAGGATGGGCTGGCGCACTTCCAGCCGCTTGCGGCGGGCAGTGCCTTCCAGGTCGAAGATATTCGGCCGCGGCCCGATGAAGGAGACAAGGCTCATCACCAGCTCCTCGCGGATCGGGTCGATGGGCGGGTTCGTCACCTGGGCGAAGTTCTGCTGGAAATAGGTGTAGAGCAGCTTCGACTTGTTGGAGAGCACGCTGATGGGCGTGTCGGTGCCCATGGAGCCCACTGCCTCCTGGCCGGTGATGGCCATGGGCGCCATGAGCAGCTTGAGGTCTTCCTGGGTGTAGCCGAACGCCTGCTGGCGATCGAGCAGGGCCACGTCGGTGCGCACCTCGCGCGCCTCCACGGGGCGCAGGTCCTCCAGCACCAGCTGGGTGTGCTTCAGCCACTCCTTGTAGGGATTGGCGCGGGCGAGCTGGGTCTTGATCTCCTCGTCGGGAACGAGGCGGCCTTCCACGAGGTCCACCAGCAGCATCTTGCCCGGCTGGAGGCGCCACTTGGTGACGATCCTTTCCTCGGGCAGGGTCAAGACGCCCATTTCGGAGGCGAGCACGATGGTGTCGTCGCTCGTCACCATGTAGCGGGCGGGGCGCAGGCCGTTGCGGTCGAGGGTCGCGACGATCTGGCGGCCGTCGGTGGCGACGATCGCGGCCGGGCCGTCCCACGGCTCCATGAGGGCAGCGTGGTATTCGTAGAAGGCGCGGCGCTCCTCGTCCATGAGCGGATTGCCCGCCCAGGCCTCGGGCACCAGCATCATGGCCGCGTGGGGCAGGGAATAGCCGCCCTGGGTCAGGAATTCGAGCGCGTTGTCGAAGCAGGCGGTGTCCGACTGGCCCTCATAGGAGATGGGCCACAGCTTGGAGATGTCGGCGCCGAACAGCTCGGTGTCCACGGAAGCCTGGCGCGCCGCCATCCAGTTGACGTTGCCGCGCAGGGTGTTGATCTCGCCGTTGTGAGCCACCATCCGGTAGGGGTGGGCCAGCGGCCAGGCCGGGAAGGTGTTGGTGGAGAAGCGCTGGTGCACGAGGGCGAGCGCGCTCTCGAAGTCCGGGTCGTGCAGGTCGGCGTAATAGGCACCCAGCTGGTCGGCCAGGAACATGCCCTTGTAGACCAGCGTGCGGCAGGACAGCGACACCGGATAATAGCCCGCGGTGCGGGGGTCCTTGGCGCCGTAGACGGTGTTGGAGATCACCTTGCGCAGCACGAACAGCCGGCGCTCGAAGCCGTCCTCGTCGCCGGCGAACTCGCCGCGGCCGATGAACACCTGGGCGTGCTTGGGCTCGGTGGGCAGCACGCTCCAGCCAAGGGAGGAATTGTCGGTGGGCACGTCGCGCCAGCCGAGGATGACAAGGCCTTCCTCCGCCACCGCCCGCTCATAGGTGGCGCGCACGATCTGCTCGCCCTCGGGATCGCGGGGCAGGAAGATGTGGCCGACCGCATAGAGGCCGGGCTCCGGCAGGGAGAAGCCGAGCCGAGCCGCTTCCTTCAGGAAGAACTTGTGCGGGATCTGCACCAGCATGCCCGCGCCGTCGCCAGCGCGCGGGTCGGCGCCCACGGCGCCGCGATGCTCCAGGTTGAGCAGGATGTTGATGCCGTCCTGGATGATGCGGTGGGACTTGCGGCCCTTGATGTCGGCGATGAAGCCGACGCCGCACGCATCCCGTTCATGGGCCGGGTCAAACAGGCCGAAGGGTTCCGGGCGCCCGACGATCGCCGTGTCTTTCACGGCGGCGGCCGTCCGAGCCACGCTTCCGTTCAAGCCATCCGTGCGATCCGTCGCTGCCATCTCGTCGTTCCTTCTGTGCTGGCGGCCGGGCAGATGCGCCCCGCCGTCCTTCCCCAACCTTTGCCCTTGCGCCGCGATCCGGGTTCCCCGCGGATCGGGCCGCAGCCCCCATCGGTCCGGGCCTGCCCGATGATGTCCTACGGCTACGCTGCAACTTTTGCACCACTGCCGCGCCGCACAGAAGGCCCCCCGTTCGTCTGAACGCGAGCTTGAGACAATCTGAACCATCGACACGGGAGATAGGGAAGCATGGTTTCCCTATCTCATGGAACATGCCAGAAAAGCGGCACGCCTACAAGCGCCTCAATGGCGCAAAAGCAGCCGGATCGGCGAAAAGTTGCGCTTAATACCGTCAGGACGAAAGAACGGTACGGCGCGCGGCGCCGCGACGCAACGGAGTTTCAGGAGACCCATCGCCGGCCGTCGCCGTGACACCGCGGGCGCGTCCAAAGGCTGCCGCATTGGGCGCCTTAAGTTTCGCGGGACTCACGCGCAGGCGCCGGTCGTCGGCAGGGCGGGTGTTCAGACTTCGGCGCGCCGGCTGGCGTGTTGGGATAAATGAGGTTCAAGAATGGAGAGGCGCGCCATGCCGCGAACCCTCACAGGCCCCGTGCGCTTCGGGATCGGTGCCTTAATTTTGAGCGCCGCGATTATGCCATCTGCCCCCATAGCGGCACAGGTGCTGATCTATGAGGGGCCCTATGGCTATGCGCGACCCTATGGACCGCCGCCTCGTGCCTATGTGCCCGCGCCGCCCCGCGGCTATGGCATGCTGCCGCCGGGCGAAGTGCGCGCCATCGTGGTCGGCATGGGCTATCGGCAGGTGTCGCGGCCGCGTCTGGCCGGGCGCACCTATGTGGTGACGGCGGTGGATGAGGACGGGCCGGCTGTGCTGCGGCTCGATGCCTTCACCGGCCGGGTGGTGAGCGCGCGCAGCGTCTATGGCGGGCCGACCATCGCCGTGCCGACACCGCCCGGGCCTGGCCCCCGCCGCCCCCCGCCGCCCCCGGCCCCGCCGCGGTCCCAGCCGCCGGTGGCTGCCGCACCGTCATCGCCGGCCAAGCCGCTGCCGCCGTCGCGTCCGCCTGAGCCGGCCGTGGCCACGGTGACACCGGCCCCGGCCGTGCCTCAGATCGCCCCGGCGCCAGATGCAGCCAAAGCCGCCGCGCCCCAAGCTCCTGCTGCGCCTCAGCCGGCCGCCGCGACACCGTCACCGCCTGCGCAATCCGCCGCGCCGGCCAATCCGGGGGCAACCCCGGCGAACCCGGAGGCAGGACGGTCCGCCGCGCAGTCGGCATCGGCCGCACCGCAAAAGCGCAAGGCCGGGGCGGGCACCGCGACCACAGATAGCGCCACCGCCGGTTCCGCCTCGGTGCTGTCGCGGCCGAAGGCGCAGTAACGAAAACGGCCGGTGAGCAGGCTCACCGGCCGTTGGTCCGGACCATGTCGTCCTTATGATATCAGGGCGCTGCCCGCGCCTCAGCCCCGGCCGCGAGCGACCAGGCCTTTCGTCAGGCGAAGTAGGCGGCCGCCACGAGGCCGATCACCAGCACGCCGAGGAAGCCGAGGGTGACGAGCCCGAGCCGCTTCTCGATGAATTCCCGCGCCGACGGCCCGAAATAATGCAGGATCGCCGCGAGGATGAAGAAGCGCGCGCCGCGGGTGATGATCGACAGCACCACGAACCAGAACAGATTGTAGTCGGCGAAGCCCGAGGTGATGGTCACCAGCTTGAAGGGGATCGGCGTCAGCCCCTTCAGCAGGATCACCCAATGGCCGTAATGGGCGTAGGCGGCGCGGAACTGGTCCACCTTGGAGCCGTAGCCATAAAGGTCGATCAGGAACTTGCCGACGCTGTCATAGAGCAAGGCGCCGATGGCATAGCCCACAAGCCCCCCGAGAACCGACGCGACGGTGGCGATGAGGGCATAGCGCCAGGCGCGATCCGGGCGCGCCAGGGTCATGGGCACCTGCAGCACATCCGGCGGCACCGGGAAGACGGAGCTTTCCGCAAACGCAACCAAAGCGAGCGCCCAGGGCGCCGACGGCTTCGCGGAGTAGGCGATGATCCAGTCGTAGAGCTTGCGGAGCATGGGCGCCTTGTGCGGTGCAGTATAAAAGGTCCCTCGGCTTAGAGCGTCCCACCGGTCGAGTAAAGCGCCGGGAGGCTGTGAAACGCCCCCGCGACATCCCGTCAGCCCCCCTCACGACACGTAAACCATTGCTTTACTGTGATCCCCACGCGATGGCGGGCTGTGACCGGGCGGACACAGACAGGGCGTTTCGTGCGGTGTAAGACCTCAGGCACCGAAACCTGAGTCGCGCGGGGCGAGCCCCGGTTTCGGTGCCGACGGGCGTGGTGCCGCTGTCCGGGAGAAGTTCCGGAACCCAGGTGGGGCCAGCTTGTTCAGGCTTTATGAACTGCAGCTGAAGTAGGTGTTCAGCTCTTGTGCGGCGCATGGCGACTAAGCATGCGACGCCAGGGCGATGCACAATTTCGGCTCGGTCTGGCCGCGACCAAGTTGAGGGATGAGGATGTTCAAGCGAATCGCCGTGTTTGCCGCTCTCGTGCTCGGCTATGTCCTGACGGGAATGGCGCTGAACGCCAGCCAGCCGAACCCGGGCACCCCCCTCGCCGCCACGATGACGGAGAGCGAGTGATCGCACCCGCCGCGCTGGCAAAGTGTCGGCGCAGCGTACGGGGCCGGGCCTGATCCGGACATTCAGCCACTGAAACGAAAAAGGCCGGGCGAGACCCGGCCTTTTCTTTTGCGTGTGTCATGACCTTGGGGCAGGGGCTTCGGGGCGTTGCCGCCGGCCGGAGCCTCGCCCGGCTCAGTGCGCGGCAGCCTTCTTGGCGGGCACGAGATCGGCGGCGGTGACCGGCGGCACGGCGAGGATGTCGCCGAGGCCGGCCATGGCCGCGCGCTGGCGCACCAGAGCCAGCACCACGTCGAGGGTGGGGGTGGGCAGTTCGAGCATCTGCGCCATTTCCTGGACCACGCTCACCAGCGGGTCGATCTCCATGGGGCGATCGCGCTCGAGGTCCTGCAGCATGGAGGTCTTGTGGGCGCCCACCGCGCCGGCGCCGTTGATGCGCCGCTCCACATCCACCCGGAAGTTGATGCCCAGCTTCTCGGCGACGGCCTTGGCCTCCAGCATCATGGAGCGGGCCACGGCGCGGGTGCCGGGATCGGCGGCGATGATGTCGAGGGTGGCGTGGGTGAGGGCGCTGATGGGGTTGAAGCAGAGATTGCCCCACAGCTTCAGCCACAGCTCGTCGCGGATGTTGGTCAAAACCGGCGCGCGCAGGCCGCCCTTCTCCATCATCTGGCTGAGGGCTGTGACCCGCGGCGTGATCTCGCCCGAGGGCTCGCCGAGGGGGAACTTGTCGCCGTAGATGTGCTGGATCACGCCCGGCGCCACCACCTCGGTGGCCGGATAGACGATGCAGCCGAGCGCGCGCTCAGGCCCCAGCACCTCCCACTGGCGGGCGCCGGGATCGATGGTGGACAGGGTCCGGTTCTCGAGGGCGCCGCCATGCTTGTAGAAATACCAGTAGGGCACACCGTTCACGGCGGTGACGATGGCGGTGTCGTTGCCCATGAGGGGGCGCAGCCGGTCCACCACGCCCGGCACCGAATGTCCCTTGAGGGCGATGATGACGTAATCCTGCGGGCCGAGCTCGCGGGGATCGTCGGTGGCGCGGACATGGCTCACGCGCTCCTCGCCGTTGATCAGCAGCTTCAGGCCGTTGGTCTGCATGGCTTCCAGATGGCCGCCGCGGGCCACCAGGCTCACCTCGGCGCCGGCGCTGGCGAGCTGGGCGCCCAGATATCCGCCGATGGCTCCGGCTCCGTAGATGCACACCTTCATGGCAGATCCCTCCCGATCGTTCATTGCGTATTATGTATGCCAGATTAGAGCGCACGCTCCGCCCTTGGCAACCATGGTCCCCACGATAGCAGTGGAAATTAATTCCGGAAGATGGAAAATTTGTCACAGGGTGGACGCCGGCCGCCGTCCAGCTACTTTGGGGGCCGACGCGCTGAGCCGCACCAAGCAGGTAGGGAGTATTGGGATGCCGGAGACCGAGGTCGCGCCACGCCGCAGGGGTCGCCCCGCCTCGGGCACCGCCGCCGAGGGTGGGGCCGAGGTCCAGTCGCTGGATCGCGCCATCGCCCTGCTGCGGGTGGTGGCGGACCAGGATGGCATGGCGCTGGCCGAGATCGCCCGCCGGGCGGAACTGCCGGTGTCCACCGTGCATCGGCTGCTCACCACGCTGGAGAAGCGCCAGCTGGTGAATCACGACCTGTCCACCGGGCTGTGGACCGTGGGGCTCGGACTGTTCCGCATCGGCTCGGCCTACCTGCGCATCCGCAAGCTGCCGGACATCGGCCGCCCGGTGATCCGCCGGCTGCTGCACGAGACCGACGAGACCGTGAACCTCGCCATGTTCGACGCCATGGAGCTGGTGGTGGTGGCCCAGGCGGAGGCGCATGCCCCGGTGCGCGCCTTCTTCCGCCTCGGAGCGCGGCTGCCGCTGCATGCCACCGCCGCCGGCAAGGCCGTGCTGGCCGCCGCCACGCCCGCCTTCCGCGGCGCCTGCCTTGGCCAGATCCGCTACGAGCCCTTCACCACCGCCACCCACCGCGAGGAGCGGGAGCTGATGGACGATGTGGCTGAGATTCTGGAACGTGGCTTCGCCGTGGACCGGGAAGAGCATGCCCCCGGCATGCGAGCGGTGGCCGCAGCGATTCTCAACGAATGGCGCGACCCCATCGGCGCGGTCTCGGTCTCCGCGCCCGCGGTGCGCATGAGCGAGGACCGCATCCTGCGCCTCGGCCGGCGCGTGGCCGCCGCCGCCGAGCAGATGACGCGGCTTTATTCCGGCGTCGATGAAAGCGTGTCGCAGGATTACGCTGCGTATCGGTAAGGCCTGTTGACTGAATTGGCATACAGTATTCCAAATATTGGAATACGGAGTACCAAATTCGGAATTGAAAATTCCAATTGACACAAGGGAAGCTCATTATACTCTTCCCCGGCCGCCCTAACGTAAGCGGTGGTAACGCCAAATAGAGTGCCAGCTCGAACAAGACGTGAGCGCCCGTTTCGGCCCGATCACATCGTCATTGGGTCGCCAAAGCGCGTCTCACCTGAAACAGAGAGGGACGGAACCTGTTTGCGGGCCGGCCGGCCCATGGGCACGCGGCTCCGATATCGATCGGCACAAGTCTCGATCCGCACAACAAAAACGCGGACGATCCGGGAGGAAAACCATCATGCATTCGGCAATCGCCAGAACCATCCGGCGAGGTGCAGCCGCGCTCGCCGTGGCCGCAGCTTTTTCCCCCCTGGCGGCGCACGCCTGGGAACCGACCAAGACCGTGGAATTCATCGTGCCGGCGGGTACGGGCGGTGGCGCCGACCAGATGGCGCGCATGATTCAGGGCATTGTTCAGAAGAACAACCTGATGACCCAGCCCCTCGTCGTCATCAACAAGTCAGGCGGCGCGGGTGCCGAAGGCTTTCTCGATGTGAAGGGCTCCAACAGGAACCCGCACAAGATCATCATTTCCCTGTCCAACCTCTTCACCACGCCGCTCGCCACCGGCGTGCCCTTCTCTTGGAAGGACATGACGCCGGTTTCCATGCTGGCCCTGGATGAATTCGTCCTGTGGGTGAACGCGAAGGCGCCTTATGACGATGTGAAGGGCTATCTCGATGCGCTGAAGGCGGCGTCGGGAGACCAGGTCTTCAAGATGGGCGGCACCGGCTCCAAGCAGGAAGACCAGATCATCACCGCCGCCATCGAGCAGAAGACCGGCGCCAAGTTCATCTACGTGCCCTACAAGGGCGGCGGCGACGTGGCGGCGCAGCTTGTGGGCGGGCATGTCACCTCGTCGGTGAACAATCCCATCGAGGCGGTTTCCCAGTGGCGCGCCGGCGAGCTGAAGCCGCTGTGCGTGTTCGACGACCAGCGCTTGCCCTACAAGGAGCCCATCGCCAACGGCAAGTCGTGGGCAGACATTCCCACCTGCAAGGAAGCCGGGCTCGACATCGAATATTTGATGCTGCGCGGCATCTTCATGCCGCCGGGCGCCTCGAAGGAACAGGTCGAGTATTTCGTCGATCTGTTCAAGCGGGTGCGCGCCACGCCCGAGTGGCAGGACTTCATGCAGAAGGGCGCCTTCAACACCACCGCCCTCACCGGCACGGACTATGCCGCCTGGCTTGAGAAGGCCGCCGGGACCCACAAGGACCTGATGGAGAAGGCCGGCTTCGTCGCGAAGTAGCGGGCACGGCTCCGCCGGGTGTCCGGCGGAGCCGTTCCCGACGCGACAGGCAGGTCTTCGGCAACGGGAGGATGGGTCATGAGCAGCGAAACCGGCCATACCGGCCAAAATGAGAAAACCGTCACCAACCGCACCATGGACATGGTGGTGGCCCTCGTCTTCATGGGCGTCTCGGCGCTGGTTATGAGCGACAGCTGGCGCGTCGGCGCAAGCTGGGCGGCGGACGGGCCGCAGGCGGGATATTTCCCGTTCTACGTGGGGCTGATCATGTTCGTCGCCAGCACGGTCACGCTGGTGCAGAACATCGTCACCCGCCATCCCGACCTCACCAATTTCGTCGACCGCACCCAGCTGGTCTCGGTGATGCAGGTGCTGATCCCGACGACGCTCTATGTGGGGCTGATCTTCCTTCTGGGGATCTATCTCGCCTCCGCCGTGTTCATCGCCTTCTTCATGTGGTGGCTGGGCAAGTATTCGCCGGCGAAGATCATCCCGGTCGCGGTGGGTGTGCCTCTCGCGCTGTTCGTGATGTTCGAGATCTGGTTCCTGGTGCCCCTGCCCAAGGGGCCGCTGGAAACCGCGCTCGGCTACTGATCCGGTTGCCGGCGCGCAGGAAGAGCGCGCAAGACCAGGTCACGCCAAGAAAAGTAGTCGCAGAAAAATAACGCGATCATTTTCACCGTTCGATGAAACGCGAAGATGATCGAGCCGCGCGCGGCACGTCCCGCGCGTTGTGGCGCTGCACCCGCATCCCCCGTCCGCCGGACGGATCAGCGGGCGCCCCGCGAAGACAAGCCCGGCGCGCCGGCTCAGCCGCGATGCCGCAACACGGCCCAACCCTGACAAGACAACGCGCCCGCCCCTCAAGGCCGCCGCCAGACGCGGCGTGAGGCGGTGCAACGGAGGCCCCCGTGGAAGCGCTCACCTCACTCATCGGAGGGTTCGGTGTCCTCGCCGACCCCATGAACATCGTCTACATGTTCGTCGGCATCACGCTCGGCGTGCTCATCGGGGTGCTGCCGGGGCTGGGGGGCGCGAACGGTGTCGCCATCCTGTTGCCGCTCACCTTCTCCATGACGCCGGTCTCCGCCATCATCATGCTGTCCTCCATCTATTGGGGGGCGCTGTTCGGAGGCGCCATCACCTCCATCCTGTTCAACATTCCCGGCGAGCCGTGGAGCGTCGCCACCACCTTCGACGGGCACCCCATGGCCCAGAAGGGGAAAGCCGGCGAGGCCCTGACGGGGGCCTTCACCGGCTCCTTCATCGGTGCCTTCTTCGCGGTGCTGCTCATCACCTTCCTGGCGCCGGTCATCGCGAAGTTCGCGCTGCAGTTCGGGCCGGCGGAATTCTTCGCGGTCTATCTCCTCACCTTCTGCGCCTTCGTGGGCATGGGGCGGGAGCCGGCGGCGAAGGTCATCGCGGCCATGATGCTGGGCTTTGCGCTCGCGGCCGTGGGCATCGACACGGTGACCGGCCAGTTGCGCATGACCTTCGGCTCGGTGGAGCTGCTGCGCGGCTTCGACTTCCTGGTGGCGGTCATCGGCCTGTTCGGCGTGGGCGAAATCCTGCTCACCATGGAAGAGGGCCTCGCCTTCAAGGGCAAGAGCGCGGCCATCAACGCCAAGGTGGTGTGGGAGACCTGGAAGAAGCTGCCGCAATACTGGGTGGGCTGCCTGCGCTCGGCCATCGTCGGCTGCTGGATGGGTGTCACCCCCGGCGGCGCTACCCCGGCCTCCTTCATGAGCTATGGCCTCGCCAAGAAGTTCTCCAGGAACGGGCGCAACTTCGGCAAGGGCGAACTGGAGGGTGTGGTGATGCCGGAAGTGGCGGCCCACGCCGCCGGCACTTCGGCGCTCCTGCCCATGCTGACGCTCGGCATCCCCGGCTCGCCCACGGCGGCGGTGCTCCTGGGCGGCCTGCTCATCTGGGGCCTCCAGCCGGGACCGCTGCTGTTCGTGGAGCAGAAGGACTTCGTGTGGGGCCTCATCGCCTCCATCTATCTCGGCAACATCGCGGGCCTCATCGTGGTGCTGACCACGGTGCCGATCTTCGCGGCCATCCTGCGCATTCCGTTCAGCGTCATCGCGCCTGTCATCCTCGTGATCTGCGCGGTAGGGGCCTACACGGTGCACAATGCGGGGCTGGACATCGCCGTGATGCTGGTGTTCGGCGTCATCGGCTACCTGTTCAAGAAGCTGCAATATCCGCTGGCGCCGCTGGTGCTGGCCCTGGTGCTGGGCGACATGGCGGAATCCTCGTTCCGGCAGGCCATGCTGGTGTCCCAGGGCCACCTGTCCATCTTCTGGTCCAACCCGCTGGTGGGCTCCATCGTGACGCTGGCCCTGGTCATGCTGATCTGGCCGCTGATCTCCATCGTCCTTGCCCGGCTCAAGGGACCCGGCTCGAAGCCCGCCGCCGCCGAGTGACGGGAGGCTGAGCGAAAGCCCTCGGGGCGGCGGTGGGTCGTCGCCCCGATTTCAACGCGGTGGGCAGGCCTTCGCGGAGCCGCCCGACACCCCCTCCGAGCCCGCGCAAGCCCAGCAATGCTGCGGTGCGCAATCGAATCTCCGGGCATCGGGATTGCGTTGGCGTTATGAAGACCGTATACAGTATTTCACGGAGTTGGACCGCCTCGCCAGAAGGTGGCCGTTCCAGGGAGAGGAAGCCAAGGTCGTGCATCAACTGCCAGTGCATCAGACCCCCGCGCCGGTCACGGACGCTCCGAAGCTCAACGTCGAGCCGCTGGAGGCTGCCTCGAGCCTGCGCATGCTTGCTTACGATGCGCTCAAGCGAGCCATCACCCAAATGGACATCTACGGCAGCGCCGCCGAGTTCCGCCTCGACGAGCGCCAGCTCTCCGAGACGCTCGGGGTGTCGCGGACGCCGATCCGCGAGGCGATGACGGTGCTGGAGCAGGAAGGTTTCGTGCGTTCGGTGCCGCGCCGGGGCATCTTCGTGGTGCGCAAGACCAAGCGCGAGATCCTCGACCTCATCGTGGTCTGGGCGGCGCTGGAAGGCATGGCGGCGCGGCTTGCCGCGACCAATGCCTCCGACGACGAGATCGACAGCCTGCGCCGGCTGTTCAACGAATTCGAGGCCACGCCTCCGGCGAGCCCCATGCATGAATATTCGCAGGCGAACATCGCCTTCCACCAGGCGGTCATCCGCATGGGAGGCTGCCGCCTGATCGTGGACATGACCGGGAACCTGTTCCTGCACATGCGCGCCATCCGCGCGGTGTCGGTGCGGCAGGAGAACCGGTTTGAAATCTCCATGCGGGAACACATGGCGATCATCGACGCGCTCGAGCAAAGGGACCCAGATCTCGCCGAGCGCCTGGTGCGGGAACACACCATGGGTCTTGCGGCCCATGTGGAGCGGCACGGTGTCTTTCCCGAATAGGCCGAGAACAAGCCAAACCGGGACGACGCGCTGAAGGAGACGCCTCATGGCAACGGCGGAAAAGACCAAGATCGAAGACAACGTGGTGCATCTCGACCCCGCGGCCGAGCAGGAGCTTACCGACGGCTTCCACCTCGTCATTGATGCCCTGAAGCTGAACGGCATCGAGACCATCTACGGCGTCCCCGGCATCCCGATCACCGACCTCGGCCGCATGGCCCAGGAGGAGGGGATCCGCGTCATCTCTTTCCGTCATGAGCAGAATGCCGGCAACGCGGCGGCCATCGCCGGCTTCCTCACCAAGAAGCCGGGCGTGTGCCTCACCGTCTCCGCGCCGGGCTTCCTCAACGGCCTGACCGCGCTGGCGAACGCCACCACCAACTGCTTCCCGATGATCCTCATCTCCGGCTCGTCCGAGCGCGAGATCGTCGACCTGCAGCAGGGCGACTACGAGGAGATGGACCAGCTCGCCATCGCCAAGCCCCTGTGCAAGGCGGCCTTCCGCGTGCTGCACGCGGCGGATATCGGCATCGGCGTGGCGCGGGCCATCCGCGCGGCGGTGTCGGGCCGTCCCGGCGGCGTCTATCTCGACCTGCCGGCGAAGCTCTTCTCCCAGGCGATGGATGCCGAAGCCGGCGCGAAATCGCTGGTGAAGGTGATCGATGCCGCTCCCGCGCAGATCCCCTCGCCCGCCGCCGTGGACCGCGCCATCGACCTGCTGAAGGGCGCCAAGAAGCCCCTCATCATCCTCGGCAAGGGCGCGGCCTATGCCCAGGCCGATGAAGAGATCCGCGCGTTCGTCGAGAACAGCGGCATTCCCTTCCTGCCCATGAGCATGGCCAAGGGCCTTTTGCCCGACACCCATCCCCAGTCCGCCGGTGCCGCGCGCTCCACCGCGCTGAAGGATGCCGACGTGGTGCTCCTCGTCGGCGCCCGCCTCAACTGGCTGCTGTCGCACGGCAAGGGCAAGACCTGGGGCGACAAGCCCAAGCAGTTCATCCAGGTGGACATCGAGCCCCGCGAGATGGACTCCAACGTGGAGATCAAGGCGCCGCTGGTGGGTGACATCGGCTCTGTCATCGCGGCGCTGAACGCCCGCATCGACGGCAGCTGGCAGGCTCCGCCCGCCGAGTGGGTGGAGACCATCCGCTCCAAGAAGGAAGCCAACATCGCCAAGATGGCGCCGAAGCTGCTCAAGAATTCGGTACCCATGGACTTCCACTCGGCGCTCGGCGCGCTGAAGAATGTGATCAAGGAGCGGCCCGACGCCATCCTCGTCAATGAGGGCGCCAACACGCTCGATCTCGCCCGCGGCATCATCGACATGCACCAGCCGCGCAAGCGCCTGGACGTGGGCACCTGGGGCGTGATGGGCATCGGCATGGGCTTCGCGGTGGGCGCGGCCGTGGAGACCGGCAAGCCGGTGCTCGCGGTGGAAGGCGACAGCGCCTTCGGCTTCTCCGGCATGGAGGTGGAGACCATCTGCCGCTACGACCTGCCGGTCACCATCGTGATCTTCAACAACAACGGCATCTATCGCGGCACCGACACCGACCCCACCGGGCGTGATCCCGGCACCACGGTGTTCGTGCCCGGCGCCCGCTACGACAAGATGATGGAAGCCTTCGGCGGCGTGGGCGTGCATGTCACCTCCCCCGACGAGCTCTATCGCGCCGTGAGCGCCGCCATGGACAGCGGCAAGCCCACCCTGATCAACGCGGTGATCGACCCGGCGGCCGGCTCCGAGAGCGGCAACATCGGTTCGCTCAACCCGCAGAGCGTGGTCAAAAAGAAGAAGTGAGCTTTTCGATCCCATGAGACTGACAGGCGGGACAAGTCCCGCCTGTCAAACCCGAAGACCAAATAACAAAAACAGTAAACCGGGAACGAGACACTAGAAGCGGCGCAGCGTCGCAAGACCAGCCGGAGCGAGGACAAGATGGGCAAGGCACTAGAGGGGGTCCGCATCCTGGACTTCACCCACGTTCAATCCGGCCCGAGCTGCACCCAGCTGCTCGCATGGTTCGGTGCCGACGTGATCAAGGTGGAGCGGCCGGGCGAAGGCGACGTGACGCGCGGCCAGCTGCGCGATGTCGACGACGCGGACAGCCTCTATTTCACCATGCTCAACTCCAACAAGCGCTCCATCACGCTCGACACCAAGACCGCGGACGGCAAGGCCGTGCTGGAGGACCTGGTGCGGCGCTGCGACGTGCTGGTGGAGAATTTCGCCCCCGGTGCGCTGGATCGCATGGGGCTGACGTGGGAACGCCTGTCCGCCATCAATCCGCGCCTCATCCTGGCCTCGGTGAAGGGCTTCGGCCCCGGCCCGTTCGAGGACTGCAAGGTCTATGAGAACGTGGCCCAGTGCGCCGGCGGCGCGGCCTCCACCACCGGCTTCCGCGATGGGCCGCCCGTGGTCAGCGCCGCCCAGATCGGCGACAGCGGCACCGGCCTGCATCTGGCGCTGGGCATCGTCACCGCGCTGTTCCAGCGCGAGCACACCGGACGCGGCCAGAAGGTGCTGTGCGCCATGCAGGACGCGGTGCTGAACCTGTGCCGGGTGAAGCTGCGCGACCAGCAGCGCCTCGGCCACGGCCCGCTAAAGGAATACAGCCAGTTCGGCGAGGGCGTCCCGTTCGGCGAGACCGTGCCCCGCGCCGGCAACGACTCGGGCGGCGGCCAGCCCGGCCGCATCCTGCGCTGCAAGGGCTGGGAGCAGGACCCCAACGCCTACATCTACTTCATCACCCAGGGCCCGGTGTGGGCGAAGATCTGCGACGTCATCGGCGAGCCGGAGTGGAAGACCAAGCCGGACTATGCGAGCCCGGCCGCCCGCCTGCCGCATCTCAACGAGATCTTCACCCGCATCGAGGCGTGGACCATGGCCCACACCAAGTTCGAGGCCATGGAGATCCTCAACCAGTACGACATCCCCTGCGGTCCGATCCTGTCCATGAAGGAGATCGCCGAGGACCGCTCGCTCTACGCCACCGGCACGCTGGTGGAGGTGGAGCACCCGGTGCGCGGCACCTACCTCACAGTCGGCAACCCCATCAAGCTCTCGGACAACCAGGTGGATGTGGAGCGCTCGCCGCTGCTCGGGGAGCACACGGACGAGGTGCTCTCCCAGGTGCTGGGCCTTGCCCCTGACCGCATTGACGCCCTGCGCCAGTCGGGTGCGCTCGGCGCGCCGCGCCGGATGGCGGCGGAGTAGGGCATCGCGCCTCCGGGCGGCACCCTGAGGGGCCGCCCCTTGCCGCCGGCCGCATGCCGGCGGGGAGCAAAAGGCAGGAAGGAACGGAAGTCATGACTGCGGCCCTAGATCTTGCTCAGCTGCTAGATGCCGTCGGAGACGCCATCGTCGTCTGCGACCAGGCCGGCGCCATCACGCTCTGGAACACGGGCGCCGAGCGCATGTTCGGCTTCGCGCCCGCCGAGGCCCTGGGCCAGTCGCTCGACATCATCATCCCCGAGCGCCAGCGCAAGCGGCACTGGGATGGCTACGACGTGACCATGCGCACCGGCGTCACCCGCTACGGGACCAGCCTGCTGCGCGTCCCGGCCGTCCACAAGGACGGCCACGCCCTGTCCATCGCCTTCACCGTCGCCCTCGTCCATTCGGCCGACGGAAAGCCGACGCACGTCGCCGCGGTCATTCGCGACGAGACGGAGCGCTGGAAGGAAGAACGCAACCTTCAGAAGCGCGTCGCCGAGCTCGAGGCGAAGCTGAAGGCGACGGAACAAGCACAATAGCCGGATCAACCGGCATGGATCGGTTGATGGCGGCCCGGCCGTCGCGACCGGAGGTTTTCGGGACGAGAGGGCGCCACTGCCCGTCTCCTCCCGGTCTTAAGGCAACGCTTGATAAGGGAACGCGACCATGACGACCAAGCCGTTGGAAGGCATCAAGATCATCGACTTCACCCACGTCCAGGCCGGCCCCGCCTGCACCCAGCTCCTCGCCTGGTTCGGCGCGGACGTGATCAAGGTGGAGCGCCCCGGCTCCGGCGACGTGACGCGCAACCAGCTGCGCGACATCTCCAATGCCGACGCGCTCTACTTCACCATGCTGAACTCCAACAAGCGCTCCCTGACCCTCGACACCAAGACCCCGGCGGGCAAGGAAGTGCTGACGAAGCTCATCAAGGAGAGCGACGTCCTGGTGGAGAATTTCGGCCCCGGCGCGCTCGACCGCATGGGCTTCACCTGGGAGCACATCAACGAGCTGAACCCGGGCCTGATCGTCGCCTCGGTGAAGGGCTTCTCCGATGGCCACCACTATGAAGACCTGAAGGTGTACGAGAACGTCGCCCAGTGCGCTGGCGGCGCCGCCTCCACCACCGGCTTCTGGGATGGCCCGCCCACCGTGTCGGCAGCCGCCCTCGGCGACAGCAACACCGGCATGCACCTCGCCATCGGCATCCTCACCGCGCTGCACGCCCGCAACAAGACCGGCAAGGGCCAGAAGGTCGCCGTGTCCATGCAGGACGCCGTCATCAACCTGTGCCGCGTGAAGCTGCGCGACCAGCAGCGCCTCGACCGCGTGGGCTACCTGGAGGAATATCCCCAGTACCCGCACGGCACCTTCTCGGACGTGGTTCCGCGCGGCGGCAATGCCGGCGGCGGCGGCCAGCCGGGCTGGGTGCTGAAGTGCAAGGGCTGGGAGACCGATCCCAACGCCTACATCTACTTCACCGTGCAGGAGCAGGCCTGGGGCAAGGTGGCGGAAGCCATTGGCAAGCCGGAATGGATCAACGACCCGGCCTATTCCACCGCCCGCGCTCGCCAGGACAAGATCTTCGACATCTTCGCCACCATCGAGGCGTGGCTGGCGGACAAGACCAAGTTCGAGGCGGTGGACATCCTGCGCAAGTTCGACATCCCCTGCGCGCCGGTGCTCACCATGAAGGAGATCGCCGAGGACGAGTCGCTGCGCAAGAGCGGCACCATCGTCGAGGTGGATCACAAGCAGCGCGGCAAGTATCTCACCGTGGGCAGCCCCATCAAGTTCTCCGACCTGAGCGTGGAGATCACCGGCTCCCCGCTGCTCGGCGAGCACACCGACGAGGTCCTGTCCGAGCTCGGCTATTCGGCGGACCAGATCAAGTCCATGCACGAGGGCCGCGTGGTCTGATCTCGCATTCGGCAAGTCCGGAAGCCGGCGATCGCCGGCTTCCGTTTTCCAAAATTGGAATCCGGAAGACTCCGGGTTCCAACCGTCCGCGCCCAGTAATCAGTCTTCGCTCCGGCATTCGAACGGGCGGCCCGGCAGGGCAGGCCGCCGTGCATGAAGCCCGCCTGCCCCTGTCGCAGGGTGGCGTTGCCGAACGTAATGTCCTGCCGGGACCTTGGCGCTGAGCGCCTGTCGCCGATCCCGCGCCGCCCCTGAGGGGCAGGCGATTTCACTCAGGAACCCCGCCGAGCGCGTCACGCCTGCGGCCCCGATTGGCGTCGTGAACTGGCGTCGTGTCGCATTGGTGCGCGGCCCGGAATGCGTGCACACTCCGACTTTGGTCGCAAGGCCGAGGATGCAGGACGCAGCCGGAAGAGCCGCGCCCGAGGTCGCCGCATGCGCGGCCCTCGTCGAGGGAGGAACCCCATGAACATTCACGAGTACCAGGCGAAAGCCCTTCTCAAGGAATTCGGCGTGCCGGTGTCGCGCGGCCTTGCCGCCTTCACGCCACAGGACGCGGAAGCCGCCGCCGCGAAGCTGGGCGGCATCGCGTTCGTGGTGAAGGCACAGATCCATGCGGGCGGGCGCGGCAAGGGCAAGTTCAAGGAACTGCCCGCAGAGGCCAAGGGCGGTGTGCGGGTGGTGAAGACCGCCGCCGACGTGAAGGCGAATGCCGCGGAGATGCTCGGTAATACTCTGGTGACCATCCAGACCGGGCCGGACGGCAAGCAGGTGAACCGCCTCTATATTGAGGAAGGCGCCTCCATCGACAAGGAATTCTACCTGTCCATGCTGGTGGACCGCGCCACCGCGCGCGTCGCCTTCGTGGTCTCCACTGAGGGCGGCATGGACATCGAGGAGGTGGCCCATGCCACCCCCGAGCGCATCGTCACCTTCTCCGTGGACCCGGCCACCGGCGTGCAGCCCCTGCACGGCCGCAAGGTGGCGCAGGCGCTGGGCCTGTCCGGCGACCTCGCCAAGCAGGCGGTGGCGCTGACGGCAAACCTCTATCGCGCCTTCACCGATAAGGACATGAGCCTTCTGGAGATCAACCCCCTGGTGCTGACGCGGGACGATCGCCTCGTCTGCCTCGACGCCAAGGTGGGGTTTGATTCCAACGCCCTGTTCCGCCATCCGGAGGTGGTGCAACTGCGCGACGAGAGCGAGGAGGACTTCAAGGAGATCGAAGCCTCGCGCTACGACCTGTCCTATATCGCCCTCGACGGCACCATCGGCTGCATGGTCAACGGCGCGGGCCTCGCCATGGCCACCATGGACATCATCAAACTCTACGGCCGCGAGCCGGCGAACTTCCTGGACGTGGGTGGCGGCGCCACCAAGGAGAAGGTGACGGCCGCCTTCAAGATCATCACCGCCGATCCCAATGTCGAGGGAATCCTGGTGAACATCTTCGGCGGCATCATGCGCTGCGACGTGATCGCGGAGGGCGTCATCGCCGCTGTGCGCCAGATGGGGCTGAACGTGCCCCTCGTGGTAAGGCTTGCCGGCACCAACGTGGAAGAAGGCAAGAAGATCATCCGGGAATCGGGTCTGAACGTGATCCCGGCGGATGACCTCGATGACGCGGCGCAGAAGATTGTCGCGGCCGTGAAGAAGGAAGCTGCGTGATGTCCGTGCTTATCGACGCCAATACCCGTGTCATCACCCAGGGCTTCACCGGCAAGAACGGCACCTTCCACGCCCAGCAGGCCATTGCCTACGGCACCAAGATGGTCGGCGGCACCTCGCCGGGCAAGGGTGGCACCACCCACCTGAACCTGCCGGTGTTCGACACCGTGATCGAGGCGAAGGAAGCCACCGGCGCCGACGCCTCGGTGATCTACGTGCCGCCGCCCGGCGCCGCCGACGCGATCCTGGAGGCCATCGACGCCGAGATCCCGCTCATCGTCTGCATCACCGAGGGTATCCCGGTACTGGACATGGTGAAGGTGAAGCGGGCGCTGTCGGGCTCCAAGTCGCGCCTGGTGGGCCCCAACTGCCCCGGCATCGTGACCGCCGGCCAGTCGAAGATCGGCATCATGCCGGCCAACATCTTCAAGACCGGCTCGGTGGGCGTGGTGTCGCGCTCCGGCACGCTGACCTATGAGGCGGTGTTCCAGACCTCGCAGGAGGGCCTGGGCCAGACCTCGGCGGTGGGCATCGGCGGCGACCCGGTGAAGGGCACCGAGTTCATCGACGTGCTTGAGATGTTCCTGGCTGACCCCAAGACCGAGTCGATCATCATGATCGGCGAGATCGGCGGCTCGGCGGAGGAAGAGGCGGCGCAGTTCATCGCCGACGAGGCGAAGAAGGGCCGCAAGAAGCCGATGGTTGGCTTCATCGCCGGCCGCACGGCGCCTCCCGGCCGCCGCATGGGCCATGCGGGCGCCATCATCTCCGGCGGCAAGGGCGGCGCCGAGGACAAGATCGCGGCCATGGAGGCGGCGGGCATCCGCGTGTCGCCGTCCCCGGCCCGCCTCGGCAAGACCCTCGTCGAGGTGCTCAAGGGCTGAGCGACCTCGGGTTGAGTAGCTGAGACGGTGCGCCGGCAAACTCCCTCGCCCGCGTGTGGGGGAGGGGGGAGAGGATAAACGCTCTCCGCATTTCAGGCGCTGGCCCGGACCCAACGTCCCACCAGCTCCCGACCCTCCCCGCCCGAACTCGGCTGTTGCCGGGTTGGGTTCAAAGGTGGCCGACGCCGGAACCGTCCGGCTACGGCGCGGGAGAGGGCTCTACCGGTCCGCGGGATTTGCATCCGCCAAACAATTCCAACGAGGAAACACCCATGACCACCTGGCTGCGCTTCAGCGCCAACGGCACCGCTGGCTTCGGCACCCTTGAAGGCGAAACCATCCTTGTCCACGAGGGCTGCCTGTTCTCCGGCGCCAGCCCCACGGGCGCGCGCATTCCACTCGCCGAGGTGACGCTGGAAGCGCCCTGCGCTCCCACCAAGATCGTCGCCCTGTGGAACAACTTCCACCAGCTGGCCGCCAAGCTGAACGTGGCCGAGCCGGCCGAGCCGCTCTATCTGCTGAAGGCGGTGACCTCGGTGGCGGCTCCCGGCGCCACCGTGCGGCGCCCGGCGGCCTATAGCGGCAAGACGGTCTATGAAGGCGAGCTGGGCATCGTCATCGGCAAGCCCACCACCAATGTGTCCGAACAAGAGGCCGCCGCCCATATCTTCGGCTACACGGTGGTCAACGACATCACCGCCGCCGACATTCTCAACCGCGACCCCACCTTTCCCCAGTGGGCGCGGGCCAAGGGCATCGACGGCTACGGCCCGTTCGGCCCGTGGATCGTCACCGATTTCGATCCGGCGACGGCCCATGTGCGCACCATCCTGAACGGGGCGGAACGGCAGAATTATCCGCTGGCCGACATGATCTTCCCGCCGGCGCGCCTCGTCTCGCTGCTGTCGCAGGACATGACGCTGAACCCCGGCGACCTGATCGCCTGCGGCACCTCCATCGGGGTGGGCGTCATGAAGGAGCCGTCTAACGACATCGCCATCGAGATCGAGGGCATCGGCACGCTGCGCAACACCTTCGTGCAGTGAAAGGGCGCGTGCAGTGAGCGGGTGGGCGTCGGTTCGCCTGCCCGCTCCTGCCGAGCCGTCCTGCCAGGCCTTGAGGCTGCGCCTATGTCCGGATCGCCCGCGCACCGCCGATGAGGAGGCAGGCGCCGATCACGCCGGCGATGAGATAGCCCAGCCAGCCGCCGAAGCTCACGCCCAGAAGGCCGAAGAGAAAGCTGGCGATGGCGGCGCCGATGATGCCGAGCAGGATGTTCATGAACAGGCCGGTGTCGCTTTTCATGAAGCTGGACGCGATCCAGCCGGCGAAGCCGCCGATGATGATGGCGGCGATCCAGCCGATCTGTGCTTGTTCCATGATGCGCCTCGAGCGTTGTTTTCACCGTAGCGGTGACGCTCTTCAGAACGAAAAACCCGCGCGGCTGGTTCCGGCCCCAGGTCGCGTCGGCATGAAAACGAAGAGGCCGCCCGGACATGTCGTCCGGGCGGCCTCTTTTATTGGGGTGGGGCGGAGCGCGCCCCTCCGGACCTTGTTCCTACTTCTTCAGCGCCGCCTGCGCCGCCGCGAGGCGGGCGATCGGCACGCGGAAGGGCGAGCAGGACACGTAGTTGAGCCCTACCTCGTGGCAGAAGGCCACCGAGGCGGGATCACCGCCGTGCTCGCCGCAGATGCCAAGCTTGATGTCGGGACGCGACTTGCGGCCGCGTTCCACGCCGATCTTCACCAGCTCGCCCACGCCGTCCACGTCGATGGAGACGAACGGGTCCACCTCGATGATGCCCTTCTGAACGTAGGGGCCGAGGAAGGTGCCCGCGTCGTCGCGCGAGACGCCGAAGGTGGTCTGGGTGAGGTCGTTGGTGCCGAAGGAGAAGAACTCGGCGCCCTTGGCGATCTCTTCCGCGCGCAGGGCGGCGCGGGGCAGCTCGATCATGGTGCCCACCTGGAAGGTGAGCTTCGCGCCGGTCTCCTTCTCGACCGCATCGGCGGTCTTGCGGATCACGGCGTCCACGATGTCGAACTCCGCCTTGGTGGCGATGAGCGGCACCATGATCTCGGGTACCACGGCCTCGCCGGTCTTCTTGGCGGCGATGATGGCCGCCTCGAAGATGGCGCGGGCCTGCATTTCCGCGATCTCCGGGAAGGCGATGGCGATGCGGCAGCCGCGGAACCCGAGCATCGGGTTGACCTCGTGCAGCTCCTTGTTGCGCCGCTCGATGCGCTCCACGTCCACGCCGAGGCTCTTGGCCACCTCCTCGGTTTCCTCCGCGGTGTGCGGCAGGAACTCGTGGAGCGGCGGGTCGAGCAGGCGGATGGTGACCGGCAGGCCCTTCATGATCTCGAACAGCTCGACGAAGTCGTCGCGCTGCATGGGCAGCAGCTTGGCCAGCGCCGCGCGGCGGCCGGCCTCGTCGTCCGCGAGGATCATCTCGCGCACGGCCAGGATGCGGCCGGCGTCGAAGAACATGTGCTCGGTGCGGCTGAGGCCGATGCCCTCGGCGCCGAACGAGCGGGCCATGCGGGCATCCGCCGGGGTCTCGGCATTGGCGCGCACCTTCAGCTTGCGCACCTTGTCGGCCCAGCCCATCAGGGTTGCGAACTCGCCCGACAGCTCCGGCTGGAGCATGGCGACCTCGCCGGAGAGCACCTGCCCGGTGCCGCCGTCGATGGTGATGTGGTCGCCCTTCTTGAACACCTGGCCGTTCACGGTCAGGGTCTGGGCGGCGGCATCGATGCGCAGGGAGCCGGCGCCGGAGACGCAGGGCTTGCCCATGCCGCGGGCCACCACGGCCGCGTGGGAGGTCATGCCGCCACGGGCGGTGAGGATGCCCTGGGCCGCATGCATGCCATGGATGTCCTCAGGAGAGGTCTCCACGCGCACCAGGATGACCTTCTGGCCCTTTTCCTTGGCCGCTTCCGCCTCGTCGGCGGTGAACACGATGGCGCCCGCCGCCGCGCCGGGGGAGGCCGGCAGGCCGGTGGCGATCACCTTGCGCTCGGCCTTGGGGTCGATGGCCGGATGCAGCAGCTGGTCGAGGGCGGCGGGATCGACACGGCCGATCGCCTCCTCCTCGGTGATGAGGCCCTCGGCGGCCAGCTCCACGGCGATGCGCAGGGCCGCCTTGGCGGTGCGCTTGCCGGAGCGGGTCTGGAGCATCCAGAGCTTGCCCTTCTCCACCGTGAACTCAAGGTCCTGCATGTCACGGTAGTGGTTTTCGAGCACGTGGGAGATGCGCTCGAATTCCTTGAAGGCCTCGGGAAGGGCCAGCTCCATGGAGGGCTTGTCCGAGCCGGCGGTCTTGCGGGCCTTCTCGGTCAGGTCCTGCGGGGTGCGGATGCCCGCCACCACGTCCTCGCCCTGGGCGTTCACCAGGAACTCGCCGTAAAGCGCGTTCTCGCCGGTGGACGGGTTGCGGGTGAAGGCGACGCCGGTGGCCGAGGTCTCGCCCATGTTGCCGAACACCATGGACTGCACGTTCACCGCGGTGCCCCAGCTCTCCGGAATGGAGTGCAGGCGGCGGTAGGTGATGGCGCGGGCGTTCATCCACGAGCTGAACACGGCGCCGATGGCGCCCCACAGCTGCTCGTGGGGATCCTGCGGGAAGGGCTTGCCGAGCTCGGCCGCGACCTTCTCCTTGTACTTCACCACCAGCGCCGCCCAGTCGTCGGCGGACAGCTCGGTGTCGAGGTTGAAGCCCTTCTGGAGCTTGTAGTGCTCCAGGATCTCCTCGAAGTGGTGGTGGCTCACGCCCAGCACCACGTCCGAGTACATGGTGATGAAGCGGCGGTAGCTGTCATAGGCGAAGCGCCGGTCGCCGGCGAGCCTGGCCACGGCTTCCACAGTCTCGTCGTTGAGGCCGAGGTTGAGCACGGTGTCCATCATGCCCGGCATGGAGGCGCGGGCGCCGGAGCGCACCGAGACCAGCAGCGGGTTGGCGGCATCGCCGAACGACTTGCCGGTGAGCTGGCCGACCTGGGCCAGGGCGGCTTCAACGTCGCCCTTCAGCTCGGCCGGATAGGTCTGGCCGTGTGCGTAATAATAGGTACACACCTCGGTAGGAATGGTGAACCCGGGAGGGACTGGCAAGCCGAGATTGGACATCTCGGCGAGGTTCGCGCCCTTGCCGCCGAGCAGGTTCTTCATGTCGGCTTTGCCCTCGGCCTTCCCGTCGCCGAAGGTGTAGACCCATTTCGTCATGTAGCTGATCCCTGTAGCTGGGATGTGCGGAATGGGCAGATGCTTAGCGTGCAGCGCACAAAGCATCAACAGGGGCCATCGCCGCAGCCCCTGCCTGCCCGAGGGGGCGCCTCAGTGGCCGGTGAGGCCCGTGAGGCCGATGATGATGAGGTAGATCGCCACCAGAACGTTGAGAAGGCGCGGAAACGCAAGGATCAGCACGCCTGCCGCCAGGGCGACCCAAGGCTGAATGATGACGAGGTTGAAAGACATTGTGAAATTTCCTCATGCCGCGTGATTTATAGTCATCCCCTGCCAATGCTAGAGAATGGTCCCTTGGCGCGGAAGCGCTGGAGAGCTGGTGCGCGCGGGGAATCGCCCTTTACCCGCATGCGGGGAAAGCGAAATCCCGGCCCGGACTGTCTTTGCCGGGGCGGATGGGGCTGGTCTTTCATCCATGCTGCACTGCGGGGGCGGTGCCGTCGCTCGCCCGCTTTGCTTGGGTGCCGCTCACGCCGGCGTTACATGGGGTGCCATTGCGCAGGCGCGGTAACGGGCGACAATCGAAGGTATTCCGGCTTTGCTCCCCGCCTCTGGCGCCGGTCCGCGGACCATGCGCCGGCACGGTCCGCGTGAGGCTCTGATCCGAGAGAGGCTCCATGGACGCCTTTGCCTGCCCCAGGTTGGCGCTGTCCATTTATGCTGCGGTGCAAAATTTGCGGCGAGCCGCGCTGGCCGCGCTGGCCGCGCTCGCCGCCCTGGTTCTGGTGCCGGGCCTCGCCGCAGCGCAGCCGGAGAAATGTCCCCGCATGGTGGCCGATCGCGCGCCCATCCGCCTCGCGGCGCTGGACGGAGGTGGGCTGCGGCTGGCTGCTGCGGCGGGCCTCGTCCGGCTGACCTTCCTCGGCCATGCGAGCTTTCTCATCGAAAGTCCGGCCGGCGTGACCATCGTCACCGACTACAACGACTATATCCGCCCGCCCCTGGTGCCGCGGGTGGTCACCATGAACCGCGCCCACGACACCCATTTCACCGACATGCCCGAGGCCGGTATCGAATACGTGCTGCGCGGCTGGAGCCCGGACGGGGGCCCGGCGCACCACGAACTGACCCTCGACGATGTTTGGATCCGCAACGTGCCCACCAACATCCGGCGGGGCGCGGGCACCGAGTATGACGGCAATTCCATGTTCGTGTTCGAGGTGGCGGGCCTGTGCATCGCCCATCTCGGCCACCTGCATCACCTTCTGACACCCGCCCACCTGGAGGCGCTGGGGCGCATCGACGTGGTGCTGGCGCCGGTGGACGGCTCCTACACCCTCGACATCGAGGGCATGGTGGAGACGTTGAAGGCCATCAACGCCCCCTTGGTCGTCCCCATGCACTATTTCAGCGCTTGGGGGCTGGAGCGCTTCCTGTCTCGCCTGGGCCGGGAGTGGCAGGTGGAGCGCTCCGCCGAGGCCGGCGTGATGCTGTCACGCGAGACCCTGCCGAAGGCGCCGACCGTGCTGGTGCTGCCGGGGCGATAGTCCCGGCAGGGGCGTCAGCCTAGTGCTTGTTGTTGGAGAGCTTGTCGGACCAGGCGAGGATGAGGCTGGAGCCGACGAACACCACATGGATGATCACGAGCCACATCAGCGTGTTCTCGTTCATCCCCTTGTCGATGTTCATGAAGGCCTTGAGCAGCTGGATCGCGGAGATGGCGACGATGGAGGCGAGCAGCTTCTGCTTCAGGCCGGTGAAATCCACCCGCGTCATCCATTCCGGCCAGTCGGGATGGCCGTCGGGATCGATCTTGGAGACGAAGTTCTCGTAGCCCGAGAAGATGACGATGAGCACCAGATTGCCGGTGAGCGTCAGGTCCACCAATGCGAGAATGCCGAGGATGGTGTCGCTCTCGGTGGCGCCGGTGGCATGCAGCACGAAGTGCAGCAGTTCGCTGCCGAACTTGAACAGCAGCACCAGCAGCGAGATGACGAGGCCGAGATAGAACGGCGCCATGATCCAGCGGCTGCGGAAGAGCACCGACTCGATCGCACGTTCCAGCATCGTCCCATCCCCTCCATATCGACCCTGCGGGCCACCCCTGCCGCGCTGCAGCGAAGCCGCAAAGGGGTGCCACGGTCGCGGCCGAAGGGCAAGCGGGCAAAGCTTCGCAGGGGAAGCTTTGCCCGCTTGGGAAAATCCCGCCTGGGCGGGGAGGCCTATTCCTTCACCGCTCCGGTCATGGACGACACGTAGTAATCCACGAAGAAGGAGTAGAGGATCACCACCGGCAGCGAGCCCAGCAGCGCGCCGGCCATCAGCGAGCCCCACTCATACACGTCCGAGCGCACCAGCTCGGTGAGCACGCCCACCGGCACGGTCTTGTTCTCCGACGACTGGATGAAGGTGAGCGCGTAGATGAACTCGTTCCACGACAGGGTGAACGAGAAGATGCCCGCCGAGATCAGCCCCGGCACCGACAGCGGCAGCAGCACCTTGATGAGGATCTGCCAGCGCGAGGCGCCGTCCACCAGCGCGCATTCCTCCAGCTCGAACGGGATGGAGCGGAAATAGCCCATCAGCAGCCAGGTGGAGAACGGCACCAGGAAGGTGGGGTAGGTGAGGATGAGGGCGAGCTTGGTGTCGTAGATGCCGAGCCCGAACACCATGATGGCGAGCGGGATGAACAGGATGGAGGGCGGCACTCTTATGACTGTGGTCAAGAGGCACAGATGAACGGCTTCGCCCCGAGCCTGCAGCACGGGTTTGGTCATCACTTTGATGGGCAGCACGGGGACGGGATGGGCCTTGAGACGACGGTTGATCAAGCTCTTATCCGCGGGTTGAATACCGCACGTCCGTAATCCGTCTTGGGCCATCCCTGTCTAGAGGCGGGCATTGAGCCAAAGCTCAGCCACATAGTGCACAGCGGGAGTTCCCCACCGTGGCCGCATCCCGTCGCCGTGCTGCCCGTCACATCCGCCAGATGGGCGGATGTCTCGTTAGGCCGGCGCTCTCCCTATGCCGGCCGTGATCGTTGCCACGAGCATGAGCTCCTCCTCCCTCACCGGACCGGCTCGACCTGTCGACTGATGGCCCACAAGAACGCTGCCATCTCGCGTGCGATCGCCGCGATCACGATCGGCGCCTTCTTGCCGGCGGCCGTCATCCGCCGATAACGGGCACAGAGCCGGGTCTGCGCCTTCCAGGCGATCTCCCGCACCTCTTTGGGCAAGCCCTCGAGCCGAACCCGGATGGTCTCGGTCACACGAGCGGGGTGGCGGTAACTCCAAGCCCCTTCGACGAGCACGCGCCGGGCGCGCCGATTGCCTGCGAGTGTCAGACCACCGCGCCTGACGGTCTCACCGGTGGAGCGCTCGGACGGCACGAGGCCAAGGAAGGCCATGAGCTGGCGGGGACTGTCGAACCGGCGAACGTCACCGACTTCGCTGACGAACGTGACGGCAACTACGAACGATACCCCACGCAGCGCCTGATAGGCCGCCACCACAGGAGCCATAGACCAGGTGGGCACGAGCTCGACGAGCTGCGCATCCAGCCGCTCAAGCCGCTTGCTCGCATCAGCGATCACGTCGACCTGATCCTGGAACACGATCTGCTGAGCCGGATGCTCGAACTTCTGGGCCGCCAACCAGCGCGAATGAGCGGGGCTCCAGGCCTTGCGGCCGGTGAACGTCCGCCCGTGGCGGAGCAGAAACGATTGGAGCTGCTGACGCTTCTTGCGCAGATCCTCCCCAGCGGCCTCACGCGCCCGCACCAGATCGCGGACCGCCTCATGCACCGCGTCCGGAACCCAGATCCCCTTGAGCTCTCCTGCCCGCAGGAGCCGGGCCAAGGTGACGGCGTCGCGTCGGTTGGTCTTGACGTGCTCGCCCGGTCGCTTGGGGATCAGCGAGGGCGCCACAACCTCACAGGCATGGCCGAGCGCAACAAGCTGGCGATAGAGCCCGTAGCCGGTCGGGCCAGCTTCGTAGCAGAAGTGCAGCCGAGGATGCTTGTGGGCGAGCTTTCGGACGAACCGCTCGACGGCCGCCGAGGTCGTCTCGATCTCACCGACATACCGCACCTCGCCGCTGCGTCCGCTCTCTGCAACTGCGATTGCGTGCTTGGCCTTTGCCACATCGACACCGACGTAAACCACGCTATCCTCGTTCATGGTCCGCCCTCCTTTGCTTGGGGCTCGGCTCGGCCCTCGAGCAACCCCCGACTGCTCACGCTGCAAAGGCTAAGGGCGGGCCGCCCCCCGGACCACGGTCATAACGTCTAGATAGGCGAGGAAGATGCCGAGGCCGACCCAGCGCGAGCCGTTGAACCGCAGCCGCTCGATGGCGTAGGCGGCGAACACCGAGGTGACCAGCGAGATGAAGGTGGCCGCCACCGAGATGTAGATGGTGTTCCACAGCCAGTGCGGATAGGAGGTCTCGAACAGCAGGTACTTGATGTGCTCCAGCGTCGGCTCCACCACCCAGAGCGGCGAATAGTTGTTGTAGTCCGTGAGCTGGTAGTTCGGTTTGATGGCCGTGATCGCCATCCAGTAGAACGGGAACAGCAGCACGAAGACGAACACCAGCAGCGGCAGGATGACCGTGACCAGCCGCCTGGGCAGGCTGTCGAGATAGCTCATGCCCGTGGAGTTGTCGGTCATCTGTTCGGAAGCTTGGGTCATGGGCGGGTCCTCGACGCGGGCGCGGCGCTTTCCCTCATCCGCATGCCGGAGAGGGTCGGGGAATGGAACGGGCGGGAGGGGCCGGTGCCGGCCGGGCGGGGCGTTGCCATCAGTCGGCTCCGCCCTGTTGCCACTTGCGGCGCTGCAGGCCGAAATAGCTGAACAGGATGGCGGCCAGCAGGAACGGGATCATGGCCACCGCGATGGCCGCGCCCTCGCCGAGCGAGCCGCCGGGAATGGCGCGCTGGAACGACAGGGTCGCCATCAAATGGGTGGAGTTCAGCGGCCCGCCGCGGGTCAGCACATAGATGAGCTGGAAGTCGGTGAAGGTGAACAGCACCGAGAAGGTCATCACCACCGCGATGATGGGCGAGAGCATGGGCAGCGTGATGTAGCGGAAGCGCTGCCAGTTGGTGGCGCCGTCGAGCGTCGCAGCCTCGTGCAGCGAGGGCGAGATGGTCTGCAGGCCAGCCAGCAGCGAGATGGCGACGAAGGGAATGCCGCGCCACACATTGGCGGCGATCACCGAGGCGCGGGCGTTGGCCACGTCGCCGAGGAAGTTGATGGGCGCCGAGATCAGCCCCATCTTGATGAGCGCCCAGGAGATGATCGAGTACTGGCTGTCGAAGATCCACCAGAAGGCGATGGCCGAGAGCACGGTGGGCACCACCCAGGGCAGCAGCACCACGGCGCGGAAGAAGGCCTTGAACGGCAGGTTCTCGTTCAAGAGCAGCGCCAGCCACAGGCCGAGCGCGAACTTCAGGATCGAGGCGGCCACCGTGTAGAGAATGGTGTTGAACACCACCAGCCAGAACAGGCTGTCGCCCATGAGCGACTGGTAGTTCTCCAGGCCGATGAAGACGCCGGGACGGCCGATCTTGGTGTCGGTGAAGCCGAGCCAGACGCCAAGCCCCAGCGGATAGGTGAGGAAGAACAGCAGGAACACGGCGGCCGGCAGCATGAAGAGGATGCCGATCACATGCCGGCCCTGGCCGATGCCGGCCCAGAAGGACCGCGAGGGGGACGGCTCGGTCGCAGTGACGTTGGCCATGGAAGCAATCTCCGGGAAATCTGACGTGCCGTTCTCCCCGAGGGGGAGGGGGCGGCCGGCCTGAAGCCGGTGCCGCCGCTGTCGGAAAAGGCCCTCTCCCGCGTGCGGGGGAGGGGAAGGGGGAGGAGCTTGGGCGGACCCACGCGGCCTCGGCACCGACCGAAGCCGACGGTGTGGCCGGCTCGGGCGCGTCGGCGCCGGAGCCGGTGTCACATCAGCGGTAGATGCGCTCGGCGCGCTGCTGGGCGCGCTTGGCGGCCTCTTCCGGGGTGCGCTGGCCGGTGGCGGCTTCCGCCACCATGTCCACCACGATCCAGTCGGCCATGGCAGCCGCCGACTTGGGGCCGAGTGGCCCGGCATAGCCGTTGGGCTGCAGGGTCTCGGAGGCGACCGAATAGGCGGCGTGGATGGGTTTGGAGGTCCACACCGGATTGTTGGAGAAGGCTTTCAGCGTCTGGCAGCAATAGGCGCTCGCGCCGGTGAGCCAGGCATTGTACTGCGGCGCGTCGAACATGAAGGCGAGGTAGGCCTGCGCCGCCTTCGGGTACTTGGTGTACTTGAAGATGCAGGCCTGCGTGGTCTGGTGCAGTTCCACCTTCTTGCCGACGGGGCCGATGGGGAAGTTGGTGGACTTCATGTCCGCCGCCATGTCGGCGAGCTTGGGGTCGTTCGCCGCCGCGTAATAGATCGACACGCCGTTGGCCGTCACCGACAGGTCGCCGGCGATGAAGGCGCGGTTGTTGTTGACGTCGAGCCAGCTCTCGGTGCCGGGGATGAAGGTCTTGTACAGCTCGGCGGCGTAGCGCAGGCCGGCGACGGTCTCCGGCGAGTTGATCACCACCTTGCCGTTCTCGTCGACCATCCGGCCGCCGTGGCTCCACAGGATCCAGTGGCAGTAATTGTTGCCGTCGCCCACGCCGTGGCCCAGCGTGAAGCCCATGGGGTGGTTGATGGCCTTGAGCGCCTTGCCCAGTTCCAGCAGGCCCTTGGTGTCCTTCGGGAATTCGCTGAAGCCGGCCTGCTTCACCCAGCTGTCGCGATAGACCACCGCATTGCCGATAGTGGCCAGCGGCAGCGCCACGAAGCGGTTGTTGACCTGGGCATAGACCTCGTTGCCCGGGTAATAGCCGCCGTAGGTGGCGCTGAGGCCCTTGGCGAGGTCGGTCACGTCCAGCAGCTTGTCGGGATATTGCTGGGCGTCGTCGAACCAGACCCAGACCATGTCGGGGCCGGAGCCTACGTTCGCGGCCACGGCGGCTTTGGGACGGATGTCCTCCCAGCTTTCCTTGTCGATGCGCACCTCAATGCCGGTGGCCTCGGTGAACTTCTTGGTGTTGGCGAGCCAGGCATCCTCCTCGCCCTTCACGAAGGGCGACCAGCGCAGCAGGCGCAGGGAGGCGCCGGGCTCCGGCTCGAACTTGGGAACGGACTGGCCGAGGGCCGCCGTGCCGCCCAGGAAGGGCAGGGCCATGCTGCCTGCAGCGAGACCGGCGCCGCCCATCAGCACGTCGCGTCTGGAAAGGGTCATTCGTCTTCCTCCCGTGAAGATATGTTTGTTTTGGCGTGCGTGCAGTTCTGGTGCGGCCCTGGCGTTGTGGATTGGCGTTGCCGGGCCGTCTTTGCTGCCGTCTGGAGTGTGTCAGAGGCGGTTGCCCGTCGCCTCCTCAAAAAGGTGTGTGAGGCCGGGTTGCGGCGCGATGTGGATCACCTCGCCTGGGGCAAACGACAGGCGCTCGCGGAACAGGCAGGTGATCTCCTGTCCCTTCTGGCCGGCCTCGCCGAGGCGGGCCACCACCAGGATTTCCGAGCCGGTGGGCTCGGTCACCACCACGGTGGCCGGCACGCCGTTGGGGTCGAGCCGGATGTGCTCGGGCCGCAGGCCGTAGACCACCGCCTGGCCGTCGGTGAGGCCGGGCGCTGCCGGCAGGGGCATCTCGACGCCGCTGTCGGTCACCAGCCGCGGGTCGGCGCCAAGGCGCACCTTGCCCTTGACGAAGTTCATGGAGGGCGAGCCGATGAAGCCGGCGACGAACTGGTTCGCAGGCTTGTCGTAGAGGTCGAGCGGTGCGCCGATCTGCTCGACGATGCCGTCGTGCATCACCACGATCTTGTCGGCCATGGTCATGGCCTCGATCTGGTCGTGGGTGACGTAGACCGTGGTGGTCTTCAGCCGCTGATGCAGCTCCTTGATCTCGGTGCGCATCTGCACGCGCAGCTGGGCGTCGAGGTTGGAGAGCGGCTCGTCGAACAGGAACACCTGCGGGTCGCGCACGATGGCGCGGCCCATGGCGACACGCTGGCGCTGGCCGCCGGAGAGCTGCCGGGGGTAGCGGTCGAGCAGCTTGGTGAGGTTGAGGATCTCCGCCGCGCGCTTGACCCGCGAATCGATCTCTTCCTGGGGCGCTTTGCGCAGCTTCAGGGAGAAGCCCATGTTCGCCCCCACCGTCATGTGGGGGTAGAGCGCGTAGTTCTGGAACACCATCGCGATGTCCCGTTCCTTCGGCGGCATTTCGTTGATCACGCGGTTGCCGATGAGGATCTGGCCGCCGGTAATGTTCTCGAGCCCCGCGATCATTCGCAGCAGGGTGGATTTTCCGCAGCCGGAAGGCCCCACGAGCACCACGAATTCGCCGTCGCGAATGCTGACATCCACCCCATGGATGACTGCCGTCGCGCCATAGGCCTTCTTCACACCGCGAATGTCCACGGTCGCCATGAAGCGTCCTCTCCCTCGTGTTCGCCAGCGCGCCGGGCGGATATCCGTCCGCCTTCAACGTCGCGCGTGATCTTCATTCTGTTTCTTGGGTCCCTTTGGGGAACCTTACGCCCTCGTTGTGACGCGGCGCGATCATGGTGAAAGCGGAAGCCGGGATCAAGAGGGAATTTAAAACGATTGAACTTTCATTGAACCGGCCCCTGCGATGGCGCTAGACAGGGGGCGATCCCAGCTGCGCCGGGATACCAAACTACCGTTTGCTTGCCCTCGGCTTTGGTCCTGGGCCAGATTTGACCGTCGGAACCGAAAGCCCGCCATGACCGATCAAGCAACCGATCAAGCCCGCCCGGCCGTCCTTCTGACCGGACCAGTGATGGAGGAGGTGGTGGAGCGCCAGCTCGCCTCCCGCTTCGATCTTCTGCCCCTGGATGCCCTGTCCGACGCCACCGCCGCCGCGGTGCGCGCCATCGCCACACGCGGCAAGGAGCGGGTGGACGAGGCACTGATGGCGCGCCTGCCCGCTCTGAAGATCGTCGCCAATTTCGGCGTCGGCTACGACACGGTGGATGCCGCCGCCGCCGCCCGGCGCGGCGTGATCGTCACCAATACGCCGGACGTGCTGAACGAGGAGGTGGCCGATCTCACCCTCGGCCTGCTGCTCGCCACCGTGCGGCAGATCCCCCAGGCCGACCGCTTCGTGCGCGACGGCAAGTGGCTGAAGGGCGCCTATCCTCTGGGGCCGACGCTGCGCGAGCGGACGGTAGGCATCGTCGGCATGGGCCGCATCGGCAAGGCCATCGCCCGGCGGCTGGAGGCCTTCGCGGTGCCGGTCGCCTACCACAGCCGGCGCCAGCAGCCGGACGTGGACCTGCCCTATTTCGCAAGCCTGCTCGACCTCGCGCGGGCGGTGAGCGTGCTGGTGGTCATCGTCCCCGGCGGGGCGGCTACCCGCCATCTGGTGAATGCCGACGTGCTCGCCGCTCTGGGGCCGGACGGCATCCTCATCAACGTCGCCCGCGGCACCGTGGTGGACGAGGCGGCGCTGCTCAAGGCGCTGCAATCGCGCACCATTCTCGCCGCCGGGCTCGATGTGTTCGAGAAGGAGCCCCATGTGCCGGAGGCCTTCCTCGGCCTCGACAATGTAGTGCTGCTGCCCCACGTGGGCTCGTCGACGCACCATACCCGCGCGGCCATGGGCCAACTGGTGGTGGACAACATCGTCGCCTTCCTGGACGGCAAGGGTCCGCTGACCCCGGTGGCGGAGACCCCCTGGCCGAAGGCCTGAGGCGCGCTCGCTGACCCCTCGCGGCGACGCTCCCCCTAGCGTAAGGCCACACCATCGGCCAGCCGGGAGCGGCGCGCCGAACCGCGCTCGCGCGCGCCGGGGGTGAACAGGCTTGCGGAAGGTGGTAGCGTTTGTGCCCGTGTTCGGCTTCGAGGGCAGGATGGCTCCACGGCATATGGCACTTGCGGCAGCTCTGGTGCTGGGCGCGCAGATGGGCGTGACGCAACTGGGTGCCGCCCAGGTGGGCTCTGATGCGGCCGGCGCCGCCATCATGGCGGGGCTCACTGCAGGGGTCCATCTGGCGCAGCGCGGTGATGCGCCGTCCGGCCCTGTTGCGCCCTCCGCAACCCCGCGGCCGCAGGCCCCTCCGCGGCTTGATCCCACGGTGCGGGAAGCGGGGGCGCGGCTTGCCGCGCCGTTCCGTCTGGCCAATGCCGACGGTTCCCGGGCCTGTCCCTTCACGCTGAAGGCGGAACCCGCCGGGCCTGGCCTCGCGGTGGAGTTCGACCGGCAGGGCTGCGCTGCCATCGCCTTTTTGGCGCAGGGGTGGCCTGGCTGCCGGACCCGTCCGGCTCGGTGCGCCTGCTCAACGCCCAGGGCCGCACCGTGGCCGAGTTCACGGAAGGGGCCAACGGCAGCTATGAGGCGCTCAGGGAGGGCGACGGGGTCTATTTCCTCGGCAATCCCGCTGCGGCCGACGAAGACGCCGAGATCAAGGTGGAAGAGGTCGTGGGCGAGTGGGACCTTGCCCGACAGGCGGGAACGCCGGTGTGCCGCGTGACCCTGCTCGACCAGCCGGCCGGCAACGGCAGGGGCAAGGCGCTCGCCATCGCGTCGGGCTGTGATCCGGCCCTGCTGCGCTTCGGCCCCGTGGCATGGGACATTGAGGGCGGCAATATCCTGGTGCGTGGCGACACCGACACCGCCGTGATCCGCTTTGCGCGGCAGGAGGACGGTGGCTGGGCGCGAACCCCGGAGCGCGGCCGCCCGCTGCTCATGAACCGGCCTTAGACACCTATATCCGGCTTGAGCCTGCCATCCGGACGCAGGTCGTGCATGGCACGACGGGGGCTGCGTGCTGCTCCGGGCCGGTGCCGCGCGGACGGGACACCGTACCGGGATGGGTCGAGTCGCTGTGGCGCGGAAGCGGCACCTGCGGCCGAAAACCTTAATTAGATACCTTGTAAGAGGTATATCAACTCCTCCTACGTCATATGTTTTTCGTGTCAGGAACGGGCGTTGTCACCGTTTCGCCAGAGTGCGTTGCATCTTCGCAACACAGGAATCCAGCATCCATGCGGGTTTGCCCAATTCGGTAGCAATTGCTGCCTTAATTTTCCCATTGGACATGAGGCCGGGACCTGATTTTTATCAATCTAAATCGCAGCCGGGGTACCTCCTTATGAAAAAGATCGCAGTCGTCGCCGCTTCCTTGCTCCTGGCCGGAGCCGCCAATGCGGCCGACCTCAGCGCGCCGATGCCGGTGAAGGCTGTTCCGGCTCCCGAGGCTCCCCTTTGGGATCTGGCCTTCGGCGTGACCGGCACGTCGGACTACCTCTTCCGCGGTATCAGCCAGACCAACAACAACCCCGCCATCCAGGGCTTCGTCGAGCTGCAGCTGTTCGACTGGGTTTACTTCAACGTGTGGGCGTCCAACCAGAACTGGGTGAACACCACCATTGACGGTCTCGGCTACACCAACGGCAACAGCTCGCTGGAAGTCGACTTCTCGGGCGGCCTGCGTCACACTTGGGGTAACTTCGCCCTCGACGTCGGCGCGGTCTACTACACCTATCCCGGCAGCGGCTCCAGCAAGGACCCGATCACCGGCCTGAACATCGGACCGGGCTCCAGCGACTACAACTACTGGGAAATCTATGCCAAGCCGACCTACACCGTCGCGCCCTGGCTGACCCTCGGCCTGAACCTCTACTGGACCAGCGACTTCGCTTCCACTGGCACGGACGGCACCGCCCTGTCGGTGACCGCCAAGGTTCCGCTCCCCTCCTTCGGTCCCGGCGAAGCCTTCGGCTGGTACGCGTCTGGCGAGTTCGGCCATCAGTGGCTGTCCACCAGCGCCTACAACTATGAAGTCAACTACGCCTTCACCGACCTGACCTACATCCAGACGATCCCCGGCTACAACTGGTGGAACGTGGGCGTCGCCTTCACCTACAAGGCCGCCACCCTCGACCTGCGCTATTCCGGCACCGACCTGAGCGACGCCGATTGCGGCTTCATGATCAGCAACACCAACGCTTGCGGCAACAAGTTCCTCGCGACCCTGTCTTTCGCGACTTCGCTGAACGCCCTCAAGTGATCTGAACCGGCGTCCCTGACGCCAGAAGGCGCCGCGCTTCCCGCGCGGCGCCTTTTTCTTTGTGGCGGGGGGGGCTGGCCGGAGCGGGAGGCACGGAGCACGGCGCGCCAGATGTCAGCGCGCCAGCGTCGCAGGTGCGCAAACCGGTGGCTGATCCTGAGGCGTGTCGCTGGCCTCGGGCCCTGCCGGGGATGCATCCGTCAGAATGTATGCAGCTGGGTGCATGGGGGCGTACGAGATCTGGGCGCCGATTCCCATGGCGCATGAGCGCGCTGGAAGAGCGGATCGGCAGTTCGGGGAAGGAACGGGTGGCCGGCTCCCGGCGCTCGTGCTTCGGGATCGCAGCGGCAGGGGGCTATTGTATGGACCTATGAGCTTGACTCATGGGCCATTGCTCCAGCCCGCGCGACGCTTGAGCGTTCCCACCTGCGATCGGTCAACGACCAAGTCCGATGGTTTGAGGGCGAGCTGGTTCCCCTGCCGGCCCTTTGGGGCGATCTGTCCCGGGCGAGGCCGACACTGACGAGCGCTTTCAAGCGCCGCTCGGAATCGCCAAATCGCCTATGTTCAGGACCCGCCAGCTCTTCGCGTTATTTCCGTCCCTTGCCGGCGGGCGCCGTGGCGGCCTGGGTGAGGGCGGCGGTCAGCTTGGCTGCATCGCCGGCAATGCGAAACGTCTTCACCCGCGCGGTGGCCCCCGAGGCGAGCCTGACCTGGGATGCGGCCACCCCCGCCGCCTGCGCCAGCACGCGGGCAACAGCCGCCGTCGCCGCGCCATCCTCCGGCGCGACCTTGACCCTGATCTTCAGGACCGCTCGGCCATCAGACAGTTCCGCCACGCCATCAAGAGCGTCCCTCCCACCTCGCGGGGTGGCGCGCACGGTCACCTCCACCCCGTCGGGCAGCAGCTTCAGGAACGACAACAGGCCCGCCCCGCCGGTCAGAAGACGTTCGGGTAGATGTAGTAGCCGATGACCTGCTGGATGAAGAAGATGATCAGGATCAGCACCATGGGCGACAGGTCGAGGCCGCCGAGGTTGGGCAGCACGGAGCGGATGGGCGCGAGCACCGGCTCGGTGATGCGGTAGAGGAACTCGCCCACGCTGCGGACGAACGAATTGTGGGCGTTCACCACGTTGAACGCCACGAGCCAGGACAGCACCGCCGAGGCGATGAGCAGCCAGACATAAAGCTGAAGAACGAGAAGGATGACGTCGAGCAGCGCGCGCATCGCAGGAAGGGTCCCCGGGGAGTTGCGCGTCAGCAATAGCCCCCCGAAGTGGTTCTGAACAAGGCCGCAGGCCGCTCGTGGCAGGTCCGATGCAGGTTTCCTGCGGCGGCTGCGTCAGCCCGTCGCGTCTCAGCCTGTCGCGTCGCCATCCCGCGAGCGGCCCGGCTCCGATAGGGCGCCGGTGCCGGGGGTGCGCTCGGGATCCATCAGCTCGGGCCGGGCATGGGGGCCGGCGGCCGGAAAGTCATACTCCGGTGCCGGAGCCGGAGCCGGGGCGGCTGAGCCGCGGCCGGTCGGCGCGCGGAACGTCTTTGTGGCCTTCGGAGCGCTCTGCCGGGGAAGGGTTGGTTTATGGGCGGCCATGGCTGCCTCCATGATGTGACCATGATTGGGGAACAACGCTCTCGCCGCCCCTTCCGTTGCAGCGGCGGATGCGAAAGGGGCGGCCCGCCATTCACGTTTCAGAGTGGCCTTGACCGGTAGAGTTCCGCTGCACCAGTCTGGCGCACCGGGATCGGCACGCCAGCCTCGACTTGCCGACCTTGACTTGCCGACCCGGCGCAGGCAGCTTCCGGCCCCGTGGGCGGCGCCGGCAACGGGCCTCCTCCAACCTTTACGGACCCTCATGCGCAGCTATCTGGACTTCGAGAAGCCGGTCGCCGAACTCGAGGCCAAGGTGGAAGAGCTGCGCGCGCTTGCCTCTGCCGGCGATGGCGTGACCATCACCGACGAGGTGCAGCGGCTCGAGACCAAGGCCCGCGAGGCGCTCCTCGCCCTCTACGCCAATCTCACCCCCTGGCAGAAGACGCTGGTCGCGCGGCATCCGCAGCGGCCCCATTTCGCCGATTTCGCCAAGGGCCTGTTCGAGGATTTCACCCCGCTCGCCGGTGACCGCAAGTTCGGCGAGGACGAGGCCATCATCGGCGGCTTCGCCCGCTTCCGCGGCGAGGCGGTGTGCGTGTTGGGCCACGAGAAGGGCTCCACCACCGAAACCCGCATCCGGCACAATTTCGGCATGGCGCGCCCCGAGGGCTACCGCAAGGCGGTCCGCATCATGGAGCTCGCCGACCGCTTCGGCATTCCCCTGATCTCGCTGGTGGACACCGCCGGCGCCTATCCCGGCATCGGCGCCGAGGAGCGCGGCCAGGCCGAGGCCATCGCCCGCTCCACCGACGCCTGCCTCGCCCTGGGCGCACCCAATGTGGCGCTGGTGATCGGCGAGGGCGGTTCGGGCGGGGCCATCGCCATCGCCACCGCCAACAAGGTGCTGATGATGGAGCATGCCATCTACAGCGTGATCTCGCCGGAAGGTGCGGCCTCCATCCTGTGGCGCGATACTGCGAAGGCGCAGGAAGCCGCCACCAACATGAAGATCACGGCGCAGGACCTGCTGAAGTTCGGTATCATCGATGCCATCGTGAAGGAGCCGCCCGGCGGCGCCCATCGCGATCCGGAGGCCACCATCGGCGCCGCCGGGGATGCCATCGCTGATGCGCTGTCGCAGCTCGCCGGCCTCGACGGGCCGGCCGTGCGCAAGGCGCGGCGTGACAAATTTCTCGCAATCGGCCGCTCGCTTTAACCATGAGCGCATGGCCGGCGGCCGCTGCCGGCCCGGCATCTCATCTTGGCCGCATTTGCCTTATTTTCTCGAAGCCTGTTCAGGCGGTAGCACCAACGCTCCGCACGGCTGGCGATGACGCTAACGCATCGTCAAGGGGAAGGGGCTAACCCTGTCGGTCCATGTGGCCGATACGGACCCAGGAGTTGCGCGGTGAACCGTTTCGCGTCGAACCGTCCGTGGACGATGGTGTCGTCCCGCATCCGCATGGTGGCCCTGGCCGCCACCGCAGCGCTCGCGCTCGCCGCCTGCAACCAGACCGATTCCGAAGCCTCCCGCAGGGCCAACAAGCCGTTGACACCCGAGATGGTGTCCCTGATCGCGCAGAAGGACATGTCGCCGGCGAGCCCGATCCTCGTGCGCATCTTCAAGCAGGAGGCCGAGCTTGAGGTGTGGAAGGCCACCTCCGACGGCTCGTTCGCCCTGCTCAAGACCTATCCCATCTGCCGCTGGTCGGGTGAGCTGGGCCCCAAGGTGAGCATGGGTGACCGGCAGGCGCCGGAGGGCTTCTACACCATCACCCCGGGGCAGATGAACCCGAACTCCAGCTACTATCTGTCCTTCAACCTCGGATTCCCCAACGCCTTCGACCGCTCCTACGGGCGGACCGGTGAATTCCTCATGGTGCACGGCGACTGTTCGTCGGCTGGCTGCTACGCCATGACGGACGAGCAGATTTCCGAGATCTTCTCGCTGGCGCGGGAGAGCTTTGCCGGCGGCCAGCGCGCCTTCCAGGTGCAGGCCTATCCCTTCCGCATGACGCCGAAGAACCTCGCTCGGCACCGCAACAACCCGAACATGGCATTCTGGCGTAACCTGAAGCAGGGCTACGACCATTTCGAGGTCACCAAACAGGTGCCCAAGGTCAATGTCTGCGGGCGCTCCTATGTGTTCGACGCCGAGCCCGTGCCGGGCCGGACCTTCGACGCCAACGTGTCCTGCCCGCCCTACCAGGTGCCGCCCCAGGTGGCCTCGGCGGTGGCCGAGAAGCAGCGCAGCGACGATGCCCAGGTGGCGGCGCTCGCCCCGTCCGCACCGCTGGCGCCGGTGCGCACCAATGCGGACGGCGGCATGCACCCGGTGTTCCTCGCCAAGCTCAAGGAGCGCGAGAGCGGCCAGATGTCCTTCGCGGCCGCGCCCGGGTCCCTGCCCGAATATGTGAACCCGCCCAAGATGACCCCGGAGAAGGTGGCACTGGACACCGAGACGCCGGTGGCCCCCGCCGCGGCGGCGGCAGGAGCCGCGGCCGCGCCGGCTCCGCTACCGACCGCCAAGCCTGCCCCGGCGGCGCGGGTGGTGACGCCGGCGGCCAAGCCGGTGGCGGCTTCCGCAACGGCCAAGCCTGCTACCACGGCGTCTGCGGCGAAGCCGGCGAATTCCAGCTCGGACAAGCCGGTTGCGCAGGCCTACAAGCCCGCCACGGTCGCCTCTGTCGGCACGCTGACGCCGCCGGCCTCGGTGTCGGGTGGCTCGGCCATCATGTCCACCGGGACGTTCTCGCAATAAGCCTCCTGCCTCCAGCATCAGCCTGGTTGTGGCCATGGCCCTTGTGGCGGCCGCCTGGCCGCAGCTAGGCTTGCGCATGGGGCGCGTCTGCCCAGTCCGTAGCCGCGCCTTGGCCCCGGGGGAGGGCAGGGGAATGGGACAGGAGAGCGGAGCCATCTGGACGCGGCGGCTAAGCGCCGCTACGGCCCTGGTGGCCTGGGCGGCGCTGGCGCTTCAGCTCGGCATCGTGGTGGAGAAGATGGCCGCCGCCGGCGACGGCTTCGGGCCCGCCCTATGGCGCTTCCTCGGCTATTTCACAGTTCTCACCAACCTGTTCGTGGCCGTGGTGGCGAGTGCCTATGCGCTTCGTCCCGGCAGCGCCATGGCCGGTCCGAAGGTGCGGCTCGCGGCGGTGGTGTCCATCGTGCTCGTGGGCATCATCTACGCCCTGCTGCTGCGCAATGTGTGGAAGCCGGAAGGCTGGCAACTGATCGCCGACCGCCTGCTGCATCAGGTCACGCCGGTGCTCTTCCTGGCCACCTGGGTGCTGGCGGCGCGTGGCGCTGTCGGGGAGAGCGGTCTCGGCTTCAGCGATGCCGCCTGGGCCATGGCGCCGCCGGTGCTGTACCTCACCTATGCGCTGGCGCGGGGCGAGGCGGACGGCTGGTATGCCTACTGGTTTCTGGATCCGGCCAAGCTGGGGGAGGGGCGCATGGCGCTCAACACCGTCCTGCTGGCGGCGGTGTTCCTGGCGACGGCGCTGATTTTCCTGGGGCTCCACCGGCTCCTGGCGCGCCGCACGTCCTGAACCCTATGGCTGGGACCGAGGCTTGCGGGGCAGCCTATCCGGCGCGGGCCAGAGGACGGCACATGAGCGCGGCGCCCAAGCCGCCCAAAGGTCCGCCCTATGCCCGCCCCATGGCCCGCCCCGTGTAGGGCGGCCACTGGTATCCTGCCTCAGGCGAAGCGGCCGTGGCAGTGCTTGTACTTCTTGCCGGAGCCGCAGGGGCAGGCCTCGTTTCGGCCCACCTTGCCCCAGCTCTCGGGATCATTGGGATCGCGCTCGGCCACGGCGAGGTCGCCGGACAGGAGCGGTTGCGGCCGGCTGCCCAGCGCCGCGCCGGCAAAGGCCAGCTCGTCTTCCCCGGTGAAGGGGTCGGCGTGGTGGGCTTCCATGGGCGGCAGCTCTTCCGGCGGCGGCTGCTGGGTCACGATCTCCACCCGCATGAGCTGGGCGGTGACCACCTCCCGCAGCCGGTTCAGCAGTGCGGAGAACAGGTTGAAGGCTTCCGACTTGTATTCGTTGAGCGGATCGCGCTGGGCGTAGCCGCGCAGGCCCACCACCTGGCGCAGGTGGTCGAGCATGCCGATATGCTCGCGCCAGAGATGGTCGAGGGTCTGGAGAAGGATGGACTTCTCCACATAGCGCATGATGTCCGGCCCATACTGGGCGGTCTTGGCGGCCATCAGCTCGTCGGCGCGGCGGATGATGCGCTCGGTGACCTCGGGACCGGCGATGCCCTCTTCCTTGGCCCAGTCCTTCACCGGAAGGTCGAGGGCGAGCATTTCCTTCAGCGCGGTGTCGAGGCCGTCCACGTCCCACTGCTCGGGATAGGCGTTCTCCGGGATGAACTTGGCCACGGTCTCGGTGATGAGGGCATGGCGCATGTCCTCCACCGTCTCGGCCACGTCCTCGTCGTTCATCAGCTCCACGCGCTGCTCGAACACCACCTTGCGCTGGTCGTTGAGCACGTCGTCATACTTGAGGACGTTCTTGCGCATGTCGTAGTTGCGCGCCTCGACCTTCTGCTGCGCCTTCTCCAGGGCCTTGTTGATCCAGGGATGGATGATGGCCTCGCCTTCCTTCAGGCCGAGGCGCTGCAGCATGCCATCGAGCCGGTCCGACCCGAAGATGCGCATCAGGTCGTCGTCCAGCGACAGGAAGAACTTGGAGTGGCCGGGGTCGCCCTGGCGGCCGGAGCGGCCGCGCAGCTGGTTGTCGATGCGCCGGCTCTCGTGGCGCTCGGTGCCGAGCACGTAGAGGCCGCCGGCCTCCAGTGCCTTCTGCTTCAGCTCTTCCACCTCGGCGCGGATCTTGGCCTCCGCCGCGGCACGCTCGGCCCCCTCGGGCAGGTCCTTCAGCTCGATCTCGATGCGCATGTCCGCCGAGCCGCCGAGCTTGATGTCGGTGCCGCGTCCGGCCATGTTGGTGGCGATGGTGATCGCCCCCGGCACGCCCGCCTGGGAGACGATATAGGCCTCCTGCTCGTGGTAGCGCGCGTTCAGCACCGCGAAGCTCTTGCCCGAGCGGTCGTTGATGAGAAGCTCGCGGCCGTTGAAGGCGGTCGGGTCGGAGAAGTCCTTCTGGCGGAAGCCGGCCTGCTTCAGCAACTCGGCCAGAAGCTCGGACTTCTCGATGGAGGTGGTGCCCACCAGCACCGGCTGGCTGCGCTCCGCGCACTCCTTGATCAGCTCGATGATGGCGGCGTACTTCTCGCCGGCGGTGCGATAGACCTCGTCATCGTCGTCGATGCGGGAGATCTGCACGTTGGTGGGGATCTCCACCACCTCGAGCTTGTAGATGTCGGCGAATTCCGCCGCCTCGGTGTTGGCGGTGCCGGTCATGCCGGACAGCTTCTCGTAGAGGCGGAAATAATTCTGGAAGGTGATGGAGGCCAGCGTCTGGTTCTCAGGCTGGACCTGGACGCGCTCCTTGGCCTCCAGCGCCTGGTGCAGGCCTTCCGAATAGCGCCGGCCCGGCATCATGCGGCCGGTGAACTCGTCGATGATGACCACTTCGTCGTTGCGGACGATGTAGTCCTTGTCGCGCTGGAACAGGGTGTGGGCGCGCAGGGCCTGGTTCACGTGGTGAACCACCGAGACGTTCTCGATGTCGTAGAGGGAGGCCGACTTCAGCACCCCGGCGGCGCTGAGCATCTGCTCCATCTTCTCCATGCCGGCTTCGGTCATGGAGACGGAGCGCTGCTTCTCGTCCACCTCGTAGTCTTCCTTGCCGAGGCGCGGAATGTAGGTGTCGATGGTGTTGTAGAAATCGGAGCGGTCGTCGAGCGGGCCGGAGATGATGAGGGGCGTGCGCGCCTCATCGATGAGGATGGAGTCCACCTCGTCCACGATGGCGTAGAAGTGCGGGCGCTGGACCATCTGGCCGCGCTCGTACTTCATGTTGTCGCGCAGATAGTCGAAGCCCAGCTCGTTGTTGGTGGCGTAGGTTACATCGCTGGCATAGGCCACGCGCCGCTCATCGTCGTCGAGGCCGTGGACGATGATGCCGGTGGTCAGGCCGAGGAAGCGGTAGAGCCGCCCCATCCATTCGGCGTCGCGCTTGGCGAGGTAGTCGTTCACCGTCACCACGTGCACGCCCTTGCCGGCGAGCGCGTTGAGATAGACCGGGAGGGTGGCGACCAGGGTCTTGCCTTCGCCGGTCTTCATCTCGGCGATGCCGGCCTCGTGCATCACCATGCCGCCGATGAGCTGCACGTCGAACGGGCGCATGCCCAGGGCTCGCTTGGCGCCCTCGCGCACTGTGGCGAAGGCCGGCACCAGCAGGTCGTCGAGGGTCTTGCCCTCGGCCAGCTGGCGACGGAAATCTTCAGTTCGGGCCCGGAGCGCCTCGTCGGAGAGGGCTTCCAGCTCCGGCTCCAGCGCATTGATGGCCTGAACGCGGGGACGGTATCCCTTGACCCGGCGATCGTTCGCGGAGCCGAAGAGCTTGCGGGCAAGTCCACCTAACATGGGTTGTGTCTCTGTTCCGATCCGTCAGGTCACAAGGAGGGCGGAGACGAGCCGCCGGACCCTCCGGGAAATGATGCGCCGTTGGACACCTTCAATGCGGCGTCAGCAAGTCCGAAGGGACGGGTCGGGCGCAGCGGCAAAGCGCGCAGCCAGATCCTGCTCCTCAAGTCCCGCTTCCCTTTCTCGGGCAGCGTGCCACGCGGACACTTATGAACGGGTCAGGGCAATGTCAATGCGAGCGGGGAGGGCAGAGACGTTGCCGCTGCGTCGTCGGGGCCGCTGGCGCCGTTCGGCCCATTCCTCTCATGGACACGTCATGACCCGGTGCTTAGTATCCGGCGCAACTGCGATATGGGGGAATGCGGTATGGTGGGGGGGATCGGGGTGTCCGGCGGGCTGCGCCACGGCATGGTGGCGCTTTGCGCGGCTTTTCTGCTCTCGGCCTGTGAGGAAAAGAACACCTACGTACCGCCGCCCCCTGCCGCCGTCACCGTAGCCCCCGTTCTTGAGAAGCCGGTCACCCGCTTCCTCGAGCTGACCGGCAACACCGCCGCCATCAATTCGGTGGACCTGGAAGCCCGCGTCCAGGGCTTCCTCACTCAGATCAACTACAAGGACGGCCAGTTCGCCAAGAAGGGCACCGTCCTGTTTGTGATCGAGCAGGACCAGTACAAGGCCCAGGTGGACCAGGCCAAGGCCCAGCTCGCTGCCAACCAGGCATCGCAGGTGCAGGCCGAGGCCGAGTACAACCGCCAGGCCCAGCTCGCCAAGCAGGACTTCGCCTCGCAGGCCACCCTCGACCAGGCCCGCGCCAAGCGCGATTCGGCTGTCGCCGAGGTGGCGAACGCCCAGGCCTCCCTGGTGCTGGCGCAGATCAATCTCGGCTACACCCAGGTCACTGCCCCCTTCGACGGCGCCGTCACCGCCCATCTCCAGGACGTGGGAGCGCTGGTGGGTTACAGCGGACCCACCAAGCTCGCCACCGTGGTGCAGATCAACCCCATCTGGGTCTGGTTCACCCTGAGCGAGCAGGAGGTGCTGCGGATCAAGGAGCACCTCGCCAGGCAGGGGCGCTCGCTGGTCTCCCTGACCCGCGACGTGCCGGACCTTGCCATCGAGATCGGCCTCCAGACCGAGACCGGCTACCCCCACCAGGGCAAGATCGACTACGTGGCGCCGCAGGTGGACCCCAACCTCGGCACCCTGACCGTCCGCGGCATCTTCCAGAATGACGATTTCGCGCTGCTGCCGGGCCTGTTCGCGCGGGTGAGGGTGCCGCTGGGCGCTGCTCAGACCACCGTGCTGGTGCCGGATTCCGCCATCAATTCCAACCAGCTTGGTCCCTACGTCCTGACCGTGAGCACGGACAACGTGGTCTCGCAGACCCAGGTGACCCTTGGCCAGCTCCAGGCCGACGGGCTGCGCGCCATCCAGACCGGGCTGAAGGCCGGCGACCGCATCATCATCAGCGGCATCCAGCGCGCGGTGCCGGGCTCCAAGGTGAAGGTGGAGGAGGGCACGATCGTCGGCATCGCGCCGCCCGCCGTCGACCAGGGCAACAAACCGCTGCCCAAGCCCGCGGGCGTCGCGCCCGCCGATGCACCCGCCAAGGCCGCGCCCTCGGTGGCGCCGTCCGCGGCACCGTCGCAGGCTCCCGCGACACAGAAGAACTGACCCGCACTCGAAGAAAGAGGCAGCGCCCATGATATCGCGCTTTTTCATCGAGCGGCCGGTCCTCTCGAACGTACTCGCACTTGTCTTCGTGCTGATCGGCCTGGTCTCGCTGACCCGGCTGCCGGTGTCGCAATATCCCAACATCGTGCCGCCCACGGTCTCGGTCTCGACCTCCTATCCGGGCGCTTCCGCCAAGACCATGATCGACACCGTCGCCCTGCCCATCGAGCAGCAGGTGAACGGCGTCGAGGGCATGCTTTACATGCAGTCCTGGTCGGCCTCCGACGGCACCTACACGCTGATCGTGACCTTCGACATCGGCGCCGATCCCAACATGGCGCAGGTGCTGGTGCAGAACCGCGTCAACATCGCCCTCGCCTCGCTGCCCACTGCGGTGCAGGCGCAGGGCGTCACCATCCTGCAGAAGGGCACCTCGATCCTCGAGTTCGTCACCCTGATCTCGCCGGACGGGCGCTATGACGGGCTGTTCCTCAACAACTACGCCATCATCAACATCCAGAACGAGCTGGAGCGTGTGGCCGGCGTCGCCAACGTGGGCATCTTCGGCGCCGGCACCTACGCCCTGCGCATCTGGATGGACCCGGACCGCATGCAGGCCTTCGGCCTGACGCCCCAGGACATCTCCAACGCCATCCAGAAGCAGAGCCAGATCGTCACCCCCGGCCAGCTCGGCATTCCGCCGGCGCCGGACAATGCCGCTTTCCAATATACGGTGAACATCGCTGGCCGCCTCGACGACGCCAAGGACTATGAGAACATCATCGTCAAGGTGGACAATTCGGACGGTGGCCGCATCGTCCGCATCCGCGATATCGGCCGGGTGGAGCTGGGCGCGCAGAGCTATTCCAAGGATTTCATGCAGGATAACAAGCCTGCTGCCGGCATCGGCATCTTTCAGCTGCCCGCCGCCAACGCCCTCGACGTGGCGGCGCGGGTCTCCAAGAAAATGGAGGAGCTGAAGAAGGACTTCCCCGAAGGCCTCGAATACAGCATCCCGTTCAACACCACCCTGTTCGTGTCCGCCTCCATCGACGAGGTCTGGAAGACCCTGTTCGAGGCGGCGATCCTGGTGCTGGTGGTGATCCTGCTGTTCCTCCAGGATTGGCGGGCGACCCTGGTGCCGGCGACCACCGTGCCGGTGACCATCATCGGCGCGTTCGCGGCCATGGACGCCATGGGCTTCACCATCAACCTGTCCACGCTGTTCGCCATCATCCTGGCCATCGGCATCGTGGTGGACGACGCCATCGTCATCGTGGAGGGCGTGGCCCGTCACATCGAGGAGGGCATGGCGGGCCAGCCGGCGGCCGAGAAGGCCATGGACGAGCTGTTCGGCCCGGTGGTGGGCATCACGCTGGTGCTCATGAGCGTGTTCCTGCCGGCCTCCTTCATTCCCGGCCTGACCGGGCAGATGTTCAAGCAGTTCGCGCTGGTCATCGCCGCCACGGCCTTCATCTCGGCCATCAATGCGGCGACGCTGAAGCCCACCCAGTGCGCCCTGTGGCTGCGTCAGCCGGTGCCGCCGGAAAAGCGCAACTTCATCTTCCGCGGCTTCAACAAGATCTACGCCAAGGCGGAGCATGGCTATACGGGCGTCATCTCCCGCATGGTGCACCACTCCAAGGTCATGGTGATCATCGCCCTGGCGCTCATGGGCGTCGCCGCCTACGGCCTCACCCGCGTGCCCACATCCTTCCTCCCGATCGAGGACCAGGGCTATTTCCTCGCCCACGTGCAATTGCCGGACGCCTCGAACCTCAACCGCACCAAGAAGGTGATGGCGGATGTCAGCGAGCGCATCCGCAAGGTGCCGGGGGTCGAGACCGTGCTGGCCATCTCCGGCATCTCGGTGCTGGACAATTCATCCACCCTCGCCAACGCGGGCGTCACCTACATCACCCTGAAGCCGTGGTCGGAGCGCTACGCCACCACCGGACAGGACCTGCTCTCGCTCTACATCAACCTCAACAAGGCGGTGGCGGACGTGGTGCAGGCGGAGGTGCTGATCCTGTTGCCGCCGGCCATCCAGGGCATCGGCAACGCCGCCGGCTTCACCATGCAGCCGCAGCTGCGCAACGGCAATTTCGACTACCGCCTGCTGGAGCAGATCACCACCTCCATGGTGGACAAGGCGTCGGCCCAGTCCGCCCTGCAGCACGTCTCCTCGTCTTTCCGTGCCGGGGCGCCGCAGATCGAGGTGGAGGTCAACCGGGTCAAGGCGGAGACGCTGGGGGTCACGGTGGGGCAGGTGTTCGACACCATCTCGTCCTATCTGGGCTCGACCTACGTCAACCAGATCAACAGGTTCGGCAACGTCTTCCAGGTCTATGTGCAGGCCGAATCGGGTTATCGCGTCACCCCGACCGACCTCACCAACCTGAAGGTGCGCACGCCCAAGGGGCAGATGATCCCGCTCGGCACCCTCGTCACCGTGAAGATGGTGCAGGGGCCGCCACTGATCTCGCTCTACAACCTGTACCCCAGCTCCACCGTGGTGGGCGGCACCGCCCAGGGCTTCTCCTCGGGACAGGCGCTCTCCCTGATGGAACAGATCGCCTCCGCCACCCTGCCGCCGGGCACGGGCTTCGAATGGACCGCCATGTCCTACCAGGAGAAGGCGGTCGGCAATCAGATCTACTACGTGTTCGGCCTCGCCATCCTGCTCGTGTATTTCGTGCTGGCGGGCCAGTATGAGAGCTGGATCCAGCCCATGGCGGTGATCCTGGCGGTGCCTCTGGCACTGCTCGGCACGGTGGGGGCGCTGGTGGGCCTTGGCATCTCCAACAACCTCTACACCCAGATCGGCCTGGTGCTCCTGATCGCCCTTGCCTCCAAGAACGCCATCCTCATCGTGGAATATGCACGCGAGAAACGGGCGGAGGGGATGGAGATCATGGATGCGGCGGTGGAGGCTTCGCGCCTCAGGTTCCGCCCCATCCTCATGACCTCCTTCGCCTTCATCCTGGGCGTGCTGCCGCTGGTGTTCGCTACCGGCGCCGGTGCCAATTCCCGCAAGTCCATCGGCATCGCGGTGGTCTCGGGCATGCTGGCATCCACCTGCCTCGCGGTGCTGTTCGTGCCGTCGTTCTATACGGTGCTGCAGCGGTTCGAGGAGAAGCTGAAGGGCAGGAAGAAGCCCGCGGGCCATGCGCCCCCCGAGCCGCCGGAAAGCCCCGCGGCCGATGCCGGCGTGCCACCGGCGCCCGCATCTGCCTGATCGCGGCGCGCCAGCCCTGCCGAAACCCGTGACATCTGCCCGTTCCGTGGGCAGATGTCGCCGCAAAGTCGCGCTTTCTCCCTATAACGGCCTTGTCTAACCTTGGCCGGAAACCGTCCACCCCACCCCTTGGGCTGCCCGTAGGGCCAATGCCCGCAGGACCAGGTGCCATATATGTCGATCCTCGCGAGCCTGCATCACGTTACGAGCTACAAGTACGAGCGCCCGGTCACCATGGGGCCGCAGACCATCCGGCTGCGCCCGGCGCCGCATAGCCGTACCGAGATACCTGCTTATTCGCTCAAGATTTCACCAGCCGAACATTTCATCAACTGGCAGCAGGACCCGTTCGGCAACTGGCTGGCGCGCATCGTGTTCCCGGAGAAGGTGGAGGAGTTCAAGGTCGAGGTCGACCTCCTCGCCAAGCTCGACGTGCTCAATCCGTTCGACTTCTTCGTCGAGGACTATGCCGAGAACTTCCCCTTTGCCTACGCCCCCGAGCTGAAGGCCGAGCTCGCCCCCTATCTCGAGCTGGAGCAGGAGGGCGCCCCGTTCGACGCCTTCGTCGCCGGCGTCTCCCGCGAGCCGCGCCGCATCGTGGACTTCCTGGTGGAGATCAACCAGCTCCTCCAGAAGGAGATCGGCTACGTCATCCGCATGGAGCCGGGCGTCCAGACCCCGGACGAGACGCTCACCAAGAAGCTTGGCTCCTGCCGCGACACCGGTTGGTTGCTGGTGCAGGTGCTGCGCCATCTCGGCCTCGCCGCGCGCTTCGTTTCCGGCTACCTGATCCAGCTGAAGCCCGACGTGGCGGCCCTTGACGGCCCCTCCGGCACTGACGTGGACTTCACCGACCTGCACGCCTGGTGCGAGGTCTATGTGCCGGGCGCGGGCTGGATCGGCCTCGACCCCACCTCGGGCCTGCTGTGCGGCGAGGGCCACATCCCGCTCGCCGCCACCCCGCACTATCGTTCCGCCGCTCCCATCACCGGCTATCTGATGGAGAAGACGGAGACCGAGTTCGGCTTCGACATGAGCGTCGCCCGCGTGGCCGAGGCGCCCCGCGTGACCCTGCCGTTCTCCGACGAGACCTGGGCCGCCCTCGACGAGCTGGGCCACAAGGTGGACGAGGATCTCACGGCCGGCGACGTGCGCCTGACCATGGGCGGCGAGCCCACCTTCGTCTCCATCGACGACTATGAATCCCCGGAGTGGAACACCGAGGCCCTCGGCCCGCAGAAGCGGGTGCGCGCCGACGACCTGATCCGCCGCCTGCGCAAGCGCTTCTCCACCGAGGGCGTGCTGCATTACGGCCAGGGCAAGTGGTATCCCGGCGAGACGCTGCCGCGCTGGTCTTTCGACCTGTTCTGGCGCAAGGACGGCCAGCCCATGTGGCGGCGCGAGGACCTGATCGCCGACGAGCAGACCAACTACGCCCCGACCCCGGCCGACGCCGAGCGCTTCTGCCGGGCGGTGGCCGAAAAGCTCGCGGTGGGCTCGCAGTTCGTGCTGCCGGCCTACGAGGACAACATCTATTACATGTGGAAGGAGCAGTGCCTTCCCGAGAACATCGCCCCCGGCGACGAGCGCATGGCCGACGAGGTCCAGCGCCGCATGCTGGCGCGCACCTTCAACCAGGGCCTCGCCAATGCCACCGGCTCGGTGCTGCCCCTGCGCCGGGTGTGGACGCCCGAAGGCTTTGCCTGGCGCTCCGAGCTGTGGACCTTCCGCCGCGAGTTCCTGTTCCTGATCCCCGGCGAAAGCCCCATGGGCTATCGCCTGCCGCTGGAATCGCTGCAGTATCTCGCGCCCACGCGCTACCCCTATGTGGTGGCCACCGACCCGTTCGAGCCGCGCGGACCGCTGCCCGACGCCGATGAGCTCGCCGCCCGCTACCGCGCCAGCGGTGAAGGCCTGGCGGGTACCGATGGCGCCACGCCGGTCGATGCCCGCGAGCGCTACTCCGTCGCCCCACGCCGGGAGGCCTACGGCACCGGCGAGCGGGCGCAGGAGCTGGTGCGCCAGTATCTGGCCCAGAACGACACCCAGGTGTTCACCGCCGACACCCGCACCGCGCTCTGCGTGGAGCCGCGCAACGGCCGCCTCTGCGTGTTCCTGCCCCCGGTGGAGACGCTGGAGGACTATGTGGACCTCATCGCCGCCGTCGAGCAGGTGGCGATCGAGCTGAACACCCCCCTGCACCTGGAGGGCTATCCGCCGCCCTTCGACTACCGCCTCAACCTGATCCGTCTCGCGCCCGATCCGGGCGTGCTGGAAGTGAACGTCCATCCGTCCGACACCTGGTCCGGCTGCGTGGAGATCACCCGCATCCTTTATGAGGAAGCGCGTCTCGCCCGCCTCGGCACCGAGAAGTTCATGGTGGACGGCCGCCACACCGGCACCGGCGGCGGCAACCATGTGGTGGTAGGCGGCTCCACCCCGGCCGACAGCCCGTTCCTGCGCCGGCCCGACCTGCTGAAGAGCCTGCTGCTGTTCTGGCAGCGCCACCCGTCGTTGTCCTACATGTTCTCGGGCCTGTTCATCGGCCCGACCTCCCAGCATCCGCGGGTGGACGAGGCGCGGCACGACAGCCTCTACGAGCTGGAGATCGCTCTCTCGAAGATCGGCCTGCCCGGCGCGGCCGAAGGGCCGACCCCGCCGTGGCTGGTGGACCGCCTGCTGCGCAACCTGCTGGTGGACGTGACCGGCAACACCCACCGCACCGAAATCTCCATCGACAAGCTCTATTCGCCCGACGGCCCCACCGGCCGCCTGGGCCTGGTGGAGTTCCGCTGCTTCGAGATGCCGCCGGACTGGCGCATGAGCTTGGCCCAGCAGCTGCTGCTGCGCGCCCTCATCGCCCGGCTGTGGCACAAGCCGGTCACCGGCAAGTGCGCGCGTTGGGGCACCATCCTGAACGACCGCTTCATGCTGCCGCACTATGTGTGGGCCGACTTCGTGGACGTGCTGGAAGACCTCTCGGACGCCGGCTACACCTTCGATCCGGAGTGGTTCCGCGCCCAGTTCGAGTTCCGCTTCCCGCACTATGGCAAGGTGCAGCGGGGCGGCGTGGACGTGGAGATCCGCCAGGCTCTCGAATGCTGGCACGTGCTGGGTGAAGAGGGCGTCATCGGCGGCACCGCCCGCTACGTGGACTCCTCCGTGGAACGCCTGCAGGTGAAGGTGGAGGGCTTCAACCCCGCCCGCCATATCGTCACCTGCAACGGGCGGCGGCTGCCGCTGGCGCCCACCGGCCGCAACGGCACCTTCGTCGCCGGCGTGCGGTACAAGGCGTGGCAGCCTTGGTCGGGCCTGCACCCCACCATCCCGGTCCAGGCGCCCCTCACCTTCGACGTGGTGGACACCTGGAGCGAGCGCTCACGGGGCGGCTGCCGATATTACGTGTCGCATCCGGGCGGTCGCAGCTACGAGACCTTCCCGGTCAATTCCTATGAAGCCGAGGCCCGTCGCCTCGCCCGCTTCCAGGATTACGGCCACACGCCCGGCACCACCCCCGTTCCGGAGGAGAATGCGCCGGACGAGTTCCCCACCACCCTCGACCTGCGCCGTCCCATCGGCGCGTGACGCCGGCGGCCATCGGCTGCCCCATCCCCTCGTCAGGCGGGGATGGGGCAGCGTGTGCCGTGGCAACGCGTGCGGTCCGGTTTCGGCCGGATCAGGCGCGCATCGCGATGGACGCGCTGTCGGGCGGGTTGAAAACTGTTAGTAAACAAACGACCGGTGTAGGGTTGCCGCTTGAGCCGGGTTAGCCTGGGACGAACGGGAACTGCGCTTTAGACTGGCCTCCATCGCCACGGCAAAGGCGGGACAGATGCGGGGCCGCCTGAGGTGCCCCGCGCGGGGGTCGTCGTCGACCTCTTCCAAAGAAGAGTGCATCCGGCGCCGGGCGGGTCATAATGGGGCGCTCGGCAACGCCGGGCACCTTGAGCGCGTTGCCATCGGATTGCGGTGCAATCTGATGGCTAAAACGTTCTCTTCTCTTAGGCTTAGAGGCGGGTTCAGATTTTGGACGGGATCGCTGCGCACATTCCGCCCACACCGAATCCGGCCCTGGAAGGGGTAGTCGTGTCGGGGGCGGAGCAGCGGAGCGAGGTGTTTGAACGGGCGGCCGCGGAAAGCCTCATCGGGGGCTACCGGACCCTGCCCGGCATCCGCGACGAGATGATGGACCAGGACGGCCAGCCGCGCCGCCACTGGATGCCGTTTCTTGCTGCCCTTGCGGAACTCGGCTCCGACGAGCTGCGCCGGCGCTTCTCCGCCGCCGACCGCTATCTGCGCGATTCGGGTGTCTTCTACCGCGTTTATGACGATACCGGCGGCGGCGAGCGGCCGTGGTCGCTCAGCCACATGCCGCTGCTCATCGAGGATGCGGACTGGCAGGCGCTCTCCGCCGGCCTCATCGAGCGCGCCGAACTTCTCGAAGTGGTGCTGCAGGATCTCTACGGCGCCGGCCATCTCGTCGCCGATGGCGATTTGCCCGCTGCCGCCGTGGCCGGCAGCCCTGAATTCCTGCGGCCTCTGGTTGGCATCAAGCCCGAGGGCGGGCGTTTCCTGCGGGTCTATGCCGCCGATGTGGGGCGCGGCCCGGACGGCCGCTGGTGGGTGCTGGCGGATCGCACCCAGGCGCCATCCGGCGCCGGCTACGCGCTGGAGAACCGCCTCGCCTCCACCCGCGCCCTGCCGGACGTGTCGCGCAACCTCAACATGCAGCGCGTCGCATCCTTCTTCCAGGCGCTACGCACCTCGCTGATGAAGCTCGACCGGACCGGGGAGGGGCGCATCGGCCTGCTCAGCCCGGGTCCGCTCAACGAAACCTATTTCGAGCACGCGCTGCTCGCCCGCTATCTTGGCTTCCTGCTGGTGGAGGGCGAGGACCTGACCGTGCGCGGCGACACGCTCCATGTGCGCACGGTGGCGGGGCTGCGGCGCATCGACGTGCTGCTGCGCCGACTGGATGCGGACTTCGCCGATCCGCTGGAGCTGAATGCCGGCTCGCGGCTCGGCGTGCCGGGCCTGGTGCAGGCGGTGCGGATGGGCGGGGTGTCGCTGGCCAATGCGCTGGGCACCGGCCTCATCGAGGCGCCGGCCCTGCTCGCCTTCCTGCCGCGCATCGCCACCCGCGTCTTCGGCCGGCCGCTCAAGCTGCCCCATGTGGCCACCTGGTGGTGCGGCCAGCCCGCCGAGCGGGCGCAGGTGATGGAGCATCTGGACGAGCTGGTCATCTCCTCGGCCTTCGGCCGCGCCCTGCCGGGCCTGCCGGATGGCGGCTCGGTGCTGGGCGCGGACCTCACCGCCACCGACCGTCGGCGCCTGTCCACCCTGCTTGCCCGGCGCGGCGGCGATGTGGTGGGCCAGGACATCGCGCGCCTGTCCACCACCCCGGTGTGGACCGGCGAGAAGCTCACGCCGCGCCCGTTCATGCTGCGCGTCTTCCTGGCCGCCACCGACAAGGGCTGGACGGTGATGCCCGGCGGCTTCTGCCGCATCTCCTCGGCGCCCGACGCCCGCGCCGTCTCCATGCAGAAGGGCGACCGCTCGGCGGATGTCTGGGTGCTGGCTGACGAGGCGGTGTCGGACACCACCCTGCTGCCAAGCTCGACCAATGTGAAGGTGCGGCGCTCCTCCGGCACGCTGCCGAGCCGGGCGGCGGACAATCTGTTCTGGCTCGGGCGCTACGTGGAGCGCGCCGAGGCGACGCTGCGCCTGTCGCGGGTACTGGTGGGGCGGCTGGCGGAAAGCGGCGACAGCGGCACCAGCCCGCTGGTCACGCGCCTGCTCGGACTGCTGGGCGCCTGGGGCGCCATGCCGCGCGATCTCGCCCGCGCCACCCCGGCTCGCTATGCGGTGGCGGTGCTGACCCGCCGCGACGTGCCCGGCGCCCTGCCACAGCTGGTGCAGGCGGCCCGCGCCTCGGCCTCGGTGATCCGCGACCGCTTCTCGCCCGACGCCTGGCGGGCGCTGGTGGACCTTGAGGCCTGCGTCGACGCCCCCATTCCCAATGCCCCGTCCGAGGCGGACGCGGCGGAGCGGGCCGATGCCGCCCTGCGCATCATCGCCGCCTTCTACGGCCTCGCCTCGGAGAACATGAACCGGCTGACCGGCTGGCGGTTTTTGGAGCTGGGCCGCCGCACCGAGCGGGCCATCGGCACCCTGCGCTTCGCCCGCACCTTCGGCGAGGCGGGGGCGCCGCTCGGTTCCCTCGATGCGCTGCTGCAGGTGGCGGACAGCCTCATCACCTACCGCACCCGCTACGTGATGATGGAAGCGCGCGGGCCGGTGCTCGACCTGGTGCTGCTCGATCCGGACAATCCGCGCTCGGTGGCGTTCCAGGTGCACCGCATGGCCAACCACCTGAAGGTGCTGCCGGGCCGCGACCAGGATGCGCCGCCGCCGCTGTGGGAGCGCCTTGTCGCCCGCATGCAGGCGGAACTGGCCGCGAGCACGGCGGAGAGCTTCGAGCCGGCCTGGTTCGACGCCATGGAGAAGATGCTGATGGAGCTGTCCGACGAGATCGCCGCCCATTACTTCCTCCAGGGCCACGCCCCGGAGATGACGCACTCGCTTTCCATGTGAGCGCCTAGGGCGTTTTCAAGCGAAGCGGGCACCGGTTCGGGTGAAGAAAACGCGTTGGGGCAAGAGTCCAGAGCGATTGACGTGAGGCAGAGCGAGCGCAAAGCGCTCTGGCCCGCGCTGAGATCGAGCGAAACGGGTCCGGGATGCACCCCATCCGAGGGATCCGCGAGGAAGGAAGAGATGCTCTACGACATCCGCCAGACCACCACCTACAGCTATCAGGTGCCCGTGCGGGTGGTGCGGCAGGTGCTGCGCATGACGCCGGTGGACCGCATCGGCCACCAGCATGTCATCGCCCACATCCTCGACATCGATCCCGATCCGGCGGAGCTGGAGCACGGCATCGACTTCTTCGGCAATGGCCTCACCTGGCTCACCATCGACCAGCCCCACGGCCATCTCTCGCTCACCACGCGTAGCCGGGTGGACGTGACCTCAACCGCTTTGCCGGACCCCGCCGAGACCCTGCTGGTGGACGATGTGCGCGCGGCGGCGCTGGAGGAGGCGGACCTCGGCCCGGATGCGGCGGCCCACGGCCTGTTCCCGAGCCGCGCCGTGCCGCTCGATTCCGAAATCACCGAGTGGACCGCCACCAGCTTCCGCGGCGACCGCCCGGTGCTGGAGGGCGGGCTGGAGCTGATGCATCGGGTGTATGAGGATTTCACCTACCAGCCCGGCGCCACCCATGTGGCAACCCCGCCCCACGAGGCGTTTGCCGCCAAGGCCGGCGTATGCCAGGACTTCGCCCAGGTGATGATCGCCGGCCTGCGCGGCCTCGGCCTGCCGGCGCGCTATGTGTCGGGCTATCTGCGGACCATCCCGCCGGAAGGCCAGCCGCGCCTCGAAGGGGCGGACGCCACCCACGCCTGGGTCGAGATCTGGTGCGGGCCGGAGGCGGGCTGGATCGGCCTTGACCCCACCAATGCCATTCCGGTGGGGGACGACCACATCATCCTCGCGGTTGGCCGCGACTATGCCGACGTGGCCCCGGTGGACGGGGTGATCGTCACCTCGGGCGACCATCGCCTGTCCGTAGGCGTGGACGTGGCTCCTGTGGTGCGGTGACGCCGGCACGCGTTGCCGCACGCCCGTTCGGCGCCTGAACGTTCCCGGTGCCGGTCAAAGGCCCGGCACCGTGACATGAGGGCGATCACGCCACGGCGCGGAAGATGTCCTTGTAGGTCTCGCGCAGCACGTTCTTCTGCACCTTGCCCATGGTGTTGCGAGGCAGCTCCGGCACGAAGAACACGCGCTTGGGCTGCTTGAACTTGGCGAGCCGGCTCTCCAGCGCCGCGTGGATGTCGGCCTCGGTCAGGCTGGCGCCCGCCACCTTCACCACCACGGCGGTGACCCCCTCGCCGAAATCGGGGTGGGGCACGCCGATCACCGCGCTTTCGGCCACGCCGGGAATGGCGTCGATCTCGCCTTCCACTTCCTTGGGATAGACATTGAACCCGCCGGTGATGACGAGGTCCTTGCCCCGGCCGACGATGTGCACATAGCCCCGGGCGTCGATCTTGCCGAGGTCGCCGGTGATGAAGAAGCCGTCGCGGAATTCCGCCGCCGTCTTCTCCGGCATGCGCCAGTAGCCCTTGAAGACGTTGGGTCCCTTCACCTCGATCATGCCGATGTCATCGGTGGGCAGCACCCGCCCGGTCTCCGGATCGGTGACTCGCAGCACGATGCCGGGCAGGGGGAAGCCCACCGTGCCGGCGATGCGCTCGCCGTCATAGGGGTTGGAGGTGTTCATGCCGGTCTCGGTCATGCCGTAGCGCTCGAGAATGGCGTGGCCGGTGCGCTCGAAGAAGGCGCGGTGGGTCTCCGCCAGAAGCGGCGCCGAGCCGGAGACGAACAGGCGCATCTTCGCCGTCGCCTCCCTGGTGAGGCCCTGCTGGTCGAGGAGGCGGGTGTAGAAGGTGGGCACGCCCATCAGGCTGGTCACCGTGCCTGCCGCCATCAACTCCAGCGCCTCGCGCGGATCGAACTTGGCGCGGAAGACCATGGCGGCGCCGGCCAGAAGCACGATGTTGGAGGCCACGAACAGCCCGTGGGTGTGGAAGATGGGCAGGGCGTGGAGCAGAACGTCGTCGCCCGTGAACCGCCATTCGTCCTTCAGCGTCAGGGCGTTGGAGAGCAGGTTGTCGTGGCTCAGCATGGCGCCCTTGGCGCGGCCCGTGGTGCCGGAGGTGTAGAGGATGCCGCCGAGGTCTTCCGGCCCGCGCGGCACATCGGCGAACTCCGTGGGCAGGTGCGCCGCCCCGTCCGTCAGCGATCCGGTGCCGTCGGCGCCCAGGGTCTCGACGGAGGGCACGCCGAGGCGTGTCGCCAGGGCGCGGGCCTCGGCCTCGATGTGGGGCGGGCAGACGAAGAGCGTGGGCTCCGCGTCCGAGAGGAAATACTCCACCTCGTTCAGCGTATAGGCGGTGTTGAGCGGCAGGTAGACGCCGCCGGCGCGAACCGTAGCGAGATAAAGGGCGAGGGCCGGCCAGGACTTCTCCACCTGCACCGCCACCCGGTCGCCGGGCTTCACGCCCCGCGCCACCAGCAGGTGGGCGAGGCGGGCGGACAGCGCCAGCGCGTCGCCATAGGTCTCCACCCGTCCGTCCATGAGGGTGGCGAGCGGGGCGTCGAGGGCGGGCATGGCGGCGCGGATGGCGCCGAAGAGATGGTTGTCGCTCATGGTTTCTCTCGTGCCATCGGCCCCTTCTTCCGGGAACCGATCTGGTTTGGTCCGTCCTGCCTCAGGAGGTGGGAACGAGCGCGCGGCTGGCGGCCTCGGCCTTCAGCAGCTTCTTCACGGGTCCGCTCGCCACCACCTCGCCCTTGCCGAGGAAGGCTTCGTGGTTCTTCTCGATGTCCGCCAGCACATAGCGGTAGTTCACCATAAGCCCGGCGGCCTGTGCGATGCCCTTGGGCGAGAGGTCGCCCATGGGATTGATGCGCTCCAGCCGCGCGCCATTGCCGAGGTGGAAGCGGGCCACCGGGTCCACCGGCTTGCCCTTGGTGGTGCGGGCGACAAGGAAATAATAGGCAGCCGCCGCCGAGAGCACAGGCACCAGCGCCTCGCGGGTCTCCGGCTTCTCGGCCCAGTCCGGGGTATCGAGCGCCGCCAACGCCTCTCGGTCGAGGGCGGTGAGGGCAGGGGAGTTCTCCGCCTTGCGCTCGGCGTCTAGCCAGGCGCGGAAGCCGGGCACGGGGGAGAGCGTGACAAAGGTGGAGAGCGAGGGGATTTCGCGGGAAATCTCCTCCACCACCTGCTTGATCAGGAAGTTGCCGAAGGAAACGCCGCCGAGCCCACGCTGGCAGTTGGAGATGGAATAGAAGACCGCGGTGGTGGCCTTCTCCGGCTCCAGATGCTCGCGCGATTGGTCCAGCACCGGGGCGATGCCGCCGGGAATGTCCTTCATCAGCGCCACTTCCACGAAGATCAGTGGCTCGTCCACCAGGGCGGGGTGGAAGAAGGCGTAGCAGCGCCGGTCCGGCGTATCCACGCGGGCGCGCAGGTCGTTCCAGTCGCGGATGGCATGCACCGCCTCGTAGCGGATGATCTTTTCCAGCACGTTGGCGGGCGTCGACCAGTCGATGCGGCGCAGCACGAGAAACCCCCGGTTGAACCAGGACGAGAAGAGGTGTCCGAAATCCCGGTCCACGGTGGCAAGATCGCGGCGATGGACCAGGGCGTCCATCAGATTCTCGCGCATGCGCACGAGGGAGAGGGTGGCGCCGGGCCCGAGGTTGAACCGGCGGAACAGCTCCTGCCGGCGCGGCTCGCTGGCAAGGTGGATTTCCGCCGCCGCCGCGTCGGAGCCGGTGCGGCCATAGCTCTCGATGGCTTTTTCGAGCCGCGCCCGGTCCGGCCCGAAGGTCTCCGCCAGCGCTTCGAAGAAGGCGATGCGCTCGCCGGTCTTCATGCGGGCGTAGCGGTCGAGGATGTCGGAGGCCAAAGCCACGCCGGAGGCCTCGCCCCGGCCGGAGAGAAGCTGCTCGCAGCGCTCCACCAGGGTCGCCGCCTTGGTTGCGCCGGACACCCGGCTCGACCGGTCGAGCAGCGAGCGCCCGCGCTCCGCGATGGAGGTCAGGAGGTCGCCGAAGAAGGAAGTGTTGGAACTCATCGCATCGCCCCGCCGTGGTCTCAGAGCCCGCTGTCGGAGCGCCTATGGGAGAGCGGGAAGCCGGCAATGGCAAGGCGCGCGTGCGCCGCACGCCCCTTCTCTTTCGGCTGAGGGCGCCCCGCCGCCGTGCAGCGTGGACGCTCCCGCCCGGAAAGATGGGGCACTGCGACATCAGCGACTGTCATGCATGACATGAAATGCAGATTGGATTCCTTGTCAATAATCTTGTATGCAAGATTTTGCTGACTGCATCTCTGATGCCGGCCAGTGACGGTGGAGCGGACGGAGCGGGATCGTGCGTGGCGAGCGGACCCCGAGGCTCAGGGAGGCGCTGGAGGACGACATCGTCTCCGGCCGGCTGCGGCCGGGACAGAGGCTCGACGAGGTGGGGCTGGCCGCGCGCTTCGGCGTATCGCGGACGCCGATCCGCGAGGCCTTGATCCAGCTGTCCGCCTCGGGCCTGATCGAGATCCGCCCCCGCCGCGGCGCCTTCGTGGTGCTGCTCGGCCCGCGCGAGCTTCTGGAATCCTTCGAGCTGATGGAGGAGCTGGAAGTCGCCTGCGCGCGTCTGGCCGCCCAGCGCATGGGAGATGCCGATCGCGCCGCACTGGCCAGCGCCCATGCCGCGTGCGGCGCTGCGCTCGCAGGTGGAGATGTTCCAACATATTACAGCGCCAACGCCGCGTTCCACGCCGCTATTCATGCCGCCACCGGCAATCGCGTGATCCATGGCGAAGCCTCGCGCCTGCAGCGTGCGCTGCAGCCCTATAACCGGCTGCAGCTCGACGTCCCGCGTCGCCTGGAAGCGTCCTTCGCCGAGCACGAGGCGATCATGGCGGCGCTTTGTGAAGGCGACGGCGTCGGGGCTGCGGAGCGGATGCGGGCCCATGTGCAGGTCCAGGGGGAGCGCTTCATGGCTCTGCTCGCAGCCTTGCAGGCGCAAGCCGAGGCTTCGTCGGCGAGCGCCCTCTAAACTCGGGACGGAGACGGCGCCAGGTCAGGGGAGAGAATCTTCCGGCCGGATATTCCGCCTGATTCTCGCCCGGAAGCGCGGGCGATCGAGCAGAGGTCCGCCAGATCCATTGGGGATGTCGCGGCCGCCGGTCCCGACGCCTGTTGCCGCCCGCGACGGCTTCCAGTATGAAGGCCGAAGTGACGCCCGCGTCACCCGCCGGTCCACCATCCGGATAAGCATCGCCTTCCACCGGCGGATGCCGCTCCGGCCGATGTGTCAGGCGAGAAGGCAAAAGTTCATAAGTTCGGTGTCTTACCAAGTTCAGTGCCGTGCAGGGATGGTCCGGGAGATCTTTTCTCTTGCGGAAAATCCACGTAAGCCCTGAATCAACAGCAGGCACCCGTAGCTCAGCTGGATAGAGCGCTGCCCTCCGAAGGCACGTGTCAAGCCGGCCGATGCGAAAAGTGTGAAGAAAAGAGTTTTTGAATTCAATGGCTTGTGAGGGTTGGCTCGTGGAGCTTAACTTTCGCAGGAAACCCGAGTAAGCACTGCGTAAGCAGCAGGCACCCGTAGCTCAGCTGGATAGAGCGCCGCCCTCCGAAGGCGGAGGCCACACGTTCGAATCGTGTCGGGTGCGCCACTTACGAACAAAACTGGGCACTCCGGCTGGAACAGCCCCATCGCCCATAACCAGCCGTTCCAGAACGTCCTTCCTGCCGTGAATGCGGATTTCGTGATCGTCGACCTCTACCTGGTCGATGACCGAGCGGATATAGGCGCGGCGGAAGGGGATCGGCCCATTGGCGATGTTGTCCCGCATCAGCGCCGCAAAGGCTGCGATCTTCTCTTCCGTGATCCGGGCTTCCGGTTGTAGTTCGCGCAGGACGCGCTCATGCGCCGTCCGGGCATTGTCCCGCTCGGCCTTGAGCGTCGCCAGACGCTCCTTGAGCGTCGGATCGGCGACATCGGCGACACCATTCTCGATCGCCTCGTAGAGGCGAGACAGGCGCGAATCGCAATCAGCGACCTTGTTCTGCAAGGCTGATAGCCGTTGTGCGTGATCCGCGCTGCGCGCCGCCTGCCGTGTCAGGAGGCCGCCGAGCAGGGCATGGATGCGCTCGGGCGTGAACAGAGACGCGCTTAACTCGCCGGTGACGGCGTTGTCGAGCTTGTCCATCGGGATCGACCGGCCCGGACAGGCGGATTTGCCCTGCTGCGCGCAGGTGGCGCAGGTGTAATAGCGGTAGCGGCCCGACTTGCCGGTCCGCAAGGTCATTCCGCCGCCGCAGGTCGCGCAGGTGGCGAGCCCGGTCAGCAAAATGGGTCCGGTGACGACGCGCGGGGCCACCGTCTTCGGGTTGCGTGACTTCAGACGCGCCTGCACGGCGTCGAAGACTGCGGGCTCGACGATCGGCTCGACGGGGACCAGAATCTGCTCGGCGGCGGGCTTCTCTTCGCGCGTCTTCCAGACTTTGCGGTTGAAGCGGTACTCGCCCTTATAGGTCGTGCTGGTCAGAAGCTTATGAAGCGGACCGATGCCCCAGCGCGCGCCGCGGCGGGTCCGGTAGCCATGCTCATTCAGATGGCAGGTCAAGGCTTTGACGCCCATCGGGCCGGACGTGCCGTTGCCCTTGTGCGCCAGCCGGAACATCAGACGGACGACTTCGGCTTCGACGGGGTCGATGGTGAGGCGCTTCTTGGTCTTGGCGCCGCGCTGTTCGGCAGCGGTGACAGCATAGCCGTAGGGTGCCGCCGAACCATTCCAGAAGCCCTGCCGGGCATTCTCCTGCATGGCGCGCAGAACGTGCTTGGCGTTTTCCTTCGACTGGTATTCGTCGAAGAGCGCAAAGACCTGCCGGACCATGACGCTCATCGGATCATCACCCAGGTCCTGGGTGATGCTGACCAGCCGGACGCCATGCTTTCGTAGGCGCCGCACATGATATTCCAGCGCGAAATGGTCCCGCGCAAAGCGGCTGAAGGAATGCACGACGACGACATCGAACGGCGCGTCGTCCGCCGCCGCAAGATCGAGAAGCCGCTGTAGCTCGGGGCGCCGGTCATCCGTGCCGCTCAGGCCGGCATCGACGAATTCAATGACGACCTGCCAGCCCTTGGCCTTGCAGAAGGCCTCCGTCTGGCGGCGCTGATCGGGAATCGACAGATCGCTTTCCGCCTGCCGCCCGGTGGAAACGCGCAGGTACAGCGCGGCGCGCAGGCCCACGTCGCCCGATGCCTGTTCCAAAGAGGTACGCTCGAGAAGGTTCATGGTATCGCCCCGATCGTTTCTTCTATGGTCTCAGCTCTTTCAGGCGCTTTCGAGTCGGCGGACAGCTCCAGTAGCCGCAGGATTTCAGGCATCAGAAAGGCTTCGATCACATCGAGTTCTTCCGGCGTGACCGGCCATGCGGACGGGCACGGTCCGATCACCGCCGCCTGCGGCGGGGCGGCCGATGGAAGCAGCCTGTGATCGCCGGCCTTTCGCCCGCGCATCTCCGCCCCCCCGTCCAATCGTGTTGAAAACCTGCGATCGGAGCGTAGGGGGCGCGGCGCCGGGCAATCCTCGCGTATTCCTCGGCATGCCAGCGCCTATGGCCGCGGTCCGCCCGGCGCACGCTGGCGGATCGCCGTGTCGATGACGGCCATGCCGGCAAGAATCTGGCGGCCAGCCTGCGAACAGGGCGCGACCGCGGCCAGCCGGTTTTGAAGCATCCGGCGCAGAACATGGAGTTCGGGCAGAGACAGCTTGCGGAGTTCGTGCAGGGTATAGGTGGGAACCATCTTGTTATCCTCTCTCTGGTGGCCCCGCTTATCGGGGCCTTCGCGGCCCACACACAGATCATCGGCAGAAGGACCGATGGCGGGGCGGAGGAGAGAGGGGCGAGAGGAGACCGCCATACCTCGCACGAACGGAAGCACGCTGTGCTGCCGCGTGATGTGAATCAGGAATGCCGGCGTGGGAATGTCGCGCGTGAATTTGCGAAGGTTGCGAGATGCGTGATAGTATATACTTATGATTGTATATTTTAGTTTGAGATATATTTGTGTCTATTATGATCAGTGTGCGCGGCGATCTGACGATGGCCGAAGTACGCCAGGCGATATTTGAAGCCCTGGGTCAAATCGAGGATGAGTATGCCGTGCGCCATTCGCGCAACGTGACGCTCTTCGTCAATCCCACGAACGAATTCGGAGACAAGGTTGTCGTGCGCGACAGCCTTGGCGCCGTCGTTTCTAGGGTGACCAAAAAGGGGGCTTACAGATCAGCCGCCGACGAGTGGAATATTTAGGGCGCGCCCTGGCGAAAGGAGCCGCAGCATGAAGCTGCCACCTTGCTATATCGGGCTCGAACAGGCCCGGCAGGTCCTCGCGGAGATCGGAGTTGAACTCAACCCCCGGCAGATGAAACGCGCCGCCGACAAGGATGCGCGCGGGCGCCGGAAACTGCCATTCTTTGTCGATCCGATCGATGGCACCCTCAAGATAGAAAAAGGAACCCTCGTTGCGATCTACCAGCAGCTTCAGGCTGAAGCCGAAAAATATCATGGAAGTAAAAATTGAATTTTGTTCTTTATTTGTTCCTCATGTTGCTATAAATACAATTATATAATGGCAGACATCAGAAAAAGAGCGGGAGCCAAAGGCGCAACATATCAGGTTCGGTATGTTGTCAACGCCGGTCGCGGATATTCCTATGCCAGCTTTCGGACCCTGAAAGAGGCCCGCGCCTTCTCCGAAAATCTGGGCTCGCTCGTCGCGGCCCCTGATAGTGGCGTCGTCAGCGTCGCAGACGCGGTGGACCGCTGGCTTGCCATTTGCGAGAGGACGGGGCGTGACGGACGAGAAAAGGTGGAAGCCGAGACCTACAAGGAATACGCGCGGCGCGCAAAGGTCATGAAAGAATATTCATGGGCGAAACTTCTGCATGAGCTTGTCCCGCCTGATATCGTCGCCTTCCGGACGTGGCTGCTGGAAAACAAGACGCGCGATCTTGCCCGGCGCGCTCTGTCGTCCTTTCACTCCGTGCTCATCGAGATGAAGCGCGAAGGCCGGCTGACGACCGATCCCGCCGCTGGCGTCACCATCAAGGCCGGAGGACGTTACGAGGACGAGGACGGCGAGGTCGAAATACCGACCGACGATGAGGTGCGGGCCATCTATGCCGCAGCTGACAGACTCGCCACGAAGAACGCCTATATGGCGGAGCGTTGGGCCCGCTATCGCCCGCTGGTCTATCTCGCCGGATTCACGGGTATGCGTCCATCCGAGTATCGCGGGTTGTCGTGGAAGCAGATCGGCGGCGACCACATTCGCGTAACTCAGCGCGCCGACAAGACTGGCCAGATCGGGCCGGTCAAATCCCGTGCCGGGCGCCGGACGCTCTACATTCCATCCTTTCTTGCCGAAATGCTGGAGGTCTGGCGTTCCGAATGCGCGGCCTCAGCTCTTGATCTGGTATTTCCGACGTCATCCGGTCAGCCTATGGCGCTGGTCAATTTCAGGGCGGGCGGCTGGGACCCGCTCATGAAGGAGGCGTGCCTGGTGGATCGGATCGAGCGTGACGGAAAACAGATCGATGTTCCGCGCTACACACCCTATGCCCTGCGGCACTACTTCGCGTCAAAGCTGATCGAGGGTGGGTACGATCTGAAGTTCATCCAGCAGGCGATGGGACATTCCAAGATCGAAATCACGTTCAATGTTTATGGCCACCTCATCCGCGGCCGGGAAGACCATCACCGGCAAAGCGCGGAAAAACTGGCCCATCAGATACTGGGGCCCGTCGCGCGTTGTGGCGAATTTGTGGCAAATTCTCTGGAAGCCCCAGAATAGCTGGCGTTCTTTCAGCCTTCCAAGCTGGCTATGAGGGTTCGATTCCCTTCACCCGCTCCATTGTTAAACTCAATCACTTAGACCATGATGCTTTCCAATAGTCACCCCTTTATGCCGATTTTTGCCACATCGAGCTGATCCGGTGAAACCCGCAGAAATCCTAGATAGTCCGTTGTGACCCGCTTGAGCTTGTGGCGCGTTTGTGGCGAATCTCTCCAAAGGCCCTAGAGGCCGCAAACGCAGTGGGGAACATGTTTTCCACAGATATGGAAAATGACCGAAGGCACAAAGGTGCGGTAAGAAGTATATCAATCTATCAGATGCGTAGAGGTGTCTTTGTCATAAGCTTTGGGACATCGGGCGATGGTGTCTGATGGCCAAAAGCTGCTCCGCGAGTTCCTTCGGTCGAGCGAATTGCGTTTTGGTCAGGAGCGAAGGTTATGGGCGACACGGACGACGATTTTGACGACACGGAATGGTGTGGGCGTCCCCAGGACGATCCGCACCGGCTGGCGATGCTCGAAGCGAGGCGGCAATCCTTTCGGGCGGAACATCCGCTCGTCGATTGCTGGGTTTACCGGGTCCAGACGATCGAGTTGTTTCTCGGCGGGGTCAGGCGCGTTCTGGTCGAAACGACGCGCGCTCTCATGACCTATTTCAATCCTGGCGGCGCGATCGAAACGACCGCGATTTATCTGAGGTCCGAAAACCCTTTTGATCTCGCGGAAGCCCATCTTGGCATTGATCGAATCCTTGAGATTCGCGATGAGAGCAACGATGCCGAGCAGATACTTTCTTCCTATCCTCGCGAATACGAGGAGCGCAGCGTGGATGCGTTCAGGCGCCTCAACGAGGATCTCGATGACGAAATACTACGCTATCTGCGGTCAGTCGTGCGTCTCTTCCTTCATTTGCAAGGGAATGGCGATTCTGAGCCCCGCGACCACGTTTTAATACCTGTACTGGCTGCTGTCCGTGAGACAGTTCAAGGTGAATACGAGGCGGCGCTGGTGAATGTAGACACCACAATCGCGTGGCTCGCCCCTCGCGAGATGGATTTTATGTTTGCAAAGGGAGTCCTTCAGGATTCCCGCCGGGCTGGCCTTGCACTCGGGCGGAGGGTTGCCGCCGAGCATTCTTCCACGTTTGCGCGAAGGCTCAGCGCCCTAACGGGGCAGGGCCGGGGCTAGACGCCGCGCGCTCCGGCGGCGATGGCGGCCTCGCAACCCCATGAGGCGTCGCGTAACCTGCCAATTGTAGTCGAGCGCAAAGTCATCGTCGCGATCGATCAGGCGACCGACCTTCAGGCTGAACAGCGCCTCGATGATATTGCCGCCATTGGCCCGGATTTGCTGCGCTTCCCTCCCTGCATCGAGGTCCATTCGCCTGCCTCCCGTGGGTTGCTCCCGGACATACTCGACCAGGCCGTCAACGGACTCGTCGAAGGAGTGCCCGCAGACTTCCGTCAGAAACCTGACCACGCGGCCGTAGCAAGTATAGTCCTGCCCGTTCTGACGGATCAGGCCATACTCCCGGTCATAGGCGCGGCGGTCACGTTCTTCTCGCCCGGGATCGGCTTCGTCCGTCCATGAGACCAGCCCCGCCATGGCGTCGTAGCGCAGCAGGCTATAGTGCAAGCGGCTGTCCATTTCATCCTCCATCGGGCTCCGGCGTGAGGCACACGTCCTCCCGCGGGCAAATGTGATCCGCACCGCCGGCTGCTCCCGGCGCCGGGTATTTCCTCAAATCTCGCCGCGATCGTCTGGCCAGGCGCGCCGCCCGGTCAAACCCCGCCCGCACCACTCCCGGCCCTTGGCCGGGACCGTGTTAGGGCCTGACCCGCCGGCTCAATCGCCCGGCCTTTCCTGCCCGCGTCTTGAGGAAAACCCCCAGCGCAAAGGAGCAGGATCATGCCGGCCCACAACGAAACCCCGCGGCAGGACATCTACAGCCGCATCACCAACCAGATCATCGAAGCCCTGGAACAGGGCGTGAAACCCTGGACCCAACCCTGGAACGCCGCTCACGCCGCCGGTCACGTCTCCCGGCCCCTGCGCCATAACGGCGAGCCCTATGCGGGCATCAACGTCCTGACGCTCTGGGCGTCCGCCATGTCCGGCCACTACACCGCGCCGATCTGGATGACCTTCCGGCAGGCCATCGAACTGGGCGGCTGCGTCCGCAAGGGCGAGAAGGGCTCCCCGGTCGTCTACGCCAACGCCATCCGCCGTACCGAAACCGACGAGGCGACCGGCGACGATGTGGAGCGCAGCATCCCCTTTCTGAAGGCCTACACCGTCTTCAACGTCGAGCAGATTGACGGCCTGCCGGAGCGCGTTCACGCCTCGGCGCAACCCGCCGACAATCCCGCGCAGCGTATCGCCCATGCCGAAACCTTCTTCGCCGCCACGGGCGCTGATATCCGCCATGGCGGGGACAGCGCCTATTACAGCCCGGCCCTGGACTATATCCAGATGCCGCCCTTCGAAGCCTTCCGCGATGCGGAGGGTTACTACGCAACGCTCGCCCATGAGGCGACGCACTGGACCCGGCACGCAACGCGCCTTGACCGCGACCTCGGGCGCAAGCGCTTCGGCGATGCGGGCTACGCCCGCGAGGAACTGGTCGCCTTATCTTGACAGTCTGCACCGATTGCCAGTGTGCTGCTGATGTCGATGCAACAGGACTGACGGAGGCGTTATCCAGGCCGGCCGCAGCGCTCCCACATAGCTGGCGGAGGCCGGCCTGGATAGCGCCGGGCAAGTTGAACTCCTTCGTTGATGCTGGGCTCCCCGGAAGGGGGTCGGGGGGAAGGTTGAACAACTTGTGGACATTGTAATCGCAGCTCTAAGCATTACGATTCAGGAGCGCAGATCAGCGGATGGCGTTGATGCCCATGTCCCGATGATCCTCCAGGACGGGGCGCTATACGATCCTGCTCTGGATCGCTTTTTTCGCGATCTTCCTCTCAACGGCGTTCGCTCACGCCATTCCCTTCGTGCCTATGGCTACGATGTTTTGGTCTGGGCTCGTTTTCTTTCGGAAGCCTGCGCCAAGACGATATGGCAAGCCGACCGGCATGACGTCCTTGCCTATCATCGCGTCCGCCGCCGCGCCGACGCGGGACAACGCATTTCCGCTGCGTCCTGGAATCGCGCCGTTGCCTGTCTCGATCGGCTATATCGCTGGGGTGTGCAGGAAGGACTGATTGCAGAAGCACCCTTCACGCATCGCTCGGTCTGGAGGCAGGGGTACGCTGGGCGCCGGTCGCAGGTGGCAGCGCGGAACGATGCCTATGAACCTGCCGCGCGTCGAGCGGACGTCAGTTTCGTCACGCTCGAGGACTATCGGCGCTTTCGGGATGTCGGCCTCAAGGCGCTTTTGCCTGACGGCCGCACACGCCCCGGCGCCCGCGATCGCAACGGTATCCGCAATGCGTTGTTCGCCGATCTCCTCGTGACCACAGGGCTTCGGCTGGAAGAAGCATCATCCCTCTTCACCTCCGATCTCGTTTTCGCCGATCAGCGTCCGGGCCGTCAGGTCTGGCTGGACCTGCCGGATGCCCAGACCAAGGGCGATCGCGGTCGCCAGATCCTCGTTCCCGCTCGACTGCTCGAACAGGTGCGCGCCTATGTCGATGTCGAGCGTGCTCATGCCATCACGAAGTTTCAGCAGCGGTCAGGATGGCAGTCGATCGACCGTCCGATCTTCGTTCATCGCGAGCGGCACGCGGCCCGGCTGCGACTGCTGGACGGTGGGGATATCGCTCTCGATCTGCTCGACCCCGAGGAACGTTGCCGGATTATTGTCTGCGACAGCGACGGCACGCCGAGCGAACCGGCGGCATTGTGGCTTTCGGAGGTCGGCATGCCGGTGCAGCCGAACTCGTGGGAAGTCATTTTCGCCCGCGCCTCCAGCCGGTGCCGGTCCTTCGGGTTAGATATCAACATCAGCCCGCACCAGCTCCGCCACACCTTTGCCGTTCACATGCTGGCGATGCTCATTCAGCACCGTATCCGTGACGCTGCGCTTCCTGCCGGCTCGATGGAAGGATACCGGCAGATGCTCGGTGATCCTCTCCAGCAGGTGCAACGGCTTCTCGGCCATGCCAGCCTGACAACGACCTATATTTACCTCGACCACATAGCGACGCGCGCCGATACCGTCGATGCGGCTGTCGAGGAACTCCTTGGGCTGCTCCCTTCTGAGGCCACGCTATGAGGAGGCGTCCGCGCAAGGGAACCTCGGTGCGCTTTGCGCCCGCCGATGGCGCAGTTCCCCCGCACGCCGGTGATCCGGTGCTCGGTCTGCGCTTCAACATCGAGGCGCGCTATGGCGGAACCGTCGAGGTTGATCTTGTCGGCGAGCGTCCGCGAGCCATCGCCGTTGCTTTCGCAGGTGCCCTCCGGCGGCAGTCCGAGCTTGGCGGATCGCTCGGCGCACGCACCACCATCAAGCAGCATCTGCAGGCTTATCTCCGGTTTTTTTCATATCTGCGCGAGCACTCCGCGGCCAAGACGATCACCGATCTGCGCGTAGCCGATATCGATGGGTATGAGCATTTCCTCGAAGCCGGCGGGTTGACCCCGATCCACCGGCACACTGTTCTCGCCAAAGCCATCCTCGCTCTGCGCTCGATCGACGCCGACCAGCCTGGCCTTCTGGATGAAGGGGTTCGTCATCGGTTGAGCTACACCAGCGCACAATCGGCCGGACGATCCCGACCGCGTGACGCCTATAGCCCATTTGTCGCGCGGCAGCTTCGGGACGCTGCCCGTGGCGATATCGCCAGGATATTCCGGCGGATCGGGAAGCCGCTCGATGAAGACGACAACTATCCCAACCTTCGCAGAGTGACCGATGAGGCTAATGCCCGGATCGTCGCCTCCGGCAGGCTCAGCAGTGGGGACCGCGCGTTCAAGAGCCTCTATTTCATGAGGCTGCGGCGCGGTCTTCCAGTCTCGAACCTGGCTGAGGATCTGCACGCATGTTTCCATCTGCGAGCAATGGATATTCCGCCTCTACTGACCTTCATGTCACTGGAGACCGGCCTTGAGATCGAGTGCTGCAAAGCGTTGACGATCGACTGCCTTCAGAACCCCGGACCCGGCACGATCGAGATCGCCTATGTGAAGCGCCGTGCCCGCGGCGCTGAGCACAAACGCATTCGCGTCCGTGACGGCGGGATCGGAACACCGGGCGGTCTGATCCGTAAGCTGATCGAGGCAACGGCATTCACACGGCAGTTCGTGCCGAGCGAGAACCTTTGGCTCTATTACTACACCGGGCGGAAGCAGCTTCGCGCAGGTCTGGAGCATCAGCAGGAACTCGTAGCCAGATGGATAAAGGGGCATGATCTCGTTGATGACGATGGTGAGCCGCTCCGCCTCGTTCTTTCCCGTTTGCGCAAGACCCACAAGGCGCTCTGGTATCTGAAGACCGAGGGCCACATGGCCCGTTTCGCTATCGGCCATACGCCAGAGATCGCCGCTCGCCACTACGCGGATATCCCTTCGCTGCGGCCGCTGCACGAAGCCACCATTGCCGACGCATTTTCGGAGGTCGTGACAGCGGCCGCCCCGATTATTCTGGCACCTGCTGATGAAGAGTCCTGGCGGCAATGCGATGCAGCGCCTGAAGAGCATGAGGAACGCGACAGTATCCTGCGTGGCGAGCAGGACGTTTGGCTGGCGGCATGCTCTGGTTTTGATCGTAGTCCCTTCGGGGCGCCGGGGGCACCTTGCCCGCAACCGTTCTGGGGCTGTCTGGAGTGCCGCAATGCGGTCATCACCGCGCGCAAGCTGCCAGCGATCATCGCGTTCCAGCAGTTTATCGAGGAGCAACGGGCCAGTCTTTCCGCCTCAGACTGGGCGATGAAGTTTGGCCGCGCCCATGCTCGCATTGCCGGGCAGGTTCTGCCGGCATTTCCCGAGAGCATGGTTGCCGCAGCCCGCCGTGAGGCGGAAGTGCATGCGCTTTATCTGCCGCCGGAGGCCCGGCAATGAAGGGATTGTCGCCAGCAGATTCCAACTTCCGGCAACTCGATCAGCGCCCGGTTCTTGCAACCGCTCCGTTGAAGCCTGGGTTTGATCGGGATTCCCTCTCTCGCTACGGCGATCCAAGCTGGGATCTTGGACCGGCCGTGTTTCGTGAGAACGCCCGCCGCTGTCACGTCACCGTGCATTTCACGTCGGTCGAGGACGTGGGTGTCCGCGAGGCACTGCGCGAACTTCTCTATGCCCGGCTCAACGTCGATCTGCCCGGTCACCGCAAGATACTTCCTCCAGGAAGCGTCCGGCAGATGTTCAACCGCGCGCGGCGCTTCTTCGATTTCGTGCGCGATGAACTTGGCGTTGTCGATCTACACCGGGTCGACCAGTCCCTTCTGGACCGATATGCCCGCCATCTCAGGGATGATCGTACCCGTCGCCCGATCATCGTCGCTCACTTGCTGGAGATCCCTTTCGACCTCCATGTCTTGCGGGATTATCTTCCCTCTGGCGGCCTGGCATTCCAACCTTGGGCCGGACGCGCACCTGCGCGCGTCGCGGGCTATCGTCACGTTCGTGAGAACCGGACGCCGCGTATTCCTGAACCAATCATATCCCCGCTGCTGTCCTGGTCGATCCGGTACATCACCGAGTTTGCTGCCGATATCTTCACGGCCCGCGAGGAGATGGATTGTCTCGAAGCGCATCGCGCCATGCTTATCGAGCGGGACAGCACCCTCGACCGTCATGGCCGACGGCGCGAGCAGCGCAACCGGCTTGAGGATTATTTCGCCCGGCTTCGCAGTGAAGGTCGCGGGGTTCCGATCTGGGGCACCGCCCATAATGGCACCTTTCTCCGGCACCCGGCGACGGGGGAGTTGTCGCCACCTGTCAACGCCCACCTGATTCATCTGCATATCGGCATCGACACGCAAGTCGATCCGAAGATGCACATTCAACTCGCGGGTGGTGCTCCACGCGAGATCAGAGCTGCCGTGCTTGAACTCGGTGTCGAGACCGGCGGTATGGATACGCTGATCGCCATTCTGCCCGAGACCGGTAAGCCCTGGCGGCCTCGTTTCGACGCCAAGACTCTCGCGGCGGAAGAGCGCATGCTGCAATCGGCGGCCTATATCGTCTGCGCCTATCTGACCGGCATGCGGGACTGCGAAGTCCAGGCGATGCAGCGTGGGTGTCTTTCCCTGGCGCGCAGCGAAGACGGCATGATCATGCGCCACCGCGTGCGATCCGTCGCTTATAAAGGCAAGTCCGCCCGGGGTGAGCCTGCCGAGTGGGTCACCATCGAACCTGTCGCCAGAGCTGTCGAGGTTCTGGAACGCCTGTCGTTCCGAGCCGCATCCGCCCGTGGGCTGCCAACACTCTGGCCGGTACTCGCTGCCAAAACGGTTTGCAAGGACCACCTCTCCGCCGAGATCGTCCGTCAACTCAATCACTTCCGCGACCACCTCAACGACCTGTTCGGCACCCCGGACACGCCGGCGGTCCCTAATGGGCCTGGTGATCAGCCTTGGCGGATCACGACACGCCAGTTCAGGCGCACGATTGCATGGCACATCGCCAACCGTCCGTTCGGCACCATCGCCGGCATGATCCAGTACAAGCATGCCTCCGTCGCGGCGTTCGAAGGTTATGCCGGCTCCAGCCGATCCGGCTTTCGGGCCGAAGTCGAGAGCCAGCGTAGTCTCGGCCAGCTCGATGACCTGTTGATCTATTTCGACGAGCGGCAGGCCGGGGCCAAGCTGTCCGGGCCTGCGGCGGCACGTATCGCGAAGACGCTCGACAGCGTATCGGACCATCTCGGACCGCTTCCGGCCATGATCGCTGATCGTGCCCGACTGCGAACCATGCTCGCGAGCCTCGCACGGACCTTGCATGTCGGCGTGCTGGCCGATTGCTTCTTCGATCCCGGCACGGCCGTCTGCCTGAAGCAGGCCACCGGAGCCAAAGGTCCGCTGACCGCACTCTGCCAGCCGACCCTCTGCCCAAATGCCTGCATCACCTCCATGCACCGGCCAGCATGGGCGCGGTCCGCGCAGGAGGCCGCAGACCTGTTGAAGGAGAAGCGGCTGTCCACGCTTCAACGAAGCATCCTTCAGCAGAATCTTGATCGAGCGAAGACGGTCCTCGACAGCATAGACAGGGACCAGTCCGCGCCCGGCTCCTGAGGGGATCTGGGTGCT